>NVWA01000002.1 GCA_002746535.1 Planctomycetota bacterium
TCTAATATTAATGATTGTTTGCCCCCTTTTTTCAAGATTTAATAATCTATTAGACAAGCAGATTATTGCTGAGATTCATACCACTATACCTGCACCCGAGACAAAGAATATTGTTTCCAATATAATCACCTCAGAATCAAGTAAATCTATTTCCATTGCTRTGAATCCTACAGCAATGAAGTCTCATCAAGAAGGAATTGCTAAGAATCAACTGAATAAAGCAACATCGTTAATTGAAAAGCCTACTGTCGAATTGGACAAGAAACAGTCGTGGCCTATTTCAAAGTTCCTAAATTTGAGTTATTTTCTTTTATTGTCTATTTGGCTGATTGGCACACTTCTTGTAGTGATTAAAACGATTAAGGGGTTTAGGTTATTAAATAAGATTATTGGAAATGCCAATCTAATAGAGAACAAAGACATCAATGTACTTGTAAATCAAATTACCCGGAAACTAAAGTTAAAGAAAGCGCCAAGCATTTACAGTTCTTCAATGCTTAACTCACCCATTGCCACAGGGTTTTTAAAACCAAAAATAATTTTACCAGAACATATTATTAATACTTTTTCTCAAAAAGAGTTGTCAGGAATCATCACACACGAACTGGCACATATCCTTCGCAAGGATTCCATCTCAGGTTTCTTACAACTGATTCTAAAAATAGCTCTTYGGCCTCATCCTCTATTTTATTTTTACAACAAAGAATTAAATCGTGTAAGGGAAGAAATTTGCGATCAATATGTTATTCAAAATGTTAACGCAACTGATTATGCAAGAACGCTATTAGAAATAGCCGACAGAATCACATCAAAACAAATATTAATGGGAGCATATGCTATGACAGAGTCAGGTAAAAATTTAAAAGGTAGAATTCAGCAAATTTTGAATCCTGCTAAACCAGTTAATCTATTAAGAAAAAGAATAGACTTCGGGTTAATTATTTTATTAACAGTCACTTTACTTTTCTCTACCAGTCAAATGCAGTTATTGCATGCCGATAGTAAAGGTGTTTCAAAAGACAAGAGTAAAAAGACTAATTCAATAGTTATTAAAAATAATTTGAATAAAACGGTTTCTTTTGATTTCACAAAAGGATCTATCAAAGACGGTGTATCAAGTTTTTCAAAGCAGGCTGGAGTCTCTATTGTTTTGGATCAGAACTTTGTTGAAAACAAACAAATAATTTTAAACGCGAAAAAATTAAACCTTAAAAAAATTAAATTAAAATATGCCTTAAGATGGTTAACAAGAGACTCTGGTAAAGATATCATAATTAAAAATAATGCGATTTTTCTGGCAACAAAATATTCAGACAAGAATTATATTTTAACCTTGTATCCTCTAGAGGAGCTACTTAAGCTTTCAAGAAAAAACCTGTTGGAGTGGAGTAAAGGTGCCAGCAAAGATAGCCTTACCTCAGATAATATGAAAGAGCTTATACAAGAAAAAATTGCCAGAGAGTCCTGGGACGATGCAAAGGGGACATCTGTTGAAGTCTTTGATAACAAAATGATTGTAATTCACAATGCAGAAGTTCACAATGAAATTAATTTATTTCTCGATGCCTGCTTAAAGGCCGCTAAAGAATCATTTCATCATAAACCAAATATTCAAAAGAAAAAACCTATTGTAATTTCTGCAGAAGAGTTGAAGTTAAGAGCTGAATTAAATATAAAGAAATCATTCAGTTGGAAAAACAAAAAGTTAATAGATGTTTTATCGGAAATTCAAACTTCAAGTCAAAGCCTAAATTTTATCGTTGATCAAAATGCTAGATATGTAGACCTAACGCGTCTTGTTGACTTAGTTGTTACCGACCTACCGCTAAAATACACCTTGAATTTAACTTTGAGCCAGTTTGGATTATCCTTCGCAATTACAGATGGCGCAATCTTTATCAGTAACAAACACCAATTGACTTTGGAGCGTTACGATGTAAGGGACATTTGTGTTTACCAAAAAACAAAAGAAGGTAATGGAATAACGATCGATAACGTTAAAAACTTAATTTTAAGCAAACTTGATAGTCATTCTTGGGATGACGCACGCGGAACAAGCATAGTTGAAAGTAGTGGTCAATTGTTAGTTACACAATCGGCAGATGTTCATCAGCTGATCTGGAAATTTCTGGCTATTTTAAGAAAAGGAAAAGGGAGTATACCCCTTTCAAAATAAGCTTTAGCGAGCATATAGAAATATCTAATGCTCGCAATTTTTTATCCATGCGTTGTAATTGATTATCCCGAAAAAATCTATCATATTGCAATGTCTACCAGTGCGGCAAGTAACCTATCACAAGCCTCCCGAAAAAACATTGGAAATGTAAAAGCTGGGCCCCAATTGGAAAGTTCAACAACTAATCAACAAAATATTTGGTTTGGGAAAATAAATAAAATTTAAATCAAAAGCTCTAGCTACTTTTATAATCAAATTCCATGCGAATAATTAAAAATAATTTCAGGGGGAAATAGATCCTAGATGTTGCGCCTACCATACAAGTCCGTCAACACGCTCACATCCTCCATGCTTTAAAATTACTTCTCAACACCTGCCGTGATTTTATTTGATACTTTTTTTAAGTTAAACTTAGAGGTTATAGACATACTAGAAATGTTAATACTTAAGTTTTTCTCATTTTTAATCGTCAAAGAATAATCTATCGTATAAGAAGGGAATGTCTCTGCGATAGATTCAGAACCCTTAATGGGAGATATGTTGACAGAATCAGCTTTTAATTTTAATGTGATGTTAAATAATATGTTCGCGCTTAACTCAATTGAATATTTACCTTTCACATCAATAGATTTCAAATCTAGCGAAATGCTATCAGAAAACTTTTCTTCTATTTTATATACCAACTCTTTAGTATTACCCACTACAGCACCTTTTGCTCTCCAACCTATTTTGGGAAATTCTCTATCGCCTTCTATAAAATGATACTCCCCTTTCATTTTTATGGTGACTTTTGATTTATCAAACCCAGATTTTAATTTTTTTGCAATTGCGCTGGATGAATCTAATAAAAGTTTATTAAAACGAGTGACAGATATTTTATTTTTCTTTTTGACATCCTTAAATAATTTTTGAGCAGATTCAGAATGATTAAATCCAGCTGGTAAGCTTTTTTCAGGGATTTCTTTTAAATGAATCATAATTAATTTTAAAAGATCTTTATCACCATACGGCTCGCACATTAAAGCATTTGCAATAATATCGGCCCCTTTTACAATTTTCTTCTGTGAAATCTTTTCAACAAGTGATACCGTTGTACTAGCAAATTCAATTTTAGGCATACCAAAAATCAGCAAATCCTTTTCACGCACAAAAGACTTACCATTAACATAATAGATTAATTTTATAGTGAGAGGGCCTTTTTTAACACCTTTGATTGTAACATTAGGCTGTCGTGAATTGCGAAGCAAAATTTTGCTATGCGTACTTTTTTCTGATTCCCATGACCAGAAAATAGAGCCACCATTTTTAGGAGATATATTTGAGACCAACAAAAGTTTTTTACCCACCTGTAACTTTTTATTAAGACCACCAAAGTCAACATCAACCACTGTTATTTTTTTTATGGCTGTAACATCTCCATAAATAATTTTTACATATTTATCACCCATATTGGTAGAGGCCAAATTGAATTGAGTCTTTAACACTTTCGAGCCCTTTAGCTTTTGCGTACTTGCACCCGTTAGATAAAACCACTCTATTTTATTTTCATCAATTTCTAGACCAGAATTTGATTTAACATTAAAGGTAACCTCTTCATTTTTTAAAACAAACTTAGGACCATCAATCAAGATGGATTTATAGACATCTAGATAAAATTCTTTTTTAATATCAACGGTCTTCTTTCCATTCTCATATGTAATTCTGACTTTGATTACTTGCTCCCCTTCTTTGGTCGCCATCACGAAACCACTACCATTAATATAGGTCAAAATATTTTTATTATTGATAACAACTTTTTTGACTTCCCAAACAGAATCGCCCTCATCACATTCAGGGCTCCAACTAACAATAATTTTACTGCCAAGAAAAACGGTATTTGATCTGAGTTTAATATTGCCGTCTTTCGGCACAGCAAATAAAATAATATTATGTAATAACATTAAAATAATAAGACTAGAGAATTTCATTTTTACCTCAATTAATAATCAACACAAATAACAGCAATATTTTCTTAGCTGATGCTTGGTGCCAATTGCTTTTATATCAACGAGCCTGAAGGTTTCATTAAATTGAATAATAAAACAAACAAATAAGCGAACATCATTTATTAACTCTGATTTTTTTTTGTACTTTCAAATGGATGCCCACACAGGGACACCCCTACCAAATCAAATAAATTATTACCCATCTATTTTCCAAGAGCTGGAAGCTCTCGGCACTTTAATAGTCTATTGCCATGCGAATAGAAAACAATCATTTTCAGGGCAGAAAATTTTTTACCACTACGGCTGTTCATTACACATCGGAAATCTCAATTATTAACATTTTCAGAGGATACTTCTTTAAGCCCAATACTTTTTAAATAAGCGACAATTTTTTTGTTTTCTCTTCGCTTTCTTAAAGCATGTTCTAATACGGTATCATCATTAAAATCTTTTAAAAAGAAATTAGCTCCAGAACTTTTAAGCAATTTGCAAATCTCAACACAATCATCATCTGAATAGTTTTTCATTACTCTCATTGCAATTGTTTGTCCATTATTAGTCTCATGATTATCGACATCGAGGCCATGATTGATGAAAGTTTTTATTCCGGATATTTCGGCAGGATTAATTTTTCCATTTAAGCGATGACTGACAACCATTGCTAAAAGGTTTGTACCATTAAATTTCCAAACAAAGTCTTTATCAAAGCCATTATCTACCAAGAGTTCGATCATTTTACCTGAACGAACAAATCCAAACATAGGCGTGCCCCCATATGTGGCTTCTTTGTTGGCTCCACTTTCAATAAGTCTTTTTACTTTACTGAAATTATCTTCGTAGATGGCTATCATCAAGGGACTTTTTTCTCTCAAGGTATTTGATTTATTTCCACAAGAGATAAAAGAAAATAATATGAATATAAAATAAACAAAGTGGTTAAGCCTATTCATCGGTAATCCATCCAGCTAACAATTTTCCATTCATCATTAAGAAGTTTTACGTGACAGGCAACACCTATTCGATTCCTTTTACCGGATTCTTCTTCCGAATGAATTGACAAAAACCATAGTCCTGTTTTTACATTATATACATTCCCTAATCTAGTAACTTTTAATTTAGATGGAGAGGGATCCCATCCAAAGACTTTTTCTCTAACGCTGCCTTTAAAAGTTGATCCGTCTTTTTTCGAAAAGCTATTGATATATTTTTCATCATAATTATTTTTAGCCTCATCATATTTTTTTTCAAGTATAAGAGCATAGGTATTTTTTAAAAACACATCAGGTTTTATTCCATTTTTATCAACAGGAAATTCTTTTTCACCGCTACATCCAAAAAATAAAAAGATAACGGTAGTGAGCAAAATATATTTAATCATAATCAACTTTCTTAATTTTAAATTGGAGTCATTTTTTTATTAAATTTCCATAATATTTTGATTCAAAGGGTGATATAAACTTGCTGAGTTTATTTTGATAAATCTACCATTAATTCAGCATATTCACCGTGGCTAGAATTTTTATCATACTTGATTTGTTTTTCTGTTCTGTTGTATACCATTCTAACTCTAAAGATAATTTTTTTACCTACAAGTTTTTCTGGCACTTTGTATGTTCTGAAATTATCTCGAAGGGCTCTTGTACCAATCCTATACACAGAATTACTTTTCACACCTTTAAAAACAACAAACCCCGAGTAAACTCCTTTATACTTAGGGTCTACATCCCAAGATAAATCAACGAGCTGACTTCTTTTTTCGCCTTTTCTAACTTTAGCTTTAAAATTAATAGGGTGATCACCTATTTTCTTTATCCATTTTTTTAAATCATATTTTGTATACACAACTTCTTTATTTGCTTGTCGACCAACAGTACCAAAATGGTTAATGGCTTCAATGACATACTTATTCATTACTATTTTTGAAAATTGTGTGACTTTATACGATGACACGTTCCAGGGAATAAGTTTATCACCTGAGACAATTACGGTTTTGTTATTTTTTAAAATTCGTTTAATTCTGAAGCCTTTAACATGTTTATCCTGCCTATTGTCCCAAGTTAAAAGTATATGATGTTCATTCTTAATAGGCTTTCGGATCAATGGCCATGGTAATTCTAGTTTCCATAAACAAATCTTAGTTGAAATCATTTTTTTTTGTCTTTCATCATTTCTAACTACTTCAATTCCAACTCCAATATTTCCATAATCGTAATCTTTAAATTTTAAATCAATAGAATTTGAAAAAGCCATCGTTCTATAAAAAAAATGTTTATCCCCTTCTTCTTTTACACTAATTTTAAAATAATTCTTATCATCATACTTTTTCATTTTAGTTTGCCATTCTACAAATATAGACCGCTTATTATCTTTAAAGACAACCTTTGCTTTTAAATTTTTAATATATTCGCTTACGATAATTTTTTCAAACGGTAATTTGAGTACGATTGGCGAGCTTATGAACTTAATATCACCAAGCATACTAAAATGCAGTTTAATCACACATTCATCTAATTCTTTAAATGTTAATTTATGAGGAAGACTAACCTTAACTTTATTACCCTTGAGGCCTGGTATAAATATTTTATACAAGACTGCGTCAGTTTTAGGATGGTGAAATTTTAGTCTACACATTCCAACTCGATTTGGATAAAAATTTCTAGAAGTAAAGCTTGTAATTACCTTATAGCTATTATGTGATTTTTTTTCCACCTTTACTGAGGATAGGTGAACCTCTGGTATTATTTTTTTAGGCTCCGGCACCTTATTTAAAAGTTCACCAGCTTTTATTTCAATTTCGGGTAATTGGCTGCCAAAAATATTCATAGGAACAAGTTTAATTTTTTCAAATTCTGAATAAATCTTACGATCAAATCGCATCATTTTATTTTTAACAAAAAAGATTTGTTCTAGATTATCTTGTGTTAATTTCTGCATTTTGTGATCTTTTATGCCATAAACATCAAATCCTCTTAGAGCGGCCATATCTTTATCTGTTTTTTTCATTTTGAATGAAACTTCAGATTTATTCAAAAACGAAAAGTCATATAGATCTTTTTTTAAATTAATTTTGTCTACAGATAAAAATGATCTCTCGCTCATGAATTTCAATTGATCACCAATTTGGGCATACAACCGAAATGTAGGTTTAACTTCTAAAACATTGTTCACAATTAAACCGAAACCCATTAAAATTGTATAATTAAAATTACTGATCTGCTGGATTCGATCTCCTGACTTTAAACCACCATGTTTAACTAGAAATGCATGGTACTTATCTTTAGAAAGTAGAGGCAGTTTGTATTTCTTTATTAACTCATTAGATTTTTTCTGAAAACCGGGATAACCATACTGCGCCCACTTTTTACCAGAATCTATAGAAGGTTTTAATGGTAAAGGGGTTAAAGTATCCCATTTCCCCGTATCAATATTCTTCTTTTTAACGACAAAGCCTTTAAAGTTTTTATCCCAGCCTAAACACCGGAAGTATAACTTTACGTTTTTCTCTTTTAATTCACCATACAGTTCACATTTAAAGTCTGCGAACAAGGTGTTATTAAAAATAACTAAAATTAAAAAGATAACAAACTTTTTACTCATAAATGATACCTTCATTTCTTTTTTATTAAGTTTTTTGGAACATATAACCACCACTTTTTTTCAATTTTATAAACAGTATAATAAATATTGGCAAGGTCCCCTGTCTTTTTCTCCCTTACTTGAATTCGGACTTTTTGACTATTACCACTTTTTTTCATGAGCTCATATTCAAATTGTTTTTCTAAGTCATACTTGTCTTTTTTCTCTAATAAATGTTTTTTTATTGATATATGATAGATATTAAACCACTTAATAGAGTGAACATAGGACAAAATCTTTTTTTCATCACCCTCATTCGACGATAAAAAAAAGCTTAATGCTACGTACTCAGGTGATTTTTTATCCACCTTTTTCATCACCTTCTCAACGTTACTGTCACCGTGCAACCGTAAACATAATAATATAAAAAAAATACAAATTAAAAAATACTTCATTTTCATAATAAACTCCAAAAAACTTAAAACTATACCCCATTTAGTGAAACGTCAAAACCTATTTCTGATGTTTCATCATCACTTGAAACTTTTAAAGTGCCCTTTGCATTCAACACATTGCCCACTTTTGTTACTTCAATGTCACCGCTATATGACATTTTGATTGGTTTAATATTATTGCTACTAAACAATGCAGGCCAGCGAACAGTCATTTCAGTTTCACCCGAAGTACTAACCTTTATTTTACCCGTAACATCACCATTCAAAAGTTTTACTTCTGCAGTCGATGACAAATCAATTTTAATAAACCCTATAAACCCAAATCCAAGACGATCCGAAGTTGATTTTCCCAATTCTGGTGTTGAAGGATCAAAACCATCTGGGTATTCAAA
Source organism: Planctomycetota bacterium (assembly GCA_002746535.1). Taxonomy (GTDB): domain Bacteria; phylum Planctomycetota. The sequence goes on from NVWA01000002.1 coordinate 8,585, forward strand.
GGAATCTTCATATTTTCCCTTTAAAGAACCACTCGCGTTACCACCAATATGACCCGTATCAAATTCATGTACAAAATTAAACATGCCTTCGTAATCAAAAAAATTTAAAATTTTTCCATTAAATTTTTCAACCGCATTTGCATTAATTTTTTTCTCTGCACCCGATAAAACAAATGCCATTTCACCGTGACCTGTTAAAAAATTACCCGTAGCACTTGGAACTTTTATATCTGTTACAAAACCACCTTTTACATCAGTACTTCCTAATTCATGTGTTATCGAGGCCGTACCGCTGATATATGGGTCTACTGAAGCAGGGATTTTAAAACCACCTTTTAAAGTTATTGTAGTAGCCGCACCTATATTTACTTTTAAGTAACCATTGATTTCCATTATTTGAGCTACGTCAGATAGCCCTAAACCAAATCCGATAGTTATTGCGCCATCCACGCCTTTACCACTTCCATTTTCAGCGGCCGAATCCCAATTATACCCAAACTCACCTGCTAAACTTTTTAGTTTAATGCCCGAATTTAACAGTGGTATACCTGGTGTATCTAATGTAAAGTGAAAATATCCGTAATTAAAGGTTTCTTCCGCCCCGATAATAACCTTGACTGTTACTGCCGTTTCTACCTTTTTTATCTTTACACCAATTTTGCCTTCAAATTTTGAATCCTCAAATTTTGCTACCAAATTAAATGTATACATATCATTATTTACATCAATTTCTAAAGCACCAACATCCACGTTTCCTTTAAAATCAATCTTTAGACCATTAAGTACTACCTTCAAATCACCTACATTTAAATTGGCATCTAGAGACAACTGACCTTCTTCATACTTGCCATTGATAATTTCAAATTCTATTTTTTGATACTTTGCCTTAAGACTACCAAAGTTGAAAGTTTTAAATTTACCATTTTCCACGCTAAATGTGATACTTTCAAATGATTGAGATATTTCTTGATGTTTACCACTAATATTTGAGCCCGATACTTCTTTAAAATCAAACTGCTTATCCATCGTTACGGTTAACTCACCGTCGATCTTACATCCAAAAGCCGAAACCCCATTTAAATCAACTACTACAGTAACGCCACCACTGTACGTAATTTCTAGAATCAATCCTTTATCTAAACCTTTTACTCCCGTTAGTTCAAACTTACCTTTACCTTCTTTAAGATCGATGGCATTATCGGCGATGTAAAAATCAAATTTAATTTCTAATTCATGAACGGTTAATTTAAAACTATTTGTTGTGAAGGTAGGGTTTCCTACGGCTTTTAATTCAACATTTTCTAGTTTTCCTTTTACATTCAAAGAGTCGGCATGCATAGTGGCGATCACATCACCACCTTTTTTGAGCTCAACATCAATTTGTTGAACTCCACTAAAATCCCATGTACCGTCATAAAATTGTGCTTGAGAATCATACTTATAAGTGAATTTGCCGTGGATCCCTTTTTTAAGAACAATTATTTTGGCAAAGGTCTTGTCTACTGTTAACTTGGCTTCGAAAGTAGCTTCGCCTGTTACTTGACCTGCTGAATTCACACTTAAAGATACCTTTGATAATATCCCTTCAATCAGACCAAATTCTTTAGTGACTTCCCCATCCCAACTTACTTTTACTTTCCTATAATCACCGCCAAGTTCTTCCCATTCAATACTTACTTCATTCAGATCAAATGTCTTATCAAAAGCACCATTCATACTAATGCTAATTGAGGCTTCGGTTTTATATATACAATAACCATCTTCCGTTGTACCTTCTGAAGTAATTTCTTCACCAATCAGAAAAACAACCGGGCCAAATTCTTTTTGTCCTGATAACTTGGGGCAACATTCGCCACCTACACATAAACCTTTTTCACTAAAGCAATCGACTAAAATTGAATCCGCAGCTCTAATGGTGATCACGCCACTTTCTGAGCCTGAAGTTACTACACCCGTATTTGCATCGATTGTGCAACCAAAGGAATTTTCACTAGAAATACTCCAAACAATCATCCTATCAAGTGGTAAAATATCTGCCGTTGCTGTAACAGTACTGTCGTTCTCAATTTCTTTGGTATATTCACCATCATCATTTAAAAATTCAATTTCACCTATATCAATGAGTGTTATCTCCCAGCTATCTGAAACAGTTGTCAATTCTTCGTCACATTGGTAAACGATATCTGCGCTGACTTTATAAAAACCAGTTGAACTATAATTAATATCAAGCTTTCCTGTTGAAGGTGAGACGATGTAAGTTGCTATGGTGCCATCTTCAAAGGTAACTTTAACTGTTCCTGAAATGGCGGTCCAGCCATTCTTTGGTGTTGTCCATGTAACAGTTGAACTTTTGGTATCTTTAAAACAATTATCACCTGTGGGAGACATCTTCAAATCACCGTTATTAGGAACTGCCGATAACACACCACATAGTAATATTAAAATAGCACTCATTAAATATTGCTTCATTTAGATTTCCTTTTTTTTGTTCTAAAATCAATTTTATTAATTGAATTATCTTGGTTGGTATCCAGATAGATTTGGAATGTTTTTGTTAATTGGGTAAATTCACTGTTGAAATGGAAAATGTCATCTGACTTAATCTCATTTCCATTGATAAGATAAAATCTTGATATAGTTTTTATCGTTGGCTTAATATCAATGGCATCAAAATCTAATCTCATATTTTGACCCTTAAAACTCATTCTAGAAATATTTATCTTTTGAAAATATTTTCGTTTAAATTGATGTTCACCGAAACTTAAAATAATCTGAGTAATTGGACCAGCTGAAACTGATAGTTCATTTCGACTGCTATCAAGTGTAACTTGTAAATTATGCGTATGAAGTTTTTTACCTCCATAATGACGCGCTCGATTTTTAGCACTTATATCCCAATTATTTCTTTGAGTAAAAATTCCGATTTCAGGAAAACTAAAATACAATTTCTTTGGAGGATTAGCATCTTTCACTCGAAGACCTTGATGCGCAATATACCTTAAATCATCGCGATCAAAAACTTTTGATGCTTTATATATATGTTGAGACAAATTAATCCGTGGTTTACCTTTTTCCCAGACAGGCAAGCAACCATCTGCTTCCAAGCGATAGGCCAAACGGCAAGATTCTTTTTCAGTAAGCTGGTAAAGCCATTTTGGCATAATACCCTTTTCCAAGTGATATTGCCACGCAATCTGAATACATTTAAGCGAAAATTCTGTACTTTCATCAGGACTTAAAAAGAGACCATCACTTCTAGTTTTATTGATGTGTTTAAAAGCGTCTTCTAATATTGGCTTAGCTTTTCTTATCGCTTTTTGTTGGTTCAATCCTTTTGGTAACAGAATAGATATATTAAGAAGATCAAGGGCTTCAATAGGACTTGCAACATTATGTATTCGCATGTCCAAACTATTTTTAATTTTCGCAATGCATTGAATATATATACCGCTAGGAATTTCCTTTAATATACTTTTATGCATGGCTAGTGACTTTAAAACTTGTGTGATATCAAATGTGTTTGGTGTTTTAACATTTATGAATCGACCGAAGATAAATTCTAAATAAATAGGTGTCTTATTTTTTGCGAATGCTTGATTTAATATTTCAAAGTCCATCTTAAATGTTGAATCAAGATACTCGGTGCCTTTAAATTTCATGTCCTCAATAGTTTTACCGGCTAATATTTTTTTGGCTTTTTTAACACATTGCCCTAAATAATATCTTGTTGGTCTTGATTGAAATGGTGCAAATTCAGGGATTGCATTTCCGGTTGGAAGCAAGGATAAATCATCAATACTTGCGATGACAGCATTTAACTCCATTTCATTTAATTCTATGATATCAACCTGCTTGCTATTAAATTTAATCACTGGAAGCAATAAAGCCTTATCATATTCAACTTCTTTTTTATATAAAATCGCAAACAGAATCAAAGGGATGATTAAAAGATTAAGAAAAAATAATCCTCTTAAACCTACTTTTTTATTTTTAACGGGCACCTTTGATAGTTGCCTATCAGAATTAATCTTGTTTTTAGATTTATTTTTCTTTTGGACTAAATTATTTATTGGTGTTAGCTTGGTTTGACACGCGGGGCATTTAGTTGTTTTTTCTAACAATGAAATTGGGCCAAGTAAAACCTTACCACAATTAAAACATTTGAATCGGACTTTATCTGTTCTTTTCACAACCATCAGTCTGCCTCAGTCTTGGCAATATAACCAAAATAATAATTCATTTTTTTCTTAATCAAAGTAACTTTGATTTTGCATTTAGCATTAGGACCAGGGCTCCATAATCCAAAGACTAATTTAGCTTTATCTTCTTTAGAAAATATTTTTTTATATTCAAAGATATGATAATCTTTAAAGGGGATTTTCTTTTGATGCATTTCAACTTTTAATATTTTATAATTGGTTAATTGTTTAGCAGAATTATTTTTAAAAATCAAATTGGTAATATCTAAATGTCCAAAAACTGGGATTCCTTTTGGTTCATTAGGGGTTGTAATGGTGAATTCAAAATTCTTTTCTTTTTTATTAGTAATTTTCAAATCATTTAAATCTACAATAGACTTTTCCATTTTAGCTAAACAAATAGATTCAGCTTGACCATAGGAATAACGATCACTATGAAACTGGAATGGAGCCGTGTACTGATAATAACGGAAATCATATTCATACCGACCATGTTCAGCGCGTGATTTGAAAAATTCATCCTTAGCATAGTTACCAAAAATAGAATAAAATGCTTGAGAAGAACCGTTAGCATAGATACCTTCGGGCAAAACACCTTCTACATAGCAATCATAGGGGGTATGCGCCCACATAGGGCGTGTTCTATATTCTGGTAATAAATCGAGAGCATATTTAATATTATTACGATGAATTCTTGGATTGCCGTAAAAGTAAAACATTTTTTTTATGGCTGTCAGATATTCCTTTTCTGATAATAATTTAGAATCAAAGGCTTTTTTAGCGTAGTCAAAATATAAAGGGTAACTACTAAAATTCATTTCGACTACGCGGTGACCTTGATAGATACCTATAGGCGTCATGTTTTCTGTGAAACATTTTTTCCAAAAACTTTGAAATTTTGATTTATCATCTAGTTCACGATAAATTTCCAAGATACCTAAAGTCGACCAAGAATTTCTTGTCGCCCCACTTTCACTATATTCCACCTTTGGTAGCTTGGAATACATCGATGGTAAATATTCTTGTAACCAATCAATTAAAAATTTGAATTGTATTAGCTGCTGCTCTTTTGCGAACTTACCTAAAGAAAGCATCCGATGATCTAGCTTGAATATATTATGGGGTTTATGAGGATTATGATGATTACGTTCGCTAATCTGCCATCTATTTTCAATGTAAAACCGTGAAAACTTCTCAAGACTTTTTAAATATGGCTGCGATAGTTTTTGATCAAATCGATGTAAAGCCATAATCATTAAAACAATATCTTGGCCTAATAAAGACCAATCACTGTTCTTCAACTTCTTATCGTAAGCTTTAATGACTTGTGTCGAAAAAGAATCTATACGCCAGTAATATTCATTTCCATTATCAATCAAAACATACGGTTGATGTAAAAATTCTAATGTCCCCTTCAACATCTCACAAATTTTATTTATAATTGTAGGCTCTAAAGATTCTTTTATTTTACTAAGGTCATAAAAACCTTGACCCATGCCTTCTTGGAACATGACATCTTTGATAGAGAAGTTATTCTTAGATTGGTCATAGGGTATCTTACCTCGCTGAAATGCACTCATCTTGGGACCACTATCATAACCATGCACCTTGCCATCTAAAGCCATTAGATTGTTCCATAATAAAAAATTCTTACCATTGGCATCTTTTGTTTCAGCATAAGCTTGATAAATTTTATTGATAATATGATTGCCCAAATCTTGGTAAGGTTGATATTTATAAGCATTATAAAATCGAAAATAACCATCTGCTTTAACAGGGTACTGCGGAAATGGAACATGATCAAAATTACTGATATCGCCATTAATTTCAGTTCCTTCAGGAATATGATACTTATATGCAATGGTTGCTTTGTAGTAAATATCCAAGGACTTCAATAAAGCCGTCATCCCATTTGTCATTTGATCTAAATTGTTTAGATCCCATTTACCGGCAAAAGATTTATCTTTAAACAATGGTCCCAGAATAGCCCCAAAATACCGTGTGTTCCAAAGCTCTCCTTTTGTTTTCCCCCAAGATGAGATCTCCATCCTACGTTTCTTCTTATTGTTTTTGTCGACTTCTTCATAAGTCGCATACCTAACAATGTTCAATCCAAATTTATGAAAGATATTTTTCTGTAAGCCTAGTGGACGAAGTGGCATTTTTATTTCAAAACCAATGCTTCCCTTATTTTGAGAGATTCCACAAGTAGCTTGTGATTTCCAATTTTTATCAACCTTCGCACTATAAGGGAAACTGTGCCCAGCTTTTGTAGGCACAAAACAACTACTTATTTCACCTTTGTAATTTATAGTGATGCGGTAATGGTCATCAACTATTGGAAAGGGAGATAAATAAATAACGTGGCGGTCACCAGAAAACTTTCTTTTGTTCGAACCACTACTCGTTATTGCTTTTAGTTCCTGGCCATGAATTTTAATAAAAATAAATAGATGTGATTTATCAGAATATAGCTTGAATAAGGTCTTAAACCGCGACTTCTTGCCTTTGATTTCATTAAAGGCATCACTATATTTTAATTTGGACCAAACACTTTCATCATCTTTGCCATCAAGTTTAACCTGATCTTTAAACGGATAGTTTTTGTAAGAGGTATCCGCCTGAAGTGATACGACTAGGCTAAAAGCGCCTAAAATAGCTAATAGAAGTGATTTGGGAACCATACGATCTCGCTTGTGCATGCTGAAAATTCGTGAGATTGTACTTGCTTCAAAACTTATTCAAGAGAAACTTCAAGTTTTATTCATTTGTAACATAAATTTATTTTAATTATAGTAGTAATTTAATTCTATTGATGATTTTAGAATATCAAAACATTACAAAGAAACACCGTTAGGTACCGTTGCTGTATGGGCAAAATCTATTTCTGCCCTAAATTGCACATAACTTTTTCGATTGGTATTTTGTCCTTTAAAAAGTTGAAAGCCAAAATGGAAATTTTAATTATTGTCAGAATTTAGGATTAATATGGTTAAAAGATTTATTGGATTTTTACTTTGAGAGAATATTGCTGTAGAGGCAGAATTAATTCCCAATTGCTGCACCCACAATAAATTTTGTAGTTGGCCACAATAAATTAATTTAAACTGAAAGAATTATACCAAGGCTTACTGATGGGATAAGGGGATTAACGCGGGGCTTGATAGTTTGTTCTTCTGAGGTTTTAAATAAATAATTTAGGATAACTTTAAAGCTTACAAGGCGTAAGGTTGATCATCTGTACACAATATAACAATATAATGCAAAAAGTCAATGTTAAAGTATACCTGAAAAAAAAGTCGGACTAATATTCAATTTCATTGAATTATAAAATAGATTTAAAAAAATTAGTTTTAATATTCCATCCATGCGATAAATAATTTTTAGTAGAGGAAAGAATATGGAATTTTATTTTGACCACATTAACTATTTTGCAAAAGACATTGAAAGAGCAAAAAGTTTTTATACCAACACACTTGGGTTAGACCTAGTATGCCAAGGTGCACCGCATGCATTTAGTGTGAAACTTGATAAAAGCAATTTCATTGTTGTGCTGCAATTAGATGAAGCTGATAGTAATGATCACAATACAACCTCAGCCGTTTTTCGAGTTGATAATTTAGAAGAAACTTTGACTAGCTTAAAAGCTAAAAAAGTCTCCATTTTATCAGACTTGGAAGATAGAACATCTCATCTAAGGGCTGCCATCCTCGACACAGAAGGTAATCGAATATTTCTTATTGAAAGGAAAAGAAAAGCCTAAAATATTCAGATTATTAATCCAAAGGGTACAAAGCACTTTCTTCAAATAAATTTAAATCATTCAAATCGTCGCGATCCTCAATTTTATTTAAGCTGATTAATTTATTAAATGAATAAATCGCTATGCAGGAAACGCCCGTTACTTTAGAACGCTTGTTTTTTTTAGCTTTATGCTCCACAGAAGATACAGTTGTCCCGTCAATGTTTCGCAAATAAACAGCATAAGTCAACTTTCTTACTATAGGAGTTTTAAGATGATTATAGTGGTAACTAGCAAAAGTGTAATCTGAATTTTTTAAAGTTGGTTTGCCAATTTCAGAAATCACTTCCGCTTCAGTCATACCCATCTTGATATTCTCAAGAGAAGGTTGTTTTGTATTATTCTTAGTTGTATACATTAAGAAGGGTCTAGATTTACTACAACTAAGGCAAAAACAAAAAATTGGTAATAATAAAATCATACATTTCATAAAGAATTTTCCTTTGTAAAAAATTACCTATCATAAAATTTAGGGTAATTCAAGTGAATAAGGTTATTGTGAACATGATATTGCGAGCAAGATACAATTTAATTACTTAATTTCAATTAACTGTAGTTTCAAAATGAGACAAAATACTTATATGAGAACAAATTTAACAATATTTAATTAGCCAAATTAATTCCAACCCAACTTCCAAATATCATGCCATCATTTATGTTTAGTTTAGATTAGTTTAATAAATCATTTAACTGGATTCTATTGCCTTCTATTGTTAACCAAATTTTTGAATCGACTGAAGGTATAATATAGTCAGCACCAAGCTTTTTTAAAAGACCTACTTTTTCAGAAGATTCGGGTAATTCAATAGATGAGATAAATGAATTTGCAGCAGTACTGTCTAGATTCTCATCTGGCTGATACACTTCTATTAATGTTGGGACACATGCTCTTGATAGCCAAGCGGTATCACTCTCTTTCATGGTTTTAACGCTAATTGGATTTAATAACCAGCCTGACCCTGATAAATTGTAAACATAATTTTCGACGTCATCAACAAGCAGGCAAATATGATGCAGACCTTCACCTCTTTTCATAAAAGCTTTTTTATATGGCCCATCACCAATGGCTTCAATTAATAATAATTGACCCAGCTTATTATCATCACCCAAATAAACTTCTTTTGTGCCTTCACTCTCAAACTCTTCAATTTCACCTATTGGATAATTATATTTAGATACCCGATCAAGTGTGTTTTGAATTGACTCGACAAGGATTGCAACATGGCCATTTATGATGTTCATACAATTGTACTTTTAGAATATTTTTACGACCTATTATACTACCCTTACAATTATAATAAAAGAATTATCATTCACGCCTCTGTGTTTTGATTAGATTTGGTTGCTGAATGCACATGAACAAGCTACATGTTATATGTCATATGTTATATTTACCTGGGCTTAAAATATTATTTGGATCTAATGCTTTCTTAATGGATGATAACACTGATTGGTACGAGTTATCGCGACAGTCAAGTTTTTTCATCGAATGATTTCCCGCACGATAAATAATATAACCGGCTTTCATTAAGGCATCGACAACTTTATCATGGCATATTCTGGCATTAGCAGAATTGGTCTTATCGTTTTTATCAAAAGAAATTGTCATGACCGAGCAAAGAGACCTTTCATTCGTCATGCTAAGAGTTTGTTGTAAATCAAATCCATAAGAATGAAAAATCGGCTCTACCAGTTTTTTCAAAGCAATAACATCATCACCTTTCATTGGCAACATAGGTGATATCCAATAAAAACCAGCCTTGTAATCTAATGGGTTGGTTGAGTTAATTGATTCCATCGTTTTGTTGTTTTTTGTTCGCCAGAGCCCACCTTGCACACAAGTCTCAGGGCTTTGACCTTTCAGTAAATCAAAAGCCATCTTTATTTTATGTGCCATGCCATTCAAGTTTTTTCCAAAAGAATATCTTTGAATTTTTTGAGCAATTTTAGTCATCAAGTTAATATGATTTTGCCCAAGAAAAACCATTTTTTTTAAACCTTTAAAACCCTTTAAAGTCTGTTTGATTTTTTTGATATCGGCTTTGACTTGATCTTTTGAGCCATACAAACCAGCTGTTCCAGACCAGGCGCCCATACCATTATCATTAATGATTTTATTTCGTAAATCTAAAGACATTGGAGTAACCCCTTTCATTTCTTCCCAGGGGTATGATTGAGACATGGAGATGATTCTAACGTCATTGCCCATATGAATAACTGATTTCAAGGTACCATCCATTCGCAATGGTCTAAGACGATCAATGAATTCTGCAATATCCAAATCATCCTTAAGCATAAAATAGGCAACTTTAAAACATTCGGGTTTAGGTTGCATCCAAAAGGTCATTTTTGTAATAACACCTAAATTCGATTGCGTGAACAAACCATCAAGACTTGGACCAACCCCCCATTTAAAAATATCTGTCACTTTTGATTCTTTAAAATTACCAAAACCAGTATTTATGATTTCTCCATTTGCCAAAACGACTTCATAGCCACAACTGTTCGCGAAACGATCACCATTTGGGCTATGACCAAAACCTCTTTCTGCGGTATTGCCAATCAAGCTTGTGTCCGGCCCGGCCCCTGTGGCATCTATCATAAAGGGGTAGTTATTTTCTAAAAGAAACTTAGCCACTTGGCCTTGAGTAACACCAGGCTCAACAGCGATCGTTCCCAATTCTTTATCAAAAGAAATGATTTTATTCATTCGTTTTAAATCCAAAAGAACGACACCATCTGTTAAAGCACATGCGTCACTATAACCCCAGTTTTTACCTGTGCTAATTGGATGAATGGTCCATTTTGCTTCATTTGCAATTGCTAAGATTTGTTGTACTTCATGGCAAGTTTTCGGGTGCACAATTAAAAGAGGGGTTGTGCCTGATTCAAGTGTACTTCTACCATAGTCTAAGCGAGTATCTAAATCTTCCTTGACATGCTTTCTTCCTACAATGGTGCACAATTCTTTAACAATACGCTTGAATGTTAACCTTTTTATTCTTTGAGTATTCTTTTCTAAATCAAACTTTAAAAGAGCTTGGTCATTAAAATTTGTTGAAGTGATAATATCATTTTTAATTTTTGTTAATAAATCTTTCTTTACATCTAAATCTTTATAAAAAGATCTCTTTAAGTTTTTAATCTTATCAGGCTGACGAGCTATTTTATTAAATGTCTCCCAGGTTAGAGTTAACAATAACGCTGGTGCACCTTGAACCCTTTGGCATTTTTTTTCTTCAGAAAGAACTTTGAAAAATAAAAATCTTTTGTAGTAACCAACATGCCTTGGATTTACTTCGATTAAAGTATGATCACATTCAAATACTTGATATGAATAAGAATAGACGTACCAGAATAACCCCATTAGAAGATTTTTACTTTGTCTATATTGATCATGAATCGCTAATCGTGTAATCTCTGCAACTTTTTTATCCTTTAACATTTCCATTTCTTCAGGAAAGACATGATAAGAAGGGAGCTCTTCATTGTTTAAAAAAATGGAAATTGTTGCGACTATCTCTCCACTTGAGTTTCTAGCAGCTACGATGATGGTAGTCTCTTGCACGTCATAAGGGGCGATTACTTTTTTATAATCCCGAACTTTTAAATAGCCTTTGATTAAATATATTTCATTAATAAGTTCAAAGCATTTTTTTCTGTCTTCAGGATCAGTGGCAATAAAATATTCAAATTGATCGATTTCAATTTTTGTTGGGGCATACTCATCGAGTTCGAATTCCTTAATTATGGAGCTAACAGCTGAAGGATTCTCATTCAAGCACCTACTAGAAATACTTTTAGCTTTATTTTCGATTTCTAAGGTAAATGATTTTTCTTGGGCCATGATAATATCCTTTCCTGAATCCTTTATTTCTATTGTTAAAAGGATAGCAATAGGCTAGCCATCGGTTTCTATTAATTATATCTCTATACGTATCAATCATTTATGACATATTGAAGTTTATTTTCAGAATTTTGTTTAACTATTTCCTTATAAGAGTATCTATTAATAAATGTAAAATTTCGCTATAAGTAACCGATGTTAGCTCCTATTGGAAAAGCACATGCACCCTCTAGTCGACTGTCTCGTTAACAGGAATCAAACCATTGATGTGCTAATGCAAGCCCCTCATTGCCCCACAGATGAAATTTCTAAATTAATTCTTGAAATCCAAAAGCTTCATGAAGCTCTATCAAAACTTGATTCAGATCTAATGAAAAGGAAACTTAGTTCTTTAATATTAAGATCAAACGCTCTCAACTTAAAAGAATCCCCTTCCATTGATTTGACGATTATTTTCTTAATGAATTTGTCAGACCTTTATTCATTACAAGTAGATGGTGAAAATGTATTCAAAATTTTAAACAATGCTCTATCATTCATAACAGACAAAGTCCATCCAAGTGTCAGAGCACAACTTATTTTTACCATTGAGTTTTATCGAATTCAATATCGAGATGGCTTTGAATCATCTAAAAATGAATTATGCAAATTACAAAAAAAAATTAAATTCAAGACAGCTCTTGACAAGGCTATTTATATTGGCATTTTTAAACTTTTGGCTAGTGAAGCCTATTTGCGAGAAGATGGTGTCCACTCACTATTTATTAAACTGTCCAAAGCTATTAAAAATAAGAATAGTCTTCTCAAAATTAAATTTTTCGACTGTGTCGCCAGGGGTGATTTAGATTTATCACAGAAATTATTAGATCAGATTCCTGCATCCGACATTGACCTTCCTGTGCAGGAGCACAAGGTATTCTTAAATTTTCAAAAGAATAACTGGAATTCTTCTTCATGGGGAATAGGCTTTCAAACAGGCCGTAAGCCCTGGTTACAGCACTTTGTGCTTTTGCATGAAGGCAAACCTACGCAAGCACTAAAAATCATCAAATCTCTGGTTGGAGGCAAAATTGTTTCTTATTCTGAGATTCAAAAAAATCTTCTTTTTGCAGAATTAGCCAATGGACACATTGAATCAAGCTTGTTTTTGTTAAAAAAATATCTAATTTTTAATGCTGGCCATTATTTCAATGCCTTTTACCAAATGTACTTTGAGTTAATAAATAATAATTATTCAATGGCAAGAAGGTATTATGAAGATGTCTCAAAAGCATGTGTGAAGTATAAGTCTGAAGGCAAGCTTGATTTTTATTTGAACTTAGCACCTAATATTAGCCCTTCTGATATTAGGAAAATGCAGAGAACACCGTACATCACAAATTTAAAGTCAAATAAAAATATCTTTGAAACATCAAACAATACAGAAGAAAGCAAAGATGTGATTATAGGCTCTAGTGAAGCCACAAAAACAATTGGTGAAGAAATTAAAAAATACGCTGATATAAATGTGCCCATTTTGATTCTTGGCGAAACAGGTGTGGGCAAAGATATTGTTGCAAGAAACCTGCACAACCTATCTAAAAGAAGTAAAGAAAAGTTTTTGGCAATCAACTGCGGAGCTATTAATGATTCGCTTTTACAGTCTGAATTATTTGGCCATGTTTCTGGAGCCTTTACTGGGGCAGAAAAAGATAGGGTCGGTGTATTTGAAGCTGCTGGTAAAGGCACCGTTTTTCTTGATGAATTCGGAGAGATCACCCCGCAACTGCAAATTGCTTTATTACGAACTCTAGAAAACAGAGAAGTTCGGCCTGTGGGTGCTACAGAAACACGATCTATCAACTGTCATATTTTATTGGCTACCAATGCCAATCTTCAAGAAATGGTGGATCAAAAAAAATTCCGTAAAGATTTATTATTTCGTATCAACAAGTTAATCATTCAGATCTCTCCGTTGCGCGATAGAACTAAAGATATATTAGATTTAGTGAAACATTATTTTGCCATCGAACGAGAAGATCAGAAAAGTCCACGCCTTTCACAAAAATTAGAAGAAGCATTTATAAACTACCCTTGGCCTGGCAACATTAGAGAGCTTAAAAATGAAATAGAAATTGCTAGAGTATTAAACTCAGAAAAGTCGAAATACGACGTGGATGATTTTAAAAAGCTGTTTAAAATCAAGAAAGAAACAGTAGTTGAATCCGACCAATCATTGGAGGGAACTGAAGTCCCCGTTTTAAACCAGGCCGAAGCCGATTTAAAAAGAGCATTGGAATTAAGAAAATCACGCAGCAAAGGGGAACAACGAATCGCTAGAATTAAATCATTACTTGATTCCTTAGGCAAGGTTTATCGAGTTGATCTGGTTGATATTTTGCAAGTAACCCCAAAAACAGTTACTAGCGATCTAAAAAAATTAATTCAAGAGGGTTACATATCAAGAATAGAGCCTACCTCTGCACCCTGTACGCATTATTTTGTGATTAATAAAATAAAAGAATAAAAGTTTTTACCCGTACTCTTGATAGCTCAAGACTGTCTTTATAAAATGATATCAACCTTTTGCTGCCATCGAGATGCCACATGCTTGTTATGCCATCTGATTTGCCATTTAATTAATAACTTTCTGCTATTAGCTGAATATTTAAGAATCGAAATCGTTTGTATCGAAAAGTAATAACATCCAATTACTATGAATGGATAGATACTTACTTTTATTATTTTTAAAATAAGTCTATATTTATTATAATTAATTATATGTAGCATATAATTACAGATTCACTGTTATAATCCCTAGGTTTTCTTTATTTGGCAGGTGATATAATATGAATATTTTAATTGTTGATGATGATATAAATATTACGGACATCTTAGGATCACATTTGTCCAAACACCATAATATTACCATATTTAATGAATCAATAGTTGCCTGGGATCATTATATGGATTATCACGATTACGATGTCGTTTTGACGGATTATTATATGCCAATGCTTTTCGCAGATGGATTTATCAAACGTATGTTATCTATCAATCCGACACAACAAATAATTGTTATTTCCAGTGTAATTTCAACCGAGCGCAGAAATATGTTGCTCCAATATATGCCACTCGTACAAATTATCGACAAACCTTTTACCTTAGGTGAAATTGATGTCGGTATCAAAAATATTTCAAATTACAGCTAATTAAAATTTTTGCAAACAACGTATAAAGTTAATTGGTGTCCTATCAGTTCATACTCTTGATTATATGACTAATTTATTGGAATCCGTCTTGATCATGCGATATACTCACATGTAACAGTTATCACAATTTTGGAGTCAAGAATGAAAATATTAATTGTGGAAGATAATTTTATTTGCCGAAAGTTACTTATTTCAATGTTAAGCAAATTCGGCGAATGCCATGTTGCCGTAAATGGTGAAGAGGCCATCAGTGCTTTTAAAGATTCATTTACAGCACAATATGATTTAGTTTGTCTTGATATCAATATGCCCATTAAAAATGGCATGGAAGCATTGAAGGAAATGCGGGAATTTGAAAATACAATCGGTGTTGCCTCTCCTGGCTTTGTAAAAATTATCATGACAACTGGCTTAGATGATAAGCGGAATATTTTAGATTCATTTAAAGAACAATGTGATGGCTATTTAATTAAACCAATACACGCAGACAAACTATCTGAGTTGTTAACGTCTTTAGGCTTGGTTTAGTGTCTCGGGTCTGAGATGGCTTTGGCTTAGTCTAGATCAGTAGAATAAATAATTAGTGTCAACTCGTATGGCAAAAGCTGGGAGCTTTCACTACTTTAGCTGATACTGGATTCAGACTTTTGCTTTGTTGGTTTAACTAAAGATTTGTCTTCTAAGTCTTCAATTATTTCATAAAGCTGAAAAGGCTTTCTAACTAATTTGTATTCAGGGTATTTATTATTAATCAACTCTTCTAGTTGAGAATCACTCTTACCTGTAATAATCTTAATTTTTTGATTGGGATAAAGTTCTTTGATCATGGGTATCAAGGTATCGCCACTTATTTTTGGCATGTCAAGATCTAAGAAAATCATTTTGAATGGCCCGTTCGTTTTGAGATAGTATAAAGCTAGTTCTGAATCATTAAAGATGGATACCTTGTACTTATCCTTGAAGGCATATTTAATTACGGATGCTATCGCATCTGTAATATCTTCATAGTCATCAATTATTAGGACTTCTTCCATTTTTTATTGCCTCAGGTTATTGAGATTCTTTTCTAGTCAGTGACTACTTATGCATATCATATAGTAAGATCAAAAAACGAATTTTAAGTTTATTCTTTATTAAATAGGATGCCATTCAATTTTAACTTTTAGCACACTTTAGATAATCAGCAAAACATGAAACTACTTACAATTAAAAATAGAAGTAACAAAAGCTTTTAGCTATTGCTAATTTGACATGAGAAGCTTGCTTGCTCTGGTTATTACTAATACGAGAACTTTTATAAGTATGAACTAGGTAGTCTCGGTACCTACTATTCATTTTCGTTAAATATTATGTGGAGAGAGTAACTATCTTTTTTGGGCAGAAATGGATTCTGCCCCTACGGCAGCCAATATAACCTTTTGGGATTAAATTCTATTAATCTTAAAATCCAATAAATCCTAATCCAGACAGTGAATTTTCAATAATGGCTTCCTCTCTGAACAATATTTTATTGTAATTTCTATAGATTGAATTAGGATGAATAGTGGTACTCTTGTAGATAGTCTTTTTCGAATGGAAACGTTTGATGAAAAAGGAACTACATATATATATTGTTGAAAATGAAAACGACAGTTTTCTTGACAGTATTCAAAATTTAAATCTCAAAAAAAATGATCTCGATAATTTGTCAAATATCGATAAGTTCCTTCGCAAAAGAACTCCCAGTCATGAAGGGTTAGAAAAGATTATTCTGTGCGATCATTATGACTGTGGCTATGATTCGATAGCAGTATTAAGGATTATTGACCATAAGCGCCATTAAGATGGCCTCTTAAGCTATTTTAGCTGAGTACTAGTGAATTAATTTCTGACTCTAATTCAGAAAGGATAATAGGTTTATCAAGGATGGGGATCTTGACATCATACTTTTCAAAAGCGTCTAAAAACTCTTCAGGCAAAAGGCCTGAGACAACAATAATTTTTTGTTTTGAATTAACTTTAAAGATCTCTTCAACAAATTGATCACCACGCATATTAGGCATAAAAAAATCAACGACAATGACATCAATGTTTTGGCAAGTATTATAATATTCTAGAGCTAATAATGGATTGTTAAAACATTCAACCGTGTGATTTTTTTGTAAAAAACATTTATAAATATCCGTTACAAACGACTCATCATCAATTATTAAAATATTCAATACTTATACCCTTTGATAGAACACTTTTATTAATGTATGTCGAGTAATGGTTGAAGTCAAATTTAAAGTTCAAAGAATTAATCTATGATCAAAATTTCGGTCATAATGAAAAGTTCTTTATATTCCAGACAAGAACAATCTTAATAGAAGATTATTTGTTTGGGTTTGATCGTTTATTTAATTTTGTCTGAATTGGGTTTAATTTGATTAAAGGGTATATTGGATGGGTGCTCGGGCCAAGTACTATTTGTTTTTTATCAACAATTGATCAAGTCAATCATTTCAAAAATCTAAACACCCCGTAAAGACACACGGTCGTGCAATGGTTGTAAGAATTATAATTCGCATCTCGAAAATTATAGATAAAAAATTAGGCGTCATCCGTAGGTTGGGCTGAGTAATGCGAAGCCCAACATTTTGTCGTCTCTAGAAATTTGACGATCAAAAGTCAATCTGACAATATTTGTGGCATTGTGTTTTAATATAAAAATTTGATTCGTTATAATATTTTTAATAAAAAGTTGGGCTTCGCATTACTCAGCCCAACCTACGGCTGACGCCCATTTCAAGAGAATTATTTCTAATTCGTACAACCATTGCACGTCCGTGCGTCTCTAAGGGCCAATGGGTCCATTTGGAATTTAAATTATCTTGAGGGAACTTCAATAGTATATATTTCATTTAAAAAATACCGACCCGTAGGGGTAGAATCAAGTTCTGTCCTAAAACGCTAACTTCATTTTCGCTTGGTATTTTGACCTTATATACGATATCTAAAAGCTGTTTAGCAAACTATACAATCTACTTAATATTCTTTTGATTAAAAAAAGGTACAATATTAAAAATTTGTTAAGTTCAAAGAAAGAAAAATTCTATGGATAATAAGACGATTACCTTTTTGGTTATAGACGATGATGAAATCGACAGAGAAGTTATCAGAAGAGAATTTCTAAAAGAGAAATATTCTAATCCCATCATTGAATTTGAAAATGGCTCTGATGCCCTCGAGTTTTTAAAATCAAAGGACAAAGAATATATGGACAACAACCCCCTCATTATTCTACTAGATCTAAATATGCCAAAAATGGGTGGATTAGAATTTTTAGAAGAATTACGGAAAGATGAAAAGCTTAAAAAGATCATTGTCTTTGTTATGTCAACTTCTGAAGATTACAATGATAAGCTTAAATCCTATAACTTGTTTATTGCTGGGTACACGACTAAGGGTAAAATTCAAGATGGTATCAAAAAAATAACTTCCATGCTGGATACCTTTTGGAAGAAAATTGAAATGCCTCCTTATTAAATATAACCAATTGTTGAATTGAAAAGAGAATAGTAATGAGTGCCAATATTTTATTAGTAGATGATGACGATGAACTTCGCGCATTCGTTACTCAGGTTCTAAAGTTAGATAACTATTCCGTTTCTGAAGCAGTCAACGGACGAGAAGCATTGAAAATATTAGCCAGTCAAAAGATTGATCTAGTGATAACGGATATCCTTATGCCAGAAATGGAAGGTATTGAGCTTGTCCAAAATATTAAAAAGGAATATTCACAAATCAAAATGATTGGAATGACTGGCGGGGGCAAATTAGGAGATGCCGAGAATGTCGAGAGAATGACAAAATTATTTTTTTCCTCATTTTTAAAGAAACCATTTGATGCGGAAGATTTGCTGAAAATAATTCGGCCGTTATTGGAGAGTGATTCGTGATTTTAAATTATTGATATTTTCAGTAATTTTTAATCCTACAAATCTTTTAATCATATTAATCCTAATTCAGACAATCTTTTAATATTAATTTATAACAAAATACCAAGCGAAACGATTGCGGGCAATTTGGGCAGAAATGGATTCTGCCCCTACGGGTTTTTATGTGATTTTTAATTGAAGTATAATTTATTGATGTTTTCGGTGATTTTGTAATCATATTAATCTTTTGATTAAATATAGGTACAATAGATTAAAAAATCCTTTAACTTCAAAAATGAAAAATGACATCCCTCCTTATTAATTTTAACCATTTGTTGAATTGAAAAGAGAATAGTAATGAGTGCTAATATTTTATTAGTAGATGATAACGATGAACTTCGCGAATTTCTTGTTGAAGTCTTAAGCCATGAAAATTATACCGTTGCTGAAGCCAACAATGGACGAGAAGCGCTGAAGTTATTGGCTAGCCAAAGTTTCGATCTTGTGATTACTGATATTCTTATGCCAGAAATGGAAGGAATTGAGCTGGTTAAAAATATTAAAAAAGATTATCCCGGTTTAAAATTGATTGGAATGACAGGCGGAGGCGAATTGGGAGATGCTGATAAAGTCAAAAGAATGACAAAAAACTTTTTCACCTGCTTTTTAAAAAAGCCATTTGATACAAAAGAATTTTTGGAGAAAATTAAATCATCATTGAACAGTGATTTGTGAATATCTATTATTGATGTTTTGCCAATCGAAAATATGATAGCTCTAAAAGTAGAAAAGTTGGCAGACCCCCTATTTCGGACGAACAAATTAATCTAATAATTAAAATTGCCATAGAAAACAGAACCTGGGGAGCAGATCGTATCGCAGGTCAAATGAATAATCATGGTTATAAAGTTTCAGACCAATCTGTATTAAATATTTTAAAAAAGAACGGAATACCAACAGGCCCTAAAACAAAGATGAGTACTCTCCTGGGCAACTTTTTTAAAAGCTCACTGGGATCAAATATGGGCTTGCGACTTCTTTCATAAAGCAATTCAACCACCTCAGTCTTAACCAGCTTCCCCTTTTCAAAGAGCTCTCTCTTTAGGAATTTGCCTTTGGAATCGTAGAATTCATTTTTGTTTAATGTGGAAAAATTTAAATGCTGTTTGTCAGAATCTCATTCTTTTCAATAATTTTTTGATTTATATAATCCCAAAGATAAATCCTTTTCTCCAAAGCTTCTTTTGCAATATTTAATGCTTGATCAATACAACTAGAACTATCACCACACAATTCTTTTAGTAAATTTAAAGCCATATCATTGTGAACATCACCATCTATTTCTATATGCCTATTTAGGTAAAACAAAAAATGATCTATCTTTACATCTGAATTTAAACTAACTTTTTCTACAATTTTAATAAACATTTCTGGAATAATAATTTCTCTCCCAAACGCAAAGGCAGATGCAATTAAAGCAACATCATCTTTTTTAATTATATCAAATGTAAACCCTACGAAATCTTTCAAAGGCTGAGGAATATCTTGATTTTTCAACTCTTCTGATGATGGCAAGTTCATGTCAATATCATGCAAAAATCTTTTTATTTCAGATGTATCTGCTCCTACCTCTATCATGGACTCTAAATACATTTCATAGTGACTCATTGTGATATTATTTTGATTAAAATCACTTTCTTCAACTAAAACAATGTCATTAATAAGTCTAGTTGCCATGCGATTACCATTTGGTTTCCAAGGTAAAGAAATGCATGTGAGTTTGATTTGCAAAGCCTTTATCAATGACATAAAATCCCAAACTGCGAAAACATGAGCTTCCATAAATATTCTCAAATCAAAGATGTCTTTGATATTCCCATATAAATCGTGATTTCTTAATTGATCTCTATATGGAGATAACTCTTTTTCAAATATTAGCATATCTAATGACCCTGCAATTTCTTAACTAAGTCAACTCTCTAAAAGCAAAGAAACATTATACCAAGGTTTACTGGTGGGTTAAGGGAAATCGAAACGGATAATTATCTTTACCTTACGGGCTAAAGTTACAAAAAAATTATGCCAATAATTTATTCAGATTCTTTTTAGCTAATAATTGAATGTTATAAGCAAGACCATTCGATAATTTTTTTATATCATTTTGTAAATAATCTAGGCGATATTTTATCTTAGCGTTATTATTAATTTTCATGGAATAAGATGGAATCATATTTGGCGAAAACCCTAAAGCAACTATGTGCCAATCATACACTAGAATTTTATCAATTTTCAACTGTTCAATGTATTCGGCAAAAAGGACAGGCATTAAAATAATCTCAGAATAAAAATAAACCATAGGAAACTTCACAACTTCTCCCATATCGTTTGCATGGCCTTCACAGGAGTAATAGGTGGGGCATAATCGCAATACATTCAATTCATAAACAAGGGGTATAATATATTTTTCTATGGGAAAGTGAATTGGATCTGAAGAAATTTCAATGGAAATAAACTCACAATCCCAGTTGCATTTACACGTGCAAGTGCTTGACCCTGTACAATTGCACGGAACCTGACAACCTACGCATGGCCGTTTTTCTTTTAAGGATGGTTGTGAAAAGACTTTTTTCAGCATTGAGCAATAATATTTCTTATCCGCGTCTTGAAAGTTTGGTTCGAAATATTTCATATCAGTTCGACAATTGTTAAAAGTTCAACTTAAAGTATAGTCCCATTTCATCTCTATTTCTACTTATTTTTAAATTAAATAATTTGAGCAAGTGTCTTAATTGAAAACTTCACAAAAAAAATATAGTTATCGTTAATAAATTTTCAAAATTAATTAAGGATATAAATATCTTACTCTGATGCGATACCCTCTACCATTCCTATAATGACTGGCATGAAATATTTCTTGGTTATCAATAATAACAATTTCACCGTTGTTTTTTGGAGCACTCCAATCTTGTTCTAAAATAATTTTGCCAATTAGTGGTGCTATCTTTTCATCTTTGGATGTAAAACTTTTTAATAAAACTGATGAGTATTTTTCCATATCAGACATTCTGATGCTTTTGCCAAGGTTGTTTAGGAATTCCATCTTGTGTAACGCCTCGTGATCTTTTAAGGAAGAAATTTTAGAAATCAAATCTGCAGGTAACTTTTCTTTTAACAATCTTAAAGAAGCATCTGTTATTTGATAAAGGGGTTTGAAAAGGTTATAATGATTATCTAGGTTCATTTTATATTTGTGATCATGCTCCTGGAGATACTGCAAATAGGCAACGATATTTGTTATAAACACTGTGGATGATTTTCTGGGTAGAGCATGATCAGGATCATTGGGACTACGGTAGTATAAAGAATATTGACGCGGTAGACCAAAACCACGATCGCGATGAAAATTAAGATCTGAAAATATGGCTTTATGTTCATTCTCTTCACCTATGTCATCAAGTATTATATTTCGCATGATCAGTGGCCCAAACATTTGGACAATTTCCTGAAACTCATTATTCATCATCATGTTTAAATCATGTATTTGCAGGCTTGCTTGTTTTTTAAATTCGATAATTAGCCCAAAGTTATTCCTGTGAAAAGGAATTGATACCTTTTGGCAAAAATTATTTAAACTGCTCCCAACAATTCCTTCATATTGTTTCTGAATATGATCGTCATAATGAGTAATTCCGATTTTGGCCCGATAAGGGTATCCGTTGATTTCCCCTTCTTTTGATTTTTCAGGATCCTTTAGAAGGCTCGAGAGTTCTTGGGCAATATTTAATTTGGTCATCATAAAATAAAAATCCAGCCTAAACCATTTATTAAAGTATAGCTCATACAATCAACAAAATTTATGGAAAGTAATATCTTTTAAAATTTATTGATGTTCTCGCTGATTTTTTAATCCAATAAATCTTTTAATCATATTAATCCTAATTCAGACAATCTTTTAATATTGATAACAAAATAACAGGCGAAATGGTCACAAGCAATTTAGGGCAGAAAGGGATTCCAATGGTTGTACGAATTAGAGATTTTTGCTTGAAGTTGGGCGTTAACCGTAGGTTGGGCTGAGTAATGCGAAGCCCAACATCCTTGAAAAATATTATAAAGGATCATTTTTTTATTAAAACACAACAACACAAATATTCCCAGATTACCCTCTAATCGTCAAATTTCTAGCGACGGCAAAATGTTGGGCTTCGCATTACTCAGCCCAACCTACGACTGACGCCAAATTTATTATCTATACTATTCAAGATGCGAATTCTAATTCGTTCAACCATTGGAAATGGATTCTGCCCCTACGGGTTTTTTAAATTCACCAGTTCATTAAGCGATAAAAGCAAAGTAGTAAACCATCAAACCTGTGACTGCAACACATACAATATCAATAATGGCCAGAATGGCTAATTTTTTATGGGTACTGCTATATTCATTTGGTTGCGTATTCTTCAGACCAAATTTTTTGATGGCTTTATAAATCGTCCAAAACCAAATGGCACAAGTTGAAACAGAAAAGAAAATATGAATACATAATAAAGTAAAAAAGCCTGATGTATACGCATCTTCTCTGCCAGCATCAATCATTATTTGCTTAATACTACCGTGAAGTCTCATATCTACTTCAAATAATACAACTACCACTAAAACAACAATACCAAGACCAGTCATGACTCTAGCGTGTAAAGCATATTTTTTTAATCGTGCCAATATGACGCCATAAACTAAAATTGGGACAACTGCTAACAAGGCAACAACAACTAAATCAAGCATAAAAGTGGCTTGGTATGGGAAAAATCCTGACATAAAATACTTTCTTTAAAAATGGTTTTAATAATCAAATTATATACTGTGAAAATTAGAGAATCAACATAAAAAAATAATACTTAATTTATTTATGGCTGGGAACTCATATCCAACACAAGGTTAATCGACAAATATTTCAAAAAGCGATAAAAGGCTTGGCCCTAGGTGAAATAGGGCTTCATCCATACCATTGGATGAAATTATTCATAAATGATTTAAACGTTAAACACCCCAATTAGTTTATGATAACAACAAAAAACACCTGATTTAACAAAATGTAAAAAAGGAAAGTAGTTAATTAATACATTTATTAGCAAAAGACCTCAGTAAAATGAAATTGTAAAAATCACTTTATATAGAAACTACTTTCTGCCGTTTTTAAAAACATATCCACAATAACGATAATACTTTATCAAAATAACCCCCTGTTAAATTAAGCAAAACTGTTATTAATTTTTACTGTATTTATCAAAATTAATTTTCATTTATGAAATAATAGAATTCATTTATTTCATTTATTTCAATTTATATTTAAACATAAATTGAAATCAAAAAAATCTAGATCTATACTATGGAGGCTTAGGCTTTCGAAGCTAATAAAATTACAACTTTTTAAATTCATTCTGGCAAGTGTACATTACTTTCAGGATGCCTAAAACGGATAGACCAAATGGCCAAACAAAAGAAAAAACTGAAGAGCCCAAAAATAAAATCGATCAAAAAATCAAATAATAATTTAGAGGAGACAGAAATGGCAAACAAGCAATCAGGAAATGATGATAGTAACATAATGAAACAAGCTCTGGATACAGCCGGAATCAGCGTAATGATGATTGATAGAGATTTTAACATTACCTATGCCAACAAAAGCACATACAAAATAATCAGTGACAATCTAACGACATTTAGAAAAGCATTTCCTGCTCTTGACACCTCTAAATTAATTGGAACGTGTATTGACACTTTTCATACGGATCCTAGTCATCAGAGACAGATATTAGACAATCCTGACAACCTCCCCTACATTGCCGATATTCAAGTAGAACACTTAACATTTCAATTAAACATAACAGGCATTTTTGATACTAAAGGGAATTACAATGGAAACACACTCGAATGGTCGGATGTGACTGCCGCAAGAGCGGAAAAAGTGAGAGCGGATAGCCTTCTTTCATCAATTGAAGGATCCGGCACAGCAACAATTACTTGTGACCGAGATTATAATGTTACTTATGCAAATCCCTCAACTGTTAAATTAGCTCAAGATAACCTAGACTTATTTCAAAAAACATTCGCAGGATTTACCATCGAAGGATTAGTGGGATCTAGTATTGACATGTTTCATTCTAATCCGGCACACCAAAGAAAACTTCTCGATAATCAAGCTAACTTGCCATTTCAAACGGACATTACCATTGGCGAAAAAATATTTGCCCTGAATGTTTCGGCAATGACTAATGGCACCGGTGAATACATGGGAAATACCCTTGAATGGTCGGATGTGACAGCCACAAGAGCTTCAGCAAATAGAGCGGATGCCCTCTTTTCTTCCATTGAAGGATCCGGCACGGCAACAATTACTTGTGATCGAGATTTTATTGTTACCTATGCAAATCCATCAACTGTTAAATTAGCTCAAGATAACCTAGACTTATTTCAAAAAACTTTCACTGGATTTACTATAGAAGGATTAGTGGGCTCTTGCATTGACATGTTCCATTCTAATCCGGCACACCAAAGAMAACTTCTCGATAATCAATCTAACCTGCCATATCAAACCGACATTACAATAGGCGAAAAAATGTTTTCCCTTAATGTTTCGGCAATGACARATGGTGCTGGTGATTATACTGGGAACACCCTTGAATGGTCTGATGTAACTGCTGCAAGAGCTGAAAAGAATAGAGCAGATGCTCTCTTTTCTTCCATTGAAGGATCCGGCACAGCAACAATT
Organism: Planctomycetota bacterium; assembly: GCA_002746535.1. GTDB lineage: Bacteria > Planctomycetota. Next base: position 34,289 of record NVWA01000002.1, read on the forward strand.
ACATGTGACAGGGATTTTATTGTTACCTACGCAAATCCATCGACTGTTAAATTAGCTCAAGMTAAYCTAGACTTATTTCAAAAAACWTTCRCWGGATTTACCRTMGAAGGATTAGTGGGATCTWGYATTGACATGTTYCAYTCTAATCCGGCACACCAAAGAAAACTTCTCGATAATCAATCTAACTTGCCATATCAAACGGACATTACAATAGGCGAGAAATTATTTGCACTTAATGTTTCGGCAATGACAGATGGTAGTGGTGCGTATACAGGTAATACACTCGAATGGTCGGATGTGACARCCGCAAGAGCTGAAAAAACTAGWGCKGATGCTCTCTTTTCTTCCATTGAAGGATCCGGCACGGCAACAATTACTTGTGATCGAGATTTTATTGTTACCTACGCAAATCCATCGACTGTTAAATTAGCTCAAGATAATCTAGACTTATTTCAAAAAACATTCACTGGATTTACCGTAGAAGGATTAGTGGGATCTTGTATTGACATGTTCCATTCTAATCCGGCACACCAAAGAAAACTTCTCGATAATCAATCTAACCTGCCATATCAAACCGACATTACAATAGGCGAAAAAATGTTTTCCCTTAATGTTTCGGCAATGACAAATGGTGCCGGTGACTATACAGGTAATACGCTGGAATGGTCGGATGTGTCAGGTGCAAGAGCGGAAAAGATGAAAGCTGATTCTCTTCTTTCGTCTATCGAAGGTTCTGGTACAGCCATGATGACTTGCGACAGGGATTTAATAGTTACATATGCAAATCCAGCAACCGTTATAATGGCGCGAGAAAATTTAATAAAATTTAAATCCGTATTTCCTGCCTTTAGCGTAGAAGGATTAGTGGGAACTTGTATTGACATCTTTCATAAAATTCCTTCTCATCAACGAAACTTACTCAACGATGTTAACAATCTGCCCTACATAACGGATATCCAGATAGCGGATTTAAGCTTTTCATTGAACGTATCGGCCATGACAACACCTAATGGAGACTACATTGGTAATACTTTAGAGTGGGCTAATGTGACAACAGTCCGAGCTCAAGAAACCAAAGCAGCAAGTCTATCATCTCTTGTGGAATCAACTAACACCAACTACATGACAGTTGGCATGGATAGGATCATCAACTATTGTAATCCAGCTGTAATAAGCCTATTAAGTAGCTATTCAAATGATTTACGTAAGTTATTTCCAACATTTGATGTATCAAAGCTAGTTGGAACTTGCATTGATGAGTTTCATAAAAACCCTGCTCACCAAGCATCAATTCTAGGAAGCACAACAAATCTTCCATATGAAACGGAAATAGTTGTCGGTGGATTAGAATTTGGACTAAATGCAATGGCCCTCTTAGATGCAAATGGAACACAGATTGGTGCCGCACTTGAATGGGTTGATAATAATGCAAGAGCTCAATACCGAGATGAGGTTGATAATTTAATCACAGCAAGTCAAAACGGTGATTTAAGTAAACGTGGTGACATTGAAAAAATGGATGAGGTCTATAAACCTATGCTTTCAGGTATCAATGATATTGTTGAAGCAATCGTTGCTCCTATTGATGAGATCAAGACTTGTTTAGGCAAACTATCAAGTGGAGATCTAACTTCTTATGTGGTAGGTGATTATAAAGGCGATCATGAAGCATTAAAATTAGCATTGAATGCATCGTTAGACTCTTTGAATGATATCATGCAGCAAGTAAATATGAACGCAAATCAGATTTCAACGGGAGCCGGTGAAGTTAGCAATTCAAGTCAAGCCATTTCCCAAGCTGCTACAGAACAAGCAGCATCATTAGAAGAAATCACTTCTTCGATGAACGAAATGTCTTCACAAACCAAAGCGAATGCTGAAAATGCCACCCAAGCAAATCAATTATCTGAATCGGCAAAAGAAGCAGCAAGTAAAGGTAGTAATCTGATGAAAGATATGACCGGCGCCATGACAGAAATTGAAGAAGCAAGTAAGAATATTTCTAAAATAATTAAAGTAATTGATGAAATAGCTTTCCAAACAAACTTACTTGCATTAAATGCTGCTGTTGAAGCTGCACGAGCAGGGGTACATGGTAAGGGCTTTGCCGTTGTAGCAGAAGAAGTTCGAAATTTGGCAGCAAGATCAGCTAGTGCTGCCAAAGAAACAACAGAATTAATTGAAGGATCAGTTACTAAAGTAATGTCTGGTACTGAAATCGCCAATAAAACATCCCTTTCACTAGAAGAAATTGTTGGCCAAGTCGGAAAAGTCACCGACTTAGTAGCAGAAATTGCGGCATCAAGTAATGAACAAGCTCAAGGAATTACCCAAGTTAACGCGGGGTTAGAGCAGCTTGATAAAGTAACACAACAGAATACAGCAAGTTCGGAGGAATCTGCTTCAAGCAGCCTAGAGCTTAAATCCTCAGGTCAAGCACTACTTGAAGTACTTTCAAAATTTAGCATCAAAGAAAAAGAAGGAGCTAATATGGGGTCAGAATTATCACCTGAAATACTAGCTGTTATTCAGAAAATGATTTCTAACAATCAACTGGCTCTGCCTGGTACACCTCCAATTCAAAACCTAAATAATCCACCAAAGGGTAATGTTGTAAATCCTGATGATATTATCCCTATGGATGACGACAATCTAGGTCGTTATTAATATTAAAGTTAACAACAAGGGTAAACTGCTTTACCCTTGTTTATCTCTGCTTTGTCATTACAGACGCTCTATTTAAATAAAAGGTGGAATTAGACTATAAATTAGCCTATACTAAAATAGATAAAAAAAATTAGGTTAATAATGGAAAGCAATCCAACAGATCTATCTGCTTTAGTCATATCAGATAAAGAATTCAAGATGATTTCAGAACTCGTACTTGACAAAGTAGGTATTCATTTGGCTGATAATAAACGTACATTATTAGTAGGTCGATTCCGAAAATATTTACTGGAAAACAAACTCACTTTTACTGAATTTCATCAAAAAATCCTGGCAGACAAAACGGGTAATATGCAAAATGATTTAACAAATATGATCACCACAAATCATACCTTTTTTAATCGGGAGGCCACTCATTTTGCATTTTTTCTAAAAACAGTACTACCCGAAATTGATCTAGACATGAAACAAAACAAAAAATCCGATATCAGAATCTGGTGTGCTGCGAGTTCCACTGGTGAGGAAGCCATTATGATAAAATTAAAAATGATGGAGCATTTTGGTGTTCGCTACAACAGTCTAAATGCTGGTATGCTGGCAACGGATATTTCGACCAAAGTTTTAAACCAAGCAAGATCAGGTATTTACCTACAGGATAATTTTAAAGACCTAGACCCAAAAATTATCGATAAACACTTTAAGAAGGTATCCCCTGAAAAATATAAAGTTAACGACAACATTATTGCTGATATTCATTACACTATTTTTAACTTAGTCACAGGTCACTATAATTTTAAACAAAAATTTCAGGTGATTTTTTGTCGAAATGTAATGATCTATTTTGATAGTCCCACAAAAGAAAAGGTTATCAACAGCCTTTACAACGTTTTAGAACCAGGCGGATATTTATTTATTGGCCACGCCGAATCGTTATCTCGAATTAAACATTCATATTTGGATATTCAACCAGCCGTCTATAGGAAGCCTCAATGACAATAAAAGTATTAATTGTTGATGACTCAGCATTAGTCAGAAAAATTTTTGAAGATAACTTGTCAAAAGTCAGTGGAATTGAAGTTGTAGGTACCGCCCAAGACCCTTTTGTGGCTAGGGATAAAATAATAAAATTAAAGCCAGATGTGTTGACTCTTGATGTTGAAATGCCACGAATGGATGGTATAGAATTTTTAAAACGTCTAATGATGTCTCAACCAATCCCTGTGATCATTGTAAGTTCATTAACTCACAAAGCAGGACAAATAACTTTAGATGCCTTATCAGCCGGAGCCATCGATTATATAACAAAACCAGGATCAAATCTAAATAGTAACTTAAATAGCATTATGACAGAACTAGTTCAAAAAATCAAAATCGCCGCAACTGTTGACATAAGCAAATACGTAAAAAGAGAACATAAAAAAACCGTAGCTAACCAAGCAGCTAGTCTTAAAACTAAAAGTCTATTAATAAATACAACAGACAAGGTTATAGCCATGGGCGCCTCAACCGGAGGCACAGAAGCCATCGCAACGATTTTAGAGCAACTACCACCTAACCTTCCGGGTATCGTTATAACGCAACACATGCCTCCTAAATTCACCAAAGATTTTGCGGCGCGATTAAATCGAGATTCGGCTTTAGAAATTAAAGAAGGGCAATCAGGAATGAGAATCATGGATGGCTGTGCTTTTATCGCCCCCGGCGGTTTTCATATGCGAGTAAAGAGATCAGGTGGTAATTATATTATTGATGTAAAAGAAGGAGACCTCGTCAATGGGCATGCCCCTTCCGTTGATGTTTTATTTGATTCAGTTGCGCAACATGTTGGAAAAAATGCTCTCGGTGTTATTTTAACAGGTATGGGAAAAGATGGCGCAAAAGGTCTATTAAATATGCGAAATGCAGGTGCACATACAATAGGGCAAAATGAAGCCACAAGTGTTGTCTATGGTATGCCTAAAGTTGCTTATGAATTGAAAGCTGTTGCAAAACAAATGAATTTAGATGATATCGCAGGATCAATTCAAATTTCATTTAAACAATTGAAATAATGAAAAATTACGTGGGTTTCATGCAAATGCAGACATACCCGAAAGACAAATCATCCAGCAACTCTAATAGTCCAACATATTAATATTCAGCTATTTGACCGTAATCAATTATTTACAGACAAGAAACGGAATGACCAAATCCGATCTGCTTTTGCTACTGTCAAAACTAATGATTTAGAGCCTGTTGAAATCTGTTAAAGAAACAATCTTGTAAACATGCATAAAAATGCCGTAAAACGTCAAAAACAGATTGATTTATTTTTATACTTTATAAAATATAAAGTATACTTTGTAAATGGTAAAGAATGAATCAAAAATTAAAGGTCATTAGAATTAAGCCAGGGGCTATTTGTGTTTATGCAACCCCTGTGCAGATAACTTCAGTGATCAGCTATGGAATTGCTGTATCTCTATTTGATCCGAGATTAAAAATCGGTGGTTTATGTCATTTCTTGTACCCACAATTACCCGAAAATGTTCCGCCAACGGGTAAATACGCAATACCTGCCCTATTTGCGCAAATACAATTACTAAAAAAACAAGGCTCAAATCTACAAAATCTAGAAGCAAATCTATATGGTGGAACTGATCACCCATCTAAAAACCCATCTTTTCGTGCTATTTCAAAAAATGGTTTACAGATTGCAATACAATACCTCAGGAAAAATAAAATTAAAATTGGCTCACTTGATTTTGGTGGGGCCACTGGCAGAAAACTAATGTTTAATGTCAACACAGGCGAAACCATGATAGCGAAAGTTCGGCACCTTGAACTAGCTGATTGGCAATGTGCCTAATTTTCCAAAAACATCCATGACTATTTGAACTTCTTATTTTTTCAGGATATACTATCTTCCAAGAAGTAAGAATGATCTTTAAATCGAAAATTCATTAATAAAAGTCATCGCTTTCTCTTCATATCAAATTACTAGAATTTCCTGGAGTTATTAAATGGCCATTAAGTCATTTACACAAAAGCTTGGTCGTAGTATTCAATTTGCTGAAATCGCTACATTAGCAACCATGAGTAAAGTCTTACCAACGGATTGGGCTAAGAATGCCACCCGTAAAATTTATGCTGATAAACTCATTGATCTACGTGGCGTGCCCATGAAAATTGGACAAATATTATCCCTCTCCGAAAATAACGACGGTGATCAATTATTTAAAGAAACTTTAAACAACGCCAAACCAATGCCCTTAGATGTCTTAACAAGTCAAATTAATAAAGATTGCTTATCGTGGCAAGAGAATATCGAAACAATTTCTGAAAAAGGGATTCCAGCATCACTAGGGCAAGTTCATGAAGTCAAAATGAAAGATGGTCGTATTTGTGCCCTTAAAATTCAATATCCTGGAATTCATGTAAACATGGATCTTGACCAAGCTTTAATGGGATTATTAATTAAATCTTTTGACTCTTTCAAAGAAGGTTTTGAACTAAAAGATTATGAATCAATCATCAAACAAGAGTTACAACAAGAGCTTGACTACAAACTAGAAGTAGAAACGCAAGAGTTTCTACACAATATATTTAAGCCCTTTCCAGAAATTATTATTCCACAACCGTATTCTAATGAAAGTGGAGCATCTCATATTCTTATGAATTGGGAAGATAGTGTTGACATTCATACGTTCATATCTACGGCCTCAAAGGAAGATAAAATAATTGCAAGTTCTCACCTTGTTCGATTCTTTTTTCACATGATCTATCAAGGGGCTTATGTGCATGCAGATCCAAATCCTGGAAATTTTGGGTTTCGCGGTACAGGTCAATCATTAAAACTTGTCGTTTATGACTACGGCTCAGTCGTTAATATGTCAAAAGTAAAATCATTATCACTATTAAAAATATTTGAATGTGTCCAAAAAGGTAAAGGCGATATTAGGCCCTGGTTAAAAAATCTAGGTTTTAATATTGAATTATTAAACCATATGAATTCACGTCTCTTAGCATTTTTTGATTTATTATTTGAACCATTTCTTAGTCAGGGAAGATATGATTTAGGAAATTGGAATCGTAAAGAAAGAGCTAAAGATATCCTTGGTGAAGACCGTTGGAATTTTATGCTAGCAGCCCCTGCAGACTTCTTAAGCTTTATGAGGTTCGTACATGGGTTTTTTTATTATTTAGGTCAATTAGGTCAAGGCGTTTACGTCAAACCGATTTTAAATGAATACATCAATCGATATCAATCTTCATTAGATAAAATGATACCTCCAAAAATCAATGAGCCTGAAATTGACTTCAAAATGGCTCAGCACCTTCAAATAAAAGTGTCGGAGAATGGTAAAACTAAAGTAAATTTGAAATTTCCAAGATCCTCTATTGAATCCCTCGAATCTATCATGGATGATGAATTAACAGAAAATTTAGAAAACCAGGGAATCAAATTACATGAGATTGTTAGAAAAGCGAGAGAGGCATCTTACATACCTATGGATTTATTTGTCATCAACAAACCCGATAAAGAAATTACTGTGTCACTTGTGCTATAACAATCAATGACACATGTACTAAATATAAAAAATACTATCTCATTAAGTACGATCTAAAATATTTAGGATTCCACCTCCATAAATTCTACAGTAACTTTGAAATTAATTTGCCTTAGCGCGTTTAATGGCATATTATTAACTTAACGAATTTATTAACAGGCGGGAGGTTTTATGAGCGATTCATTATTTGATAAAATTGGTGGTGAAGAAGCTGTAGATGCAGCTGTGGAATTATTTTACAAGAAAGTGCTTGCTGATAATCGGATCAAACATTTTTTTGAAGAGACTGACATGGAATCTCAGAAACGTAAACAAAAGGCATTTTTAACTTATGCTTTTGGTGGTTCCGATAATTACAATGGTAAAGGTATGCGCGCGGCCCATAAAAATGCCGTAGAAAATGGACTAGACGACAATCACTTTGATGCCGTCATAGAAAACTTAGGAGCCACGCTATCTGAGTTAGGTGTACCCAGCGATCTCATTGGCGAAGCGGCTGCGATTGCCATATCTACCAAAGATGATGTTCTTAATAAATGAATCAAAATTAATGAAGCTACCATCTATTAAAATGAGATAAAATGATTCCATCCAAAATCTATGAACTTGCAAATGACTTCAAAATGGCTCAGCACTTTCAAATAAAAGAGATAGAGATTTGTAACACTAAAGTAAATTTAAAAACTCCAAGATCTTCTATTGAGTCGCTTGAATCTATCATCGATGATAAATTAACAGAAAATTTAGAAAGGCCAGAGAGGCATCTCACATGCCTATGATCTTGATTATAATCAGACATGATCCAATAAGAAATTACAGTCTCTCTTGTTGTATGACGATCAAAGACAATTACGCTAAACAAAAATAACTAAAGTAACAATATGATATAACAGAAATTACGGAGCTAAACTAACAAATTATTTTCAATGAGACACTACTTACCTAAATATTTAAGAAATTAAAAATTCTTTCTAATGATGGTATGTTTGTGAGATATAATACTACTTTTAACAAATTGGGTTTGCATGTCAAAAGATTTGAGAAATAAAGTTTCAGTATTCCCTATAAATGCCGTCCACTCATATTTTAAGATCATGATTTATGGTGACGATATCAAAGCTATTAAAAAACAAAGCCTTTTATTTATAATCTCAAGCATTGATTTTGAAATTCATTTGACCAATACAGAAGAGATACCATCTCAACTCAATGAATTCCAGAAAAATATATTTATAAGTCCAAATGTATGTATAAACACATTTAATCCCTTTCATTTCATCTTCTTAGCCATAAACAAAACGGATAAAACAAAAGAAATTTTAGATATGCTTTTGAATGAATCAAAGATGGTTGGTATACTAAATCATTACAAAATACATGGAAACATTACCTTACCCTCCTCATTCAAAAAGGATGATGTTGAAGTTTCCATCCACTCTAATGGACGTACAAATCGACGTGCTCGCACATTATCAAATTGCTTGAAACGTCATACTGAATTGTTTTTTAACACAACACTTGTTGTCATCGGTACTGATCATAATTACTTAAACTTAGAAGACAGAGAGCCTTATCACCTAAATGAATTACAAAATGAAATAATAGATGAAGAGCTTTCTTTGGTAGCCGGATTACAAGAGTACTTCATATTAAACACTTGTAATAGAATTGAGATTTATGCAATTTGCAACCAATCGCCTACAGTCATTGGGCTTATCAAAAAAATCATTAATTTTGATCACTTAAATTCAGACAACTACTATATCAAATATGACAAAGAGGCATTCACTCATCTAACTATGGTCATGAGTGGTTTATATTCACAAATACCTGGCGAAAGTCATGTTGTCAAGCAACTAAAAGACGCTCTTAATAAGTCACAAAAGAGTAAACATGCTAACGGTCTTTTACAACAATTATTTGATAACAGTCTTTTTATTTCAAAAAAAGTGCGTGAAAAAACATGCGCCCATACAGCTCATTTTGAAATTGAAGATGTCGCCATTCACTACGGCCATGATGAAATTAATCAGATCACAAACAAGACTATAATGATCATAGGTACCGGCATTGTTGCAAAGGGACTACTAGATAGAATCATGCTTCACACACCTAGAAAAGTCATTATTTGCTACCGAAATAATAAACTTGATGTCGAAAAATTTAACGGCTATAATATTACGCATATTAACGTTGATGATATCGAAAATGGTCTACAACAAGCAGATTTAGTCTTTTCTGCAGTATCAACCGACAGATTTGTAGTTCATTCCAAACACATTAAAGCCATAAAAAATAGCTCACCTGTTTACTTTATAGATATATGTGTTCCAAGAAGTATTGATTCTTATGTTATGGAAAAGGCAAATAATATAAAAATTGTAGACATTGAAACTTTAAAATCATGGCATTTGAATTCATTTCATGACATGAATAATATCAAACAGATTGGATTGGAAGAAATCAATAAAAAGCTAGGAAGATATGAAAAAGTTTTTGATAAAGAGTGGCTTCAGGAACAACCTACTCTCATTAATTCAAATAAATAATACTCTTAATTAACAAAAAAGAGGACTGCTATTATAGTGAATATAGCTACCTGGCAAAAACAAGTTACAAACAACTTTATTTTCACTGATTCTAAAAATAGCTTCAGGAATATTAATGTTCTTTGTCGTGGATGGCGTCGCGGAGTTGGGCGGCCTTTTCGTAATCTTCGACATTGACCGCGTCGGCTAAATCCTTTTTTAAGACTTCAATTTCTGATAAGGGGATTTTACTCTTAATATCTTTCTCCATTCCAATCAATGCATCAAGAGATCTTTTTTTCTCTAGATGAAATTCATGAGCATCAACAATTTCGAGAGATTCAATTCTACTTTTAATTTCAGATATGATTTGATAGGCCCGATCATAGTCATCCTCATTCGTAGCTATCATAACTCTTGCAATGGCATTAATTCTTAAAATATAGGGCCACCATCTTTCTAATCGATTACGATCATCCTTGGCACCCGCATTCTCATGAACAAAGCGAAAAATCTCCATGTTACGCTCAGTATCTCTGACTACTCGTGAGTAATCTTCTAATTCTAATAGAAAGATATAACGACTATAAATGCGAAAACTTTCATCAAATAAAAATACACAATCTCGTCGATTCAATAGGAATTCTTTAACATCACCAATACGGACAAATTCTTTAAGTCTGTTTTTATAATAATCTAGATAAAAATCATAACCAAAAGGTTTTAAACCATCCGGACGACCTTCCAGTTCCATTTGCATGATGCCTTGAAACCCGCCTTGATCAACTCGAATTTGAATTTTAGGACGACCATTATCTCCCTCGATTTTTCGAATGCGAGATTTAGGATCAAATTTCCATTTCTCTAAAAGAAAGGTGATGTCTTGACTCATGAGTTATTCTCAAAGCGATGATTATTCATAGCTGCCTAATAATCGAACTAATTTGTTTAAATAGACCTGACCATCTTCTGAAATCACTTCAACAATTGTAAACCCTATTTCAAATGTTCCATCATCATATTTCTTACAACGCATTACTTCCACTGAGAGTTCAACTTCTTGGCCTACTAATTCTTCATGATGATCGTCACCAACAAATAAATGGAATTGGTCACCTTCTTTAATTTCTTCATCGGAAAGCACTAATAAACCGACTTGATTAAGATCTAGGACAGTGCCTACGGAATTCCCTTCACTGTATTTTACCCATGGCGTAAATATCATATCCCTTCGGGGAACTAATCGTCTTTCACTCATTTAAAATGCCTCCACAGGTAGAAATATGGTAAAAATTGTGCCTTTACCAAATATGGTAGAGACACTAATAGTTCCCTTTAAAGCCTTAACTTCATGCATGACAGCACTCATCCCCATGCCTCGACCACTAATACTTGTAATCTTACGTGTTGTTGAAAAGCCTTCTTTGAAGATGAGGTTTAGCTTTTCATCTTCTGTCATTGACATCAACTGAACATCATTAACCATATTTTTCAATAAGGCTCTTTTAACAATTTCTTCAACGTTTAATCCGCGACCATCGTCTTCAATGGAAATATACACGCCGCCGTCATCTGCTTGAGCGCGAATTCTAACAATCGCTTCTTCGACTTTACCCTTTTCAAGTCTTTCCATCGGTTTTTCAATGCCATGATCGATACAATTCAAGACCAGATGAATAAAAGAATTGAAAAATGATTGAACTTCTTTTTCACTAATAAGAGTATCGCCACCATTAATTACTAACGGAGAAAGCAACTTATCTTGGCGTTCTGCTAATTGCTTGACTGTATCAGAATATTGCAATAACAACTTCCTAACAGGAACCATATATATTTCTTTTAATTTACGAATCAATTTTATTTTATAATCTTCATCCTCGACATAGGACAAAGCATTTTCGAAATCTGTAATGTAGGAAGAAGGCACTCTAAAGGTACGATTGCCGGCACGATTTGGATCAAAGACTTCATTAAAAGTAGTTTCAGTCTCTTGCAAATGATCGACAAGACCTGCACGCAAAAGCGGGACTTTATCTTTCAACTCTTGAGCATATTCTTTGTTTAGCTCGCGTTCGCCATCGCGCCCTTCCAATAATATTTTTTCTAGTATATCGCCGGTATCACGCAAAGACTGCACTCCAAAGGCGGCTGAATTTCCTCTTACCGTATGGACAAGTCGAAAGGCACTATTAACTTTTTCATTGGGGTTGCCATCAAACAAATCTTCACAAATCGCTTCAATTTTACTGATACAATCAAAGCTATTTTCTAAATAAGTAATATAACGATTTCTATCACGCAGAATATTTAAGATGAACTCTAATCTGCTTTCTTTTGTGGCAAGAGTTTTAGAAGCAAATTTTTCTTTTGAGACATCCTGAATAAAAACAATTACTTCTTCAACCTTACCTTTTGATGAAACAACTTCTTTCGGGCAAAAGGTATACCTTAAATTAATCGGTTTTGTTTTACCTCTTTTTCTTATAACAGGATTTGGTAATTCAACATCTGAAGGCAATAGCTCTGCAAGATGTTGCATTGGCATTGGATTAGCCTCAAGTATATCCAACCAGGATTTAAAATAATCCTGAGCTTCTTCGTCAATATATAATAGTTCCTTCACATTTTTTTGGAAATAATCCGTACCAAAAAAAAGGTGACAATTTGTGGATAATTCTTCTATTAATTTACCTAAACTATTAAATCTCAATATGCCCAAAGGTAATTCTTTTAACCAAGGGGCACTTTCATCTTTGCGACTTGTTTCAGAGGAACTTAATTTTTTTTGCTCAAAATATTTTAATTCTTTTTGGAGTTGCTTAATTTTTTCATCTTTTTCTAAAAGCACATTGCCATTTTCAACATGCTCATCATTTCCACTATCATCTTTTTTCAGTACATTTAAATTAATCATGGCCATGCAAATAAACACAAAGCCTATCCCACCTAAAATAATCACATTCTCGGAGAAACTATTCGTTAACCCGCTGATTAAAGCGAAGAGCAAAAATGCCAAACCGAAAAAGATAAAAATAGATGATGATACAAGCAGTTGAAATTTCATAATTGTCTAAGGAACTAAGCCATATAATTTAATATCATTTTATGGTGTAATTATGGCTAATAAGCAAGAAAAATCTATTACAAATTCTATTCAAGACACAATGTAATCGCACTCCAAAGAAAATTTAAATAGATTTTATCTAAAGAGTTCAAGTGGATTTGAATATTTTAATAAGTCATTTCCGAAAATATTTTTAAGTTTTGCATTATCAACTATTTTAAAGTTTGATTGATCTGAATTTTCAAATGGAGGTAGTTCAAAATTATACTTATCTGCGGCGGCTTGGTAATATTCTTTTCTTGTAGGATGCTCTTCATAGCAGACGTTGACCGTTTCCTTCCATACCTTTTTATTTAGGACACCTTCTATAATGCGGATACAATCATCACGGTGAATTAAATTTACGGGGCCATCACTCATTCTAATTACTTTTTTATCTTTCAAATAATTCTGTGGCACACGATCATATCCAATTAATCCGGCGAGTCTTAATATGGTGATCGGGCAAGTTAAATCATTAGATAATTTTTTTTCAGCAGCCAAGATAGCGTGACCAACTGGTTTATCGGGGGAATCATCACAAGTTTCCGATACGTTTGCTTGACTGGCAGGGTATACAGAGGTTGAACTTAAAAAAATGACGCCTTCTAATTTAAAACGGTTTGCACTCTCAATTACATTTGTAAAGAGATCTGCATATTGCTTATTAATAGCTGGCGAACGACCCGGCGGAATACTTATGATCAGGTAGTTCACATCAAAGAAGCTGTCAGTGTTTTTCAAAAGCTCTTTATCGGCAAGATTTATTTGATAGGGCTCAATACTATTATTAATTAAAGTTGATTTATTATCAATATCTCGATAAGAACCATTAACCAAATAACCCTTTTCAATAAGATGGCATGCCAGCGGAACACCAAGCCAGCCACAACCTAAAATACTGATACTTTTTTTCTTTGACATAAGTTCCCTAAATTTAAATAAGATGCTACTAATTGCTTGAGTTACTTTATTTTATCAAAAATAATTTAAGAGAAGTATCATATTTTATAAAAAGGGATTTTTAATTATTGAAAGGAATAAATTTATCTTTTTTAATCATTCCTAGAGTAATGAATCTCCCTTTCATCAAAGCTTCGCCATCATTCTTAGTACTTAATTTTATTCTTCTTCCCTTTATACCACCCTTACGAATTATTTTTTGAAATTTCAAAGCCTTCCCGCTAAATTAGTAATTTAACAACCTCTATATAGACCTTCTAAAGTTTTACATTAAAGAAGTTCAAGTTCCTTTATAGATCAATTTATTCGTTACCCATAAATCCTTACACCGTCTTTCTTGACATATTGAGAAGGTTTTAGCCATCAACGAACTTTTAAAAGCTCTATATCTCTAGGTTTATTAGACTCCGACCTTCCTATACTGTATAATCTAATTCTGTACGGAGTATCAAATAAGGATATATCAATGGAGAACGGAGTCTCTAACATCTCATCTAGTTTGCCCTTCATTTTGTTGGATAATTCGGACGAATTATCTGAAGAAAAAGATGAAGATCAGCCAAAGAAACCAGAAGAAGAACCTGAAAAGGCACCAAGCCTACCTACCTCTATTGAAGATACTGTCAAGCTTTCCAAAGAAGCATTATTAGAAGCGGCTCGCGCAAAAGTCTTAAAAACTATCGAAGAGAATGGCGTTGTAACAATTGAGGTCAACGGTGAAGAAATCGATGGAAATTCTTTAGTAGCATCTACATCAAATTTAAAATTTGGTCGACTTTATGCTCGACCTGAATCTGATCTTGTAATAATTTCAGGTGACAAAAGTACGATTAAGACCCGCGGCGGAAATGATCTTACCATCATTGATGGCGATAATAATTCTATCGATGTTGGTGATGGGGATGATGAAGTTATTGTAGCTGGCTCATCAAATAATATTAATTTGGGTGACGGTCAAGACCTCTTGAACATCGTCGGTGACAAAAATACCATTACAGAAAGTAATGATAATGATACTATTATCATCAAAGGAAATAATAATTCTCTAAATTCTGGAAAAGGTGATGATACCATCGTAGCCCTTTCGGACAGCTCCTTGATTCTGACTGGTAACGGTAAAGACACTATCGAATTAGTTGGTGACGACAATACGATTTCCACATCTATAGGAGATGATAAAATTAAATTATTTGGATTTGGCAATAATGTTTTTGCAGGTTCAGGCAATGATTCTATCAAAGTTGATGGCAATGATAATTTGATTCTATCAGGTGCCGGCGATGATTTCATTCAGCTCAATGGTAATAACAACATTGTCTATTCAGGCAACGGAGACGACACCATTAATTTACGAGGTAAGTTCGGTAATGAAGTTGACGTCGCAAAGTCTCATACACAATTGTTTGCGGGTAGTGGCGATGACACCATTAACATATCTCAGAAATTAGGTTCCTTTCAGATAGAAGGCGGTTCTGGGGTTAACACCTTACGAATCAGTAATTTTGCTGTCAATGATGTTGCCGTATACTTGAAAGGTAAAACAATTACTATAACCGCTGGTGACAGATTTACTCTAAAAGCGAAGGATATAACATTCTTTAAATTTAGTGACGGCCAAGGTTTGTCCGTTGAAAGATTATTAGAAGCGACCAAAAGTAACTCACAAACCTTTGTGAACATAGATCTAGATATAGATTTGGATGATGACAAAGATGATAATTTTATCAGCAATGCCAACAATCAACTCGTTATTGCTGAGAATTCCGGAAACAATTTAGACATCGTTGGCTAAAAGTAATAACTCTTTTTACTTTTGATTTTTTTGCTGAACTAATATTTTATCTTTACCTTTGTAAGGCGGAGAAAAAATAGCGATTACTTCTGCTGGGGATTTACCAATATTTTGAGCCCAATGCACAGTGCCTTTAGGTATGGTCACAAAATCGCCGGGACTTAAAACAATTCTTTTATTTTCAATTGTCACGGAACTTTGACCCTTAATTACATATACACTTAAGTCATGACTCGCATGAATGTGAGGTTTTTCAGAACCCTTGAGGCGAATGAAGAATATGCTCGAGTATTTATTACTTTCTAATAATTTTACGACAATATCTTTTGCTAAATCTTTTTCAGACCAAACTACTTCCTTGATTTGATTTTGTGTAATAATTCGAAGTGGTAATTTATTGTGGGAACAAGATATGTTAATCAAACAGATTAAAAAAATAAACTTTGTAAAGACCTTGTACCTAAGAATCACTTATACACCAGAGGACGGGAAATTCTTGCGAAAGTCATCAAACGATAAGGGTTTTTTTCCTTCGGGTGCATTTGCCGCCGGTGGTGTCTGAGCAGGGGCAGCAGCAGGACTACTTCCCGCAACCGCATTGCGTTGAATAGAACGACTTGGTGCCGGAGAAGGTGCTGCGCCTCCACCACCTTTAATTTCCTTTTCTACTTGCGGAATCATTTCTTCAATTAATTGAATTAAATCATGTAATTCAGATCTTCTAGCTTCGAGAGTAGTAATTTGATCAAGCTGCTCCTTACCATCTAGACTTTCATAAGCTGGTGAAAATGATTTTAAATATTCTATCTCATTTAAATAAATCAATATTTCATTAATGGTTGACTCTATTTCACCAAATTCTTTTATTCTTTCATCTAGTTGTTTTCTAAGAATTTGAATCTTATTATAACCTGATAACTCAATTTTTATGGGATCAATAGGCATCGGTTTTCTCTCTTTTCTTTAAACAGTCATATGTAGTTTACATCAAAAGGTTAAAATAATTTTACCACGATGTAAGTGAAGAGCACTAATATTATTGGGCCTAGAACAATCGAAAAAAGGACACGATCATTCAGAAAATTTTTCATTATTTTTTTGATTGATTTTTAAACGATTGGTAATCCTCCTATCAGAAAAATTACTTACAATATGCAAATAATAATGCAAAGGCAAATACTTAGTTTAGATTTCTCATATTGAAAATATCTAACAACAGTGATATACTTTATGCACCTACATTCATTTTTTATTAATTTAGAGTGGTATTAAGCATTGTTCGCCGTTGTTTCAGACATACATTCAAATATCGAAGCATTTTCAGTTGTTCTCGAGGATATAAAATCTAAGGAAATTGATACCATATATTGCCTAGGTGATATTGTTGGTTATGGACCCAATCCATTAGAATGTACTAGGCTTGTTCAACAAAATTGTAAGTTTTCAATTGTCGGCAATCATGACTTTGCCCTAGTTGAAAATTCTACTTATGGTTTTAATAAAACAGCTTCTGGCGCTATCGACTACTGCCGAAAAGTTATGTTCCCTGGTTTCTTTTCTTTTTTAAATGATAAGAAAAAACTTTGGGAATTTTTAAAAGAAATGAAAAAAGTAGAAGTAGTAGACAATTTTAAATTTGTTCATGGTAGTCCTTTAGATCCCGTTTTTGAATACGTTCGGTTAGAAGATACTGAACATCTAGGGTTTGGATACACACTAGACTTCGAAAACATGTTCAAAGAATTTGAACATGTTTGTTTTAATGGTCATACTCACCAACCACTGGTAATTATCCAAGAAGAAACTGAATATAAAGGGTATAAACCTGAAGATATTAATGGTGAATATCAAATTAAAGAAGGTGTAAAAGCATTGATCAATGCTGGCAGTGTTGGGCAACCAAGAGATTGTAACCCTCAAGCCTGCTACCTAACTATTGATGACAATCAGCTTGTTAAATTCAATCGTCTAGACTACGATGTTGATAAAACAGCCAAAAAGATTCTAGATGAACCTGGCCTCGATGACAAATTAGGTCACCGTTTGTTCTTAGGCGAATAAATAAATACCTTCGCTATAACTAATACCTTATATCTTTTCAAATACGATACAATGAGATCGAGCGATGCTATTTATTTTTCTAGATGTATAAAACTTTATGCCCTTTAAAGGATCAAAACATTTTATCCTTTTTTTATTTTCTGATAATTGAACTATCCAGTGAGCCGTGAGAAAATTTAATTTGATGGTCACAATAATAGGATTCTTTTTATCCTCTTCAGTGATGGCATCATAAGATTTAACAACTGCTTTTAGCTTTTTATTCTTTTCTTTAAACTTTTCATTCAATATATTTTTTAGCAAAAATTCATTCATACCTGTTAAGGAAGTCGTTTTGCCTTTGATGGCCAGTTCCATTTCTGAAGAATCAATATCAAAAATACTCAAAACAGTGGCACCCGTGGCTGGCCCACAAGTAAATCCCGTAGACTGCATACAGTAACTTCTCTTTGGCATGCTCGACTTTAATTCTTTAAAGTCATACGTATAAGACTTATAAACAGTCATCAAAAAAATAACAAAAGGTAGACATCCAAAACCTAGGTATATTGATCGCCTTGAAACAGGCATGTGATGATAAGCAATCGTCAGCAAAAGTGCCATGGGAGGCATTAACCAATAAAAAGAAAAATATCCGTACAAATTTATATCTTTAAATATTAGTTCTGTTTTAGGTACATAATTTAGCATTAAGCGGAATAAGATAAGAGCGCCTACAATACTCAAGACAACCGTATATTTTCTTTTGCTCCAAGATTTCGCACTTGATCCATAATAAATGCCATAAGCTGAAAAGACGACAACATAAATATAGGCAATTAAGAAGTAATCCATCAGGCTTTAACTCTTTGATAAAGAATGCTTCTATTATACCACTCTTAAATAATTAGCGTGATTGAAATAAAATTATAATCTTAATGATCTCGATATATCATTACTAGAAACTAATAAAATTTTCTGTACTTCAATTAATTCGTACTTGCCTTTTTCTACGACTACAACACTCCCTTTTTCAGGAGAAATCAAACCTTCAAAATTTAAATACTTTTCACGGTGATCTTTAATTCTTGTGAGATCAGTTAAATCTGAAGCAGATGACTGGTAAGTGGGGCATAGAGGGTCACCCTCTAAAATTAAATCAAAATGATAATCATTATGAATTGAATGTTTTAAAACAACATAACACCCATGCTTGAGCAAATTAGATTCGCTATGATCACTCATTATAAAACTGCAACCATAATTTTTACCCAATGATAAAAGAGTGTTTTATAAGTCAGGGTAATAACACCCATCAATAAAAATATTTAAACACTAAATCTAAAATGCAATAGATCGCCATCTTGAACAATATATTCTTTGCCTTCAAGACGCAATTTACCGGCTTCTTTCGCTTTTGATTCACTGCCAGCTGCAATCAAATCTTCGTAAGCTAGGGTCTCAGCTCTAATAAAGCCTTGTTCGAAATCTGTATGAATCACCCCAGCTGCTTTTGGCGCAAAAATTCCTTTTTTAATTGTCCAAGCATGGGTCTCTTCTGGACCACAAGTAAAGTAGGTAATTAATTTCAAAGCTTCATAACCGCATTGAATCAATCTATCTAAGCCGGATGCTGTTAACCCAAGGTCTGATAAGAAATCATTGCGATCCTCTATATCCATTTCAACTAATTCCATTTCAATTTTTCCAGAAATTAATACCGTGGTAGCATCAACCCCTTTAGCATATTCGACAACTCGATTTGAAAGTTCGTTGCCATCTACACAAGAGCTTTCTTCAACATTCATACAAAACAAAACAGGCTTTATGGTTAATAAATTACAGTCACGCAAACTTAGGTCTTCATCTTCAGCTAAATCAATGTTTCTAGCATTAATGCCTTTGTTCATTTCGGCTAATACTTTTTCACAAACACCTAATTCAAACTCAAGCTCTTTCTTATCTTTTGCAGATCGCAACATTTTAGTAATACGCGTAATTTTATTATCGAGGGTTTCTACATCTTTAAAGATTAATTCGGTATCAATGACTTCTATGTCTCTAATAGGATCAATCGACCCATCAACATGTACGACATCTCCATCTTCAAAACAACGCACAACATGAACGATAACATCAACCTCTTTGATGTTTCCTAAAAACTTATTTCCTAAACCTTCTCCAGAAGAAGCACCTTTCACTAATCCAGCAATGTCTACAAATTCAATTTGAGCGGGGATTAATTTTTTGCTATCATATATAGCATATAATTTATCCAATCTTTCATCAGGCACATTAACCACTCCGGTATTAGGATCTATCGTGCAAAAAGGATAGTTCTGTACTTCAGCGCCTGCTTCAGTTAATGCATTAAATATCGTAGATTTTCCGACGTTAGGCATACCAACAATACCACAATTAATTCCCAATTTATTTCTCCTGTATAACTTCTAGACGATAAAAAACGGCATTATAGAAAATTCTAAGTGTTTGACTATTATTTATTCCAGACCTCAATTCATTTATCTGATTATTGGGTGGAATAAAGGAGAATTATTCGAATAATATGGAAACTAAAACTTAATGGATTTAAAAGATGACAAGTGAAATTGATACGCTAGTAAAAACTAGCCAACTAATCTCCAAAGTTACAGCTGATTTAAATAAAGATCAGCTTTTAAAAATGGCTAATGGATTTAACAATCATATTTTTTGGCACATGGGGCATATACCAGTAACACTTGCTCTGTTGACTTATAAAAGGTGTCAATTGCCGATGCCTTTTGAAAAAGAGATGATCTCTTTCTTTGGGAAAGGCTCATCGCCTAAAGAGTGGGATTCTAAATTCCCTTCCATCAAAAGCATTCGAGAATTACTTGAAGAAATTCCACTTCAAATAAAAAAGGATTATGAAAGCGGTAAGTTTAATGAATTCGAGTCTTATGAAACCAGTGTCGGCATTAATTTAGATTGTATTGAAAACAGTTTGAATTTTTTAACTTTTCACAATGGAATTCATCTGGGGTATATCATTGCCCAAAAAAGAGTGCTCAAATAAACGAAGGTAATTCACAAATATGAAAATTGGAATCATTGGAGCTGAATCAAGTCATAGTCATAGCTATTGCAAAACAATAAATATCGACAATCTATTTCCGGATTTTGAAATCTCTCATATTTGGGGCGAAACAAAAGATTTGGCTGAAAACTGTTCCAAGAAATTTAATGTTCCGACTATAGCAACTAATCAAGAAGATATGATTGGAGAAATTGACGCTCTGATAGTTGTCCATAAAAACGGAAAATATAATTTAAAGGCGGCCACAAAATTCATTGATTCGAATATTCCAATTTTTATCGACAAACCTTTTTGCACAAATGTAAAAGAAACCAATGAATTCATCACATTATGCAATGAATACGAAACCGTTTTTACTTCATTCGGTGTTCAACCCCTGCAAAAAGATTTTCTTTCTATAAAAAAAGATATTGAAACTTCTTCTAAAATTTTTGAGTTGGCAACCTATGGCTATGCTAATTTTGATGATCCCAATGGCGGGATTTTCTTTTATGGGTTTCATCAATTGAGTTTGATCTTGGATTTACTAGGAAACAACGTCAATTCCGTTGAAACATTACAAGCAGATCAAAATATTAAAATATTTTTATACAACAGTACCAAAAAAATAGCGTCTATTAATATCATGCCAGAAGAATGGAAATCAGTAGGGTTTTACTTACATTACGCCAACGAAAAGGGCTATCATTCGCACAAACTTGTTTATGACGATCACATATATCTACCAGGAATTGAAAAATTTCTAAAGATGTTTACAACAAAACAGAAGCCTTATACAGACGAAGAAATTTTAGCGCCGATTGCAATTCTTGAAGCAATTGAAAAATCTTATATCTCAAGTCAAAAAATGAACGTTTATTAAAAGTTCTATCTATATTTCTAAATTGATGCAAGAATTGAAAATCAGTGAAAAATAAAATACTATTAAATAGGTAACGTGTATAATCAGTCAAAAAACTGTTTGGGGTTAACATGGCAAAAATTAATAGAAAAATTTCCAAGTCACTCTTTTTCAGCATTTTTTTTAGTGGCACCAGTTTACAAATAGGCGCTGTTTTTTTATTGGTCGCTGCGATTCTTTTTCAATTCAATCTGCGCGAATATTTTACCACAGCCTATTTATTTACTGTTAATGGTACTGAAACAATTAAAGGCAAAGTCATAAAATATGGAGACAGTGATTGGGATGATGATGGATATATAACAGAATATTGTAGTGAATATGTATCTGTACCTCATCCAATTTATGGCGAATTAAAAGACTATTCATTTTATCCTACCTCAAAAAGTTTTTTAAAAGGTGATACCGTTACAATTGAGTTTCCTAAAAATCATCCAAGCTATTCTAGAATCGAAGGCACCAGCTCATATCAAAGTAGTATTGTTTGGAATATAATCTCAATTGTTTGTTTTATAATTGGTATATGGATGCTCTTAAACCGCTTTCGGCACAATGCTAAAACATTAACTTTATTAGAAGTAGGTCAAGTCGGAAAAGCCACATTAGTTGAAATGGAACAAACTCCCGTACAAGGAGAAGATGCTGCCATTGAATACATCTGTAAATTCGAATTTATTGCAACAGATACAAGCAAACAAAAGTTTGAAATCACAACCAGTGACGTAGCGGATATCACTGATGATGAACAAGAAGACATTCTATACTTAGAAAAAAATCCCAAAATAGCGCACTTAATGGATAATCTGCCAGCCAAAGTAAACATTGGCGAAGATGGGGTTATCAGACCAAAAGGCTCATTAAATGCCATACCAAAAACTGTATTGCCAGCACTCACCATTGCTTATTCTATTGTACAGTTCATCAATATCTTTTGAGATATTAAAAAAAATCTCTTTACGCTTAACTTTCAGAGTGATAGGCGTATAACCATACTATTAATTAATTCAGGAAATATTTAACAACATGAAAAACTTGATACTATTTGTTATTTTTGGCTTACTAAGTAGCACCCTACTCTCGTATGCACCTCAAACTGAAAAAGAAATCAAACATTTATATAAATTTATCAAAGAATCAAATGTCAAATTTTTCAGAAATGGAAAAGAACATCGCCTTGAAGATGCTATCAAACATATCAAGAAAAAAGAAAAGCATTACAAAAAGAAAATAAAAACTACCGAAGACTTTATCAAAAAAAGCGCCATGAAAAGCACCATGAGTGGGAAGTATTATTTCATCAAATATGAAAATAAGAAAAAAGAAAAATGTTCTGAATGGCTTTTAGTAGAATTAAAACAACTTCGTAAAATAGAAAAATAGCTTTTGTTGGCTATCGCCGTACTCCCTTATGAATAAAGAAATAAATCAACCAAATATTTTATTGATCATGCCCGATCAAATGCGAGGGGATTGTTTATCTCTAGAACATCATCCTGTTTTAATTACTCCAAATATAGATGAAATTGGCGGGCAAGGTGCACACTTCACCAAAGCTTATACAACTTGCGCTTCTTGCATCCCTGCAAGGCGCTCATTATTAACAGGGCAATTTCCAGCGACAAATGGCATGGTTGGATTTGTTGGCGGACACCCTATTAAATCAGATACTCTACCTCAACTCTTAAAAGATAATGGATATGCAACGGCACTAATTGGTCGCAACATGCATCAACATCCTTATGAAGAAGGTTACGGTTTTGAAAAACAAATTTTAGGATCCACCTATATTGAAGATGATGAATATTCAAAAGCATTGGATAAAGCAATTCCTGAATTGGGCGGCATACGCGGTTTAGGGATTTCATGTAATGGATGGCAAGCCAAACCCTGGACATATCCAGAACATTTACATCCAACAAATTGGGTAGTTAAACAA
Organism: Planctomycetota bacterium; assembly: GCA_002746535.1. GTDB lineage: Bacteria > Planctomycetota. Next base: position 57,848 of record NVWA01000002.1, read on the forward strand.
TCGAGAGATCACATTAAAGAAATAGGTGGCAATCAACCCCAATTATTAGTCACTTCTTTTTATGCTCCACACCCTCCTTTAATTCCCCCTGAATATTATATGAATCGCTATTTATCTCAAGATTTACCAGAACCAGCTATTGGGCAATGGGAAGAACCTCCACCCAATAATGCTTTAGGGCTTGGTGTTAATTCAAACAGAACTGTTTTAAAAGGGGAAGCTCTAAAAGCAGCACAAGCAGGTTACTTTGGCTTAATCAATCAAATTGATGATCAAATATATTGGATGGTTAGAGAATTCAAAGACATGAGCATAAAGGCTAAAAGACCTTGGATCATCTTATTCACAACTGATCATGGGGAAATGATGGGTGACCATTATTATTTCAGGAAATGCGAACCATACGAAGGATCTTCTCGGATTCCATTTTTAATTCAGGGCTCAGACCAACTAGGATTTAAAAAGGGTTTGACCAATGATACGCCTGTTTGCTTAGAGGATATAATGCCTACTTTACTAGAGTTAGCAGAAATCGAAATTTCTAATAATATTGATGGCAAAAGTTTAGTATCACTATTGCGGGGTGAAGCTGAAGAAGTCCGACAATACTTACACGCAGAACATTCGCCTTGCTACTCTGATGAGCAAGCATATCACTTTATAACTGATGGAGAGTTTAAATTTATTTGGCGACCATTTGAGGGTATTGAGCAGCTATTCAATTTAAAGTCAGATCCAAATGAATTAATTAATCTAACAGCCGATGAGAAACATGAAAAAAAATTAACTGAATTAAGAACCCAATTAATTAAAACACTAAAAAATCGGCCAGAAGGTTTTACCAACGGCTCTGAATTAATTGCCAATCAAAAATACCCTGGTGTATTACCGGGATATTAAAAATTGAAAAAACAAGTTTGGCACATTTATATCATTCGCTGTAAAGACAACAGTCTTTATACAGGTGTTACGATAGATATTAAAAGAAGATTCGACGAACATCAAAACGATCCTAAAAAAGGTGCCAAATATTTAAAGGGTAAAAAGCCCCTATCACTAGTTTGGCACAAAAAGATTGGATCAAAACAAAAAGCCATGCAACTAGAATGGAAAATCAAACAGCTTCCAAAACACAAAAAAGAATTGATTGTTCAAAAAAAACTATCCATAAACAAGCTCTTTAATTAAAACAGGTAATTCCCTGATTTAACGGTAATAAAGTTTCATCAAATTATGTTTTAAATATAGACATATAGGGTGGTTTTATGGAATTTTAATACTGGCAAGTGCTTAAATTATCTTAAAGGACTGAAACTATTTGATTCTAATTTATTAAAGACTAGTCTGTTCAGCCAGCAGTATTTTGATACTTGTTAAAAACAAAATATTTTTTTTTAAATTGGATGAATTTAATTTAGTATGGCTATAAATAAAGAGATAATTATTTTTAAAAAATGAAAAATAAAATTTTAGCAGGGATTATTTTGTTAGGTGTACTCTTCATAGGTTACAAAATAAAAACGATGTTTTTTAAATCTAATATCTCTTACAATATGTATATGGATGAATTAGAACAATCTGCTAATTGGTTTAAAGAAAAAGATATTTTAAAAATAGTTACAAATGAGATGACCTTAACACCAAGAGTAGTAGAGGTGTTTGAAAACAAAGAAATGGAAATAACAAGTATCACAAATATTGCAGGTTCAAATCCTGAAGACCCGCCACAACAATATAACCCAGAAAAAAAAGTATCTGAGATATATGCGGAACTTAAAAAGAGCCGAATCAAAGGATTATATATAGACATAGAAATTGATCTGACAAAACATTCAAAGTACTTAAATCAATATTTAGAATCTGGCGGATCAGTCTTCATCAGGAGCTTCTATAATTTGACCAACATTACGAAAGAAAATTCAGCTTTTATTTTTAAATATCTAGAAAAAGAATCCTTATCAATGCTTGACGAGGACTCAAATTATTACTCAAATGAAGACATAGAAAAATTGAGAAAAAAAGTTAAAGAGACATCAACACCTTAATGTGTATTAAAAAATTAAAGAATAACTTTTATACGTGGTAATCTTATGAAAAAAATGTGGTTTTCCATCATTGAATTAATGGCTGTTATAGTCGTTATCCTTATCCTAATGACGTTATTTGTACCAACCATAAATAAAGTTCGTAAAAGAGCAAAAACCCTCCTTTGCGGGCAACAACTAAAACAATTAGGCGTTTTAAATTCTACTTACGCCCTTGACAATAATGGGTATCTACCATTCTCATACAATGGTACCTTGGGCTGGCTGGCACCAGGTATTCAACGAAGGGCATCTTTATTTGATGCCCCTTCTAAAGGAGCTTTATATGGCAGTTGGTCAGGTCACTTATTACCCTATTTTGATGTGGAATTAAAGACATGGAACAAAGGTAACCCCGGACCTTGGAGTCTTCCAAATGCAAGTACATATGATTGGGCTAGCCAAGAAATTCTAAAAACCCCCGAAGATGTTGCTGACCCAGATAAAAATAATTGGAGGCTTTTACAAAATATGTACTTTGAAGGTGGCCATGGACCATTAAAAACATTTGTATGCCCTGAAATTCATGATAACCCCGCTCCTCGTTATTTAGATCAAGGTTATGAAGTACCCAATATGTATGGAATTGTCAAACAGGGTTATTCCGTTTATGGACTACCAACAACCTACAAAGCAAATGGAGAAATTTTTGGAAATAAAGACTATCCAACAAATTCAATGAGAATCGAAGATATTAACAAAAAAAATATTTTACTTCTAGAAGGTGGACATGCTAGTTACCCTCCTGTGCATCCAAATAACGGTTATGGCCAAACATTTAAGGCCGGGCAAGCAGGATTTGCTCGATTTTTTTCGTTTACAAATAGTAGCGCCTGGGCAGCAAACAACTTGAACAATGGGAAAAAGGACAGTGACGGTAATTTTAAAACAGGTCCTGAAACTCATACCTTGTATATGCATGATGACTCCAACGAGTTATGGATTTCAGATGGTGGAGGGGCAAGAAATTTTACAAAAATAGTTCGATTTAATAAAGTGAATGCACCTTATGCCGCAGCTTCTGGATCCTACTTAACTGCAGGTACTTACGGAGCCACAAGCATAGCAACTTCTGTTTATCCAGGTGAAGATTACGGTCAATTCAATCCAGAATCAATTCTAAATTTATCGTTTACATTGGATGAAAAAAAACATTATTACAGAGAAGATATCGGTGCTGCCAGTGCTTTTGGTTATATGAATATACTGCTAGCAGACCTATCTGTGAAAAGAGCCTTTATTGGCTGGATATATGAAAATGGTAGGGATCTAGGTACTTCAGAATAACTGATCTGCCTAAACCATCCATGGATTAGAATCTTCGGGGTAAAGCATTTCATTATTGATTCTTTTTACGAGAACACCGCAATCATATCCGGCGTTCACATATTTAGAATCTGATTTAATACCATAACCTAATGCCGATAATCTATCCCTAAAAATTTGCACCTCATTTTTAAAATTGGGATTCTCAATTACATTGATAGTCTCAGCAGAATCATTTTTTAAATCAAAGAGAACTTCTGGAATCTCTTCTCCATAATATTGATATTTTAAATCATCTATCTTGATCATCACGTGGTAGTTCTCACCACGCTTTATTTGAGAAACTGATTCATTATTCCAATCAGATGAACCCGCCATCAATGGAACCAAAGATCGACTATCAAGATTAGGTGGGATAGGAATATTCGTCAAATCACAAAGTGTTGAGTACAGATCACAAAGGTTTACATTCTTATTTATGCGGAGGCCTTTAGAATTATATTTTGGTGGCTTGATGATCAACGGTACCTTGACACTAGCTTCATAAAAACGAGCTTTTTCCCAGATACCATGTTCACCCAACATTTCCCCATGATCAGATAAATAAATAATGACCCAATCATCTAAATTTTGGCCCTCGTCTTCAATTGCTTTAAGAATTTCTCCGTAATATTGATCAATTGTTTCAACCATGCCATAGTAAGTAGCTGTAGCACTTCTAATTTCACCTGATGAAACATTTACAGGCTTTTCAATTTGACTCTGAGACAAAACGGGATGATCACAAAGCTTATCTTCGTAAACTTCAACTTTATCATAATAATAATCAAATTTTTCTTTATCCGTAAAAAACGGGTAGTGAGGTTGAAGGAAACTAACTTTTAATAACAGAGGTTTTCTACTATCATCACTCTCTTTAAAATAAGACTGAACAAACTCTTTCGCTTTTTCGCAAACATCCAAATCATATTTTTGATATTTTCCAAATTTTACACCGGCCTCTTTCACATAAGCTTCATTTGATTTTTTTTCACTCACAGCTTTCTTAGAATATTTATCATACTCTTCTTTCACAAGACCTTCAAAATATTTTGGATAGATCATTGCATCCGGCGATAAACGTTGCATCCAACCTTGCATTTGATCCATGCCAAGATGATGCAACTTACCAGAACATACCGTTGTATAAGCATGTTGTGTTAAACGTTTCGCAAATGTGTCATAAAAAGGTTTTAAATCCATCCAACTTCCATCGCAATGGCAAGTCTTAGGTAATTGCCCTGACATCAGACATTGCCGGGCAGGAACACAAATGGGAGAAGGTGTATAGGCATTTTCAAATACACATCCCTCTTTAGATAATTTATCTAATATTGGTGTTCTAATTATTTTATTATGATTATAACCGAGAACATCAGAACGATGCTCATCACTCATTAAAATCAGAACATTCGGTTTTTTCATTTTATGTTTCATTCCTATAAATATTAAATGACTATAATTTTGTTTTATTTATTTTCAATACAATTAAATTTCAATAAGATTCATAAACAAATAGTAAACGATCACTTGGGACAAACCTCTTCCTCCAAATAAATCTTAATTATGAAAACAACCTGTTCATGATCTTTAATCTAGATACTTTTTTATGATGAATTTTTATTGAATAGATTTAGAATGCCTCGCAATGCTTCAAAAATTAATTAATAGGTAAATAGATGTCCGATAATACAAAAAAAGAGAGTTATGATGCCTTAGGTGTTTCTGCCACTAAAGATGAAGTCCATGAAGTTATTGATAATATGGATGCAGGATTATATCCAGGTGCTTTTTGCAAAATCTTACCGGATACCTTGACCAATGATGACGAATATTGCCTTGTAATGCATGCGGATGGCGCTGGAACTAAAAGTACTTTAGCCTATTTAGCTTGGAAAGAAACAGGGGACCCAAAATGGTTTCGAGGTATCGCAACTGACTCATTGATCATGAATCTTGACGACATGATTTGTATTGGTGCTACAAATGGATTTATACTCTCCAATACCATCGGCAGGAATGCTCACCGAATTTCAGGTGCTATCATCAAAGAAATCGTCAATGGTTATATGGAAGATATTGCTGATCTCAATAAACTTGGTATTCAAATTGAAATGGCCGGCGGTGAAACAGCTGATGTGGGTGATTTGGTACAAACAGTAATTGTCGACTCAACACTTACCGTTCGCATGAAACGTGCCGATGTCATTGATTGTAATAATGTTACAGCTGGCGATGTGATTATTGGGTTTTCATCCACGGGCAAAGCTACCTACGAAGAAAAAGAAAACTCTGGTATAGGTTCGAATGGTTTAACTGCTGCTCGCCATGAAGTTCTTTCTAAATACTATGCAGAAAAATATCCTGAATCCTTTTCGCCTACAATCCCCTCAGAAAATGTTTTCAGAGGGAAGTATAAACTCGAAGATAAATTAAATGAAGCCATGACCGTTGGCGAAGCATTGTTAAGTCCTACAAGAACCTACGCCCCTATTATTAAAAAAATATTAGACACGACTGACCGACAAAACATTCACGGGATTGTCCATTGTACTGGTGGAGGTCTTCAAAAATGCAATCACTTTGGGAATAACATTACTTACATCAAAGATAACCTTTTTGAAACACCTGATCTATTTAAACTCATTCAAAATTTAAATTACATGAAATTAAAAGAAATGTATAAGGTATTTAATATGGGCCAACTCCTTGAACTTTATTGTCCAAAAGAATGTGCACAAAACATCATTGAAATATCAAATCAATTTGGTGTGGAAGCAAAAATCGTTGGTCATTGTGAAGAAAATCCTGAGGGCAATAAAACGATTATCACTTGCTCTGAAGGTACTTTTGAATATTAATAACTAACGTTAACTTTAATTATAACGTCAAATGGTAATGACTTATGCTTCTGCAAGCATGAAAAGCAAAGCGTGGCTGAATCCTCACCTTCTAAAAATTTATTCTTTGGTCCAAATGCGGGTGTTTAGCTGAAGATCATCTACAATTTCTACGAAATCAATTAGGTCATCAAAAAACTCTTGGACAGCACTAAAGGTATTCACGGGAATATTTGTTTGTGGCTCAAATAAATCTCTATTTAATGGAATGGCTATATTTATCCTAGAATTTATAAATGAAATAGAAATATCGGTTCCGACACTTTTTTTTAATGCGACAATTTTTTCCATTAAAACAGGACTAAGGATATAACGAGCTTCAATTTGATCATTTCCATAAACAACAAATGATTCCTCGAATTCTGCATTTTCCAATTTGATTAATTCGTCTCTGCTGAAATTCCAGGACTGTAACTTTTGACCTAAAAAACCAAATAACTTCTGAGCTGTATCTGGTAAAACGACTACACGAGAACTAAAATTTTTATTAAAATCTGCCATAAAAAACAACCCATCAAAAATCGTATGCCAAGAAGTTCTTGTATTTCCTTCACTATCAGTAGAGGTTGTTTTGTATTCTGTTTTTAATTCTGAGAATTTGAGTCTCGTTTTTCCATAGATCCCTTCGACTAAATCCTCGCCACTATATCGATCATAATTTTTTAAATAGAGCTGGCTATCATAATATTCATCCCGGGTAATATAGGCCGTGGGGCGATAATTGAGTCCTGGCTCAACAAATCTTACTATTTTAGAAATTACCTGTCTTTTGTAAGCATTTTTAAAATTTTTATGGTCATGACCTAAAATGAAATAACCAATTGCGATTGTTACCAATAAAGAGATCAACATAAAATAAAAGTTATTTAGCACCAATAGGATAAATAACATTGCAGGCAATTCTATTATGGTCAATATCAGAATTACTTTATTTCGTTTTTTAACGAAAGCAATACGCGTTTCTTCATGAGAATCTAAATGAGGTCTCAACTCTTCATGATAAAAAGAGTGGAATTCTTTTTTTGTTTTCATATTAATATTTTATACAAAGAGTCTAAGGTAGATTATTTATCAAACAATTCAGAGACATCGACATTTCGACGTTCTGTTTCTGGGATCTCAAACATTTCTTTTTTTCGCATATTCGCAAAGGCGGCAATGATGCTAGAGGGGAACATCTCAATTCCATTATTGAAATCCATCACTGACGCATTATAGCTTCTGCGAGATGCTGAAATTTGTTCTTCTGTTTCATTTAAAGTTCTTTGCAATTGATTAAAATTTTGATTTGCTTTTAAATCTGGATATTTCTCAATTGTCACAATAAAATTACTAAGTGCTTGCGTCAATTTATTTTCAACTTTTATTTTATCATCATCACTCATCCCACCAGTGATAATTTGACTTCTAAGTTTAGTTACCTCAGTTAAAACTTCTGATTCATGATCCATGTATTGTTTGACTGTGGCAACTAAATTTGGTATCAGATCAATCCTCTTTTTCAACATCGTATCAATAGATGAAAAAGCATACTCGACTTGATTTCTCTTGGCAACCAAACCATTAAAAATTAAGATGACAGGCAATATGACCAATACAAAAAATACTCCTAATACAATCAAAGATGGGATCATCAATTCTCCTTATATAATATCACAAAAACTTTTTAACAAGACACAACCATTCTTCATCCATATCATATTCCGGCATGGAACTATTGGCACGGTTATACCAATACTTGGCATTACTTTCATCACCTTCTCGTCGATGTAAATAAGCATGGATTAAAGCACTATCTTCTGTTTTTTCATCTTGAGAGATATTGTGGGCTTTATCCCAATTGCCTACACGTTCTTCCCAAAGGGAAGTTAGTAATATATTTATGCCATCCGGTTTTTGTTTATCTTCAACTGATTTCTTGAACTCTTCTAAATTCATTTATTCATAAACCTTTAAAAATGATTATTTTTTTGATAGTTTCTTAGCAATATCTAAAGCATAATAAGTAAAAATAATATCTGCCCCTGCTCTTTTAATGGAAGTCGTCAATTCCATCATGGCCAACTCTTCATCCAACCAACCTTTTTCAGCTGCCGCTTTGATCATGGCATATTCACCACTTACGTGATAAGCCGCAACCGGAACTGTTGATAACTCTTTTACTTTTTGAATCACATCAAGATATGCTAACGCTGGTTTGATCATGACGATATCGGCACCTTCATCTATATCTAACATTACTTCGCGTATGCCTTCAATCGTATTGGCTGGGTCCATTTGATATGTTTTTTTATCCCCCATTTTAGGAGCAGAATCTAAAGCATCACGAAAAGGACCATATAAAGCCGAGGCATATTTTGCTGAATAAGCCATGATACCTGTATTCGAGAATCCATTTTCATCAAGTACTTCTCTTAGATACCCTATTCGGCCATCCATCATATCGGACGGAGCAATAAAATCTGTTCCGGCGGCGGCTTGAGTCAAAGCCATTTCACCCAATATCTCAAGAGTAATATCATTCATGATTTCGCCGTCTTGAACATAACCATCATGTCCATCACTGGAATAAGGATCCATGGCGACATCTGTCATCAATACCATTTCTGGCACTTCCGCTTTTAAACATCTAATCGTTTCGGCAAATAAACTTTTTTCATTTTTGCCTTCGGTTGCTTTTGAATCTTTTAAAGATTCTGAAATAACTGGAAACAAAGCGACACTTTTAATACCAAAACTAGAAGCTTCTTTGACAGCTTCAATTAATAAATCTAAGGTTAATCGACTACAACCAGGTAGGGAAGTTATTGGCGTATTCGTATTTTTACCTTCTTGTACAAATAAAGGCAAAACTAAATCATCGACATTAAGTTTTGTCTCTTGAACTAAACTTCTGATGCCATGGTTTTTTCTATTTCTTCTAGGACGCTGAAGATTATACATAACTACCTTTCTAAAGAACTACCGATTAAACTCTAATGCTTGACCTCTGACAGAAGTATTTAATTTACCATTTTCATAGGCCAACTGCCCCGAAACAATAGTAGTATCAATAGACGCTTTAAATGTATGACCTTCAAAAGGAGACCAATTACACTTGGCATAAAGCTCATGATCATTAACCACTGTAGGTTTATTAACATCTAAAACTGTAATATCAGCCCAGTAACCTTCTCTTAAATACCCGCGCTCTTTTACTTGAAACCGTTCGGCTACATTATGACTTGTTTTTTGCACCAACATTTCAAGTGAAAAATGACCTTGGGCGACTAAATCATAAGCTCCAATTAAAACATGTTGAACTAAAGGAATACCAGCAGGTGCCGAAAAGTAATTGTTTTGTTTTTCTTCCCAAGTATGTGGAGCATGATCAGTAGCCAATATATCTAACTTATCATCCTTGAATGCCTTTAATAAAGCTAAGCGGTCTTCTTCTCTTTTAATGGCCGGATTACATTTAATCAAATGACCTTTCTCTTCGTAATCTTTTTCGCTAAAAAATAAATGGTGCAAGCAAACTTCAGCTGAAATCTTTTTACCTTTTAACTCACCCGCCGTAAAAAATTCTAATTCTTTCGCCGTTGTCAAATGTAGAACATGCAAATTGGTATCATGCTTTTTTGCTAATTGAACGGCTAAAGTAGATGAAAGATAACAAGCTTCTTCACTTCTAATTAAAGGGTGATATTTTGCCGCAAGATCTATTCCATATTTTTCTTTAAATATTTCTTCATTTTTCAATATCGTCGGAGTATCTTCGCAGTGAGTCACCACTATGATGGGTGCATTTGAAAAAATCCCTTCGAGAATTTCAGGGTCATCAACTAACATATTACCCGTGGACGATCCCATAAATACTTTAATGCCACAAGGTTCAAGGGGGTTAATCGCTTTTATTACTTCAAGGTTATCGTTTGTAGCTCCCATGTAAAACGCATAATTAGCCATTGACTTTTTTGAAGCCCGAGATTTTTTATCAGCTAAATTTTCATCCGTAGTTGTGGAGATTTTAGTGTTAGGCATTTCCATGTAGGAAGTAACACCTCCAGCAACTGCTGCTGCTGATTCGGTTTTTATTTCGCCTTTATATTCTGTTCCAGGTTCCCTAAAATGGACTTGGTCATCAATCATGCCTGGTAAAACATATTTGCCAGCTACATCGATGATTTTATCTACATCCACATTTGAAATTGAGGAGGCAATTTTTTCTATTCGACCATCGTCGATTAAAATATCTTGCGTTGAAATTTTGCCTTCATTAATGGTTTGACCATTTTTTATTAGTATTCGCTTCATAATAAACTCATTTACCTAACTGTTGAAAAATACACATTTTAGTTCTCTACATAGTAAAGTCACCACCTCAAGTGCTTGAATACAAAATTCAATTGAAGTTCTTTACGATACATCTAAAATATGCGACCTTTTAAGTAGCATTTATGAATGGTTAATAAAATGGGGTATCCCGAAAAAGAACAAATTTCCAAAGATTTAATGGCGTTGCCAGATCATCAGGATAAATTTAAATACCTTATCAAAAAAGGGAAAAATCAACCTGAATTAAATCAAGAGTTTAAAATTGAAAAGTTCAGAATTCAAGGGTGCATGTCCAAACTCTGGCTACACCCCCAATTTAAAGAGGGCAAAATCTATTTTTCCTCAGACTCAGATGCCGCTATACCAAAAGGAATTGCTGCTATTTTAACGGAAATTTATAGTGGGTTAACCCCCGATGAAGCATTAGAATTCGACTCAAGTTTTTTAAAAGAAGTCGGAGTCGCACAGCATTTAAGCATGAACAGAAGTAATGGTTTGGTAAAGCTTTATGAACAAATTCGGCTGTATGCTTTAGCTTTTAAAAGCCTAAATCGAGGGTAGTTTTCCATATGAAATCTATCGGGCTATCTCTTAAAATAGTTAATCATTGAATTCTAAAGATCATTAATATAATCTCAGAACTTTTTTGGGCCGAAGAATACCTTGGCTTTTTGTTAATTAATGATTTATATTTGAAAGTAGCACAATGGCAAAAAAACCTTCAAGACAATATGTTTGGCTACAATGTAGCGAATCAGGAGACTTAAATTACCGTACTCAAGTTAATCTACAAACTGGTATTCCAGAAAGATTGACTAACGGAATCAAAAAATATTCTCCAAAATTAAGAAAACGGACTATTCACAAAATTAAGAAAAAATAAAGTTATTCTTAATTTGTCGACAGGGGGTCGCAATGATCTCCTGTGTTTAAACAATTCTTAATTCTCAATTAGTCAAAGCGATCCTTAAATAAAATAAATATTCATCATTTCACCTTATCTTGCGTTATAAGTAATAGAATTTGTAACTTAAAAGTTAAAAGAATCTGCCTTTTTAAAGGATACCTCCCTAGAAAAAGGCTATGATATACTTGTTCAAAAACATACAGTTATAACGGCATCCTATAGGGTAAATACTTGAAATATCATGCTTGAAAAAAACGACTCAAAAAAGATTTCATCTATTCTAAAAACGATTAGGTCATGGAGTCTACTTTGGAATATAGAAGATTTATTAACAGAGGTTATCAAAGATACTGTCAAATCAATTCAAGCTGATAGAGGATGTGTATTTTTATTAGAAGCAGGTGGATTGAAACAAAGATCTGAATGGAATAAAAAAGATACTCAATCAGATTTTGAAAAAAAGTTACCTTTTGCTGAAGAAGTTGTCAAGCACGGCAAAGCAATTTATGCCCACGATCTTCAGAATAAAAGTGGCAAGAACCCCCAATCTATTTGCGTACCATTAACAGCAAACAGAGGTATTCTAGGCGTCATCTATCTAGAAATTTTTGAACGTGTAAGTGAGATTACTGAAGAAGAACAAATGATTCTGGAAATGCTTGGAGTACAAGCCGCATCATTTTTAGAAAACGCAATATTATACCATTCAGCTATAACGGACCCTTTAACTGGATTATATAGTCACCGACACTTTCAATTAGAAACAGATCAAACAATCAGAGCTGCCAAAAGAAATCATCAAAAATTATCCCTGGTAATATTAGACCTAGACAATTTCAAAAAATTAAATGATACAAGTGGTCATGCTGAAGGTAACCTCTGTCTAATAGACATAAAAGATATTTTAAAAAGCACCTTAAGAAATAGTGATATCATTGCGCGATTTGGTGGCGATGAATTTGAGTTCTTATTACCAAACGCAAGTCACCAACAAGCTGAAGAAGTATGTTTAAAGATAATTCAATCAATAGAAAAATTGACTTATGATGTAAAAATTTCTGCGACAGCTGGCATTGCCTGTTATCCTGATCATGCCAATAATGGCCAATCTTTATTTCTAGCTGCAGACCAAGCTTTATACAAAGGTAAGGATCAAGGTAAAGGTTGCTGCGTCATTGCCGAAGCAATTTTAGATGATGTCAAATTACAAAAAGATGATGAAACTATTCAAGAAATTATTCAAAGCGAACCTGACAAACCAGCCATTAAAACCGCCGATGAAATGGATTCAAAAAAACTTGAAATAGATGGACAAGAAATCATTGAACGTTTAGCCAGCAGTAGTAATGGAGAAGTTTTATTAGTAAAACAGAAAGAATTAGATCGAGTTGTCGCTTTAAAAAGACCGCTAACACCGCATTTGACAGAAGAACAAACTCAAGCATTTAAAAAAGAAGCTTTGATTACCGCCCTTCTAAGTCACCCTGGTGTGGTTCCACTTTATTCCATGGGTAGGGGTTTAGATGGTCGCATTTACTATACCATGAAACCCATTAAAGGATCATCGCTAAAAAAAATACTAGAAAAAATCAAGCAAAAAGATCCTGATACATTAGCTAACTACAGTCAACAAAAACTAGTTGATATTTTATTAAGAGCGGCCGAAACAATAGCCTACGCACATAGTAAAGATATTGTTCACCTAGACATACACCCTGATAATATAATTATTGGTGAATTCGGTGAAATTACTGTTATTGACTGGGGGAAAGGTTCTCATGTAGCTGACATTAAACCATCGAGATCACATGAAAATTATATTTCAGGTGCACCTAACTATAAACCTCCAGAGTACTTTAATGATAAGGCATTCCTAGGAAAAGAATCTGATGTTTACTCGTTAGGCGTAATACTATATGAGATGCTTACGACAGACAAACCTTTCGAAAGACCCAATATCAAACAAACCATTGAAGCTATCATTAATGATCCATTAATGGACTCCGCAAATGTTTCTCAACAGTATTCTTCTGATCCTTTATTGACAAAGATCTGTTGCGATGCGATGGAAAAATCAAAAGACCTAAGAATTACTTCAAATCAATTGGCTAAGAGGCTAAGCCGTTTCGTACTACAAGAAAAAGACATTAATACCCATCAATTTCATACAACAATGAACCCTATCAAAGAAAAAGATTGGGAAGTATTTATGATGGGTGAGTGGAAATTAATTAATGGTGTCTGGAAAGCTACAGGAGATTTAGAAAATGTTCTTTTTTGGAAAACTCCCGTATCTGGCAATTTATCATTTACTTGTGAAGCGTGGTTGGAAGGTGAAAGTCATGAAATGGGCATAGTTTGTTATGGTAAATCGCTAAATGAAAGTATGAAAAATTCAAGCCGGCAAGATAAATATAAAGGCTATTATTTTCAATTTGGTGCCGACAATAATCGATTCACAAAACTGAGTCGACACGTTAGTGACATCATGGCTTCATCGAAATTTAAAACAGAAAAAAAGAGGAAATACATTCTATCAATTTCCTATCAAGATGGTTGGCTACACTGCCATATTGACGATCAATTGGTTTTTACATATAGAGAGCTTCATCCCTTTCGAGGAAATCATATAGGGTTTTATACCTATCATGCAGGAGCTTGCTTTAGACCAATACAAATTCAATATCAAAATGCAGGTTTAATGATACCTGCCATTCGGCTCCCAGATATCAATTATGCCAATAAAAGATATGACGTCGCAATTCAAGAATATTCAGAAATTATTCAAAATTTTCCCGATAGGCTTGAATGCCATGAGGCAACTTTTAAGAAAGGGCTGTGCTTAAATAGATTAGATAAAATAGCTGAAGCAAAAAAAATATTTGAAAGTTTAGAGAATACCGTTTTCGAAGCTAATGCACTTGCGGAATTGGCTCAACTGGAATTACCAGAAACGCTATATGATATCAAGCATAAAAAGGGCTCCTACGAATTGGCTTATCAATATTATAAAAACCTCTTTGATAAATTCCCAGAAAGCCAAGCACGATTCAGAATTTTTGACTCAATCAACCTCTTTAATAAATCCGATAAGTCGAATTATAAAATCCAAAATATCTCATTTGAAGAAAGCCTTAAACATAAATCAAACCTGTTCAAACTTGCATCAAAAACATTGACTCCACCAGGACCCTCTCAGTTTAGAATGTTACTGGCCTATTTAAGTCATTTAAGAATCATTGGTGAATTAGAACCTTTAGCAACGTTTATTAAAAATAATATTGAAGAATATAAATCATTAGTACCTGAAGATGTAATAGCCGTTTACAGTCGAATACTTTTTGAAACGAATGAATTAACGCTATTAAAAGAACTTTTAGATAAATATGGCAAAGTCCAATTTAATCATATTACGCCAATTTTATTATGCGTGAAAATGAACTTATCTGTTCCTGACACATCAACTTTAAATTTAGAATTGCCTTCTGCTCAAAGATTAAATATAATTTCAAAATTATATGAAGGAAATCTAAAGGAAACAATAAAAGCCGTTGATCTCGTTTTTGCTGACAACACTCTTCATGCTTCTATTATTGCCTCTCAAATCCCATACATTTACAGTGATTATGAAATGATTCTTGCATCTGGAATTAGACCACTAATTAATAGATTAAAATATCATTTTTTAAATATTCCACAATTGCCACATGAAGTAACCTCTGAGATATTGGTTTATAACCGATATTATGATAGTGTAGAATCATTATTAAATTTTGAATATAAAAGGTTTTCTCAAAAAATCAGAAAAATTAAAATAGACAACTCAAAGAGCAGAGATATCTTTGTAAACCTTTATATATTTAAGGCATTCATTCATACCATCGAACCTTATTCAGAAAAAGAATTGCGAAAGCTCAAAAAAGAAATCGATTTCCATCTTGGTGGAGTAAAAAAGGAATTAGCCCTCAGCTTTCTTTTAAACCAACCAGAGAAAACTTTATCAAAATGGACTGTCAATCCAGCAGATGATTATTTTTGTTTAGTCATTTATGTCGCATGGCTGTTTTATAAAAAAGAATGGGATTTATTAAATACTAAATTAGACATTTTAATTGATAAAAGGTTAAAAGATTCTTTCTTCCAACCATATTTAATAAAACTGAAAGCGAAGATACAAAAAGAATAATGGCCATCAATAAAAGAGATTTATATTATAAAACAATGACTCCTAAGTTTTTATTCAGAATGGTTGGGATCATTATTGTCCTTTGCTTAATACTATCTACCATTCTAAATCTCACAAAGAGTGTCAATATCTTTGGTCTTATAAAACTTACTTTGCATGAAAATACTCACAATAAATTCCAAAGTCAATTCGCAAATGTATTAAAAGAAAAATCATTCTCAGAAGAAGAATTCATAACATTTATAGAAATTATATACGGCAAAAGAAATCCACTGATATCTGACATTGTAAAGATTGAACTAAACAAAGCCAAAAACAGTTATGGCACCACTCAAATAGCGACACACCTTCTAAACATCAATAACAAACTCATTGAAAATTCATTGCTTGCATTACAAAATGAAGGAAAAAAGAATACACGATACGCCAACAGACTTTTAGCCTATCACTACGATTTTATTAAAAACCCAAAACTTGAGGAGGTACACCTAGCTTCTGAATCAAGGTTCACCGATGCCAATACTTCACGAAAACGACTCGTAAGACTCTATATCCAAAATAATAAAACTCAAAAACTTAAACAATTAGCTGACATTCCTATTTTTAATAAATTTTATATACATATTTCAAGAAATCTAACTGCTAAAGAAATGAATTGGTCTAAATACTTTAATGCTTTGCTTTTAAGACTGGTCGACATTTCACTAAATGGTAGTTTTATTCTTGCAATAATTTCAGGCATTTTTTGGTTTGGTTTATGGCTGCACGCTTTACGGCCAAGCTCCATTAAAACGATTTTACCATTATGCCTACTTGCTTTTTTAGCGGGTGCTTTTTCAACCGTGCCAACATTATTATTAAGCGAATTTTTTGAAAAAGTTTTTGATTTTAAAATGAGGGAGGGATTACTTTCCGGTACTTTATATTTCATCATGAGTGTTGGCTTCAGAGAAGAATTTTGTAAATTATTATGTTTCGTTCCATTTGTACCTTTTCTGGCAAAAAGAGGCAAGCCATTAGAATGGCTAATCGTAGCAGGTATGGTGGGCTTAGGTTTTGCTGTTGAAGAAAATATAAATTATTTTGAATCTCAGTCTTCTCTGGCTGGTCGATTTTTAACTGCTAATGTATTACATGTGGCGTTAACAGCGATTGCCGGCGAATCATTATGCTACTTATATACGCAAAAAAAAGAAGCAATCGAACATTTTGCCACCACTTTTTCTATGGTCATCGTTCTTCATGGGATTTACGATGCCTTTATAGTCGTAAATGCATTAGCTCAATTAAGCTTTTTAACTTTTGTTGTTTTATACTTTATACTTCAAATGTATTTCAAGAGATTAAATCAATTACGAGATAATTCCTATGAACACATATCTTTGACAACTCATTTTATTTTTGCAATAACCTTTATTTTCATGACAACCTTTATTGCCATAAGTTTTCAAACAAATCATTTAGATGCCATAAGAATATTAGGGCGTCCATTCATTGAACTCGGCATTATTGTTTACGCCTATTTATATTTAATGCCGAATTCAATTATTAAAGTTTAAAAATCTCTGGTGAATACAAGCAATAAGGGTCCAGCTTGTACTACCATTTCATTTTTGATTTGATTTCCATAACTTTATGAACTTGGTAATAACATTTTAAAAGATAACCATCGTTCTTTAAGTTTTCTTCTGTGGCTGGTCCCGCACTTAATTTATGCGTCGGGTGAGCACCATCTTTACTAATCAATGTACCTAACCATGTTTTGCCGGGTCTTCTTTTCATGAACTCACCATTTAAATCTACAAAAGGAATTTTTAATTTTTTGGCGATATTAAATATTTGTTCGTTATAAGCTTTAACAACGGCTTCACTACCCCAAGTAGTTGGTATCACACTGCATGCCACAGGTATTGTACCGTTAGCCATACATTTTTTATAAATTGTTTCCATGTTTTGGCCATACTTTTCAGCAGTTACCTTTTTCTTCATATCATTAGTACCCAACATGATCAACGCTATTTGCGGATTATGAGCTTTTAAAATATTATCTGCTGACGGTAAGCCATGAAAACCTCCTTTGATGTATTGACCTGAGGTAATGCCGCTAGCCGCTGTCCAAGATCGACCTCTTGGCTGATCATTGGCTGCTAACCACCAACCATTACTTTTATCATTTTTATTAGATTTCATCCATCTGCTGATAGCCATCTCGTCTTTATTTTTACCTTTACCATAACGAGCCCATTTACCTGCTTGATTTGCATATGTGATGGAATCACCTAAAGGAACAACTTTGCCTTTTGATCCCGTAAATTTTTTACTCAACTCTTTTGCAGTTTTCGTATAATCCCATGTCTCCTTCTTAACATCTCCAGCAAAAGCAATACTTCCGCAAGAAAAACATACTAACAAAAATAAAATCGAATTTTTCAACATACTAATTTCTCCTCAAATTATTAATTTATTTCCAATAAAAAAACTTACTCTTAAATGCAAATATACACAAACCTATAAAGTATAAATCTTAATGTTTTTATAGATCGACTCTTTCTGCCACATTTGTCGAATGCCAAATGCTCCAGATTCAGTTTCCTCAACAGTGCTTATGTCCCAATGATGATAAAAATCGACCCCATCAATTGAGATTTTCATCGCTAGCGCTGTTTTTGTTTTAATAAAACAAACGAGACTTTTCACATTGGGTAAAAATAAATTGGTATTGTGAATAGTCCCATCAACCTCTATTTGGTCAAAGGATCGATCCTCTCTAACCGGATAACGTCTAACGCGAATATAATCATCGGCATCATCGTTACTATTACCAAAGGCAGCAAAACTGATATGAAGTAAATCCATTTTTTCGAAGTAGGTTGCCATCAAAGGTACTTCGCGTAAGTCTGCCCATTCATGTATATTTTTTTTGTATTCACCTTCGCCAATACCGTTTGCATGAAAATAAAGAATATTTACATAACGGTTGATGGTATCCAAGCGAGTAAATTCAAAGGTTACTTTCATATCACCCGAATAAGTTTCTTTTGTCCATAAGACCCCATGATGAGCATTATCACCAGCCTCAGGTCCTGATATAAATTTAAGCCCATCAGAACTATTTGTCAGCTCGCATTTCTTGCCATCTAAAACCCAGTTATCTTGCCATTGATCATTTCCTTTGAAATCATGCAAAGAAAGGTTCCAGTTATAACTATCTAATGCATCAAATTTATTTTTAAGATCTGATGAGTCACTCATGCTTCAGTCCTTTTCTTCTAATAAATTATCTTTAAATGTAACTTGGTCACAACAGTTGTAGGGCTCTTCACCATGCAAACGAATCGTATTGCCTTCTACCAATGCCTTTTCCCTCATATTAAGAACTTGAATAGCAGAAAAATCTTTTCGAATATCAGATTCAATCGTGTTATTAAGAATGGAAACATCATTGCCATAATCGACTTCAATGGCTTTATTGCTACCACCAATAAAATGGTTGTTTTGTATTTTTGATGATTGAATATGATATGTTCTTCTATCATGAGCTGAAGGGTTTCCTAAAGAAACCCCTTTATCACAATGATAGAAAAAATTATTTTCTACCGTTACATTATCTGAATGAACCCATATGAAAACACCCCCGCGAGCACCCCCATTTTTTCCACGAATTCCAATAAAAGCACAATCAGCAATCGTAAAATTATCGACATTCATTAAGTCCATACCGGCAATATAGTCACCGTCAAAACCATCTTTATCATTTTTTTTAACCGTATCAGCAACAAATAAACAATGTCTTATTTCGCCATCACGAGGTCGCAACCACTCTACGCGTTCAGAAGCTCCAAGTTCAATACCTATGTCAGGTAGTTTATCATCAATTCGATCTGCACCTGTGCCTTTAAGCCCGCGTGCCCAAATATTATGAAATTTGACGTTATAAACTTTGAGACCATGGATACGCCCATCTCCTAAAAATAGTAAACCATATTTTGGATTATTGGCCAATGTTAAATCTGCGATCGTAATATTGGTTGCTTGAAACATTTTAATAATGGCAGGTGCTCCTAATCTAGTTGTAAACTTTGGAGTCGTGTCATCAAATTCCATATCACTATCTAAAATCACGTCTTCACGATCACCTGTTTCACCTCGTATTGTTACCCGATGGGTTGTTAACAAACAATCACGCGGCATTAAATAATGTCCTTTGGCGATTATAATTGTGGTATTTTCTTCAGCACTTTCTATGGCCCGAATAATACCGAGAGGAGAATCAACACGAATAACTTTTCCCTCAGCAGGAGGTAACGGTGGGGCTGGCTTAATGGATTTAATTATTTTTTCAAAATCGGGTACATCGCTCATTATAATTCCTTTTGTTTTAACGTTGTTTAAAACTATTCATTTTAGGACCATGTGGTTTTACGTAAGGCGCCACATTTGTATAACCAATATCTGGTAAATTGTTCATATCTGATGGAGGTACTTTCCAATCAACCAATGCTTTTTTAAAGGCAGGTTTTTTATTAGAAATTGCTTGACCGACAGCAACTCTAAATTGCCATAAACTTTGCGGATCAGCTTGTGCGAATTTAATTTTACCTGCATCCGTTTCGCTTGTTTTATGTATGGTAGCCTTAAGGCTGACGGCTTTATTCAAAGCATTGGCTACAGCAAAGTGATCTGCTTTATAAACCATTTTATACCATGTTAAGTATTCGATATCTTGCTGACCTCTGGTATATGACTTTAAACGGATTGACATTTTTACACCACTTTCATGTGGATAAAATAGGCCTGTTTTAGAACCCTTAATCCAATCTTTTTCTTTGGCAATTGTTTGCCAAGGCAATATACCAGTGGCCCCTTGGCTCCAGGATAATAAAGACCATGCAGCTGGCTGAGTATTAGGCTCATGGACCTCATTGGTAGAACCATAATTGCCATAATAATTGCTATGCCATTGATTTAACTCATCTTTCTTTTGACGAATTTTCTGTGGGTTAGCACCACCAATAATAACTCTATCACATACACCCCACATTGTTTCGCGACCGTGTTCGGGATAAGAAATATCAGTTCGATAAATCATTTTTGCTTTTCCTTTAACAGGATCAACAGCTTGGTGAAACATAATCCCATAATAACGTAATGCCCAAAAATCTTGGGTACGGTTTGGCTCATCCAGAATCCATGGGCAAACAGATTTTGTATTTTTATTACGATAATAAATTTTATTATTTAAATAAAACTCAAAAAAAGTTTCATGATATCCCTTTTTATCCATATGTTTTGCAAATGCAGCATAGGCTTTTTTATTTTTTGAAACATAAGACTTCGACAAAGCACTGTCAATCCAATAATCACTTTTATATTCACCTACAATATTAATAGGCCAATTTTCATTAAAACCAGTATATAGAGCAGGCACAGGCATTTCACCTCTCGGCAAACCCTTAAATGCAGAACCATCCAATAAAGGGCCAATATTTTTATGGAACCAATCCCAACCCTCAAAGTCATCTCCATTAAAACTCATACGCCAAGCAGTACTTCCCTTCCAACCATAAGGTAGTTGATTAAGCACTAATCTATATTTATGAGCCAATCGATGTAATTCATAATTATTTTTTATATTAAATCGGTAAGAATTCATTTCACTAATAAAAGATAACTTGTCCGGCAAAGTAAAATCCCAAACAGTTAAATCAATTGGTATTGTTAAGGATTTGCCCCCAACTGAAATTTTAATACTATGAGATGACTTACCGGCATTTGCTTTATGTGGAATAAAAACTTCACAAACTACTGTGTGAAATTTTTGACCTTTCACTTTTACTTTTCCAATTTTAACAGGTATATTAATAGAACTCCCAACAGGAAATAAGGGATCAGGAACAGCGCCGATTTTACTACCTACATAAGCGGGTTCATATAGGTCTGCTTTTATTTCTCCTGAAAAATCTGTGGTAATTTGTATATTTTCACCTTGACCTTCAAGTACTAATTGAAACCAAACAAATTCATTTCTCGCACCAAATAAACGAATTTTTTTCTTCGCAGCACTAAACAAATGGTTTCCACCACGGTATCCCTTTGGATGTTTAGGACTCACATTGCCCTTAATCGGATCAACCTTATCTAATACATCTATCACACCAATTTTTATACCACCAACACTTGGTAAATCTGTGGAAGGCGGAAAGGGCTTTATACTTGAAACAATTTCAACGATATTAGGTGCACCAGACAGTTGAATTTTGTGAGTAAATGATTCGCCTTTATTTCCAGTAGCATCAATTGGAACAATCGTGATTGATAATTTCTGATTTGCAGAAAAAGCTAAATCCTGAATATGCATTTTACATACACCACCAACGACACCAGCCATAGGAATTAAATATCTGGGAAAATGCTTACTTTTACCATTAGCATCAAGATAAGTTACGTCGTATCCAATAACTCCGGCCTTACCTACATCAGATGGTGTGATCCATTTAACCAGAGCTTCACCTGGTTTAAACCCTTTAGTAATCACTTTTATATATTTGACGGCATTGGGGCCTTTTGAATCTTTTTCACTTGTCCAAATTTCAAGATAAGGAGCTTTATTTTTTTTGTTGTGACGTGAATAACAAAACCGATTTGGATAATGTCTAAATTTAAATTTATTATCTTGATCAGTCCATTCAGACCCGACTTCATCATTCACTGCAAAACCAAAACTAATTCCAGCTACTTTAGCAGCAATCACCTTAGGGTCTACAGCAACCGTTTGCCAACCGTTATCATCGGGTTGGGTACAATCAGCAAATTTCCAAGTCGTGTGACCTAAACCAAATATAACATCTAATACGGTACTACCCGCAAAGGACCAGTCTCTCTTGCCTAATTCGACTTGGCTAAAGCAGGCCTCTCCATTTATTTTTTGATACCCTTTTTCAGCAGATCCTTCTTTCCAAACAGATGACATCGACGATACCCCCACCCGATAAAAAGGATCTTTTGGTGAGGCATTATTTACATGCAACAGAGCACCAGTAATAATTTTTCCTTTTAAAGCCGAAATATCAGCATCAAAAACAAAAAATTCTTGTCGACCTTTTAATTTTATTCGCTTTGTTTTTCCAGAATTGGTATATTTTTCCGATCCAACTAATGAGTAAATATCATCTTTACTAAACTTAAATTTCTGAGATTTTCCTGCAGGAGGCCATGTCGATTTATGCAATGATAAAGAATCACTATAAGCAGATGGCAAACCTGACTTAACAACTTTAGCTGGCCATTTTTCTTGAGAATAAGAAATCGAAAAAACAGCAGAAATAATTAAACTAATAAATATACGAAAAAACATTCAAACCTCCCTGGAAGTTATTATTTAGATAGTATTTCAGAATGACATATTTGCGTAATCAAAGAGTCGCCGACCCCTTTGTCAATACTGCGCAGGATATCGTAGCTTAGCTCGCCCAATTCTTTAAAATCACATTTCGCTATATATTTAGCAAAATCAAGACGACCCTCTAGCTGATTTTCAGGTGCCCAACCCACAATATCAACTTTTTCTAATCCTAAATCTTTACAAATTTCATGGACATCATCGACATATTCAGTCACAATGGCTGTAGGGTGTTCATTCTGTTCCATCGCTTTTACAAATCTTTCTTTAAGATTCAAATCAGTATCAAAACTAGTTAGATATAAATCTACACCAGGTTTGATTCCGGCACTACGACATGCTAACCTATAACCCGTATATCGTTGGCGTAGACAAAGATCATAATTTACATGCGTTGGCTCAACGCCTCCCATAAACCAAATGTTTTTATGACCTTCATCAATCAATTTTTTTGTTAAGTCGAAAGCTGATAACTCATTATCAAAATAAGTCGAATGAACCCCAACATCTGATGCATCAATATCCGTGGCTATTATTGGAATTCCAATTTGTTTTAAGGAAGCGATTAATCCAAGATTGAGAATATTAACTAAGATTAAAACGTCTACTTCGTGCCGAATTATATCTTGCTCATCTACATAATAGAATTGTCCTCTATGCTTTTTTCGAAGATGAAATAACGTTATGCTTTTTTCATCTTTTAAGGCATTAAACTGTATTGTTTGCAACAAAGAGTTAAACATTGACTTACTCATCATGTCAACGCTCATCCCACATAAGATACCGATCTTCTTACATTCTTTTCGAATAGGAGCTACAAATGTACCACTACCTAGCTGGCTGTATAAAAAAGATTCTTTGCAAAGTTCGGCTAATGCTCGTTGCACCGTTGCCAAACTAATTTGATAACGATCACAAAGATTTCGCATACTGGGTAATCGATCATGGGCTTTTAGGTCACCAGCACTTATTTGAGTTTTAATAAGATGCTTTAAACTTTTATAGGATTTCCGACCTGCTGGAGAAGAGGGTAATTCATAAATCGTCATAAAAAGAAAAACTCCGTTTAATCAAGAACAGTACAATACTTACAAATCATAACAAATAAACAACTAATTTTATAATATATTAATACAATTTATTATGATTAGAACAATATGTACTTTCTTTGGGCATTTGCTAATTATGTAAAAGATAATAAATGCTAAGCAGATAGTATCTCAGATTCTATTACAGACTTTAACATTATTGATTTGTCACCCTGATCAATTTTTTGAAGAATATTATAAGACAACTCTGCTAAATCCTCGAAATCGCACTTTGCCATGTACTTGATAAGATCACATTTCTTTGAAAAAATTTCTAAATTATTAGACCAACCGGCCATCTCAACATTGGTTAATCCAAACTCATGGCAACAATTATTTACAATTTCACTGTACTCCCCAACAATTGCAGTAGGCGCTTCATATGTTTCGAGTGCTTCGACAAAACTTTTTTTTAAATTATGCGTACTGTGATCCTTCATAAATATTTCAACGCCCGGCTTGACACCTGCTCCACGACAAGCTAATTTATAGCCCGTATAACGTTGACGAAGACAAAGGTCATACTTATCGTGATTTGGAGCCACACCTCCAACAAACCAAATATTTCGATGTCCATCTTGCAATAGACGTTGGGTTAAATCAAATCCAGATAATTCATTATCAAAATAAATAGAATGCACGCCTATGTCTGTAGCATCTAAATCTGTAGCAATAATAGGAATTCCAATTTTTTTCAATGATGAGATCAACCCAAGATTTACGATATTGATCAAAAATAATGCATCAATCTCATGATCAATAATATTTTGCTCATCTACATAAAAAAGATGTCGATTCTTTTGTTTTCTAAGATGGAACAAGGTCACGCTTTTTTCATCAGCTAAAGCATTATATTGCAAAACCTGAATCAAAGTGTTATACATTGAATTAGTCAAAATTTCTTTTCCACATATAACACCTATCTTCATGCTAACTTTATGAATGGGTGATACAAAAATACCATTCCCTTTTTCGCTATACAAAACAGATTCTTTGTAGAGCTCCGATAATGCACGGTTAACAGTAGCAGGACTAATTTCATATTGATCACAAATTTTTTGCATAGTCGGCAATCGATCGTGAACTTTTAATTCCCCTGAATTAATCTGATTTTTAATAAGGCTCATTAAATCCTTATAAGATTTTCGCCCAGATGCAGAAGTAGGAAGTATTGTTTTTTTCATGCTAAAATTCTTGTGGCCCTAATCTAAAGCATATTAATATATAATAAACATAACAATATTTTAGTCAACTAATAGACTTTACATAGTAATTTTATATAAACATAACAATAAAGCATCAAAAAACTTCACCTAATTCATTGAATATGATTTCTACAAGGATACTATAAAAATACCTAAAGATTTAGCTTAACCAGTAAGAAAATTATGAAAAAGAATTACTTTTCCTTGATTGAGTTATTAGCTGTAATAGTTGTCATTTTAATTCTGATGACTCTATTCGTACCCTCTCTTTCTAACGTTAGAAAAAAAGCTAGAACAGCAATTTGTGCAAATGATTTGAAACAATTAGGAACATTAATTGGTACTTATGCTAACGATCATGATGGCAGATTACCTTATACCAACAACAATACTAGCAGATGGGTCAAAGAACAAAAACCTTCCTACCTTGATAGGCGAGGAGTAGGTAGGCTATATGGTTCTTGGGCAGGTCACCTTATCCCCTATTTAAATATTAATCTAAAATCTTGGGATCATGGCAATTGGACTTATGATAATGCAAGATCTACAGGAAACTTAGTTTATAAACTCACATGGACCTTTCAATCCAATCTTGATGATATTGACAAGAGAACAGATCGTTGGGGTACATCAAAAAATTTAGTGAATTGGCAACTAATGCATGACATGTTTTTTGAGGGTGGTCACGGAGCTTTGAAAATATTTATTTGCCCAGACGCTCCAAGAACATTTACTCATAAATACTATGAAGATGGCATAAGAGTTCCTCGCGTATCTGGACTCATTCCTCCCAAAAGCGGCTTTCTAAAAGGCCTGCCTTCATCATATTTATGCAATGGTCCTTTATTTAACGGATCAGATAATCTTAACTCAAAAAGACTCGAAGATGCCTTTTCTAATAATTACTTATTATTAGAAGGCGTAGACCAATACTCTGAAAAGATAAATGGAATGGCGACACCAAATGCTTACTCGTTTTTTTTCTCTTATATGTCCTGGACAAATGGTTTTCAAGGATGGACAGGTAGTAGATACGATATGGCAGCATCCTTTATGCATGACAATACTGAAGAAGTTTGGTTTTCAGATAGCCGAGGGTACAACGGAGCAGGCCGCTTTGCTGATGGTCAAAGATACAATAAAGTTTTTAGTCCTAATTCAATTGCTTCCATAAGATGGTCTCAATTTGAACGTCATCATCACAAATTAGTATCCAATCAATATCCTGGTCAAGATTGGGAAAACTTTGAAATGCCATGGACAAAAAATAAATTTTCTGTGAGCCGCTATTATAGTTCCGACACATCTGTTTCATATACTTATGGAAATATGAATATGCTTAATGCCGATTTCTCAGTCAAAAAAACCCACGTTGGCTGGCTCTTTGAAAATGCCAGAACCTTAACGCAAGTAAATGAATAAGAATTTAAAGTACTCGTTTGATGGAATAAGCATATTTAAACGATTCTACAAGTTAAGAATTTATCTTTTTTAACATAGGGGTTAAGCGATAATAATTAAAAAACATAACAATAATCAATATATATAACAATATATATGCATTATATTCAGTATTACATAACAGTATTTCATTAGCAGAACAGTTATTGCTTTAAAATAATTGTTTAATAGTGTTATATGACTAATATCCGTTTGTGAGCTATACTTAAAATAGATTGGCATCAAGGGGTATTATGAAAAAGTATTTTTTTTCACTTATTGAATTAATGGCAGTTATCGTTGTCATATTAATTTTACTGACGTTGTTTGTTCCAACGCTTGCAAAAGTACGCAAAAAAGCGCGAACCGTAATTTGCGCCAACCAAGTAAAACAATTGGGGGTATTAATAGGTACCTATGCTAATGACCACGACGGAAGATTACCTTACTCAAATAATAATTTTAATTATCTAGCTACAGGCAAACCATCCTATTTAGACGATCGAGAAAAAGGTCACCTATACGGAGGTTGGGCAGGTCATCTGATGCCATACTTTGACCTAAAGATAAAGTCATGGGGATTAGGTTTTTGGAATTATGAAAACTCTTCATGTTCAGGGTGCTGCAGTAATTACGATTGGACATTTAATGCACCAAGTGATGATATAGACAGAAGAACTGATCGTTGGGGCTCAAAAAACGGATTGGATAATTGGCAACTAATGCAAGATATGTTTTTTGAAGGGGGACATGGCGATTTAAAAACTGTCATTTGCCCAGAGGCACCAAATACATTTACTAATAGATATTATAATGATGAGAAAAGAGTGCCGAGAGTTTCTGGAATACTACCTTATAGATGGGGTAGCTTAAAAGGCTTACCATCATCTTACTTAGCTCATGGAGCACTATTTAATGGAAAAGGAAATGTCAACTCTGTTAGATTAGAAGATGTGTTTAGTTCTAATTATTTACTATTAGAGGGTGTAGATCATTATTCACAATATATCAACGGCATGACAGCTCCAAGTTACACGCAGTTTTTCACGTATTCAGCAGGTGGCGGAAATGCCGTCAACAAGATTGTGGGGAGTAAAGATGACATGGCTGCCTCCTTTATGCATGACGATACCGAAGAAGTGTGGTTCTCGAATCAACCTGGATATAATGGACCATTGAAATTTGCTGACGGACAACGATATACAAGATTATTTGGTCCGACTTCAATTGCATCTGTAAGATGGAATCAATTTGCACGACATCATCATAAATTAGTTTCAAATCAATATCCTGGTGAAAAGTGGGAGAATTTTGAAATCCCACAATCAAAAGGCAAATTTTTGATTCAGCGCCATTTTACAGCTGATGATTCTTCTTCTTATATATTTGGTAATATGAATATACTACTCGCCGATTTCTCAGTAAAAAATGCGCATGTTGGATGGCTTTTTGAAAATGGTAGAACGTTAGGGCAAGTAAACGAGTAAAGAGATAAATCCTTAATTTAGATTCAATGTTGAAAGCATTTTTTGCAACTCATCCATTTTGATAGGTTTTGCCAAAAACCCATCACAATTTAAACTATAAGCTCTTGTAATATTTTCTTTATCATCAAGGGCTGACACCATAACTATCTTTGTATGATCAAATGTATTAATTTTCATTTTTAATTCGAAAGCTCGTATTTCTTTGAGAGCTTCCAGCCCTCTTTTAATTGGCATACTAATATCAAGGCAAATTAAATCATATTGATCTTCTGCAGATTCTTTAAAAGCATTGACTGCTTCTTGCCCATTAACGGCTACATGACAAACACCGTATTTACTCAACATCGAAACCAATAAATTTCGGCTGACAAAATTATCTTCTACAATAAGGATTTTCATTTTTACTCAATGATTACATTTTAATTTCAGAGGTTATTTAAATTAACAAGATTGAATTTTTGATATTGAATCGAGTGATAATTCTAATTCTTTAGGTTCTATAGGCTTATCAATCATTTTTATATACGCATTAGATTTCTTCAGAACATCCGTTAACTGTTTTGTGAAAAAACCTGAAATAACAATAAAACTTTGACTTGGATTTTGGTCAAACATTTTTTCAATCATTTCATCTCCACGCAAATTTGGCATTAGAAAATCTGTGATAATTACACTATACTCATTATTCTCACTATAGTGGCTTAAAGCTGTTAAAGGATCATTAAAACAAATCACATCATGCTTCTCACTTAAATAGGCTTTAAGCGCTTCGGTGATATTGACTTCATCGTCTACAATAAGAATTTTCATAAATACATATTTAAAATTAATCATTACCTTTAACAGTCATTATTCTATAATGAAAAGTAATAAAATCCATATGCTTAAATACCCAAATAAAAAGAGGCGTTTCGATGTGATAGTTTATCCCTCTAATATACTTAAATTAAAATAAATATTATTAATTGAACTCTTTGCAATAAATTGATAAAATAATGAAGATTCAATAAAGGGAAAATAATGAGTGTGAAAATATTAATCGCAGACGACGACAACGATATTAGAGAATTAATCAAGAATATATTAATATTAGAAGATTACATTATTTTAGAAGCAGCAAATGGTGACGAGGCATTAAAAATATTAGACCAACAAGAAGTTAATCTTTTGATTACTGATATTTTTATGCCAAAAATGAGTGGCATTGAACTCGCCGTCAAAATTAAAGCCCATTACGCAAATTTAAAAATATTAGGAATTACTGGTGGAGGAAATTTTGTCTCCTCAGATCAAGTTAAAATGATGTCCAATGATTTTTTTACATCATTTTTAAAGAAACCTTTTGAATACACCGAATTGATTGAAAAAGTAAAAGAATTATTATGAGAAGAACAACCCCACAAATCCTATTAGCTAATATGAAGATTACTCCAATTTCGAAGTAGCTGCCTGCAACTGTTTAGAATTCCTACTAAACCAATAAAAAGCTTTATAGCGAAGCGTTATATAACCAAAACAAGTCATCCCGATTGCATAAGACAGAATAAACAATCCAAAAATATGAGTGCTAGCATAAGTATATTTATACAACGTGGCAAAAGCATAAATGCCTAAAGTAAGTTCAATTAAACAAAACAGCAAAGGCGTATTAGCCTGGTAAAGACTTTTCTTTTTACTCACATCTGTACTACCACTTTTTGGGGTTCTGACAAATGCGGTTTTCTTTTTTGTAAATGCTTCTAAAACCGCTAAAGCATTGTTCACACATAATCCTGTTCCTAACACCATCATAGCCGGAAAAGTTCTTATAGATTTTTTCCATTTTCCTAAAACGATACCACTACCAGTATACATAGCACATGGTGCCAAGGCACTTATCAAAATAAAGGACCATACAATATACAAGAGGTAATTCATTTCTACCTTTAAATTCTCGGCAATTCCCAAAACAGGAAACGTAAGAGTACATACAATTGTCATAAAAATGGCCACCGAATAATGAGTCATATGCAACATAGCTTCAATCTTTTCGTACCATGCTAATCTTTTAGATTTAATAATTCTTGGTGCTAACTTAATGGCTGTTTGCATGGATCCTTTTGCCCACCTTTTTTGCTGACTCTTTAATGCTATGACATCATTTGGAATTTCGGCTAAACAAACATTATCAAAATCATAGACAATCCGATAGCCTTCCATTTGCACTCTATAAGATAAATCCAAATCTTCGGTCAGTGTATCCCCTTGCCAACCACCTCCAGCAAGAATAGCACTTTTTCTCCAAACGCCACCGGTTCCATTAAAGTTCAAACACATGCCATAATAACTACGAGCTCCTTGTTCAGCAGCAAAGTGCCCATCAATGCCTACACTTTGGGCTTTAGTGAGCCAATTTTCTTGGCTGTTAATATGACCCCATCTACCTTGAACACAAGCTACATCATCTTGTGCAGTAATAAGTGGAATAGCTCTTTTTAAAAATGATTTTGGCACAATAAAATCTGCATCAAAAATGGCTATAAACTCACCCTTACAAATCGTCATTCCATTAGCAAGAGCACCAGCTTTATAATCTTTGCGATCATGCCTACGAATCACACTAATGTTGATCCCTTGTGATCGAATGGTTTCTATTATTCTATTGACGATATCTACTGTTTCATCATTGCTGTCATCCAAGATTTGAATCTCAAACTTATCTTTTGGATAATCCACTTCAGCGGCACTCAGCATAACTCGTTCAACTACCGATTTTTCATTGTAAAAAGGCAATTGAATTGTGACATATGGATATGTTTCTTCTTTTTGATTTAAAATATAATTATCAATAGACTCTTGAATTTTATTTCGTGATTTTTTTTGTCGCTTTAAGAAAAGGAATATCATTAAATAACAATGAGATCCATACACAGCTAAACAAAAGCTTGAAGCTACATATAAACTTAAAACAATGATTTCCCAATTGGCCATAGTTTTAATTTATTTCTTTTTTAACAACAGCCTGGCCCAGAACAATCACCCATAGCAGATTGATTGTTGGTATCAGAATCTGGCCCACAATTAAAAATTCCGACATGCTCACTAAAATCACCCTTAAAAACAAAATGATCTTTAAAACGAGTTTCATTTAACATTTTATAGGTATTCCCACATACGGGGACAATTTTATTCTTTTGAAAGGTATGATGATCATCAAGAATAAAAGCGTCAGGCGACTCACTTAATGTACCTAAATATTTTACCTGATGGCCAAAATCTTCACAGTCATCTTCTAAGTCTGCTATTTTAAACAGTCGATACCCTGTAGAATAAAAAGTAGTCACTCCAATTTTTTCAGCGACTTCTTTATTCGTAATATCTAGAACTCGATTAGCATATACACGTGGATCAAAAAAGCCGGCCTTGCGAGCAACTCTTTCAAAATCATTCCAATAGAGAGCACCACCTAAGCATTCACCTAAAAGGACTTTGTCTTCTTTAAATGCCTCAGGTAATCTTCTGTCAGAATAAACATCTGAGAAATAAAACTCTCCGCCTGGTTTCAAAACACGATAGACCTGTTCTACTACTCGATCTTTTTGAGGTGATAAATTTAAAACACAATTTGATATAACGACATCGAAATAATTATCTGCCAGGTCAAGATTTTCCATCTCTTCAATAAAACCTTTTACAAAAGTCACATTAGATTTTTTATATCCAAACTTTTGTGTATGAAAATCAAGGTGACGGTTGGCAACATCCAACTGCTCATCGGTCATATCAATCCCAACAATTTCACCTTCTTCACCAACCAGCTGCGATGCTAAATAACAATCTCGTCCAGTACCACATCCTAAATCTAAAATCTTTTTGCCTTTTAATACCAAAGGCAATGGCGAGCCACAACCGTAAAATTTGTCTAACACTTCTGGGTGAATATTCTTAATAACTTCTCGTAAATAATGCGGGAAGCTTGAAGACTCACAGCAAGCACTTGTTTTTAAATCCTTGTTAGTATCCAATACTCTTCCATAGTAGTCTTGAACATCTTCTCTCATTTGATCTGTAGTCACGATTTTATTTACCTTTTCAATCATTAAATTAAGACCTAATCATAAACAGCAAAACTATCATCTTGCTATTGTCAGATAAAAGGCCGGAACCTTACAAAAAAAGATGGGATTATAAATAATAACAATAGGTGGTAAACATTAAAAGAAGCCATAAATTAAATAATGATCTATTCGGCAAGAATTAACTCAACTGATGAATCAAGAAATTAAAATTCTAGCTAATTGCACTATTAGATTTAATCACGTAGACACCATAACTAGCAAATAAATTGAATCCGAACATATTATTTTGCACTTTGACTTTTGTTGAATTATCAGACAAACTCAATTGTAGTGGTGGTTTAGAATAAAAGTATTTGTTGATCACGTTGATATTGTTTTTTCGACAAGCTAATTCAAAATCCTTCAATGTACAAAGGTGAATATTCGGTGTGTTATACCAATCAAAAGGGAACGCCTCTGTAACCGGCATATGCCCCCTAAACAATAAATCAATTCTAGTTTTCCAATGGCCAAAATTTGAAATACCAACTATACACGTTTTCCCGACTCGCAACATTTCAGTCAATAAATCAATAGGATGATGAAGCACCTGCAAGGTTTCGTTCAAAATAACATAATCAAAGGATGATTTATCAAAAAGCGCCAAACCTTCATCCAAATTTGAGTTAACGACATTGAGACCTTTCGACAAACATTTAAATATTTTATCCTGATTTATTTCAATTCCAGTTACATTAATTCTTTTAGTGTTCTTTAAATAATGCAAAAAAGTTCCTTCGCCACAACCTAAGTCTAGTACATTACATTCTGGCTCAATCAACTCTGCAATTAATTTTAAATCTTCCCGAATAGTTTCAATCATTTAATTACGCTCCGGCAGAGCTTCTAAAAAGGCTGTCAAATAACCAGATAAATATTTATCTTCTAACAAAAAGGCATCGTGCCCCTTCTCTGTTCTTATTTCACTAAAAGAAACATCTACCCCAACTTTCATCATTGATTTAACAATTTTTTTAGAATGATACGTTGGGTATAACCAATCAGAACTATAAGAAATAACCAAGACTCTACTATTTACCTTCTCAAAAGCCTTTTCTAGATTACCGTATCTTTTGGCTAAATCAAAGTGGTCAATGGCTTTGGTAATTACCAAGTAACTGTTCGCATCGAACCTTTTATTAAATGTAGCTCCCTGATGTCTTAAATAAGATTCAATTTGAAATACTGTGTCGACCCCTAGATCGTATTCATAACCTTGTTTATTTTTAGTCTCGCCACCATCGAAGTTTTGAATTTTTCGTCCAAACTTTTCACCCATGCTTTCATCAGATAAATATGTAATATGCCCAATCATTCGCGCAACACTTAGACCTTCTTGGGGCGTTACGTCAGAATCGTAATATGCTCCACTTTGAAAATTTTTGTCACTCAATATCGCTTGACGACCTACTTCATTAAAAGCAATGCATTGGGCTGAATGAGAACTCGTTGACGCAATTACAACTGTTCCTTTAACATTTACACTATTTTCTACGGCCCAAACTAAAGCTTGCATACCCCCCATCGAGCCACCGATTACGGCTAATAATTGCTCTATGCCAAAGTTATCTATTAATTTCTTTTGGGCTCTTACCATGTCAAATACTGTAACAAAAGGGAAATCAAGGCCGTAGGGTTTATTTGTCTCTGAATTAATATCCGAAGGACCAGTAGACCCGGCACAACCTCCTATAACATTTGAACAAATAATAAAGTATTTCTTGGTATCCAAAGGTTTTCCTGGCCCAATAATATTATCCCACCAACCTGGTTTGTCATCTGAACTATTATTAAAACCAGCTACATGTGCATCACCAGACAAGGCATGCAATATTAAAATAGCATTTGACTTATCATCATTTAGGTGACCGTATGTTTCATAGGCTAAGTTGATATTTTTTAAGATTTTACCACTATCAAGCTTAAGGGCATCTTCCCCCTCACCTGCAAAAGAAAAAACTTTTCTCTCTACAATACCAACTGAATTTGGATCTGAATTTTCCATGTAACTATTTCAATAAAAAATTCGTGGGATTATACTAATCAGAAATGATTTTGGATACCATAATACAGTAATCACTCATGATTATCTTAAAAAGAAAAAACGCATAAGAGTGGATTTTAAAGCCCTAAGGCATAAATTAACAAGAAAGACTAACTAAAATTATTAGGCTATTTGCACGTCTTCTTCACATAGAATCTGCGAAAGTATTTTGTGAACGCTATTCGTCTCAAATGGTTTCGGCAAGAAATATACAGGATTCTTATTACCAACTTTATTTAGTATTCCCTGCTTTGGATAATCAGAATAAGCAGAACAGAAAATTAAATCAGCATCTGGATAAATTTCTCTGATTTGACAACAAGCGTCTATCCCATCCATTCCAGGAGCCATTCTAATATCCATAAAAATGACATCTATAGGACAACCTATCTCTATATGGTTTTTTATAATTCCAATCGCTTCTTCACCGCTATAAGCTGAAATTACATGATAATCAAAAGATTGCCCTATTTGCTCACTATCTTCTGTGATATCAAACAAACCATTACTTAAGGCATCTACTTTTTTATTGAAATCTAAATAGTTACAAAGTATCTTTTTAAAATCTTCATGAATATTTTCGTTGTCATCGACAACCATTATATTTCTTCTTATAGCATTAACCGCAGATGTTTTTACTTTGCTGATATCATCAATAATATTTTCCCATTTTAACGGTCTAAAATATTTTTGATCAAAGCCATTAATGATTTCTACATCCATCGAAAAACATAATTCCTCTTCCATCAATCCAATAAAATGTTTGCCTTGATAATTCTTTTTGAGTAATCCAAAAGCAACTTTTTCTGAATTCGATTCCTTCGATGAATTTAATATAACGACATCAATATCTAA
The DNA here is from genome assembly GCA_002746535.1 of Planctomycetota bacterium. Lineage (GTDB taxonomy): Bacteria > Planctomycetota. The sequence continues at coordinate 93,162 of NVWA01000002.1, forward strand.
CGTAGCTGAAAATTTAACAGCTTCAGTACATGACTTCACCGAATAAACTTCATGTCCAACATTATCAAAGATCTTTTGCAGGATCATGCTGATGGAAGACTTTTTCTCGATGATTAAGATTCGGGCCATTAGGACAATTATTTCCTATACATTATTATTAATACACTATGGAACATTCTCCTTCATAATAGCTGAGAGATCAACTATTCAAAGTCACTATTTTAAGATTCTAAAATTTTCGGCTTAAACTTGCCGTATTGTAATTTTAAATTGAAAAAATTAACGCAAATCATTAATTAGTAAGTAGTTAGGAGAAATAATTGCCTAAAATGGAAAGCTAAATTACAAGCTTATTTTGTAATTAGTTTATTAACTCTTTTTAGCAACAGCAGTTTAAACTTTAAATCTATCTATTAAAGCTTTGAGAGAGATTGCTTTTTCTTCAACAACGTCAACACATTCATCAACTGATTTTCCAGATTTATTAGTTTCGGTTATCAAATGAAGTACTTCATTAATACCTTCACTTATTTCTTTTAATTCATCTGACGAAGATCCCATTTTAGATGAGATTTGCCTAACAAGGGATTCAACACTGCTTGCATACTCCGACATATCTTTTGATAGCTCGGCATTTTTTTTAATATCTTTAGCTGAGTCAACTAAACAATTTAATACGTCTGAAACACCTTTATTTAAAGGATTAAATCGTTTTAATGTTAAATGAGATTGATCTTTAATAGCTGAAATCATCTTACCAATTTCAGCAGCGGATTCTTCAGTTTGCTTTGCTAAATTTTTCACCTCATCGGCAACAACTTTAAATCCTCTACCGGCTTCACCAGCCCTAGTAGCTTCAATATTAGCATTTAATGATAGTAATTTTGTTTTTTCAGAAATAGATTTTATAGCATTAAGTACTGTATCAATATTGGTAGAAACTTTTGCCAAAATCTCCAAAGATTCTGTAGTTTCTGCAGCTTGTTCATTTGCAAATTCGGCTACTTTGGTTACGTGCTCCATATCATCAGCAATATTTAATAATGACTCACTCATATTACAGACAATTAAATTTAATTCTGACACGTCTTCTGAAGATTTATCCGCAAACTCTAAAATTGAAGCAGAGTTTTCAGATATCGTTTCAGATCTATTAGCCATTAGGATTGTTTTCTCCTCCATGATGTTACTTTGATCAATTAGTTTAACCGACGTTTTACTTAAATCTTGAGACACGTCATTTAAGCCACTTGTATCATTTTTAACCGATATAATTATTTTTTGAATCGTCTCTACAAATTGATTAAAGTTCATAGATATCCGACCAACTTCATCATTCGATGATTTCGGCAACCTTTGAGTTAAATCACCTTCGCCACTTGATATTCCAAAAAGCATTGAATCTACCTTAGTCAACGGATCTGTCATCCTTTTGATTAAAAAAATTGAAATTAGGCCACCAAGAACTAAAGTAATAATTGTAGCATAGATAATACTTCTCAACATATTAGTAGATAACTGATGATATTGCAAAGTTGAAATCTGACCCACAATTGAAAGTTTTTTATGCCAGTTTTTAAAATCTAGTTTCGGTACAAATAAATAATCATTTCCCCACTCAAGCCTTAAATTAACTTTAGATTTATTTTTCATAGCCTCTGAAATTTCAAATAATCCCTTTTTACTTTTTAATGAACTCCCAATGAATTTACCATTACTCAAAAAACTAACATTCGTTTTACTAATTTCAAAAATTTCTTTTGCAAAAATATCATCAAAGTAAAATCCAAAAATCAAAACACCAACAGGATCCTCTTTATCACCAATTGGTGCGCCAATAATCAATGCTAATTTCTGATCCTTGCGTACGGTAAGCCTAATATCAGTTTTTCCATTTGAAGTAATTTTTTCCATAAATAATGCTAACTTTTCAACTTCATCTTCTATTAAACCACCATCCAAACTTGCCAACAATTCATTATCAACATCCAGGACATCAAATATTTGAACAGATAATCTGGATTTAATTCCTCTGGTTGTATCAGTAACGGTATTTGTATCTCCATCTTCGACGACTGCTTGCAGCATGGGCGATTGACTTATTGAACCCATTAATTCTTTAATAGATTCAATTTTTTTTTGAATTATTTTATTAATACTATCACAATGAGCGGCAACTACTTGATCGATGTTTTTATTCCTAATTTTATTTATCTCTTCATTACAAACATATAAAAAGGAACATGACAACAGAACACTCATAAATAAAATAATAAGTAAAATTTTAATTTTTATAGAGAACATCATTATTTTGCTTGAACATTAAAAAGTTTCTTATATTTAGATCGCAATGCTGTTGAAAAGACATAGTCACGGTCAGGGATATTTTGGTGACATTCAATACATGCTTTTTGTAACCCAATCGCACCAGATTTGCCTTTCATCAAGACAGTTCCGCTAGAGGAATTTATCCACGAATATCGCCAATTACCATTTTTTGAATCATAGCCTACTGGCATTTTTTCCATAATTGCAATTGTTCCTTGATCAGAGGGCATATTCTTTTTAACAAAATAGTGCTCTTTTAAAAAAATTGTTCCTTCTGGATAGTTTTCAAAAGTGGGTTCATCTTCTATTTCATCAACATCTTCATCATCTGATAAATAAAATTTAGAAAATTGTTTATAGTTAGCTGAATATATTTCTGGATTTTTATTTACATAAATTACGACCATTTGTTGCCAATGTAAACCAGAGAACTCATAATCAGTCAATCGATGCCAATTCTTTCTATAATTTCCAAACCGTTTTTTCAATTTTTCAGGAAATTTAAAATCTCCCATGAAATTAAAACCGTCAGAAGAAATCTTAATCTGAGGATTCTTATTAAACTCTAAAATATTGTTACTTTTGGTACTGGGCCTACTCATAAAAAAAAGTGGAGACCAGATCAAAACAATCAACAGAGCAATTAAAACTGGATAAAAAGGCTTCAGCTTAGACATAAATTGAGCTCTCAATAAACTAGCGTTTTAAGAGAATCTTTCCATACAACTTACCATTTCTCTTAATGTCGACTTCAGACGTAGTGCCTACTTTGATCTCTACATCAACAGTATCGTACTTTGGAAACCATATTCTTAATTTTGTTAGCTTATCAGGGACATCTTTAAGAGAAAACTCCACCTCTTTTTTCTTTTTCTCCAACTCCACTATCGTATGAAAAGCACTATCAATATTTGCAATATAACTTCTCATCTTAGGGTGAATTTTGCATCCAATTCTGATGATCAAATCTTTATTCCAATCAATTTTAATTTTAGAATCTTTACCTGGTGACATTAGACCAACATCAAATGTGACATCAGCTTTAGTATCTTTAGCAAAAATATTATGACTAACACTATCACCATTTTTAAAGACAACTTCTGCACTTGTATTACCAACTACTAGCTTTTTAGAGAATTTTTTTGCCTTCTGATCAACCTGAACAGTTTTTTTTGACAAAGAATGATCTTCCGTAAAATAGGCCAACATCACAAAATCAGCCGATTTTGTAAATGTCAGCTTCCCCGTTACATCCTTTGCAACAATCTGAAACCAGCAGCCAGTGATAATCAAAAAAAATACAAATTTCTTCGTGTTAATTATTCTTTTCATGTCTTCTTTCTGAATAAAAGTAAATTAATCATCCTTTGGGATTTTAGGTCGCTTAATGTCTAATTGCTGGGTTAAAGAACCTAAGAATGAGACTAAATCCATTATTTCTTTATCAGTTAATTTCAACGGTTTCATCTCTTTACTCAAGTTAGCTTTATTATCACCGCCTCTATTATAAAATTTAATCACTTCTTCTAAAGTAGATAAAGAACCATCATGCATATAAGGAGCTGTTAATAATACGTTTCTTAATCCAGGCACTTTAAAGGCACCTTTCATTGTTGCATCTTTAACCAATTTTTGACGTCCTATATCATCGCCTTTGACACCAATATTATGAAAACTGTTATCAGTAAAATTTGGACCACTATGACATTTGGTACAATTGGCCTTACCTTTAAATAATTTCATACCGTTAACCGCAGATGGAGACATAGCATCTTTATCTCCCTTCATATACTTGTCAAATGGAGTGTTATCTACAATTATAGTTCTTTCAAAAGCAGCTATAGCCTTACCAATATTTTTAGACTCTATTTTTTTATCTTTATAAACTTTTTCAAAGCCATCTCTGTAAAATTTTACTTTTTTAAGGCGTTCGATAACTTTATCTAAAGGCATATTCATTTCACCAGCTGCTTGAATGGGCCCTAACGCTTGCTCTTCTAAACTACCAGCACGGCCATCCCAAAAAAATAAGGAATTCCATGCTAAATTATAAATATGTGGTGCATTTCGGCCTACTTTACCTCCCATGGTTCCGAGACTAAATTTTAGACCATCTCCAAATCCAAGTTCAGGATTATGACATGTAGCGCACGATTGATTTTTCTTTAGAGATAAACGCGTATCGAAATAAAGCATTTTACCTAATTGAACTTCTTCTTTTGACGGTGCGTCATCATCTGGGTATTCGATGTCATCTCTATCTGGAACTCCTATTTTTTCATCTTCACAAAAAACGAGCCCACTATTAAAAACACACACAATAAAAATAAAGAATACTTGCTTTACCATAATTAATGTACCCCCCAATAAAATAAAATTTACATATTAAGAGTATACGGCTCATATATACGTAATTCAAATCATTTCGAAAAAAGTACCAAAAACCCTAACCTACAAGTAGCAGATGAATCATTAATTGCTAACCGTCGATTAAAAAAACTTATGTATAAAATACTTTATATCTTCAATTAAAAAAGGATTGGTTAAATTAAGCATTACAGTTAATTTGAAACCTAAAACAATAACAATTAAAGCTAGATAAAATTAAGAATAATGACATCATCATGTTAATCTCAACAATCCCTACTTAGCTAATAATTTTTTCATCTCATCTGAAGAAATAGATCGTATTGAAATTATTTTTATTTCAGTTAATGGCTTATCCGTTTTTCGCTGTTGCGGCAAAGCTGGAGCAACTGGAGCCTCCGAAATCTTGATGGCGATTTCCATGCCTTTAACAACCTTTCCAAAATTAGTATGCTTACCATCTAAAAAGGGAGTGTCGGCAACATTAATAAAAAACTGCGAACCATTCGTATTAGGACCAGAATTCGCCATTGCCAGAGACCCCTTGACAAGATTATTGAATTTTAACTTATCATTATATTTATATCCCATTTTTACATTTAATTCAAAAAGGGATTTTATGCTTTTAAATTCTGTGACTTTTTTATCCCAAACTTCTTTAACTTTTGCTGCACCGACTCGTTCATAATCTGCTTTTGACTTAATACTTAACTCAGCAAACGTCTCTTTTTGAACATAACTTTTTCCCAATCTTTGGTCAACAGGCTTATCTTTTAGCCCCAAAGCAATACCATTTATTTCATCTTCAAAAGAATAACCTGGTCCACCACCACCATTGCCCATTGGATCTCCACCTTGAATCATAAATTTAGGAATAACACGGTGGAAAATTAAACCATCAAAGAATTTTCCTTTTATCATTTTTCCCGTTTTTACATCTTTAAATTCTTTGCGACCTTCAGCCAAATCTAAAAAATTTGCAACGGTTTTTGGTGCTGCATCCTTATATAACTCAACATATATATCACCGAGACTAGTTTGGATTTTTGCAAAAGGATTCTGAATTTTAACGCTTTCAGGCTTAGTCTTATCCTGACCTATCAAACCTACAAAACAAACAAATAATAGTAGTGTAAAATTGTGGAATCTCATCAAAACGAACCTTTCTTAAAATCAAACTTTGGCATTCTAGTCAGAATTAAAACAATTTCTAGACATCTAATAGATATTAAAATATTTAGAGTAATTGAACTATCAAATATTATATTTTTTAGATATAATTTCGCTGTAAAAAGAAATGTCTACTTAATAATTATGATTTACCCTTTACTTAAAAAATTATTATTTCAACTAAATCCTGAGAATGCTCACCACCTAGGCATCTTTGGCATACGTACGATTTTCAACACACCTATAGCAAGTTCAATCTTGTCCTCAAAATTAAGATATGAATCCCCCAGTTTAAAACAAACTATAATGGGGATAGAATTCGAGAACCCCGTAGGTCTAGCGGCTGGTTTTGATAAACACTGCGATTTCTTTCAACATTTTCATTCTCTAGGATTTGGTTTTGGTGAAGTAGGAACCATCACACCTATCGCCCAAAAAGGAAATGATAAACCAAGATTATTTCGCGACAAAAGAAATCATGCCATTTTAAATAGAATGGGATTTAATAATGGCGGCTTGGATCACTGTAAAAAGATCCTCTCTAAAATGCAAAACTTTAAAACGCCCATTGCCATCAATATTGGTAAAAACAAAATAACTCCAAACGAACAAGCCAATCAAGATTATCAAAAACTAATAGAAGGCCTCTCAGACTACGCCTCCTTCTTTGTCGTAAATATTTCATCTCCAAACACACCCGGCTTGAGAAATCTGCAAGCTAAAGGTGAATTAAAAAAACTTTTAGAACCTATTATGGAAACAAATTCAAAACTTCAAAACAAACCAATTGCTTTAAAAATTGCTCCTGATATTACCGAATCAGAAGCCCAAGACATTGTGGATGTTGTTTTTGAAGTCGGCATTTCATGTATCGTTGCGACCAATACCACAATCGACAAATCAAATATTTCAAGTCATCTAAAAGATGAGGCCGGCGGAGTCAGTGGAAAACCAGTACAATCTAAAAGTGATCAAGTCTTAAAGTGGATTGCCCAAAAAGTTGAAAAAAGAATCCCTATAATTGGCGTCGGGGGAATTTTCAATGCCGATGATGCCTATCGTAAAATTAAATTAGGGGCAAATCTAGTTGAGGTTTATACTGGCTGGATATATGAAGGGCCATACTTGATTAAAAAAATAAATATTGGTTTAGAACAAGCATTAAAAAGAGATGGATTTAAAAATATATCTGAAGCAGTAGGTTTGCAATTGAAGGAAGACGAATGAAAGAGTTTTCATTTATTATTTTAGGTGATCTGCACTATGAAGAAGATCAACAACGAGAAATGGTTAAAGCCTTTGTCTCCTTCAATGAAATTAAACCTGAATTTTTGGTATGCTTGGGTGATGTTGGAGGCTACACACATCCAGGTAGTCAGCAATCCTTTGATGAAGCCAAAATATTATTCGAAACATTGTGCTTCCCAACATATCCTATCATTGGAAATCATGATTTAGAAGGCCTTGAATTTAATACTGATGAAGAAAACGTAAATGCATGGCTAAAAACATTTGATAAAGAATTACCCTACTATAGTATCGAACATGAAAATTGCATCATGGCCTTTTTATCTACGACTCAATTTAGAACAAATGAATTTTGCATTCATGAAGTTTTTATAAATCAAAACCAAAAAGATTGGTTTGAAACTTTAGTACAAAACAATCAAGATAAAGAAATTTTTGTTTTCAGTCATGCGCCCATATTAGGCAGTGGCATTAGAGTTATACAAAATATCCATTTAATGGCCGGCAATGCTTATTTAAATCATGCCCACAACCCAGAAACATTTATTAAAATTGTCAGAGAAAATGCCAACATAAAATTTTGGGCCTCAGGTCATAATCATCTTTCTCAAACCTATCACAACACCATATCCAAAATTAATCAATGTCTATTTTGTCATACTGGTGTTATCGGAAAAACTACTCGAGATGGCTTACATCATAGTCGATTAGTAACTATTACCAAAGAAGATATTAAAGTTGATACCATTGACCATGATCATAAAAAAATTATTCCTGGTGCAATCTCTCAACAAAACCAAAAATCGCTTCAAAATTTAAAATCAAATCTAAGCCCAAAAGTTCGTAAAAAAGACCCCATTATTGGTGCACTCCCTTACGATGAAATTAAAAATTATTTAATCATCAATGGGAGTAAAATTGTTATTCACCAAAACACTTTAGTCGAATATAACCTCGAAGCAGAAGGTCCACTAGGCATTATAAGCACAGACATCCCAGATGATGCCTATCTAAGAGCCGTCAAGGATGAGCTCCAAGTTTGGGTAAAAGATATTTTAATTCATAAATTCAAACCTAAAAAATTAAACTGTTACTCCTATCCTGGAGGCATGCGAATTCATGAACACCCCTTAGGGAGAAAACATGATTGAAGGTAATATATTAAAAATGCTCACAACTCATGAAGCACCTGTTGAGTATCAACTTCCCATTGGCGATCAAAAAATAAATATCAATGATCTTCTTGGCGAAAAAATTTCATTTACGTTTAATGGAGAAATCAACTGTATTAATTGTGGCCGAAAAACTAAAAAATCTTTTAGTCAAGGTCATTGCTTTCCATGTATGCGAGATCTAGCTTCTTGCGATATGTGTATCGTCAAACCAGAATTATGCCATTATGATCAAGGAACATGCCGTGAACCTGAATGGGGCGAACAACATTGTCTACAAGATCACTATGTATATTTGGCAAACTCTTCTGGAGCAAAGGTTGGTATCACAAGAGCAACACAAATACCTACCAGATGGATGGATCAAGGAGCTATTCAAGCATTAAAAATTGGCCTTGTAAAAAATAGATTGCAATCAGGTATTGCTGAAGTTGCTTTAAAAGAATTTGTTGCCGACAAAACAAATTGGCGCACAATGCTAAAAGGTGATATAGATCTTATTGATCTTGAAGAAAGAAGAGATGAACTTTTAGATTATTGGCCTGATGAAGTATTGGGCGAACCTCTCTATGAAGAAGAAGTAGTGGTCTTTGAATACCCTGTCTTAGAGTTTCCAAAAAAAATCACATCTTTAAATCTAGACAAAGTTCCTACTGTAGAAGGCACACTAACCGGTATTAAAGGACAATATTTAATTTTAGATATTGGCGTCATCAACATGAGAAAGTACCAGGGCTATTTTTTATCTTGGGATCTTTAATCAAGTAAATTCGGAGAATCAAAAATGGAAGTATTTGTAAAGGTCGCTAAAACAAGTGAAATCAAATTAAATGGATCTGTTTCTATCAGAACAGATAATCAATTTATAGCCGTGGGAAACAACAATGGTAAATATTTTGCTGTCTCTGATATTTGTCCTCATGCAGGTGCCCCTCTAGGTGGTGGATGGATAGAAGACGATTGTATTGTTTGCCCATTTCATTGTTGGAAATTTAATGTAAACACGGGCGAATGCCCACACATTGAAGGTGAATTCTTAAAGGTTTTTGAAATTAAAATTGAAGATGAAGACATCTACGTAAAAATACCCAAATCTTGAGTACTCAAACTTCACTAGGGACATCTTTTAATTTAATCTTTTATCCTTATAATCTCAATTTTTAATCATTAATAAAGAGCTCTAAATGGAACCATTAATTGAAGTTGAAAATTTTGTATACGCTGTCGCCTCTGACAGTCCTACCCCAGGAGGCGGATCAGTCGCTGGAATCATAGGAAGTTTGGGAGCAGCTTTAGGATCTATGGTTTGTAATTTTACGGCGGGCAAAAAAAAGTTTGCTGAATACGACAAAGAAGCTTCTGAAGCAATACATTCTTTAAATAATGATATTCAAAATCTACTAGAACTTGCAGAAAAAGATATGCGTTCCTATAATTTAGTAGGCAAAGCTTTTCAACTTCCTAAATCAAACGATCAAGAAAAAAAGGCAAGATCTGATGCTATTGAGCATGCTTGCGAAATGGCGCTAAAAGCCCCTTTTGAAGTAATGAAAATTTGTAAGCGTTTAATTATTCAAACAAGCAGGATTTCTGAATATGGCAATCCCATGCTAGACAGTGATACCGCTGGTGCTGGTATTTTACTCCATGCAGCGGCTGAAACAGCTTTTTATTGTGTACATGCCAATTTACCTTTTATTAAAAATGAAGAAAAAAATCAAAATATAAGTAAGTCAATTAACGAAATTATTCAAGAAACAAAGAAAGAAAAAGATATAATTCTAGCACGAGTCACATTTAGAATGAACTTATAAATAGAAAGAATTCATGACAGCTGATGTTATAGATGGCGTAAAGCTAGCCAACAATTATAGAGATGACATTAAACAAGAAGTCGCCCGTCTTAATAATGATGGGATATTTCCTGCTCTAGTAGCACTGCAAATTGGTGATGACCCTTCATCAAAAATATATCTTGAAAATCAAAGAAAAAAATGTGAAGAGCTTGGTATCAATTATACTGTTTGGAGTTTATCCGAGTCTACTACTCAAAAAGCGCTCGAAGACCATATCAAAAGTTTAAACACAAACCCCTCAATTCATGGTATTATTTTACAACAACCACTACCTGCACACATTGATGGCATACAAACTATTCAAGTAATGGCTCCTAATAAAGATGTTGAAGGTTTGCACCCACAAAATTATGGAAAGCTTTTTTACGAAGATCATAACTTAGCCCCATGTACAGCTCTTGCCTCTGAAAAACTACTAAGATCTTACGAACCAAACTTAAAAGGAAAAGAAATTGTCATCATAGGCCATTCCTCAATTGTCGGCAAACCACTGTCCATGCTTTTATTACATTCCAAGAAAGAAGCCCCAACCGTTCGTATTTGCCATATCTCAACTAAAGATTTAAAAGCTCATACATTAGCAGCTGACGTTATCTTTGTAGGATGTGGTGTCCCAAATTTAATTAAAGCAGACATGGTTCATAAAGGTTCTATCATTATTGACATCGGCATCAACCGAGTTGATAAAACTGATGAACAAGGTCAAGTACTATTAAAACCTAACGGCAAACCTTATAAAAAAACAGTTGGTGATGTTGATTATGAAGAAGTTTCAAAAATATGTAAAGCGATCACTCCTGTTCCAGGTGGCGTTGGACCGATGACAGTTGCTATGCTTTTGAACAACACAATTAAATGTGCCTGCTTAACGAATAATTCTATTAAATAAATGACAGAGTGGTTAATTGCCCAACTACCCATTCTAGGCTCACACGGACTACTTTCAGGAACAGCTTTAATACTTTTCACTTCGGTCCTTTTTCTTTTAAAAATTGAATCTGTTTCCAAAAGGCTAGAAAAAAGTAGCGATAAAATTCCAGGTGATTCCGACCAAATATTATCTAGATTATTATTTCCACTTTGCACGGCATTGCCCAATTTTATTTTTGCCATTTCAGCAGTAATGAGTTCCAATAAAAATTACCTCGTCATTACCTCCAATGTTGGAAATAATGTTACCAATGTAACTATTTTTGTAGGATTTATTCTAGCGATTGGTTATTTAAAAAAGGAAAACTTCAAAGACGAACAATCAGATGAACTTAGAAAAGACTATAATTTCCTTTTAATATCTACAATTATCTTTTTTGCTTGCATCTGGGATGGCACACTTACGAGGCAAGAAGGAATCGTTCTAACTGCTTGTTTTTTTTATAGCCTGACGGATGTCTTTAGATTTCAATTTAAAGATTTAATTCTAATCATCTCAATACTTTTTAAATTGGTACCTTTCTTTCTAGTCTCTGGTTTTTTTATGTTTGTTGGTTCTGAGCTTATCATCGGGGAATTAGATGACATGAAACAATCTTCAAATTTATATGATGTTCTACTGCCCGGATTAATATTAGTACTACCTTCGATCTTACCTCTAATGTTAACAATTCTTAAAAAAGACATGCAAAAATTAGCACTTAGTGGAATCATAGGAGACTGCGCCTTTTCAGTACCATTAATCATTGGTATTGTCAGCTGTTTTCATGAAAAAATAACATTGCCAAATCCCACAATTGTTATTTATATGTTAATCACTTCTGCCATTGCCTTTTTCTGTTTTAATATGGTAACGAATATAAAAGGAAAAGTTCCTTTATGGAAAGTTTTAATTCCGTTCTTAGGCTATGGATTAATTGTCCTATTTTCATTAAAAGATAATTAAAATAATATTCCATTCCATTTTAAAATTTAGAACTTATCATATTGATCCATCAAACGCAATATGCTGAGGCTATCGAAAATGCTTGATCAAGAACAATTAGAAATAATTAAAAAAAACATTACTGATTTTATTGAGAAAAAAAATCTCGATGTTGGCATTTTAATGGAAATTAATGCTGAGGGTATAAAAGTTATTGAAATATTTGGGGATCCATTCGCCAGACCTGATTTGAAAATAGGAACACTATTAAATGACCCTGGCCACCTTTATCAAAATGAATTCCAGCTTAGCAAAGAAGCCGGGAACCTCTCTAATATCCCTACCATGGGAATGGGTGCAGATTGTGGTATTAGAATAAAATCAACAAAGTATCTCATAACTTTTGATGACGTACTCGGCGATATGGACATGGATGAAGAATCAATAGAAGAGCTAACCTCTTTACAAAAGAAGTTGGAAGACTCTATCCATGAGTAATCAAGATGATGTAACCCAATTGAGAGCACGTAAGCTCGGTAAAAAAATAAAAAAGCTCAATAGACAACTCGATCAACAAGACACTTATCCAGATCTTTGGCTAGAATTTTTAGAAAAGCTGGATGATTTAAATGCTGATATATATGCCGATATTCCAACATATGTCTTTCGTTTATATAGGTTACATAAATTCATTGCTAAAGGAGGCCAAGGGGTCACATTTTTAGTCAAAGATGGTATGGGTCGCAACGCATTAATGAAAATCGGACGATATAGCGAACTTAAAGATGAGTATGTAGCACTCACTTCAATTGTATCCCCAAATATTATTAGTTTATATTTAGGTGAAAGGTTTGGTGATGCGATGGTCCTAATCGAAGAATATGTTAACGGTGTAAATTTAGGTCAAGTATTAAAACAAGCTAAAAAGAACAACTGGGTAGGTAGCCGATCATATCAAACTTTTATCACAATGATTATCATGCAAATTCTGACGGCTTTAGACTCAATCCATCAATCTAAAGGCCAATGTGATACCGTCGGCTTATTAGAAGATAGAAGTTTTGTACACCGAGATATCAAACCTGATAATATTATGCTAGGTTATGATGGCACCACAAAATTAATTGATTTTGGCTTGGCAAAAAAAGTTGGTCATACTCCACAAATAATCCGTACAGGTTTTAGCCTCCCATATGCAAGTCCAAATCAAATTAAAAGTAAACCTCACAAAACCTTAGATGATTACTTTAGCCTGACATGTCTTAGTATTGTTTTATTTGATGGAGGCCTTAATTCATTTTTCAACAAATCAGACATAACAAAAATAATGAATGGTGATACACAAGAATACCTTTCAAAACATAAAGATTATTTTCTTCCTAAGTTAGATCAACTTTATAATATCTTTGTCAATGTTGAAAAAATATTAAAGAAAAAGTTTGTTCCAAAAAATTTCAATAATAGTTTAAATTCCATAAAAGAAAATCCACTAGAATATGGCGGGTCATCTAATCTAAAAGTTAGAATTGAAGAAATGGAAAAACATCTCGCACAAGCGAATGAATTCCCACTAGCCGAAGAGCTCTATAATGCTTTATCAGCACCTTTTAGCAACATTCAAACTGACATATCACACCTTGTAAAAGGAATTCATATGCATCGATTTATTCATCATGAGTTTCTTGGTCGTCAATCACTACTTATCAAACCTCGTTAATCTTCTCTTAAACAGAGTGAATAAGGGTAAATGAATTTAGATAATAATGAAATCACATCTCCATCAAATGAAATCAAAGAGTTTTTAAAAAAACATTTAACGCATCTCATCCTTCTTCCATTATTAGGGTTGACAGTGTTTATAGCAATGCACGAAGGTGCCCACGGGGTCGCCGTTATAGCTCAAGGTGGCACCATAGATTCTTTTAGATGGTGGCCAAACAATGAAAGCCTTGGCATGATACATTATTCATTTCAAGATGGTGTCACCTATTCTAAATTTGTAATCTCACTGGCACCCTATTTTCTTTGGATATCCATCGTAATAATCACAGGTATAGGTTCTTATTATTTCAAAACAAATAATTTTAAATTATATTCAACAATATTTATTTGGTTCTATTTACTGCCTCTAGTCGATATTGGCCATCATGCACTACAATACGCCTCTGGCTCAAGTAAAATCAATGATTTCAAAAGCGCCTTGGGCGATCCATCTTTAACTGGTAAGCTGATAATTATTCTGACTACAATTTCCGTAATCGTAGTTAGCTATAGAGTACATAAAAATTTATACCAAAACAATAAACTTTCAATAAAGCCCTTTACCATTATGGCCTTAATCACAATTTTAATACTTTCGATAAAATTATAGTATAAGTCGGATTACATTTATTGAATCAAGCTTAGTGATATTATAATTTTGATTAAATAGGCAATCTAACGACAACCTCAACACCACCTTCAACTTGGTTTTTAATAGTGATCTCGCCATTGTGCAGACGCATTACTTCTTGTACAAAACTCAATCCTAATCCAGTTCCTTTTTTTAAAGAACTTTTTTCACCACTAGGACGACTTAAAGAATAGAATTTTTCAAAGACACGGTTAATGCCAAATGTTGGAATTCCAACGCCCCTATCGCTAAAAGTTAAATTCAATTGCATATTTAAAATTTTTGAGGAAATAGAAATTTCATTTTCCCCTTCTGAAAAATTGATGGCATTCTGTACTATATTACGAATACTTTGCTCCAGTAAAAAAGTATCGCCACTCACTATCGAATCCGCTTTAACGCTATTAATAAACGTTATCTCTCCCCCAGCCACCTGTTGTTCAAATTCAATTAATAATTTATTTACCAATCTTGCTATATTAACTTTTTCAAAATTATCCGTATTACCCTTTAATTCTAACGAAGACAGTGCTAGGAAGTTATCAATAATTTTGGCTATTCTTTTCGTTTCTAGTTTTATATTGATGACAAATTTTTTCTTCTTTTCATTTTCGAGTGGGTCTTCTAAAATTTCAGCAGCACCCTGAATTGCAGCAACGGGGCTTTTGAGTTCATGCACCAATGACTGTAAACAACTCTCTACATATAGCTTTGAATCCAACTCATCCACAATAACCGTCATTTGTTTTGTAATTTTTGAAACTTCATCAGAAGAAATATTGTCTACTACCGAGCTACCAAATTTACTTTCAAGAGATTTACTATAATCAATTAACTTTTTCATTGGCATCAAAATCCAAATTAAAAATAAAATTGTAAAAACCATTGCCATAGAAAAAGCAATCAAACCTACAATAATAATTCTATTTTGTGCCATGGCAACATAAGGCCATATAACAGAGATTCGTTTCGCAAAACTTACGCAACCAATAATTTTACCATTCTTTTTAATTGGGAATCCCACAAACATGATCGCTGAAGTATTTTCAAATCGTTCGTATCCGCGGGGTTCTTCCCAATCAACTTCTTTTAATGTTGTCCTAGCACCATACTGACCTTTTAAGGTTAAAAACACATCGTTCCATTTAGAATAATTTTGTCCGGCAATAGTAGAATCTTTAGAATGATACAAAATAATTCCATTGGCATCGGTCACGTAAGCGAATAATCCGGCTTTTTTTTTCATAACACCAGAAATTTTTATATTTAGAGGCTTTTTATGGAGACCATCAAAAGCAATTTTTAAAGACTCATAATTAATTTTATTTTCTGAAGAATCATTACTAATAATATTTGCATAACTTAATCCAAAATCATTTAAGTCATCTTCAATAACGTCTAGATAATGAGGCTGTAATTCCCCAACAACCCAAACTGAATAATAGGCAATATAACTTCCTAAACCTATAATGAATATTAAAAGAATTCTAAGTCTAAATTTCATAAAGCCACAATCTCTTAAAGAGAGTACTTTTCTAAGATGGAGTAACCAATACCCCTGTGTGTTTTAATCACTTCAAGATCACCGGCAATATCACGTATTTTTGATCTAATCGTTTTAATATGCGTATCAATAGTTCTATCAAATGAAGCTAATGGTTCTGCCCATATGGCATCCATGATTTCACTACGAGTATAAACTCTACCCGCTTTAGTCAAAAGCATTTTTAAAATCATATACTCATACCTAGCTAGACCAAGGTCAACACCTTGAAAACTAATCTGATATCGATGAATGTCTAAGGTGAATTCATTTGGTTTTTCATTGGTAGATTCAGGATTACTTCTTCTTAAGATTACTTTTATGCGAGCTACCAATTCTCTAGGGCTAAAAGGTTTGGTCATGTAATCGTCACCACCAATTTCTAAACCTAGGATTTTATCAATTTCATCATTACGAGCGGTTAAAAATATGATTGGGATATTTGATTTCTGTCGAATTTCTTTACATATTTCAAAGCCATTCATATCAGGTAAACCAACATCCAAGACAACCAGAGATATTGTTTGAGTCTTTAGAATTTCTAGAGCTTCTTGACCTGTTGAGACACAGCTTATTTGAAAGCCTTCACGCTCAACAGCATAAATAATATTATCACAAATAGAAGGTTCATCTTCCACAGCAAGTATTGATATTGTTTGCAATTAATTCATCCTAAGGAAGTTAACTAATGACAACAATCAGAATCACCAAGAATCTCCGAAGAAAATCCGATTTCTTTTAGCTTCGAAACAATCAGGCTTTCATCTATTTTATTGGCAGATTCAAATTCAATTATTTTAGTTTCTAAATCCACATTTTTCATACTAAGATCAGATAAACCTGCCAAAGCTCCTTCAATTTTCTTAACACAATTTTGACAAACCATATCTTCAACTTTAATATTCAAGTGATGATTTTCGACCTGGATGATCTCAGCTGGAAAGCCAATATCATTTAACTTGGATAAGATCATCTCTTGATCCAGGCCTTGAGAGGATGAAACCTGAATTGTTTTAGCTTTGATATCAACATTGCTTATAACCAAATCAGGTATAGAGGATATAGCACCATCTATTTTTTTGACACAATTTTCGCAAGTAATCTTATCTATCTTGAGATTTAATTCATTTTCATTTACAGCAATTTTTTTCTTCGAAAACTTGTACTTTAATGAGAAAAAATAATGGGCTCCAAAAGCACCTATCATCAACCAAGTTGCTGATATTATTATCCATTGACTACTCATTTCTTCATGATTGTGGGCAAGATGGCTATTGACCAAACTCATATCCCCCCAGAATTCTCCCATGACCCAGCCAGCGACAATTGAACCAGTAAAAATAACGCCTAAATATAAAAACATTGTTTTAACTTTAAAGAGCGAGGTCACTGTTGATATAGTTGTGATATTAGTTGCAGGTCCTGCAATTAAAAATACAAATGCCAACTCTGGTTTCATACCTGCCATAATAAAGGCTGCCGCAATAGGCGTACTACCCGTTGCACAAACATATACTGGAATTCCCATTAAGATAACGATGACCATGTCCAATATCATACTGCCAGTACTGATTGTCCCAATATCCGGAAATAATTTTAGTTCGATTCCAGTCAATAGAATTGCAGCCAGAATCACACCAATAAATAAAGTATTCGCTAAGGATGGAAATAAATCAAAAATGACATAGTTCACACACTCTTTTAAATTGTCTTTGAAAGAGGCTGTAGATTCTTCTGAATTTTGACTAATACTTTTTGTATCATCTTTAAAAAACAGTATTTGCAAGAACCCGCTTAATAATCCCAATATTAAAGCAACTATAGGTCGAGCAATTACCAAAGGTGGTGGCAACATAGCCATGGACATAGCAATAGAATCAACCCCAGTAACTGGTGTCGAAGTTAAAAAGGATAATGTTGCTCCATCCGAAGCACCACTTTTTCTTAATGATACCCCTACCGGAATAACACTACAACTACATAATGGCATGGGCACACCGATTAAAGAAGCCGTCACAACTGACATAGCATTTCTTTTTCCCATTAGTTTTTGAATTGTATTTGGTTTTATAAATAGACGCAGAAGAGCAGAAAGAAAAAAGCCTAATAATAAATAAACAGAAAATGATTCGAGAGTCAAAAATAGTTTTTGACCAAAGATAATTATTGTATTCATCATTTTAAAACGCGAAATAAAATAAATAAGTTAATAAAAATCCTAAAATAATGACCATCAAATAAGAATACACGACTGATAATCGTGTAGACTTCCCAACCCCCATTGCGCCATTTGTCGTTAATAGTCCTTGAGCACAACCAATTACACTAATGACAAAGCCAAATACAAAAGATTTTAAAATACCCGTCAGCACATCTTTAGGTAAATTTCCAGGCCACATATTCATCGATAATATAAATTTTGCATTTTCGTAATAGCTAGCAAACGAGACATCTAAGTTAGTGGCTCCAACAATAGCACCGCCAAAAATACCAACGATATCTGTCACAACGGTCACTGCCGGACACATGATCGTCAAAGCAAAGACTCTTTGGGCGACCAAAAACTTCACGGGGCTGATCGACATCACTTCCAAGGCATCCAGTTCTTCAGAGACTGCCATCGTACCTATTTCTGCTGTCATAGAAGAAGTTACTGTAGCAGCTAATATCAAACCCGTCATGAATGGTCCCATCTCACGACAAATACTTACTGCTACTACACCACCAATAAATTCTTCCTGACCGAATCTTTTTAATTCTAAACCTGTTTGAGTTGCAATAATCATACCCGTAAAAGCAGCCACAATCAATACTACCCCTAAACTTCCAACACCAGATATATACATTTGCTTGACAGTACCCCTCCATCTTAAAAAGACATAAGGGATATATAAAAAACATTCTAATCCTATTCTGGTTGTATAACCAACGACATAAATAAATTCTTTAAAAGATTTGCCTATCTCAGCAATGGTAGAAAGAGGAAAAGGATAATTAGCGACTTTATTTAATTTCATAACCACTCACTTCTTTTTTCCTTCTCCCAAATGGTATCCATAAAAACTTAAATCTCTTTAGGCCATTTGTTTTTTTATATTCTATCAATCCACCTAAAATTGATACTTTTTTCTTTAAAGGTGATCGTTCATAATTGAAAAGAAATGGCATTATTCTAACTTTTTTACTGTCAGGTTTTTTTTCCACTTTAACTAAATTAAATAGTAATTTCAGGCTATACCATTTCTTCTTCTGATACTTCAATTGAAACAATCTAAAAAAGACGGCATAGTTATTTTCAAACCCACCTTTTTTAGAATCTTTGAACCAAAACGGTGACAAGATATCTATCGATTTTTCCGCATCATCTTTTTTGGCATATTGATAGAAAGGCCAAACTTTAAATCTTTTCCGTTCTGTCTTCTTGATCTTATCCACATAATGAAATCGCCAAAAAAATGGAAATAGCCACGTCCGAGAATTCATTAATCGTTTATTTTCTCTTTTTTCAGTTCTAAAAAACGGCCAGAACAACTCATGTCGTTTATAATCACTATCTTTGTGCCAAGAATATAATGGAAATATTTTGAAAACTGATTTTGTGTCGCCAGATCCAAATTTAAAAAAAGGCCACAATAAAGTATATACAACTTCATTTTTTTTGGGGTATTCCAACCTTTTATACAAAGGCCACAGTATTGTTTTTTCTTTTTTCGATCGTGAATCGTAAAAACTATAGAAAGGAAAGCTTACAAAAGATCGCGACACACTACCATTATTATTAAACCGATTTACTTTAGACCAAAATGGCCAACAACAAAATATTCTCTCTTCAAATATTTCAACTTTTTTTTCTGTCTTATAAATATTATAAGTTCCATAAAATGGCCAGAACCTCCAGCCATCTTTTTTAGGACCCGTTATCGTTTGCACAAATGGATATAAATAATTCCTTGAAACAAACCCTTTATATTCTGATTTGTAATACAAAGGAAAAAGTATAAAAGAAATTTTTTCTTTGCCGAGTAACCCTTTAACCTGTCCACCAAAGGGAAAAAAGGCAAAATATTTCCCCTCTTTCGTATCATTACCGTAGGCAATAAAAGGCATAAAAAGAAAATCAAAATCACGATGCCCCATAACGTTTTTATCAGTAATGTATAAAAAGGGGTAAAAATTAAATCTCTTTCTTTCCTTCGTTTTTTGATAAAAAAACAATGGCCACAAAAGCTGCAACTGTTCAAAAACAACTTCTTTACTTAAAGATTGGTACACAGTAAAAAAGGGTCTGAAGCTTGTTTTCTTGATTTTAATTTTCCCCTCTTTTTTTACTTTTTTTTCATAAAAAGGCGGAAAACTATCATCTGCATTAATAAATTGTCCATTGATCATCATTAGACAAATAATTAAAGCCGTTTTTTTTAAGAATTTCATTCTAAATTATAAGTAAAAATGGATAATGTCGCAATGAACGAAACTATTCGTAATCATTGAAAACGTGTAATTATATTTTATTTTTAACTATTAACATTTTAAAAATTCAGAATGCTTTACAAAGAAGTGGAATTATCACCATGGTAAAACTAGTCGTGACAGATATATTAAATCAACAACATGTGTCTAAATCTATCGATAGTGTCGAAGACTCCAGAGCATGGTTTAAAGAAGAACAATTACTGCTACCAATAGAACAAAAACTAGTTGGATTGGGTGATGAAATCACCACTTATCAAATTGACAGTATTGCCATAAATATCGCACACATCGTAACTATGCAATGGTATCACACTGATTAGTTGTTTATAGATTTTTACTTTTTCGCAATATACATATTAAAATTATTTAAAGAGAAGCTCCTGCGCTTCCTCCAAATTTTGACATAACTCAGCAACTTCATCCATACCTATGATGTTAAGCTTTTCTGAAACTTCACTATTAGCGCCACAAAGAATAATCCTTCCATTGTTTCCAACGATCACTTCTGCAGCCCAGCTAATAATTTTGAATGCAGGAGCATAAATATTATCCGCATTGGCAACATTAATAATGACAAAATAGCATTTTAAATCAAACGAATCTATAAGCGCTAATTGCAATTCTTCTTCACTATTACTAGAGATTTCTCCTGTAAGCTCAACAACACATACACCATCTTCTTTAAAACTTGATGTCACCTTACCACTCATATTTTCTACCTATGTGCTTTCTTTTTATTCTGTTGCTTTTTCAAATACAATATTGATATCGGACCAATTTAACTTTTTAGGAAATTCGCCCTTAACAACTTCAATATTTTCTGAAATGTTTTCATATAAAACTTCTGACTTTAACCAGTCAATTAAGATCAAAGGATTTTCCATGGCTTCATCAAAGATTTCACCATATACAATTGAATAGGCTTTCACCATTGAGTCGGTTTCCTTTTTTGCAACTTTTTTTGCCTTGTGGTCTGCTATTAACGATGCACTAATGCACCCTTCTATTTCACTGTTTTCAAAACGTAACTTAGCATGCATAGCTCAATACCTTTTATAAGAAATATAACGAAAGAGTCGTTATTATAAATCGACTAAGCAAAATCGCAAGATTTGACCAAAAATATAAAACTCAATTTTTAAAAAGAATCATTTAATTCTTATTCAAATATAATTCTTTTAATCTAACATATTTATTTGCCAGGTGTTTTGTATATTCAACTTCTTTCATTGATACTTGCCTTTTCACTTTTCCCGGAATACCTAAAACTAATGAGTTCGCTGGTATTATCGCATTCATTGGCACAACTGCACCGGATCCAATAATCGAACCCGACCCTATTTTTGCTCCATTCAAAATGGTGGATTTCATTCCAATAAGGCAATTATCACCAATTTCACAGGCATGCACCGTAGCCTGATGGCCAACAACAACATTCTTCCCAATGACACAAGGGAATTCGTCTGCGACATGCAGGACAGTACCATCTTGTATATTACTTCCTTCACCGATCGAAATATAATTTATATCGCCTCTTATCACACACTGAAACCAAATACTAACATCTTTTTCAATAAGAACGTGCCCCATCACATCGGCACTCTCAGCAATGAAAACACTACTATCAAACTGAGGTTCTTTTTCAAAATGGGAAAAATCTTCTTTAATCATTAAGCATCCTCAAAATTATATTTATTTAATATTTGCTCAAGTCTATCCAAAGGAATTGCGTGAACTTTTTTATTATCGAACCCTACCATTGTTTCAGCCATAGTTAAAGCATTAACTATAGCCTCTTCAGCGACTTCAATCGTTGCAACAAGAAATGGATTAATGGAAATATGGGCAATAGATTTTAACTCATGTACTTTATCATCATAAGGTAAATGATTATAAGTCGAAAATGCAAGACTAAAATCGCCACTCCCATTACTATCACCTCCTCCACACTTACCTACGGCCAATGAGGCTCTTTGAGCTAATCTTCTGCAATGATCAGGCAACATTGGAGCATTCGTAGCAACAATTAAAACAATAGAACTTTTTTCATTTCCTATTAATTCAGGAACTGGCACGACATCTCCATCAAGCATTTGACCAACAGGTATCCCATTAATGTTTAAATATTCTCTTTTACCATAATTTGATTGCACAAGCACACCTACAGTATATTCACCCTCATCACAATTAACAATTCTTGAAGACGTTCCAACACCTCCCTTGAAGCCATGGCAAATCATTCCTGTGCCTCCACCAACATTCCCCTCATCAATTTTACCAGATTTTAAATTTGCCAATGCATCCTTTACATCAATTGCTTTTACGTGATTATTTAAACGATCATTCAAATATCCATCATATGTTTCAGCAACTATTGGTAAACCAAAACCAGGTTTTGTATAATGCTGCATAGCCTCATGCACAGCACCTACACCAAATGTATTTGTAATAGCAATAGGATTACATAACATGCCAGATTCATTCAACCATGATATGCCAGTAACTTCACCATGACCATTCATTACATGTAATCCACCAAAACAATAATCTTCCCAACTATTTTTACCTCTAGGAGAAATTATTGTCACACCCGTACGAATAACTTCAGGGTCATCTTCAATGATAGTTTTATGCCCGACCATTACACCTGGCACATCTGTAATGGCATTATTCAGGCCTGTTGGCAATTGTCCTATGTTGCAACCTAAATCTCTCAGTCTTTTTCTCATTAACTTTACCAACCACAAAAAATTGAATATAGTGCTCATGAACACTAACTTGATAAGCAATAAAATGTTTATACAAATCAAATCAATTCAAACAATTAGATTTTAGTTTGGATTCTTAATTCGCAACCACTCTTTTATATTTAGTAGGCCTACAATTAAAGAGCAAACGACTAAAGAAGCTTCTCGATAAGGGGGTTCTTCAATTAAACTATTATTTAATCCATTAGCTATTTTTACTATGAAATATCCACCAACAAATGTTAGTCCAATTGCGTGGAGTATAAGACCCGTTTTTATAAATTTAAAATTGCAGAAGAAAATGCCGATCGTTATCATTAAACCCATTACAATCCCAAACCAAAGTGCATTTGCACTGTTAGTAGATATATATCTGAAAAGTCCGGAAGCAATGATCAACGTTGAATATAGAATTGTAATCCAAGAATATAATTTCATTTTTGTTCTCAATTAAATTTTAAAAAAAATTAAAGAGTCGGCTTTTTATAGTTTAATAAAGCATCCTCAGGCTTTTCAGGAAAGTCATAAACCTCTCTTGAATTGTCAAATTGTCTAAAACGACCTTTTGGCCTTTCTTTAAAATCAAATTTTAAAAATTTGCTCTTTTCATCCAAAGCATCAATTAGTCCAGGATGTTTTGTTTTTTTGAGAGCCGCTTGTTTTAAAGTATTTTTGATTTCATTTTCTTGATCAATTAAATTTATGGTTTCATTGGGATCATTTTTCATATCAAAGAAAAGCTCACGACCTCCATTAGCCAAATAAATATACTTCCAATCTTTTGTTCTCGCCATTATTTTATATAAGCTTGTTCCTGGCAAACCATAATAACCAAATTGAATCTCTCTTTCCCCTGAAGACTTATCTAAGATACCCAAGACATCAACGCCTTCGCGTAACTCAATTTGCCCTGCGGCTTTTGTTGCGATACCAAATAAATCACTTAAACCCACCAAAGCATCACAACGAGAATCACCAGATACCTCTTTTGGCCAAGAAACCAAGTATGGAATTTTCATACAAGAATCAAAAAAACATTCCTTTTGCCAAGCATGATGGTCACCAAAGTTATCGCCATGATCTGTGAAAAAACAAATAACCGTATTGTCGGCATCTTCTTGTTTTTCAACAGCATCTAATATTTTACCTAGGCATTGATCTATATAAGAAATTTCTCCATAATAACGTGCTTTTAATATTCGCACATGTGGGTCTGGTATATCTTCAGCCCATATCATTTGATTCATATACGTAATTTGTTCATCTAAAAAGTCGACATTTTTATCAGTCTTAATTGGCTTATCCATATTTTCGGGATTATACATTCTATTAAAAGGAATCGGAGGCGCTAAAGGTGGGTGGGGACCAACAAAAGAAACTAAGCCAAAATAAGGTTTATCATCTTTTATTGTAATTTGCTCAACTGCTTGTTCAGCTGCCCAATTTTCTACACCTAATTCGGCAGGCAATTGAGACTGCTGAGGCTGATAATACATCTCAGTTCTTTCACCCATCAAGTTCTCTATAAAAATATATTGAGAATGATTTTCTCTTATCCATTTAGCATAATTATCTCGTTTTCGTTGATCTTCATTAGAATATGTTTCTTCACTATGCAAATGAACATCATAACCAAGATCTTCATCCCATTTAGACGAATGAAATTTACCGATTCCAAATGTTCGATAACCAAGAGACTTCATTTCTTTGCCAATATATTGGCCACATCGTTCTTCGATTTTTTCTGCCTGATCTTTGGCAGGATCAGAAACTCTATTTTGAAATGCTCTAGTTGTAGGTGAATCACAACCTGTTCGAATTGTATACCTAGCAGGCAAGCAGACGGGACAAGCTGAATGTGCATTAGAAAAGGAAGCGCCTCTTCTTACAAGACGGTCAAGATTTGGAGTGTATATTTTTTGATTACCTAAAGCACAAATGGTATCAAAACGTTGCTGATCTGTCATTATAAATAAAACATTTGGTTTTTTCTTCATAGCAACCTTTTCTTATAATTTAATTAACGCTTTTCCCGATATGTTATTAACACTAATTTTATATTCAGAAACATCACTATGGGAATAATATATTTGATCTTTATCATTTTTTAGATTAATTTTAAGTGTTTCATCACCTATTGGTAATATCAAGTCGATGTTATCAAACGGCACATCTTTAAGATTCCAGGAAATCTCTTTGGTTAAATAGTTTATCTGAATCCCAAGCACATCCCGAATAAATGAAAAGCAAATATGAGAAGCAAAGCCATGATTCAAGCTGGCATGCGTATCATCCATTTCCCAAAATGTTTTCGTTTTTTTTGCCATTGACAAATAATATCCTTTGATTTCATTTACCTGCTTTTCAATCAAATTGTTTTGCCCTAATAGATCAATTCTTAAAAGACTTCCTATGAAAGCATTTGATTTGTGTACATTCGGATAAACGGAATCATAGTCACGGGTTGGGCCAAAAGATTCCACCATAGTGTTCCAAAGTTTAGGATGACTATCCGCTGAAACAACACCAAAAAAGAAGGCGTAATACTGACATGTTTCAGTTGTGTTTTCGGTATTGATTAATTCACCCTTTTCTCTAATGGCATTATCAATAAAAAATTCACCGTTAAATGATTTTTCTAAAACGACTTCTTTAACTCTTTGACCTTTAGCAATCCAATCATTGTTTTGATAAAGTCGACCAGCTGCTTTTAAAGTTTCTCCATAACACATATTTGAAGGGTAGTTAACATCTTGCAGAAATTCATTCGCTTTGGACCATTCAATAAAAATCCAAGAATCAAGTTTTTCTAATAACCCAAATTCATTAATATATTTTTCAAAAAAGTGCATTAGATTTTCAACTTTAGTTTTTAAGTTTTCCACTAAAGCACTATCACCGGTACGATTATAATATTCTTCCAGTTCCACAACAAACCACATGGCCCAATTTGGAATATAGCGCCCATCAAATTGATCGCCGGGGAAATTCATGGGTAACATTCCGTCAGAAATATTTTTAAAATTTTCTGCCAAAGCAAAGTTTCTCAGGAATTCAAATTCAACTTTGTTCGATCCAGTTAAAACTATTTCGGCTCTACCCATAAAGAAACTATCACATAACCAACCAGCTCTTTCTCTTGAAGGACAATCCATGAATATATCGACAACATTTTGTTTAAAGGTGTTGATGCCAGCTTCAAATAACAAATTTAATTCCTGATCACTAGACTTAAACAGAACTCTTTTGACATCGTCACAGACCAAATTTCTCAAACTTGTTGCCTGTATTTCGAGTTCACCATCAAATAAATAATATTGAATAAATTGAAATGTATAAGGCTCCAAACTTTCAAGAGCATATTCCCCTGGCTCCAAATCATATCGAATTATGCTGCCAGTATTCAAACGAAAATGATTTACATTTCCATCACTTAAAATTTCATCAAAGGTAATGTATAAGCGAGACTTTTTTAGAACTTTCACCTTGGAACGAATAAAGCCTGAACTGTTTTCACCCATGCTAACAATGGAAAATTCTTTGGGTTTTAAAGATGAAGCTGATTTGTCCATTTCTGGCAATTCATGTGTTTCGATAATATCAATTAATGTTATTTCATCTGTTAATACAGAGGTTAAGGCCTCTCTTTTGAAACCTAATAAGGCATCTCCTATATTATCGATAAACCTATTTTTATAAGGTTCTTGTATAGAGGGCTTAATGGTAAACTTTCCAATTGAGCATGTGCCTAAAGATTCTTTAATAGAAAAATCTGGTGTAGGTACGTAATCTTTTACCAATTTAACTTCTTTAATTTCCTGCAAAATTTCTTTATCAAATTCGAAATCATTCTTAGTCTTCCAATCAAAAGAATTTTGATTCAAAGCATAAGCTTCTACAAATGGTCGTTGAAAACTATAACGAGAAACTTTTTGTTCTTTATAATTTGGCATGTAGGAAATAAAATCTTTGCTACTAGCGGAAGTTGCTTTTACAACTTCACTATTATTTATAATTTCAGCTTGCAAAAATGGCGCTTGATAAGACATTCCATAGCCATTTACATTGTGCCCAATGACTTCAATACTAATTAAATTATTTAGTTCTTGATCTAAGTATTTTGTTAAATCAATTTCTCTAACTTTACTAACTTCACTAGGTGATCGTGATGGCCCATAATATAGGAACTCGTTATTGATAAATATTTTATAGAAGGTCACTCCTGTAATTCGAATGGCAGGATTTTTAAATTCTAAATTATTTAGAGATGTTCTGAAAATAACATGTTGGTTCATTTGACCGATAGCGACATCTGGCCAAACCGGTTTTCCTTGATCAAATAGTATATCACTACTCATATTAGTACCTTTCAATGTGGATTACATACTAATAATTATTATGCTGAGATTTTGAATATAGCTTCTTTGAAAACCATTTGAATGTCTATTTGTGTATTCTCACCTTTAAGACAATAATCACTATCATAAAAGATATTAGATATACCAGAAAGTATATTTATAGAAAATATAAAAAGAATATTAACTTTAAAGAATAGAACGCTATGAGAGCATTTTTTTATTTTTCGAGACCACCCATCATGATGTATTTAATTTCTAAAAAATCATCTGTACCATATTTAGAACCTTCTCGACCAAGACCAGATTCTTTAACTCCGCCGAATGGTGCAATTTCATTGGAAATCATTCCTTCATTTACACCAATCATTCCATATTCAAGAGATTCTGAAACACGCCAGACTCTCCCTAAATCTTTTGAATAAAAATATGCCGCAAGGCCATAAGGCGTATCATTTGCCAATCTAATGACTTCATCTTCATCATTAAATTTTATAATTGCCGCCAATGGACCAAATGTTTCATCTTGAGTAACCATCATATCGGATGTTACGCCAGTAATAATAGTTGGTTCGAAAAAAGTTCCCTTATCACCTATACGCTTACCGCCGATAAGAACTTTTGCTCCTTTTTCTTTTGCATCGGCTATGTGACTTTCTATTTTTTTGACCGCATTCATATTAATCAGTGGTCCTTGCTCAACCCCCTCCTCAAAACCATCACCAATTTTTAAATTACTGACCACGGCTTTAAGTTTTTGACAAAAAGTATCATATACCTTTTCATGTACAAAAAATCTGTTGGTACAAACACATGTTTGACCTGTATTTCTGAATTTCGAAATCATCGCACCTTTAACAGCCTCATCCAAATCAGCGTCTTCAAACACGATAAAAGGGGCGTTCCCCCCCAATTCTAAAGAAACCTTTTTAACCGTACTTGCACACTGACTCAATAACAATTTACCTATACCTGTTGATCCTGTAAATGTTAATTTCCGAACTAATGGATGCGAAGTTAGTATTTTACCTATTGCAACAGCATCCCCTGTAACACAATTAATAACGCCAGGAGGAAAACCAGCCTCAAGTGATAACTCACACAATGCCAATGCTGTAAAGGGAGTATCTGGTGCTGGTTTAATCACAACCGGACAACCAACTGCCAGAGCTGGGGCGCATTTTCTAGTAATCATCGCTGCCGGAAAATTCCAAGGTGTGATTGCGGCCACCACCCCGATGGGTTGCTTTAAGATAACTATTTTTTTGCCTGGCAAAGGTGACGGTAATATATCTCCATTAACTCTCTTAGCTTCTTCGGCAAACCACTCAATAAAAGAGGCTGCATAAGCAATTTCACCCTTCGCTTCCGCATGTGGCTTTCCTTGCTCCATTGTTAAAATTGTTGCCAAATCTTCTTGATGACTCATAATTAAATCAAACCATTTTCTTAAAATAATCGATCGCTCTTTACCTGTTTTAGCCTGCCAAACTTTAAAGGCTTCATTAGCTGCTTCAACAGCACGAGTCGTTTCCGCTTCGCCCATCCTTGGTACTGAACCCAAAATGGATAGGTCTGAAGGATTCGTAATTTCATCTTTTTGACCGCTATCAGCATTTACCCATTCACCATTAATAAAACACTTTTCTTTAAATAGCTTTTCACTTAAGGTTTTTTTCATATTTAGAAGCCCTGAGATTTAAGTTTAATCATTTTGTTTACCCTCAAAGTATACTATATAGGAATGAAAACTTCAAAAGGCAACCACATATTTTTCATATTGTAATTTAATTTGTCTATATTAACGATGTTGTGTGAATAACCATCTTAAATTGAAAGGAATAGGAATAAGACGAGGACTCATCAAATTGCTAAGAGGATTTAAATACATACCATACCGTCCTTTAGATTACAAATAACCATAACTAAATTCATTTAAGGAGATTAAAATGAAAAGAAATTTCGTAAAAATTTTGGTGGCATTAACTTGCTTGGCATTGTTAACAAATGTAGCTTTTTCATCTGATAAGAAAAAAGGGAAAAAAAACTACTCTGCAGTAAATTATGAAAAACTGACGAAATTAATTAAAGATAAAAAAGTAACTTTGCTTGATTGTAATGGTGCGAAATCTTTCAAAAAAGGTCACATCCCTAGTGCTATTGATGGTACAGCAAAAGATTTAAAAAGTAGTCTTCCAAAAGAAAAAGATGCTTTAATTGTAGCTTATTGTGGAAGCGAAAAATGTAGCGCTTGGAAAAGCGGTGCTAAAGCAGCTAAGAAATTAGGTTATACGAATGTGAAATGTTTCAAAGGTGGCATTAAAGGCTGGATGGCAAAAGGTGGCAAACTTGAATCTGTAGCAGCAAAAACTGATAAGTAATTCTCAAAACTATTACTTAAGTGAGCGTTTACTCTAAACGCTCACTTTTCCAATCTCCTAGAACCAATAAATTTAACTCACAAATAACATGGACAATTGACTTTATTTCGAATAGATCATCTTTCTCGTCATTAGTCTCAATTCATTATTAAATTATTCGTGACCAAGTTAAATGGATTGTTAAAATTCTAAAAAAAATTAGAGAAAAAATTTGTCTCATCATCAAAACCCTGTTAAGTCTATCATTTATGCCTTACTGGCAAATCTAGGTGTTGCCATAGCAAAATCAATAGCAGCCGTATTAACAAAATCTGGCTCAATGTTTGCAGAGGCAATCCATTCTTTTGCCGATTGTGGTAATCAAATATTACTATTAATAGGTATTAAAAATGCCAAAAAACCTCCTACTCCAAATCATCCTTTAGGTTATGGCAAAGCAACTTATTTTTGGTCATTCATCGTTGCTATTATATTATTTAGTATGGGAGGAGTCTTCTCTATTTACGAAGGTATACACAGACTTCACTCCAACCAATTAATGGAAAACCCTGCTATTGCTATATCTGTTTTAATTTTTAGTGTCTTATTAGAAGGAGCTGCTTTATTTGGAGTTCTAAAAGAAATAAAAACAGTGAGGGGAGACAAGTCTCTTTGGAAATGGTTTAGAGAAAGTAGACAAAGTGAATTAATCGTTGTATTCGGGGAAGATTCTGCTGCCATGTTAGGTTTGTCTTCTGCTCTTATCGCCGTCATCGCAACCACCATAACTGGCAATCCTATATATGATGCCTGTGGCAGTATTGCCATTGGTGTATTGTTAATAATCGTATCAATTTTTATTGGGATTGAAGTAAAGAATTTATTAATTGGCGAAAGCGTTACTCCTGAAAGACAAGAAGAGATAAAAGGCTTCTTAGACAATTATGAGGGAATAGATGATGTTTTAAACCTGATCACTCTACAGCTTGGAAATGATGTTATGGTTGCCGTGAAAGCAAAAATGGATTCTACATTATCCGCAATTGAATTAATTCAAAATATTAATCGATGCGAACATGATATGAAAGAAAAATTCCCCGATATTAAATGGATCTTCTTTGAACCTGATATTGCAAATTAAGTAATTTAATCTAACAAATAGCTCTTCTTTTCGTAATGTATAATGATTAAGGTTTCTCTTGTCACAATCTGATTGAATCAAGTAAAGTTATGACTAATCAAACGTTGATTAAAACCCTCTTCTTAGTTTTGTTTGCAATAATACTCTTATTATCTTCTATAATATTTTGGTTAATAAATGTTGAGGAACCTCCTCAAATAAACACACCTCTTCCAAAAAAAATATCCTTTAGAAACCCTCCAAGAGAGAACCCTATCACTGAAAAGACCTCAGAAACACCTGAACCACCCATAATTGAAAAAATACAAAAAACCTTTCCTCCATTAAAGCATATAAAAGACAACAGCTCGAAAAATATTCCTCACAATTCAGAAAAGGTGAAATCTAAAATTATCAAAAATAAAAAAGTGCTTACAAAACAAAAGTATTTTTATGAAATTGATAAATCTAAAATCAAACGATATCCAGGTTATGCTAGTTTTTTATTATTGGATCGCAGATCTAAAATTATAGCCCTTGATGCAACTATCATGGTAAAGCTATGGCGTAAATTAGGACCGTACACATTGCAAGAAGATGTTTTCTTCTCATCAAAACATAGCTCAATCTATTGCAGTGGTGCAGATTATAAAGGCATGGAAAAAGGGCAATACTATCTCCAAATTATCAGCAAAAAATATGGGAGCTTACAACATTCCTTTGAAATCACAAATCACAAAACCAATATTAAAGATATCCTATATCTACCCTACTATAGAAAAATCATATCATTTAATTTCGTGGACAGCGAAAATCAACCGATCAAATACTTATCACATTTACCAGAATACACGCCAAATTATTTTTCTCGTCTAAGAAATCAACCAAATATTTTTGAAGACTCTATCTTTTATGATAATCATACGGCAGGATTTAATCGCCAATCAAACTCAAATAAAAAATTAAAAAAAGAAAAGAAAAAACTAAATTTACCTTCGAAGCACCTTACTGATCAAGGACTTCTTTATTTCGCTGTTTATGTCGGCAATCGTGCTAGACTGAAAATACCTTTTAAGAATTCTAAAAAATATTTATTAGAAGTAACCAGCAAATTTGAAGAACATCATTGGAACGAATATACAATTCAAGTTAATAACAGTAAAAGTTATTTGACGTATGTTGATTCAGTCAAAAAAATTAAAAATAAAAATGACCCTGGTTATAAATCTCTGAAGCAAAGACTCTCAATTAATAACCAAACCAAAGAACGAAAACCTTTTATAGTGCCGAATAAAATCAAATCTGATCAAGCTCTCACCATTTTTACCATTAATTCAAATGCACGATTAAGCCTACTTTATAAAAAAGAACAAGATTCAGAATCAGCCATCACGATCATGCCACAAAACAATAAAATCTTTCTAAATCTTAGTAAAAAAAACTTATCAAACACGCGTTATATCAACTATGCCTTTACTGATAAAAAGTTTTATTTATCCGATTGGCAATTACATATTCCCAATTATGGAATTAAAAAATATTACCGTTATTCCTTCTTTTTAAAAAGCATTAAATTAGAATTGGAAAGCACCCCGACTTTAACTGAGCTCCTCTATAATCGAACTAGAGTCAAAGGAAAGAATGTCGTGAATTTCAATTTTAAAAAATCAGACGATCAACTTATTCTAAACTCTTACATTGATTTAAACGCTACAAACAATCTGAACAACTACAAAAAATTAAAATTATATTTCAATAACTATACAGAAATTAAAAAATATAATAAACTTTTCAATTTTAATAAAAATCATAAACAAATTTCGTTCTATTCAAAATCCCATACAAATTATTCAACAATAGCCAAATCAAACTTGAATATAACTCACAAAATAATTGACAAAATAAAAACGGGATCTTACAAATTTAGAAATCTAATTAAAGGCGTTGTCTTTAAAGTTATAGATGATAACAATGCTGGGCTTCCTTGGGTCGAAGTTGCTATTTTTCCAATGGAACAAAAAGAAGAAATATTAAAAAATTTAAAACTGTTTAATAAACACTTAGATAACCAAACTAGATCTACTTTGCTTTATTGGATTAAAAATAGAAATAAAAGAGAGATATACCGCGACTACCATCCTCAAACTATTATTAGCCGAAATGAAGGGTTTAAGCTAGCTGAAAAGCTAAGTCCCTACTTTGCTATAGAAAATAACAAAAAAGGCTCCTATAAAACAATCATTTCTGATAAAAGAGGGTATGTCTTCATTAACAAAAATAATTTAGCACCCGGTAATAATTATGTTTTATATTTATATTCAAATTCTCGAGAAATATTAAACCCCGATAAGATACTTCCCTTTACTGCAACAAAAGGTATTACAGATTTAGGAGCTATTGAACTACCAAATTATCAACAAAACTAAAGCCCCTACATCAGCAAGTAGTTACGCAAATATCCTCTGGTTTACAATGTGCATTTTCAAGAAAATTTGATTCGCTGGTAACATTCTTTGTGTACCAATGCGTCGCATAACCTCTTCGCCAACGATCAGAAGAGTTTTTTAAGGATGTATGCATTGTTCCGCCATGATGAAAGACAACGCCCCCTTTTTTCACAATAGCAGAACGCTCTTTTGAATAATCAATGTCTTTATTGGCAATTTTTAAATCATGTGCTGCTTCTGGAACTTCATGATGCTCAACAATTTCACCTTTATGGGAGCCATTTATGTACCGCAAACAACCATTACCTTCATCAACATCTTCTAAAGCTATCCATGCGGTAATCAACTCATCAGCTGGACTACATTTAAAATACGAATTATCTTGATGATAAGGCTTGGCCGTTCCATGGAAAGGAGGCTTCATAAAAATTTGAGTGGCTCCTAAAATAGGCTTTTCATCTTTTAATAATTGGGACAAAATATTCTGAAATTTATTTTTTTCTAAAATCGTTCGAAACAATTCTTCTTTTAGATAAGGGTTGTTGATTTTTCGCGGAGATGATATTTTACCATCACTAGATGTATCAATGGTATGGATATCACCTGAGTTAAGTTCTCTATCACTTACTTCCATTGTTTTTTTTAAGACTTCATCAATGTCTTGAAAAGAAAAAACATTGTTGACAACAATCCATCCATTTTCATTAAATTGCTTTTTGATATTAGGTAAATCCATTTTGCTCTCCATATAAATCTCTATGATGGATAATTATCGATATTTTAGATAAAAACGAATGGGTTCAACAATAACATTTTTGTTATAAACTGTAGATTTTAAAGACTATTGCTTAGGTCTTATTTGCTTTTTTTTTCTTCCTTAACCCACTTATTGAATTTGGCGCCTTCTAAAATCCATTTTTTGAACAATGCCGTCTCTTCTTTTGAAAGTGGATCCCCTTTAGCAGGCATAATGTCATCATCGTCTTCGGGCAAAATAGTTAATTTGTAGAATGAACTTTTCAGTGGTTTACCCGGAATAATGATCTTGCCTTCTTCACTGCCCTTTAAAAAACCTTTCTTGGTCGTTAAAACCAATTCACCTTTAGGCTTTTTTAGTTTCCCATTTTTCTTATAGGGTTCACGATGACATTTTATGCACGATCTTTTAACAATTGGCCAAATGTCCTTTTTAAAATCTACTTTTTTGATTTCTTTATCTTTACCTATAGCCAAAGAAAAAATTAATAGAGCACAGCACGAAATTAAAATATTCTTTAGCATGATCCTATCTCCAAATCTTTATATTATTTAATAACTCATCAAAAAGACAATATTATAAGGAAATTAAAAATACACGCAACCAACTCTCATGCTGGGCGCGCCGGTCTAATCTTATCGCTATTTGCATAATCGAGCATTAAAGTTATTTCCCAATACTTTCATCTTGTGATTAATCATTTCTTTCACGATCGTTTTCTCATTTAAGTCAGCAGGCGACAGCGTCTGAAAATATAATTATAAACTTAAAATTAATTTTCAATATTTTTTAAATAATTTCTATTTTTCCTGCTAACATTTTCAACTTTCTATACACTACTAGAGTAAACACTTTATAGAGACTCTCTGTGACAAAAGCATCAAAAGACAACCCGATGGAAATCTTACTCAATCATTGGGAAGCTCTATTCAAATGCCTTCAGTCACTCTTCTCTGATATCGATAGTGAGATTCTAAAAGATATCATCCAAGAATCAGTCATTGACCTAATGAAGAGTAAGCAATTAGATTCCTCAGAGATTAAAAACCCTTTTGCTTATCTCCTTAAAATAGGTATTCGCAAAACCTGGAAAGTACTAAAGGATCAAGACAAACAAGAATCGATCTATCATGAAGTTTACGATCATAATCAAAGTATCCACGAGCATAATGAACAAAGGCTATTACAAGAACAGGCCATCCAAGAGATCTTGGAAGCGATCAATCATTTAACCGAAAAAGAATCAAAACTCTTATCACTACGGTTTTTCAGCGAATTGAGTTTCAAAGAAATCGCTAGTAGTGTCGGCTATAGTTCCAGTGAAGTGGCAAGAAATGCCATGAGCAGGACATTAACTCACTTAAGAACAATCATTCGTCAAAATAATAAACATAGAGACTGGTGGCTAGAAAGCCCCTATTTTGCTAGATTTTTTATGAAGAAAGAAGGATTATAATGGAAAAGTTTTCAAAGAAATACCAAAGCGCTCTAGAATTTTTTGGAAAAGAAAAGCTATCTCAATTTGAGAATGAAATCCAATCAATTCAAAGATCAAAAAATCGCACTTCGCTTCAAGTTATGGGGCACCTCTTATTATCACCCAAATTATTATTACCTTATTCAATATTGATAACATGTTTGCTAGGTTATCGTTTCTATTTTAGTGAAAGCGAAGTGCCACCTATTAAAACCACTAAAGATTCCTCTGTTGCTTATGAAACACTTGATGAATTTGTCAACGGGCCAACTTATGATCTTCCGGATATGAGTATGAATATTCTTTCTGATAGCTCAAGCACTACGCTTCAAAATAATGAAACTGAAAAACCAATCGTAACGGTTAAACGTGGGGACACCCTTTCAACCATTGCACAAACATTATTAAAATCTAGTGGTATCAAAAATAATCACAAAAACAGAAAAGTTATCATTGCAAAATTAATTGATTTAAATCAGCAAGTAAAAAATGACCACTATGTAAGAGCTGGATGGAAGATTAGATCTCTCTCCCTTTCTAACACCAAACAGCTCTGCAGCAATTAAGGAAAGGAGACTATCAAAAAAGCAGAAATATAAAAACAGGAAAAAAAGATGACCCAATAAATTTAATCTGAAGACCAAACCGATCGAATCATCTTGTAGGGGGCTACCATTGTATTAGATCGTAGTAAAGTCTCAAGAAAATTAGGCCATTTTATCGAAAGCAGTCATTTTCTTAATTGAAAATGTTTTTAAAGAACGCAGTCATTTATAGGGGTGTCTATAGGATTTTTTTGTGAAATTTTTTCTATAGATGCCTCTACTTTCGAATCATCAAAATAGAAAAAAGGAAATTATGAGAACTTTACCTAATCCAACAAATCTGAAAAACCAATTTAAGAATCAACTCAAAGGACAACTTCAAAATCAACTTTTGGCTTTTGAAAAATACATACAAAATACCGTTTACGAATTTAACTCCAAAAAAAAGAAACTAAAAGAATCTACTATAAAGACCCAGACTATTCATACAAAAAACAATAAAAAAGTTACTTGTCAGATAGAACCGAGATTAGTTAGAGAAAACAATAAAACATATCTAGTTGCCGAAGCAAGTGTTTTCGATCAACAGAAAATACCTATTAAATACAAACAAATAACGCTTGTAGCTTCAAATAATGAATCAAGAGTATCGAGGATATTAATTAACTCGGACAGCACTTGCAAAGTTCAGCAAACAGCCTCTCTTAAAAACTTATGGTATGGCTATGCCCATTTTATTTTAGAAGAGAATCAAGTATGTATCTTAAATTTTGAAATCTCACCATAAGAAAATTATAAGCCCAACAATTTGTTGGGCTTTTCTTATCGAACGATTCAAGTGTGTTAATTTGACATAAAAGACGCTATACGATAGCCGTTGTAATCACAGCGGCTATATCACATAATTATTATCAATAATATAGAACTCGAAATGAATACTATTAAAAACCAACTGGCCAAATTCGGTTTAATTATTTCAGTAGGGCTTATTATCTCAACCTACCTTGTCGCAAATGTCATTAGAGATGTAAGGTTATCTCATCAAATAATAAAAGTTCGTGGTTATGCAGAAAAAAAAGTTGTTTCTGATTATGCAACATGGGGAATATCAGTAAGAACAAAATGTCAGAAAATTACAGAAGGTTATAAAGTCATTGAAGATCATCTGGCAAGAGTTCAAAAATATTTAATAGAAAAGGGAATCAAAGCAGGTGAGATTAAAAAATATTCAATATCTGTAGAGGAAATCATGAAAAAGAATGACAAAGGTCGACGGACGCACCAAATAGAGCATTATGCAATGCAACAGAGTATTGATATCTACACAAAAGATGTCCAGAAACTATTCAAAATATCATCTGAAATATCTGTCTTGTTAAAAGAAAATATCGAATTTAAATCATGGTCGCCAAAATATTATTACAGCAAAGTAGAGCTGTTAAAAAGTGAACTGTTAATTGCAGCAACCAAAGATGCCAGAGATAGGGCCAATATTTTGGCAGAAGGTAGTGGTGTAACGCTAGGTTATTTGAAAGCCGCGCGACAAGGATCTTTCAGCATAAGGCCTGGAAGCTCCACCAGTATTTCAGACGATGGTGGCTATACAGATGAAACATCTATCACTAAAAAAATAACGGCAATTGTTACCGTAGACTATTCAATGAAATAATACATTTACCGGAAAGGACTTTGCTTAAAAATTGCTTCTAACGTTTGGCCATAGACTTTTAATCAAAATAAATGAATCTCGATTCGAACAAATAGCTACTGAAAATTAAAATTACATTCACAAAATCTAGAAGATCCAGTTACTTTATTCAGCCAAAATAAAATAATGGGTTCTCGGTGATTTTGTCGGCTCCATTTTCTTTATAAAACCTTCTATACGAAGTTTTTTTAAATCTTTTCCTATTGTAATATTCGATGCGCCAATGATCTGGCACACTTCTTTTCTCGAAATACTTTTATGCTTAATAAATAAATTTTTGATATTCTCTATTCGCCTAAAATAAGAGCCACTACTTTTAAACACCGCTTCTTCCGTTTGCATTTCAACTAAATTAATATCTGAAGTGAATTCTTCGTTTTTATTCCCACTAATTTTTGGCGAGGCAGGCGATAAATCCTCAACAGAAGATTTCTTCGGAAGAAACGTAACATCTTCAATGGTGTAATAAGATTTTTCTGAATGTAATAATCTCATTTTTTCGATTTCATTTTTTAATTCTCTAATATTCCCGGGCCAAGCATATGTCAAAAAAGCCTCTTCTAATTCAGGACTCAATATTGCTTTATCAGTCGAATCTTTATTATAATTTAAAAAGTAATTCGCCAAATACTTTATATCATCAGGTCGTTCGCGTAGTGAAGGAACTTGAATAACCAAACGTTTCAATCTAAATAATAAATCCATTCTGAAAGTACCTTCATCTACTCTATTTTCAAGCAATGCATTTGTTGCCGTAATAATATGACATTTCACAGGTCGAGGTTTTGCACTCCCAACTGGTCTATATTCGCCAGATTCCAAAACTCTCAATAAAGCCGCCTGCATCCCACTACTTATATCCCCAATTTCATCTAAAAAAACAGTTCCTTTTCCTGCTTCTTGAAAGATACCTTTATGTGCTTTGGTAGCTCCAGTATAAGCACCGGCCTCATGACCAAAAAGTTCAGACTGCAATAGGCTCTCTGTAATTGCACTACAATTAATAGCAATAAAAGTCTCTGCTTTTCTATTTGATTCCTCGTGGATGGCATTGGCGATGACATCTTTCCCGACTCCCGTTTCTCCTAATATCAATACCGGAATATCAAAGGCTGCGAATTTAACAATATCTTCTTTTACCGAAATCACCCCAGGACTATTGCCTTTAATTCTCTCAATACCAAAATCTTTTTTGATGATCTGATTTAATGGAGCTACCTTTGCAATCTGAAGCTTTCCTTTTTTAGATGGTTGCAAACCACTTTCCATTAAAAATCGGATCTGTTTGGGTTTTAATTCAAGCGCTAGTTCCAGTTCAAAATCAAGACGACCCATGGCATCATATTCTCGACTGGTTTTCAAAACGATTTTAAAATGCTCTACAGCTTTTATAGGATTATTATTTAAAAGCTCCATTCTTGCATAAAAGAAATCCATAAAATTGTATTTCCAATTTCGTTTCTCATAATCAACTAAAAGCCTCTTAGCAGCGGTCAGGTTTTTATTGGATAATTCTGCCCGCAATAGAGCAAAACGATCAAAGGAAGTTATGACAGTAGCATTCTCAATATAGCTGTCATAATTATCTTTAGCTGAGCTCAAGGCAAGTGAAGGTTTCTTATTTAACAATGCCCACGTTGATAAGATCCAACTTTCCAACTCCTCTTTATTATCAATACCTAAGTATAAATTCATTAGTTTTTTTAAATTTTTTAAACGTAATTCAACCGTTATGGGTAATTTTTCTTTATGATTAAACACAAATTTTTCATGTCTCAATGCTTCATCGATTTTACCATTCTCAACATCATCTATAAATGAAAAATGATGCACAAAAGTTGTAGACATAGCATCCATATATTTTTTATTTAAATCCTGCAATCGACCTTTTTGACTAAATTCATCTAATAATGTTTTCACATTATTTAAATAATGAATAGAGTTTAGTTTTAAAAGTGAAAGGCCTTTTATAAACAATACTTCGGCCTCATCACCTTGCACATAACCTGCTTTTCTCAATAAATATTCCGCCTCTAATAGAGGTTCTTTGTTACCAATAAGACATGCTTTCATCTTGGTTAGAATAATTCTTGCTTCCTCCATTCTAGAAACTTGGAGGTCATATACACACCAATGGTGGTAATAAAAGAATAGAGCAATTGGAGAGTGCTTATCAACTGAGACATTGTTAATAATTTCTAAAACTTCTGGTGCATTCTTCCGATCCTGAAAGTAATCTGCAATACGTATGATCGCAGCAAAAACGTCATTCTTTTGAGTGTTCAAATAAACTCGTAAAGCCGTATAAAATCTACTCGGATTGCCCGTATACAATTCAATCAGTTTTTCATCTTTGATCATTTCAAAGTACCTATTTTTAATCATTAATTAATGATAACTTAATGATAATAATATATACCTATAATAAAAGAAATACGCATTTCTGACTAGGATAAGCTCTAAGTCTATATATATCAATTAGTTATAAAATTCATGATGTTGGCATCATATTTCCTATAGGTTATACATATAAAACATGTAATTTCGAATGGGGATAAAAATGATAGAGACCAAAACAAGAAACGAATGTTGGTTTGAAGCTATTAAAGAGTGGGAACTTTTACTCGGATCCGATTCACTATTATTGAAAAAAGAAGCTATCGCTCCCTATACGAAAAACACCATCGGCATTAATAGAAATATCAAAGGTATTCTTAAACCACAATCAACTAAAGAAGTTCAAAGCATCGTGAGAATTGCGCAAAAATACAAAACACCTTTGTATCCCATTAGTGGTGGTAAAAACTGGGGCTATGGTAGTAGCAATCCAGTAGAAAAGACATCCTTCATCGTCGACCTTTCAAAGATGAACAAAATTAAAAACTTTGATGCAGAACTAGGAGTTGTAACAGTAGAACCGGGTGTTACCCAGCAGGATCTTTATGAATATTTCAAAAAGAATGGTGATGAATTTATGGTACCAACAACAGGTGCTGGACCTTCTGCCAGTATTCTTGGTAACGCTTTAGAAAGAGGTTATGGACTAACACCACACAGTGATCACTTCGAAGCCATTACATCTTTTAATGCTGTTCTACCAAATGGGGAATTATACAAACCGGCATTAGAAGAATTAGGCGGGAAAAAAATAAATCAATTATTTAAATGGGGTTTAGGTCCATACCTAGATGGACTTTTTACTCAAGGTAATTTTGGGATCGTCACCGAAGGAACTATTTTAATTGCCAGAAAGCCCGAATCTATTTCCACTTTTTTCTTTAGCTTAAAAGATGATGCCTCACTTGAAGGGGCCGTCAAAGCCATTCGAACTATTAAAGAAGAGCTAGGGCAAAACACTGGAGCCATCAATTTAATGAATGCGAGAAGAGTTCT
The DNA here is from genome assembly GCA_002746535.1 of Planctomycetota bacterium. Classification (GTDB taxonomy): domain Bacteria; phylum Planctomycetota. The sequence goes on from NVWA01000002.1 coordinate 134,475, forward strand.
TTCAATGATTGAGCCTTTTCCTAAAAATGATAAGAATGATCAAAACGTTATCAGCGATGAGGTAATTAAGCGTTTATCTAAAAAGCATCAAATAACAGAATGGACCGGTTTTGGAGCTATATATGGCAAAAAAGAGATGACTAAGGTTATTAGGAAAATCATCAAAAAAACATTGAAACCTTATATTAAACGAATCAATTTCATCACAGATAGAACTATTAAGACGGCTCACTATGCAAGGTTTATCGCTCCTTCTTTTTATAAAAATTCATTAAAACAAAAATTAGATTTTTTAACTTCAGCCTTACAAAATGTTTCAGGCGTACCTAGTCAAGTAGCCCTACCATTAGCTTATTGGAGGGCAAAATCTAAACCAAATATGAATACAATTGTCAATCCAGCTCAGGATAATTGCGGCTTGATTTGGCATGCTCCTCTAGTCCCGTTAACACCAACAGATGTTCGTAAACATGTTGAAATAATTAATAACGTTTGCCCACAGCATAATATAAATCCTTTAATTACTTTAACTATTTTTTCAGAACAATGTTGTGATAGCACCATCCCCCTTTTATTTGATAAAGATGACTCAAACGATGAACTGAATGCTAAAGCGTGTCATAATGAATTGTTAAGCAAAGAAGGAGATGAAGGTTATTTCCCTTACCGACTAGGTGTTGATAAAATGAAACAAATCATTGATCCCAACCTGCCTTGTTGGAAGTTTTCTAAAACGCTCAAAGAATCTATTGACCCCGACCAGATCATTGCACCTGGGCGATACACTCCTTATCAGGAAAAAGATAATTCTACAAATCCTTCTTTGGAAATTAATTCCTCGAGACTAGAAAAGGGGGTTATCAATGTATAAATCCAGCTTAACTCAAGTTTTAGGGCGATTTTCTAGAAACGAATATGAGAAAAAATTATTAAAAAAACAAGAAGAATCATCCCAGGTTTTATTAGGTAATCCAAACGACAATATAGAATTTAGTGTTGCAAAAGATGTAGCCGATAGAATTCAAGCTTACAGGCTTGTTTATAAACTATATATTGAAAAAGAATTTGCGACGCCCTCTAAATCAAAAATGTGGTATTCACTATTTGATGCCAACCCAAACACAATGACTTTTATTGCAAAAAAAAATGATAAAGTTGTGGGCACAATAACAATCGTAATCGACTCAATAACTAATTTACCTGCTGATCATATCTTTCACAATGATATTCAAAACTTAAGAAACACTGGTAGAGTTCCTGCCGAAATAATTTCTCTAGCAATTGATAAAGATATAAAAGAAGCTCAAGAAATATTGATAAAACTCTTTAATTTTATTTACATAGCCGGCAAAGAATTACACTCCGTTACGGATTTAATGATTACAGTAAATCCAAAGCATGTATCTTTTTACAAAAAAAGATTGCTCTTCAATCAATTAGGGGATTTAAAGGCCTACGATAAAGTTGGTGGCGCCGATGCCGTTTTACTCAACTTAAACATTGATGAAACAGAATCTACATTAAAAAAAATCATGAATAATCCATTAAAAACAAAAACAATTCTTCCCTTCTTTACTGATCATGAGGAGAAATTAAAAATATTAAAAAATATTAAAAACAGTTTTAAATCCATGAGCCCTGCTGAATTTATCTACTTTTTTAAAGATCAACTAAGCGATAGTAATAACACATCAGATAAACACCTTGGGTATTTAAAACAATATTACGACAACGCTTCAAACACTTTTGAGCTTATGAGTTAAATAATATTAATAGTCATATCGCACTGTAGAGACAATGCATGCATCAATCGGTTGTACTAATTAAAATTCACATCTCGAAAAAGCATATATGATAAATTAGGACTCAGCCCAACCTACGGCTAATGCCCATCTTCGAGCACATATCTCTAATTCGTACAACCGATTGATGAATGCCTTGCCTCTACAATTATATATTTTTAATTTGATTTTTTACTGGAATAAAAACTTGATGGTCCTGCAAAGAGGAAGAGACATCATCAGCTGTCATTGCTTCAATTTTTTCAAGCGTTAGAGAATCTTCAATCTTAAATTCACCGGATTGCACTCGTCTTAATGATGATAAATGCGCGCCACAGTTTAACTCTTCACCTAGATCGTGGGCTATACTTCTAATATAAGTTCCTTTACTACAATGAATTCTAATATTTAAAAGTGGAGTATTAAACTGCAATAGATCAAACTGATACACATTTACTGATCTTGTATCTCGTTTTATTTCAATGCCCTTTCTTGCAGCTTTATACAATCGTTGGCCATCAACTTTTATGGCAGAAAACATAGGAGGCAATTGTTCAAATTCACCTGTTTGATGTTTTATGGCAACGTGAACATCCTCTTTCGAAACATGTTCAAAATCTTTTGTAGCCGTAATCTTTCCTTCAGCATCATATGAATCTGTAGCTTCCCCTAGTTTAATTTCACCTTCATACACCTTATCATGCAAGATCAAATATTGAGATGCCTTGGTTGCCTTCCCCAATAAAATTATAAGCAAACCTGTCGCAAGAGGATCTAGCGTTCCGGCATGACCAATTTTTTTCATATTCAATATTTTTCTTAATTTGTATATGACATTAAAGGAACTAATGCCGGAGGGCTTATCTACCAATAAAATTCCGTTATATGGATGCGTCATTCTTACTTTCTTAAAAAAGTTGAAATTATAAATTATTTTTTAATAACAAAAGCAATTTCCTGAAATTATTAATTATAGGGATGTGATGTGATTTATTTTAGACACAAAACCTCTTTGATTCGATTCAATTAAAAAAGCATGATGATTATTATTAAAGTTAACGTATAATTCTTGACTAGAATAGTGATAACAATTCCTAAACGGAAATATTATTTGACCATTTATAAATTAGAAAATACCATTCAAGAATATGCATGGGGACATACTAAGCATATTGCTGATTTATTAGGGATAGAAAATAAATCAAATAAACCATTGGCAGAACTTTGGATGGGAGCTCACCCAAAGGCTCCTTCAAAATTTGTAGATGCGAGTGCCTTCAAAAGTGATTTATTTCAATTAATCAACAATAACCCTACCGAAGTTTTAGGTAAGACGATAATGAAAAGATTCGGCCGACTGCCCTTTTTATTTAAAGTTCTAGCTGCCGGCTCACCCTTATCTATCCAGGCTCATCCAAACTTAAAACAAGCAAAAGTTGGCTTTGAAAGAGAAAATAAACTTGGAATTGCCCTTGATGCTTTTAATAGAAACTACAAAGATGATAATCACAAACCTGAATTGATGTGCGCATTAACTACTTTCAAAGCCCTGAATGGATTCCGACCTATAGAGGAAATAGAAAAACTTTTATCACCTGCAAAGAAAGATATTCCCACCAGAATTTGGAATAAGATAGAAGATCATGACCCTCAATGTTTGAAAGAATTATTTACCTTTTTAATTACCATGGAAAAAGAAGTTAAAACAAGTTTCCTAAATGAAATAATTAAAATTTCCTTAGAAAATAAAGATCAAGACCCAGGCTACGATTGGGTACTAAAATTAAATTCTACCTATGCTGGCGACATTGGAATCGTATGCCCATTAATTCTTAATTTAATTGAACTTGAACCTGGCGAAGCAGTTTTTTTAGATGCCGGCCGATTACATTCTTATCTAGAGGGCTTAGGCGTTGAATTAATGGCCAACAGCGATAATGTACTCAGAGGCGGGTTGACTCCAAAGTTTGTCGATGTGATTGAATTACTGAGTATTTTAGAATTCGATGTTTCAAAAATAAGCAAAGTAAAGGTAATGGGAAATGATGTCGAAAACCAATACCCAAAATTTACCGATGAGTTTCAGCTTTCTTTAATTGATATCAATCAGGATAAAACATTTACATCCCGAGTAATACATGAACCCTCCATCTTTATTTGCATTAATGGCCAAGGCACATTTAAATCTGATGATAATTCTTTCGAATTTAAAAAAGGTGATTCCTTTTTTGCTTCATTTGAGACTTATCAATTAAATATCTCAGGCAATGCACAATTATTTAGAGCATTTACACCATTAGATAAATAGTCAAAAACTATGTGGAACAAAACCATTGTTAAACAATTAAAAGAAACCGCGACCCCTTATCCACAATTAACTCCATCTTCAACAATTAAAAATTATTTAGAACATTATGATTTACCTCAAAACGAGGGTTTTTCCTGCGGTTACAAATCATATTGTGACTTTGATATTTTTGTGCAGTTTTACCAAGGCGAAAAGAAGGAAGTAATTTTTTTATCACATGGCTACTGTGATCATGGAGCACTTTTCAAACATGTTTTAAAAGAGTTACTTTCGTTGGGTTATTCCGTTGCCATATGGGACTATGCGGGATTTGGTTTATCTAGTGGAAAATCTACAGCAATCGATGAGTTTAAAACATATGGTTTAATTTTGCAAGAATTAATCAAAGATTTTGTTCCGGATGATAATACGTATTCTTTAATTGGTCATAGCGCTGGTTGCATGTGTATCATAAATGGTTTACAAGTAGGACTTCCCAAACACTTAAATAAAATCATTTTTATGGCACCTTTGATTAGAGCCTGTCGTTGGTTCTGGATTCAATTTGGCTGTAAGACATTCGGCGCATTTACGCCTGTTGTCCCAAGAAAATTTAGACCGGTATCCGGAGATATTGAGTTTCTAGATTTTATAAAAAATAATGACCCTCTTGAACCCCATTGGTTACATGTGTCATGGCCAAAAGCTCTACTAAAATGGGAAAAGGGATTGAAGGATTTTAACTGCGACAAATCTTTGCTTGTTCTTCAGGGATTAAGTGATGATACTGTTTCAGCGACACACAATCTACCTTGGTTTAAAGATCATTTCAGTAATTACAAAGAACATACATACCCAATTGGTCGCCACCATTTACACAATGAAATACCAGAAATTAAAATTGACTGCATTCAAAGAATTGCAGATTTTTTAAAATAAGAATGAACCTTTTGCTTATGACAAAATGATCTGACAAAAAGACAAGATCGCAATTGTGTCATTTAATTCATTTAAATTTATTAGTGTAAATAGTTTTTTTAATCTAAAAATTACAATTATTTTACAATAAGATTTCACATTGAATAAATTTTCAGCGCTACCTTTTAATTCTTCTTAATTCATTTTTCTCATACACCCTAAACACAAATTGATTATGTTTGGCATTTACTTTGCTTTCTAAATCATGTGCATTAGAAATTTAGACTTTTTTAAAGGAATCGAAATGTTAAAGAAATCTTTTATATTTATACTTCTTTTATGTTTGAGTATACAAAACTTATACGCAGATGAAAAAGTAGATACATCAGTGGCATCCGCCATTCAAGTAAGTAAAGCTTTTGGAGCTGTTGCTAAAAAAGCATATCCTTCGGTCGTTATTATTGAAAACATTCAATCAATAAATAAAAGGGGTAATCATCATGCTCCCTTTCCCTTTTTTATTCCACGAAAAACAAAACCTTCACCATCAAAAAGTCTTCCACGTTTTATGCCTGTAGGCCGGGGATCTGGATTTATCGTAAGAACTGATGGTTATGTTGTTACGAATCAACACGTAATTAAAAATGCAAAGTTTTTAAGAGTCAAAACAAAAGACGGAGAAATTTATGACAACCAAATCAATAAAGATGCCGTCAAAGTAATCGGAGTCGATGAACATTCTGATATAGCAATATTAAAGCTAGATCTAAAAGGAAAAAAACTTCCCGTTCTAAATTTTGCAGATTCAAATAAAGTTGATATTGGCAACTGGGCACTAGCGGTAGGCGCCCCGTTTAACTACGACTATACATTAACAATAGGTATTGTCAGCCAAGTTGGCAGACACAATGTTTTCAGAAACAGAGTCTTCGAAAGTTATATACAAACTGATGCCTCTATAAATCCTGGAAATAGTGGTGGCCCATTATTAAATATTCGAGGAGATGTTATTGGAGTCAATAATTTTATTGCCACAGGTGGATTTAATAAAAGTAGTGCCGGCATTGGATTTGCAATTACAGGTAATTTAGTCAAGAGGGTAACTTCTCAAATTATAAAGAACGGAAAAGTTCAAAGACCCTGGCTTGGCATAGTCATGAAAGATTTATCTCCAAATGAACGAAAGGCATTTGAAATAGACAATGGTGTACTTATCACAAAAGTTGTCAAAGGACATCCTGCTCATAAAGCTGGATTAATATCTGGTGATATTGTCTTAAAAGTTGGCGAAAGCGAATGTACCAATGCTTACGATGTGCAATCAGCTGTATTGAGATTTAACCCAGGCGACTATATAACATTAAGTGTTAAACGCGATAACAAGATCAAAGACATTAAAATTAAAGCCGTCGTAAGAGATAAACACCACCTACTCGTAAATAACCGCTCCACAAATGAATTTGATCGCCTAGGCATTAAACTAGAAGAAACAAAAAAAGGACTAGTGATTTTTGATATCGACAATAGTAGTCCTGCCTACAAAATGGCAGGATTAAGAAAGGGCATGAYGATACTTAGTATTAACCGTCAGAAATTTTCTTCTTTAAATTCTTTAAATAAATTTCTAACAAACTTCAAAGGTCATTCGTTAATGTTAAAAGTTCAACACGAAGGTAATATTTCGATTGAATTTTTAAAGTGGCAATAAAAGTAGGCCTGAGTATTTCAATTTGAAATAAACAGGTTCCGCTTTTTTATTAATATTATTATCAAGCTCTCCCTCCATTCCCTGAAGATACTTAATCTTGTATCTTTGGGGAATTCCTTCTAAACTAAATCGCAGGCTTCTGGGGGCATCCAATGCGCATCTTCACCATCCCATTTAACATTGCATCCAATAGGATTGGTTAAGGCAATTGAAATTTCTTTTCCTTCTGTTAGTTCTTCTAGGACGCGATCTAAATCATTAACTTCAGATTCTAAAGCATTTCTGGGATTATCGACCCCTCTACCCGTATAAACTAATTTTCTATTTTCATCAAACACAAAAAAATGAGGTGTCTTAAGGCCACCATATGCTTTAGCAGCATCTTGTGATTTATCTCTAGCATACACCCAAGGGAAATCATTTTCCTTCATACGTTCAACCATATGATCAAACGAATCTGCTGGATGAGTATTTTGACTATTGGAATTAATGCCTATGAAGGCAACACCTTTATCTTTAAACTGAGCTACCGTTTTCACAGTGATCGCATCAGATCCTATTACAAAAGGACAATGATTACACGTGAAAAAAACTACTAAATATTTTGAATCTGAAAAAGAAGATAAACTATAATCCTTTTGGTCAGTAGCGGGTAAATTAAAATCGGGAGCAGATGAACCGATTGGTAATGTAAATGACATATGATTTTCCTTTTAAAATATTATGAGCCAATAATTATATCTTGATTTTCAATAATAAAAGTACCCTTACCAACCGTTGCCGAAATTACTATTTAGTAAGAAGTGAGACCTCCTAATTAGCTATAATTTAGACAGTTACCTTCTCTTTTCACAAAATTCTTGACATCTCAATACTATCATTTATGATATTTACTATTATATATGAACAAGAAAGAGAATTCCATGAATAAGAATATTTTATTTATTACGAGTGACCAGCAACATTGGTCAGCCATGGGGTATTTGAACCCAGAAATTAAAACTCCAAATCTAGATAAATTAGTCGCCAGTGGGATGGCTTTTCAAAGAGCGTACACACCAAACCCCACATGCACTCCGACAAGAGCCAGCTGGATTACAGGTTTATATCCAAGTCAACACGGGGCTTATAGTTTAGGTACAAAATTAATGGAAGATGTACCCACTATTGGCGATATTCTACAAAAAGAAAATTACCGAACAGCCTTAATTGGCAAAGCACATTTTCAGCCACTACTTAGTACTAATGAATATAGCTCATTAGAATCATATCCAACCTTGCATGATTTAGATTTTTGGAAAAACTTCAACGACAACTTTTACGGCTTTGAACACATTGAATTAGCTCGAAACCACACAAATGAATCTCATGCTGGACAACATTATGCCTTATGGATGAAAGAAAAGGGATATGAAAATTGGCGAGATTATTTTGTGTCCAATCTAGAAAAACAAACCGTTGAAGGTGACAAATTAACTAATTCAAAACACGTGACACCGGCTCCTGGAGAAGCATGGGATATTCCAGAAGAAATTCACTACGATACATGGATTGCTGAAAGAACAAATAAATTAATGGAACAATATAAAAGTAAAAATGAAAATTTCTTTTTATGGGCTAGTTTTTTTGACCCACATCCACCTTATATGTGCCCTGAACCATTTGCTAGCATGTATGATCCTGATGAAATTACGATCCCATCCTTTACTGAAGGTGAATTTGATGACAAACCACCCTATTTTAAATACTCTCAGTTGCCAGGAAACCATTTTCAAGATTTTCAAGAAGAAGGGGGAAATGGAATCCATGGATCTGGTTGCCATGTAAAAGACGAATCAATTATCAGAAAAAACATGGCCATGATGTATGGAATGGTAACTATGATGGATAAATATATTGGAAAAATAATTGATAAAGTTTATGAACTAGGACTTGAAAATGATACTCTCATATGTTTCACGACAGATCATGGAGATTTCTATGGACAACATGGCCTGACGAGAAAAGCCATCCATCATTACGAAGACTTAATTAAAATTCCATTGGTAGTTAGTATGCCTGGCACGATACCCGAAAATACAAAGTCAGATTCGTTACAAAGCACAGTAGACTTAGCTCCTACTTTCTTAAATTTTGCTGGGGTAAATATTCCTAGATCTATGACCGGAATAGATGAAACAAATGTATGGAACGGAAATGAGAATACTATTCGCGATCATGTCATCATCGAAAATCAACATCAACCAACCACGATGAATTTAAGAACCTATGTAAATGATCAGTATAAATTAACCATTCATTATAATCGCGACTATGGTGAACTTTATGATTTGAAGAATGATCCCAATGAAATTATTAACCTATGGGATTCTTCAGATCATTCAGCATTAAAATCGGATTTACTTTTAAAATTTTTATACGGCGAAATGGGGAAAGCCCCCTTACCAATGCCAAGAATTGCAGGAGCATAAAATCATGGGAATCCCAGCATTAACTCGTGGCCTAACCATCATTGATGGGTTTATACAAAGCGCTCAACCGCAGAGATATCATCAAATTAAAAAAATGATTGAAGGGATTACTGATGCAAGTTTAAATAGACTAATTCAATCCCTCATTGAAGATTGCTATATCATCAAAGACAACGATGGGTCCTATCAGTTATCTAACAAAGTAAATCTTTGGGGATCTCACCTCTCGGGTCAAAAAAACTGGAATTCAATAATGGAAGAGCTTATTGATAAGGTTTCCAATGATCTAGGGGAATCGGCGGCAATTGGGGTATTAGAAAATGATAGAATTATTATTAAAAAAAGTAAAAGCGTGCAAGACTCCATTACCATCATGAAAAATAACAGTACTCTTCATTTCGAATCAGATCATGCTGCCTCATTAGCAATATTGGATTCAGTGACTATCACTCAGAGAAAAAAGCTTATCAAAAGTAATTACAGTAGTATCAAATCTTATGCTGAATTTGATAACGCCATTAAAAAATTTAAAAGACAGGACATCTTCACAGATAAATCAGAAAGAAGAAATGGGATCAGTCGAGTTAGCATATCCTTTACAATAGATAAAAAGCCCGCTACTTTATTTATCGCAACGACAACCACCAGTCTAAAAGAAGACTTCCCCTTATACCGTGATACACTTAGAAAATACACTCAAATCTAATAGCCCCAAATCACTAAGATTTATTCTTCAAGAAGTGAGACTTCCTAAATAACTATTGCTTACCAATTCACAATACAAGCATTGCCTGTAAGTTGACAGCTTTCATCAGTATATTCATGAAATTCAATTCGAATACCATTAGGATCTTCTGTCCAAACTTGCCAAGAATTATCAGCACCTAATTTCTTTTCACCAATTTCAATTTCAAAACTTTTAATTCGCTCAATCAAACCATCCATATCTTCAACCTCAATGGATATGTGATTAATATTCCCAACGTCACCAGGATCACCTTTAAAAACTTCTATAAAAGTATTATTACCAAATTTAATATAAAAGCCAAAAAGCTCGCCTTCCTTTTCAAAGACAAACCCTTTTTCTAATTGTAAAACTTCCGTGTAGTAATGTAATGTTTTATCTAAGTCATTCGAATGAATGCAAATATGTGCTAATTGTTTGATCATGTTTTATCCTTTGGATTAAAATTAAAACTTCCTCGGCACCCAACAATTAAAACAAAGTTATAAGTAGAGACAAGGCATGCCTTGTATAAATAAGAAAATAATAGAAATATTGAAAATTAATTTTTACAAAAAGAGGATTATTTAGAGATTTTTAATCGGCAATCAAATTATGTTTTAAGACAAGGCATGCCTTGCCTCTACAAACAATTAAATAAATCAAAACTCAATAATTATTTATCTTCTTCGAAGTTGATAATATCTGATAAGGAAACTGGTTTGTTGATGCGACCTTCTCTGGGACCATTTTCTAGATTCAAGACACCTCTTGGGCATACCGTTGCACACATTCCACAACCAACACAACTGGCCCTAACAATATTAGCACCTCGTTCAGCATAGGAGCGAACATCAATACCCATCTCACAATATTTAGAACAATTACCACAGCTAATACATTGACCACCATTCGTTGTAATTCTAAAACGACTAAAGAATCGTTGAATGAATCCAAGTATGGCAGCCTGGGGGCATCCGAACCGACACCAAACTCTAGTACCTAAAATAGGATAAAACCCTGTGCCGACTACCCCAGAAAAAACCATACCAATAAGAAACCCATATGATTTAGTAAGATAGTGATCAGCAGGATTAATTTTCAAAGTACCAGCCGTTGCGGCAACATACCAAATGTAACCCGTGGAAACCACAATAAATATTAGAACAGAATTGATCATCCATCGCTCAATCTTCCAAGAAATTAATTTTTTACTTGAGTTTTGTCGAAAAGGATCACCAACAGTATTGGCAAGCCCACCACAACCACAGACCCAACTGCAATACCAACGTTTACCAAAATAATATGTTAGAATCGGAGTGCCAATAAAAGTCAAACCTAAAGACCAAAAAATTAAGAACTTTGCCATTATTGAGGGCTCTTGAAGAAGAGATTGAAAATGTAATGGAAAACCATCTTTAAAAGATAATGGCCAAAAATAATTAACATATGCTTCAGGCTCTTTAAAATAAACTAACAATGATGGGATTAACCACGCCAAAAAGAACTGAGAAAATATCACCATACAAGTTCTGATTATTTGATAGCGACTGTGACGATATTTTACTATAGCTCGTATACCCATTATCAAGACACCAAAGGTATATAATACTCCATAAAAAATCCAATCTTCTGTTTGCTTACCTCGAACATAAAAAGACAACGGATCCATCATTCGATACCAATTTTCAAACAAGTGAGACCACCAGTAATGAATGACATAAAAACCCGTTAATCCAACAGCCATTATCCAAGCTAACCAACCATGAGCCGTCAAAGCACTTGTTGTAATATGATTATTTTTTACACCTGAAGGCGATAGGAAATAAGTCAGAAAGGTATAAGCCAAAGAGCCAAAAGCTATGGCACCGAAACTAGAAAAAAGAAACAACTTTGGGTATTTCGCCCCTGGGCCAAAAACGGCAATCGATAATATAAGAAAACCTATTACCATAATTGCTACGGCAACTTTACTCAAGACACTAAAATCTTGATGCTCATGCGCACTCGTTAGATCAATGCTAGGATCAACTTTATTTAAGTCAGGCATTTCAGGAACTTCTTTCTGTTAAGGAAAACCGTTTAAATTTTTGAATATAATTTGAAAATAAACCTTTTTTCGTTTTAAGTTCAACCCTATCATTTGGATACTCTTCATTATATTGCTGAACGATAACTGCTTCATATTTCTTATAGAATTCAGGGTCGAAATTAGCTGCGCCAAAATTTTCGATAACTTCTTTTAAAGTTATTTTATTTTCTATCCAAGGCACACAGACTTCATGCCTTGCACGTAAACCCATAAAATTAAATCCTTCCACAGCCATTGTTTCTTTTGAAAAGTTGATGCGAACAGAAATCTTACCATTAGGAGCTTCCCAATAAAAAGTTTCTTGTCCATCAAACAACTGACCTAGAACCATACCATATGTTTGATATTCTATATCCAAAAATTTAGCGGAATTAAACCAAGTTCCTGGCTTGTATGTTTTTTCTTCGCCTTGGATTACATGCGCAACGGTCTCCCCATGCATTTTACCTGTATACCAAACTTGCTCAATTGGTAGACGACCTTCTAAAGGAACTTCAAATTCGGCACAGTCACCAATCGCATATACATCCGGCATATTGGTTTTAAAGGTTTGGTCTATTTTTATACCCCGCCCCAAATTCAAATCAGAGTCTTTTAAAAAGTCAATATTTGGGCTAACCCCAGCAGTTAATCCAACAAATTCACAATCTAAAACTTCTCCATCTTTAATTTTAATGGCTTTTACTTTACCTGAATCATCTCCAATAATTTCTTCTAATTCAGCCCCTAATCTTAGATCAATATGATGCTCAAAAATATGTCGATTGATCATGGCAGATTCTTCATTTGGTAAAATCTTATTCCAAAAACTTTTTTCTCTAACCAAAAATGTGACTTTGATATTTCTTGATAAAAACATTTCAGCCAATTCAATTCCGATCAAACCACCCCCTACAATAACGGCACGTTTGATGAGATGACTACGTTCTTCAATATATTGTAAATTTTGGTAGCTATATAATCCCTGAGCACCATCAAGATCTTGGCCTTTCCAGCCGAACATATTTGGTTTGGCACCAGTTGCTAAAATTAATGAATCATAGGAAACTTCTGTTTTGGAAGCTAATAAAAGTTTTTTTTCTGAATAGTCAACACTCTCAACTTTGTCTTGAATTAGGTCGATTCTATTTTTTTCCCAAAACCAATTTTCATAGGGTTGTGTATCTTGCAAAGTCATATGACCCATGTAAATATACATTAAGGCCGTGCGGCTAAAAAAATATTTTGTCTCAGCACTAATAATTGTAATCTTATCATCACCCAATTTACGAAGATGACGAGCAGCCGTCACACCTGCAATGCCATTTCCAATAATTACTATATGCTTCATAAAAATCCAAAGAATCGTTTAATATGTTCTTGGTAGTATCATAACTATATTCCTTACAACTAAATTTAGCTAACAAAAAAGAAATATTAAGAGAATTAATTGTAAAATACTCTCTGTTCCCTAAAAAGAAAAAATCAGCTATTAATAGGGGCAATTTTTACAATTGTTATCGCAGCAAGAACCTTGTTTTAACAGGTACCATTTTGAAAAGACATGCATTTCGTTCTCAATGCAATAATCAATACCTTCGGTGCAGGAATCTTCTTTATGTTTGCTAGCTAACTCAACTAATTCATCAATAGCAGTATTTGAAATAAGATTTTCGATTTTTTCATTGATCGCGACTGTAAGACAGGAACTGCATTTACAATCACTTTGTTCTTCGATCGTCATTATGTTTGGTAAAACACTACACCAACAATTAGAATCTTTTGAATCAGAAAAGCAGTTAAATGAAATATTACAATCAGAACAGACTTTAGTCTTCATTATGTTCTAATGCCCATTTATCAATAATTTCACTTATTTTTTTCAATCCATCTGTTAATGCTGCTGGACCTGGTTGTAAAATATCGGTGGAATTAATTTCGTAAATCTGATCATTTTTAAGGGCATTGATCTTATCCCAACCTGGTCTAGAAGTTAATTTATCTTTAATAAATTTTGCGCCACACCAAGAGACCATAATAATATCTGGGTTCTGTTTAACGACTTCATCAGGATTTTCAATGATTCTATATTTTGCTAAAGATTCTTTTGATAATGCGGGGAAACATTCATCGCCTCCAGCAATTTTCACCAACTCGCCAACCCATTGAATATTTGATATGATAGGGTCATACCATTCCTCAAAGTATACTTTTGGTTTGATTTTTCTATCGACAGATTTTAATTTTATTTCATCCAATTCTTTTATGTTGTTCAAAATCCATTGATTTGCTTTTTCTGTACAACCGACAATTGCACCTATGGCTTGGATCACTTCATAAATTTCATTAATAGACCTTTGATTAAAGATCAAAACGTTTAATCCTAATTTAATAAGACTTGAAGCAATCTCAGCTTGAATATCAGAAAAGCCTATGACAAGATCCGGTTTTAGTTCAATAATTTTTTTTGTATCTGCTGATGTAAAAGCGGAAACTTTAGGTTTCTCTTTTTTTGCAATTAAAGGTCGTTCAGTAAACTGAGAAATACCAACTATACGATCTTGTTGACCCAATATATAAAGAATTTCAGTAAACTCTTCTGTCAAACAAACGATTCGTTTTGGGAAATAATCTTTCAAGTTTATTCCAAAATATTAACACGATTTATGAAAATGATCTAATGAAACTTAATTTAATTTCCTTACAGATCCACGCTCTATAATTTTTCCAATAGCATTTTGAATTGGCTTATCTGTTGATCCATTTATTCTATCTACGATATGTTTTACGGCAGTAACCCCATATTCTTTAAGATCAAACTCTATAGATGTTAAATTTACACTATCAAGTTCAAGAATATTATTACTACAGCTGATTATACTAATATCATCAGGAACATTTAAACCCATTTCTCTTACGGCTCGGATTGCCCCCGTTGCCATCAAGGAATCAAATGTAATGATAGCCGTAGTTTTTTTTATCTCGGCTGATAATTTCATAATGGCATCATAACCTTTATCTATTCTTGGGTTAATAGCATCTTCAATAATATTTTCTTTTGGGCAACCAAGCTCTTTCAATCTATCTAAAACGCCACTAATTCTTCCTGGGTTTGCAGTAAAACGATGGTGTCGTAAAAAAATAAATTTTCGGTGTCCTCTTTCCCATAAAAAGTCCACAACATCACTTGAGGCTTTATAAGAATCTACATCGAAACACTCCAAGCCTTTTAAGTCCAGGCTGTGATCTAATAATAATGTCGGTTTACCAGATTTCAGAAACTCCGTAATGATATCTTTTCGTTCTATCCCAACTAAAATATGACCATCACTATCGTCTTCAAGAAAGGATTTGTAATCAACATTTTTTTGATCATTATGATCCAACATGGCAAGGTTTAAAAAATATTTCTGCTTATTTGCTTCTTCAAAAATGGAACTAATCAAATTCCCATAAAAGTTACTACCCATGTCCTTTTCAATATCACCTTTTTGACCAATAAAAAAAACATTTAATCGCTTAAACTTTGTTAGATTGGAAGGGATAACCTTATCCGTGTTTACGAAAGTTCCTTTCTTTTTAACTCTAATGATTAGTTCTTCATCTACTAAAATAGACATTGCCGAACGAACTGTTCCTCTACTAACATTCAACTCTATTGCGAGATCTTCTTCCTTAGGCAACATCCCGCCTTCAAATTTTTGACTATGAATTTTTTCTTTTAGCATTAATGCAATCTGCTCACCTAAGGATTGCTTATTAAAATTAATCGCCATTCAAATTCCTGATAGATCTTTTTAAAAATAATAAGAATTGTATAAATATTAAACATATAGTTAAATACTATTAACTAAAAGATTAAATAATTATGGTCAATAGTTACTTAATACTTAGCAAAACTTTACTAATACTTCCATACTGATTTACCAAATCTAAGTGTCAACCCAAAAGCTTTTTCAATAAATGCGAGTTCTTGCCCTGCTGAATAGACGCCTTCAAAAGGCACTCCTTTAAAAAGGCCCTTTTCCCAATCACGGACAGCTTCTTGTAAATGTCGACGCTCCCCTAAACAGGCTCCTAAAACATTTACTTTCTTTGCAATCATTTCGGACCAAGCTAATAAATTTTCTTTGCTTAATTGATCCAAATTTTCTTCTTCTTTCAGAAGCTGATTGGCAATACCAGAAAAAACATAATTGCCACCAAATTTAATTAGTGGAGCAACTTTTGGAAAATAAAAATCTACAAATGGATCCGCAATACCATGAAAGCCTTTTATTTCTTGGACTTTTTTCAGAACCACTTCATTTTGAATCAAAGGAAAATTTTGCTCAGGTAAGCACCAAACTTCTTCTGCGTCCAATTCATAGAACTGCAAAGAATGTTGTAAATTTCTAGATAGCATTGTAACATTTATTCTCTTACCAACTGCAGCATTAAGCAACGTTACTGATGTATTCGAGCTAGCCCCTGTGATTAATAAATTATCGCCTT
Source organism: Planctomycetota bacterium (assembly GCA_002746535.1). Lineage (GTDB taxonomy): Bacteria > Planctomycetota. The sequence continues at coordinate 150,929 of NVWA01000002.1, forward strand.
TTTTTAATTGTAATTTTTCTAATATGCTATAAGAAGTTTGAGAGGCAACACTAAATGAAGCGGCTACATCAAGAGTCATAGAATCTGGTTTTAAAAAAACTTTATCTGCCGGAAGTATTAACAATTCTTGACTTGAAAAATTAACAGGCACACCCAACTGTTCCACCAATCCATCATCGTGGTAGTGATTATCACCTATAACCAAATCACCTACATTGATACTATCTACCTCAGGACCTACTTGTAATACTTCGGCACAAAACTCAGAGCCAATCGGGTAAACATCTTTATTTCCCAAATCCTCATAAGCATGATAAAACATAGAGGCATCACGATGATTTATGCTAAATGCTTTTACACGAACTAAAACATTTTTTTGATTATCGTCATCATTAAGATCAAATGATATATCCGGAAGATCCACCTCGCCACAATAAATCTTTAAGCCTTCCCATTCAAAATTAACAGGAAAGATCCATGACACGTTCTTATTTTCTATCTTTGGAGATTTACTTAATACAAAACTCTTCACATTTAGCCTTTGCAAAATTAACTACAAAGTCTGGCATTTTATCACATTTAATAAATCTATCATTAAAAGATCTATTTGATTAAAGTAAGTGAACCCTATAAAAAGCTAGAAGAACTTTCAGCGTCAACTTCTATAGAACCTGTTGCATCACTGTTAATGCAAGCACTGAATTATCCACGCATGTCAAAACCACCATCTACGGTAATTGTTGAGCCAGTTATGAATTGGGCTAAATCAGATAATAAAAATACTGTGGCAGCTCCAGGATCTTCTGGCTGACCTATTCGTCCTAATGGAATAGAAGCCACAATATCTTCTCGTCCCAAAGCATCAATTGTATCTGTGGCCATATCAGTTTCTGTCCAACCGGGGGCAACACAATTACAACGAATTTTAAATGGAGCAAGTTCTCTAGCCATTGATCTCATAAATATTATTTGACCGCCTTTAGATGTCGCATAAGCAGAGTAAACATCTGATCCTCTTTGGCCAGCGGTTGATGCTATAAAAACAACACTACCACCACTATTCGCAATTAAACTACTTCTGGCTGCTTTCATAATCATAAAGTTTGATTTTAAATTTATATTCATTGTACGATCCCAGAACTCTGTCGACATTTCTTCTAAGTTTCCTCCTTCAAATATTCCGGCTGAAATTACCAATCCGTCTAGATCACCAAATCTAGCTACGGCAGAATCAATAATTCTTGTCACATCTTCTTCAACAGAAATATCCCCTTGAATTGAAATTGCTTCTCCGCCAGTACTTTCAACTTCTTCTACTAGGCTTTCAGCCTCTGAATTGTTTGAGCGATAATTGATTGAAATCTGGGCTCCTGCTTTAGCCGCCAACTTTACAGTAGCGGCACCAATGCCTCTAGAACCACCACAAACTAAAATATGTTTGTTCTTCAAATCTAACATAAATATTCCTTTCTATCCGTAAGCTCCAATGGGATGCTTTCCTAGTAATCTCAGTTGACGATCTGTGGCTTGATCTAAAACGTCTTTATTGTATTGAAATTCTAAATAGGGCGGAAACCGTTGAGCGACACCCCTTCTGCCATAATGAACCTGTAATAAATATCTTGTTCTATCAGTGGTATTATTTTTAGAACCTCCATGCCAAACTTCACTTCTAAACAGCAACCCATCTCCGGCGTTAACAAGTAGTGGCCTTGCTTTCACACCATTCCAGGAATCTTCATCACCACCTAAAAACCCCGTTTCAGAATTTTTCTCTAATTCATGTCCAGGGGCTCTTCCTGATTTATGAGAACCAGGAACAATATAAGTTGGGCACAAATCTTCATCAATATCACTTAGATAAAAATGAAGCGTAGAATAGTAGACGGGTAACTTAATATGTCCGTTTAATAATAATTCAGAATCCATTGGCATCATTAATTGATCAATATGGAAATATTTACGACCAATTCCTGGAGGTGATCGCCATGCAGACATACCAATAATATGGCAATCATGGCCCATTAATTCTTCGATGCCATCAATGATGCCATCCATGTCAATAAACTGCAACCAATAAGGAGAACGATTAAAAACACATTTGAAATGATCATTCGTTTTATTAATGGCATTATTATCGTGTTCATGATGAATTAGTTGATCAATTTCATTTTTCATTTCGGCTACTTTAGACTTATCGACCAAATTGGGAATTAAGACACATCCGTCATCTTCTAGACCCTTTACAATTCCTTTAGAATCTCTTCGTGCAACTTCTTCAATAAAGGCTTTTTCTTGTGTTTCCATTATATATCCTCTCTCGCTGTAGATTTATAGTAATTATAGCTTGAACAAACGTCTCATTACCGGAAACTTAACGGAATTATTAGGACAAATCACGGATTTAATTGATTGATGAAAAAAATAAACAAATCAAACTTCGAAAATATCAGAAGGTCTTCTTTAGACTTATTGGTGATCCCAGTAAATAATAGCATTAATCATCATCTAATTGAACACAAACATGACTTCTATGAAATTGTCTACATTTCAAAAGGAAGCGGTTTACATACGGTTGCTAAAAAACAATACCCTATGCTAGCTGGTGATATTTACCTGATGGCCCCCGACGAATCACATAGCTTTCAAACAGATACTGCCTTAGAGTATATAAATATTATATTTAAAGAAACACTCTTTGACGACAAGACATGGGGTGTTTTAACTAAGATGACTGGTCTAGAAATACTTCATAGCAAAAATAATAAAAAGGCATTGCATAAGTTAGCACTAACACCTATCCATGCTAAAAAAATAATTGATTTAACAAATACAATTAGACACGAACAAAGACAAAAAGAATTGGGTTGGCAGTTAGTTGCCACAGAAGCATGTATCAATATATTGATTACTATCAGTAGAGCTTGGATTTCATTTGGCCATAAACGACCCCATGAATATTTGCAAACAGGACCAATATCAAAAGCACTAGTCTTAATTCATGATAATTGGAATATTGAATTGAGTGTGAAAAATTTAGCGAAAGAAGTTCATCTAAGTCAAAATTATTTTGGTGAACAGTTCAAAGATACTTTAGGCTTGACGCCTCAACAATATATTAATAAGTTACGAATTGATCATGCAAGATTACTGTTAGAAGAAAATAATCTTTCTATCAGCGCCATTGCTGAAGCTACGGGATATGAAGACAACAGCTACTTTTCTCGAGTATTTAAAAAAATATGCGGGTTATCCCCACAAGCTTATAAAAAGATGCTTTTAACTGCTGAATAAATTATCACTACTGACCATTTGGTTTGTTCGATAAATAAATATTCTTCACCATAAATTATATATATTTAAATAATTGAAAGAATAAGCGTCTACTAATACTGTAATTATGTATTGATCTTATCCAATTCACTAATACCTTAGGCCTCTTCACGTTAAAGGTGACTAATCAAGCAAAAAACGAACCCTAGAACAAGGAACTTTATGAAACGCTTTCAACATTTGGCCATATCTCTTTTACTTTTAATTTCATTCAATTGTTTTTTAATTGCCGAAACAATCACCAAAAATTTCGATGGTGGCAAGATGCAATGCAAATATTCTATAGATAAAGATGGCAAAAAAACGGGTCTTTATCAAGAATATTTTAAAAATGGGAAATTGAAGATCAAAGCTTCTTATAAAAAAGGAGAATTAAATGGTAAGTATTCAGAGTATGATGAAAACGGGAAAATAAAAAAGGCTTTTACTTATAAAAAAGGATTACAACACGGATTTCAAAAAACTTATGAAAATGGAAAATCTAAATCTAAAGAAGTTTGGGTATCAGGGATATTGGCATATCCAAAATCTATTAAAGAAATTAAAAGAAGTCTATCATTAATCCAACAAATTAAAATTCAACAAACGGGTACTTGGCCATCAGACCAATTGGCAGAATCCAATTTTTCGCCTAAGGTTATCAAAGACAATACCACTGGAATCAAAAAATTAATGGAATTCCGCTTTCTTTCAGACCTACCTTACAAAAATATAAAAATAGATAGAAACCAAGTTGCTCATTGTATTGGTGCTGTAAATGTACTTATAAAAGTAGGCAAACTGACCCACACTCCTAAAAATCCCGGTATGCCAGAAAAGGAATTTAAATTTGGATATCATGGCACCACCCATACAAATTTATCTATGGGTGGGAATGTCTCAGCAAGTTCAAGTGTAAAACGCTATATGGATGATTCTGATAAATCAAATATAGACCGTGTTGGCCATAGAAGATGGTGCTTAAATCCAAAATTAGGAGCAACTGGATTTGGGAATAAAGGTAGCTTTGGAGCCATGTGGTCTATGGATTCAACCAATAAAGATATTCCGATTTATGATTATATCGCTTATCCAAGCCGAGGCTATTATCCTCGCACTCATATTTCAAACAAACACGCTTGGTCTGTATCATTAAATCCAAATAAATATATGAATGGCAGTAAAGATAAAATCAAAGTTTCTGTCTTCAGATTAAATAACAAGTTTGTTAAAGAAAAAGCAGCTATGCCTTTAGAGTATTTTAATGTCGATAATGGTGGGTTCGGCATTAAATCATGTATTATTTTTCTTCCTAAAAAATTGAGCACTGCACCAAAGTCGCGTTATTTTGTAGAAATTACAGGGACTAAACTTAAAGATGGATCAAGCTCAAAAATTGAATACATGGTAGAGTTTTATTAATTCAGTTTTTTTCAGCCATAACATATAGATAATCCTTAAACTCTTTTTTATTTAAGATTAATGCACACGGCTTTTATTAATTACTACCCCTACCTATTTATCTACTTTTATATATAATTAATAATTTACACCCACATAAAATTATGAAAAAATGTCCTTCCTGCAATGAAGATATACATGATGACGAAATTGATTGTCCTTTTTGTGACAAGCCACTCAACCAACCTGCCAAAAAATCAATTAAGCTACAATACAAAACAACCGTAATTGTGATGGCCTTAATCACAGCAGGGCCCCTAGCACTACCTTTAGTTTGGTTTCATCCAACTTACAAAAAATCTACAAAGATTATTTTTATCGTTACTACAACTATCATTACTATTCTATGTCTTTATGTTGCAAAACTAATGTTTCACTACATGATGCAGCAAATTGATATGCTATATCAATATTCATAAGAATTAACGTTGCAACATGACCGACATTAAAAAAAATAAATTCATAATTCTATTGTTAGCCACCTACAATGGTTTTTTTAAACACCTACCTATATGGTATTTTTGGCTCGGGTCCTTAATGACTGCTGCTTCATCATTATCAATGTTTGAAACGCCCCATTATGATTTCATATGGACTATCATTTTCCCATGGATTGTTATTTTTATATATTTCTACGCTCATTTTAAGAGTTCAGAAAAATGGAAATCTCCTTGGGTTCCACTTTCCTCCCTGTTTTTAATCACACTAGCACTATTCATTTACATAGTTCTTTTTACTCAAAAAGAAGAAATAAATTTAAGCGAATATAAATTTACTTATGAAATCGTTAATTTAATTTGGATATTTTTTATTGCGGTTCATTGTGCTTGGTATCGTGGAAGCCAGGGATATATTAAATTTTTCATGATAGCAACTTTGTATGGTTTTTTCCTAGAATCTTCAGGAGTACAGATGGGATTCTTTTCTGAAGAGGGGTATCATTTTTATGTGCCAGGCTTTCATGCACCTCTCATCACTATGATAGGGTGGTCGGTTATCTTTTATCCATCAGTAGTCATTTTCGAAAAATACCATGCGGCCTTTTTTAAAGATAAACGAATCAATGTATTAGTAGGTGCGCTTGCAGTTTCAGGCATTGCATTGTTTTTTGACTTTCAGATAGATCCATTTGCAAGTGCTTTTGGTCTTTGGACATGGAACGAAACACTGGCACCGTGGTTTCTTGGAGTGCCGTTGTTGAATTTTGTTTCTTGGTTTTGGGCGGTCTTTACTTTTGCCGTAGGCTATTATGTGATCACTCAAAAAAACGAATGGAGCGAATTAAAAAAGAATCTGGTATTTTTATGTAGCATTCCCTTAATACAAACAATTGCTGGTATAGGGGTTTTTTCCGTCATGTCTTTAGTTGAGGGTATCAATGGAGCATCAATGAATATCTTAAAGAATTATTTAAGCAGTTATTTATGATTGAAGATCAAGCAGCAAATGATGCTACGTTTTCTAAAAAATCAGTAAAAGCAATACTTATCATAATCCTAATGGTGTCCATGCTGGTCTTGTCAACCAGGCTAACTACTTTTATACATGAAGTATTCGGCCATGCATTAGTCGCTTATCTATTTGACTTTAGTATTCATAAAATTGATATTAGCCTTTTTGGTGGTGGATACGTAAGTTCTGACTTCCACTCTAAATCAATTTTAAAAAATATTCTCTTTTCATATTCAGGGATTCTTATCAATATTCTTACAGCCATAATCATTTTCATTTATTTTAAAAAAGTAAAAATTCAAAATATTTTCATCTCTTTATTTTTATCTTTAACGCTATTAGCCAGTCTCAATGGCGGCATTGCTTATATAATTCTTGGCATCTACTATGAATATGGTGATCCTGTCACATGGACATCAATCTTGCCTGCCTGGTACACTTGGTGCTGGTTGCCGACATTATGTTTTACACCATTTTCAAGCTATCTCTCTACAAGAGTTTACTTAACTATTCAAGAAAAAATTATTTCTACCACTACTGGAATGAACCGACTAAAAACAACATTGATAACACTTGGTATTCCAATAATTATATATGTCTTATTATTTTTTACATTTAATCAACATACCGTTTCAACAGATGCGGCACAACAATATCACAGTCGAGAAAAAGAAAAAATTACAATTAGAAAGATAAAGGAAGTAGAAGAAAAAATTAAATTATCTAAACCTAATATTACGAAAAAACAAATCAAAGAGGAATTAAAAAATACTTCTATCATTGTAGCAGAAAAAGAAATCCCTACAAAATTTCCGTTAATTATAATATTAATATTCCTTTATTTCACGGGAGGATTAATAAGCATTTTTAAATTTCAACCAAGTAGCAATTTAAATAAAACTGGGCAAGGTGATTTTAATGGGATATTTAAATATATCCTTTTAGCTATTGCAGTTCTAGTTTTGCTGTATAGCACTCATGGCCAAATTTATCCCTTTAATTTTTAAGAACAGATTAAAATCATTTAAAAAACAAACTAGTATCAACAGTTTCTATCTAGGTTAGTAACCACAATTAAAAATTATCTAGAAATAAATTAAAATGATGATATAAATTTATTTATATCATTGGTGTTACAACACTCATACCCACCCCTCCCATCACTTAAAAAGCATCCCACATTCATCAAAATGAATAAGAAGGATCCTCCTGAAAGAAAATAATTATGAAAAATCTAATTTTGATATTTACTTTGGTCTTTATAAACTTTTCTCTAATCGCTCAAGATGTGAACTCAAAAAAGTTAAAAATAACTGCCGGATGGTACTGGCCGGATGAATTAAAAGAGGTCTCCAATAAAGTTGCTTTTGCCAAATCCCTTGGTTTTAATGCAATGATTTGGTGCAGTGGCACACAAGACAAAGAATTTATTAACGCATGTAAAAAAAATAGCATTCTTCCTTTTAAAATTATGGAACCATTATCTAAAAAATATGGAACGCGACTTCAAGTTTTAACTCATGAAGAAAAAACGATAGACCAAAAACATACTCTTCATCAGTATGGAGGAGAACCGGCAAAAGGAAAACAAGATATATTAAGTAAAAAATTATTATGTCCTACTGATGATAAAATTATTAAAAATGTTAACGATGAAGTAAAAAGAATAATTAAATTAGGTTACAAAGGCATCTGCTGGGATTTTATTGGATATCGAAATTTAAAATCCTGTCATTGCATGACTTGCACTGATAAAATCAAACTATTATCAAAAGATAAACCTATTAATCTAGCAGCCTTTTATGAATCTCAGCTCATAGAATTATATAATCGCTTAGAAACGGAAATAAAAAATATCGACAAGAAAATCATTTCTGCTTGTCACATTCATCCTACATATTTACCAAACCCCTTTTATGCTTCAAAAATAAAAATTGATCATTGTGCCGTTACGTGCTCTTGGTTTTTTCTTCCACATTGGAAAAAATCTAAAATAAATAATCACATCGAAACAACCACTTCCTTTAGCAGCGGAATACCCATGATAGCTTATTATCAATCTGGCCCCATGTCTAGTCATACTAAATCAAAAAAGCAAATTGACTTTGAATTCAAAATATTACATAAATATAAAAAGAAAGGCCTCATGATTTGCGAATTAGGAAGTATTTATGGCCAAGATCATTTGATAAAAAAAATACAGAAACTATTAAAGTAATCGACTAAACTATAAGTCTCTTCAGGCTCTACAGTTTTTATCTAGGATTTTCTATCAAATGATTTTTGATTGGAATAGGCATCTTCATGATACTTGTCTAAATACAGCTTAATCTAACTAGTTAATTTATTGACCTACCACTAGATTTCTATATATTCTAAATTAAAAAAAAACTAGGGAATCTTATGAACGAACCAGAGAAAAAAAATTGGTGGGGTAGAAATTGGAAATGGTTTGTTCCAATTGGTTGTTTCGGTCTAGTGGCTCTATTTATGTGTTTCTTTGCTGCAATTTTTTTCTTTGTTTTCAGTATGATGAAATCATCTGATGCTTACAAACAGGGCTTCTCGACAGCTATAAATAATGAAGAAGTTCAATTAGCGTTAGGCACTCCCATTGAAGCGGGAATGTTTGTCGCCGGCAACATTAATGTCAGTGGTGCTTCAGGCCAAGCAAATTTAAGTATACCTATTTCTGGCCCACTGGGTGACGCAACCATCTATTTAGAAGCCACAAAGTCTGGGGGCCGTTGGAGTTTTCATAATCTTGAAGTTGAAATTACAGGATCAGGTCAAAGCATAAACCTTCTTGAAGAAGAAGAATATGACAATGATGATTAATCTAATTCCACCTTATTTTGAACGATGAATTAATATACCTATAATATGTCTTTAACTGCCATAATTCTGATCCTCATTTCAGCTATTATGCATGCCGGTTGGAATCTATTAAGTAAAAGTAAACTTCCTACAGCAGCATTTTTTCTGATTTCAAGTTTTACCGGTGCTCTGCTACTATCACCTTTTCTTATAATTAATATTAACATCGTTACAAATCACTTTTCATTAAACATCTGGATGCTTCTTTTATCAACAGGATTCTTTATGAGTCTATACTATGTATCTCTAGCTGGAGCTTATCGGTCAGGAGAATTATCAATCGTATACCCGCTTGCCCGTTCTTCACCGGCAATTGTTGTATCAATAGTTACATTATTTTTTAGCCAAGGAAATCAAATATCAATTTTGTGTATCATCGGAATATTGTTTATTGTCATGGGCTGTTTTTTAATTCCAGTAAATAAATTTAGTGAAATTAAAATAAAAAATTACTTAAATTTAACTTGCGGGTTAGCTCTACTAGCCGCTATGGGCACCGCAGGTTATTCCATTATAGATGATGAAGCTCTAAGACAACTTAGAAATAATACGAATATTTCCATTAACAATATTCAAATAGCAATAATATATGCTTGCTTACAAGCATGGATAGCATTTATTTGGTTATTATTTTTTGTATCTTTTCGACGTCAAGGACGATTAAGTTTCGCTAAAACTTTCAATGAACACTTACGTTATGCCATGTTCGCTGGAGTAGCAATTCATATAACATACCTCTTGGTGCTTATCTCATTTGAATACGCTAAAAATGTTAGCTATGTTGTTGGATTTCGACAATTAAGTATTCCCTTAGGAGTATTATGCGGAATTGTTCTTTTAAAAGAACCCTCTCATAAATTGAAACTAATTGGCGTAGGCATTGTTTTTATTGGACTAATCTTAGTTGCTTTAGGTTGAAAAAAGATCAACAGAAATTGCTCCATTAATGAGATAAACAATTAATCTATAGATTTTAATTTAAATTTATTTTATTTTTTAAAAAAAGATAATATTCACATTTTTCTCTTCAAAGCTGATACATGACAACAACAAGACCACCATTAATCTCCAGATATACTTACAGAGCTCATGTAAATTTTGAACTTCTAAATGGTGCTTTTTTCTCCATTATGAGCTTTAAAGAAGTTATCGCTAGAAAAACATTGCACGCTACTGACTGGCAGATTGCTATTTTAGCTTCAGCCGTACATGGCTTTTTTATTTTTGGATTTATTGTCAGTCGTTTAATGGAAGGCCGTCCTAAAAAACCTTTTATTTTATTTTCAGCTTATATTGGAAGAGCGGTCTTACTGCTAATATTATTCACAACCAGTCCTTTTTATTTTATTCTAGTTTGTTGCATAAGTTTTTTTGCCGAGATGGTTTTTCATCCAGCCTGGACATCTGTCATGCAATCAAATTATCATCCGGACTGGCAAGGTAGATTAAATGGTAAGGTTGTAGCATACACAAGTGCGGCATCAATGGTAACAGCCCTCATCGTTGGATGGTGGCTAGATAAAGATCCTCACTCTTATCAATTAATTTTTCCATTAGCTGGCATGATAGGCTTGTTAAGTTATATCAAAGCTTCTAAGATTAAAGTTCGCAAAGCAAGAACCCCCTACTACTCCTAATGCAATTGATATGAAGTTTTTCATCAACACGTTTATATCTCTTATCCAATTATTAAAAGAGAATAAGGTGTTCTTTAAATATGAACTGATTTTTTTCATATATGGACTTGGGTTTATGATATTGCTGCCAATAAATGTATTTCTTTTTGTAGATCATTTTAATATGAGCTATAAAGAAATAACCTTTGCTCAAATTATTTGCTTTAATCTTGGGCTAATAATGTTTTCCTCTTTTGCAGGTAGAATATTTGATCATTATAAAGTTGTCAAAGCAACAGGTATTTATTTTCTATCTCTTGCTTTTTATCCAGCTTTATTGTTATTTGCATTGGTGGTGCATTCAAAGTCTTCTGTTTTTATAGCCTTTTTTATATATGGAGTCGCTATGTCAGGAGTTGTTCAGTCGTGGATGCTATCTTCAATAAAATTCTCCGGGGACAAAGACTCTTCCACCTTTATGGGAATTCACGTTACTGCCGTTGGAATACGTTCAATTATTGGCCCATCTATAGGCGTCTTGATTGCAAAACAACTATCGATGATTTCTGTTTTCGCTATAGCAATAGGATTATTTTTAACGGCAGGGTATTTAATGTTTAAATTAAAACTAAGCCCAAGTCTCTCAAAGTCTATCTAAGTCTATCTAAGTTTATTTATAAGCATTAAACAATGTTTGCCTTTTTTCAAATAGATTTAAAATGGAGTTCTTAAATTAACAAGAAAGAGAAGCATGGAATATTTTCAATACATAAATAAAGCATCCAATGGAAGTTTAACACCTGTTTTATATTACTTGGGTGTAACCATGGCAATTATATGGCTCGTAATTAATATTATCTGTGCTATTTCAGTTTATGATTATGCTGGTCGGTATGAAAAACATGTTGAAACGAAACTTGTATTGCTACCAAAACCATTATGGATAATCGCTTCTTTATTTGGTGGGATTTTTGTGGGAACTTGCTTTTATTTATTACATTTCTCAACACTGAACCCATTAATTAAAAAACAATAACGTCAGTATAGTTCTGCAAATATAATTACTACTCAGACCACTTTGATAGGTTGTCTCTTATAAAGTCATCGTCAATTAAATGAGGATATGATTTACATACTCTATCTAATTCTTCACTTTGACCTGGGGATAGAATCTCATCAGGATTTAAACACCAAATCCCTTTCATTAATCCTTGACGACGTAGAATTTCATGAATTCCAGGAATACAACCTTCAAAATTGTTGGCTGTATCAAACAAGGCTGCATTAGAGTCAGTGACTTCAATAGCTAGGGTTAAAATTTCTGGCGGAATTGGATTATTTGAATCTACAATTTCATGAATTTGTTGCAAAAGTTCTACGGCTGCTTTTGTCCAGACACAGAAGTGACCTAACAATCCTCCTTTAATCCTAACCCTTTTTTCACCGTTGCTTGTTTGAATTTTATATTCTGATAATAAATCAATCACGATGTTATCATCATTACCAGTATATAAGGTGATCTCATTTTCTTTGCCGGCTTCACAAACTGCTCGGACAACATCAAAGGTTTGATAACGATTAAAAGGAGCCATCTTGATGGCCAATACATTATCAATGTCTACAAATTTGCGCCAAAACTCGTAAGGCAATACTCGTCCACCAACAGCTGGTTGTAGATAAAATCCAATAATCGGAATAACTTCTGCTACTTTTTTACAGTGTTCTATTATTTCATCAATACTAGAATCTTTTAATGCCGCTAAACTCAATAATGAGGCATGATATCCCGTGGCTACAGCAAATTCAGCTTCTTTAATCGCTTGTTCAGTACCACCACAAACACCAGAAACTTTTAATATTTTTTTATTTATTTTTTCACAATATTCATCAATAGTTTTTGAAACCACCCTCAACACTGGTTCAAATAAACCAACCTCGGGATCTCTAATTTCAAATTGGGTAGAATGTACACCACAGGCAATGCCTCCAGAGCCCGCATCAATATAATATCTTGTTAATATTCGTTGCTGAGCCTCATCAAATTTTCTATTTTCATCTAATGCTAAAGGCATAGCAGGGATTGCCATACCCTTTCTAACTTCTTCTAAAATTTCACTTGGTATTTCCGATATTTTCATCTTTAATACTTTCCTGAAGTAACTTCAAAATGAGTTCTTTTATTTAAAGATTTGCCACCAGATTTTAACCAAGCAGCTATCCATTTTATCATTAGTTTTGGTCCTACACTTGGATACCCAAAAAGTTCTGTGGCATAGGAGGAATTATTCAAATACATTCTTTCACTTGGTTCACCAGAAAACGTAGGCGTTTTATCAAAGTACTTTGCAAATTCATTTGCTATCCATTTTACAGACAATGTTTCTGGTCCTGTAATATTCATCACGTTACCATTCACCTTACATTGACCCAAACACAATAATGCCTGAGAGTTTGCATCACCTTGCCAAATCACATTAACATGAGAGCTTGTAATATCAACGGGCTCATCATTTAAAATGTTTTCGCCAATATCTCTCATAACTCCATAACGCAAATCAATAGCATAATTTAGACGATACAAACATAGTGGTGTTTTATCAGTAATAGAATAATATTCAAAAACTCTTTCCCTTCCGAGTGTAGATTGAGCATAATCACCAATTGGTGCTGGTACCCTTTCTTCTGTTGAACCTCCAGAGGTAATCTCTTCTAATGGATAAACGCAACCAGTAGAAAAAGCTAAAATATTAGAACCTTTAAAATGACGAGCAACGTTTGTTGGAACAACAGTATTCATAGCCCAAGTCATGGCTTCTTCACCTTGGGTTCCAAATTTTTTGCCTGCCATAAAAATTACATTTTCTACTTTTGGCAATTTATTTACAGAATCAGGGTCAAGCAAATCACATGCGATTGTTTTCACACCAAAATCTTCCAAGACTTTACGACCTTCTGGGTTTGAAAATCTTGAAACACCATAAACAGTTTTTGAAATTTTTGCCTCTTTAATAGCATTGACGGCCAAACCACCGAGAGTAATTCCCATTTTGCCACCGATGCCAAGAACAATAATGTCCCCTTTTAATTTCTTCATAAAATCTACTAATTGCGGAGTAGGTTTGGTCATCACCTCATCCAATTCTTTTTCATCTTTAATTAATTCGGGAAATTCATTCATTTCAATTACTCCAAACACTCTTATTAAACGCCTTTAAAACTAATATAATAAAAATTCGTCAAAATAAAACTAAAAAGTTGGTTTTAGTTCTCATCTCGCTGCAGCTTAGATTATAGCAAATTAGTTTTCTTATAGATAATAATCGAGCAATTTATCGATTTAAAAATTGTTCTCAAAAGATATAAAAGACAAAAGTAAAATTCCAAGTGAGAAAAGTAATGACGCCAAAAATAATTTATATGATTGCTTGCTTTTATGGTGGAACAGGCGTAATTCTAGGTGCTTTTGGAGCTCACTTTTTAAAAGAAAAACTGTCACTTGAACAACTAGATAGTTTCAAAACAGGTGTTTATTACCAATTTTTTCATGCTTTACTTTTGCTGTTTATTGGTGTCCAAACGGAAAAATCCGCAGGCATTTGGCTAACTTCTTCCGGTTATCTGATCATTGTTGGAATCGCTTTTTTTTCAGGAAGTATCTATTTATTATCTACAAAAGACATTTTGGGTATTCAAAGCTGGAAATGGTTGGGCCCCATAACTCCTTTGGGAGGATCACTAATGATTCTATCATGGTTTTCCCTCATTATTTATTTTGCAAAAAGTAAATAATTGTATCATTTAGTTAATTTCTAATCTTAATTGCTGGTTTATATGGCAAAAAGAATCTATCTAGTAGCGTTACTTTAGAAGTATTTTCTTAATTTTTAAAACTATCAAAACAAACTGAATGTTTAAAATATACTATCAAGTTCGTCTAAATAATGCCGAAATTAATTAAAGTATTTAAGATTATTATAATATTTATACGGTCTTAGATTTGCTTAAACAACTAATATGTTTAAAGAACTTAATTGAGCGAAACACAGATGAAAACAAAATTTCTAATTTTAAAACAAATCGTGCTTTTTATAACCCTAAGTCTAATTATTTCTTCTTGTGGAAATAATTCCGAAGATGGAACTTCAGGCAAAAAAGCAAAAATAACTGCTGATGCAGGCCCAAACGTAACCATAAAATTAGGAGAAAGTGCCTTTCTGAATGGAGCAGCCAGTACACCACAGGCAGAAATCAGTCGATACTTTTGGTTAAAAACTACTGGTCCCGATTTAGTTTTCATTCAAGATTCACCAAATCAGTTTTTGACTCCTACTGAAGTTGGCACATACACGTTTAGACTTTTTGTTTTTTCTGCAGATGGTGCTAGTGATACTGATGATGTAACGATCACCGTTGGTGGTCAAAAACCACTTTCCATAGCGGGGGATGATCAAGCAGTCGTTGTTAACAAACCAGTTCAGCTAGATGGTTCGGCATCAGTTCTAAGAAGCGAAGGGATTTTAAGATATTTATGGACACCTGTTACATTCCCATCTGGTGATAAACCGCTACTATTACAAACAAGCCCAACGCCAATATTTACTCCTCTTACTTTAGGTACATACGAGTTTTCACTAATTGTTTCTACGGAAGAATTTACTAGTACCCCTGATTTCGTCTCCATTGCCGTAACCAACATTTTACCTGTTGCAAATGCAGGAGTTGATAAGTCAGTTTTTATAAACACACTAGCACAGTTGGACGGAACAAAAAGTATAGAGCCAGATGATTCTGTGCCAATATATACGTGGACACAATTACAAGGGCCTACCATAAACCTTCTAAATAGCGGTACATTAAAACCAAGTTTTTTCCCAGATGTAAAAGGGACGTATCAATTTGGACTTACTCTAAAAGTTAATGGTATCTCATCAACTCAAGATACTGTAGATATTGTGGTCATTGATGAGACAGGGGGTAATGTGCCAATAGCAGACCCAGGAAAAGATGTTACTGGTTTTGTTGGAGAAATAGTAGAGTTAGATGGTACAGCTAGTACTAGTCCGACAGGTGGAGAGTTAATTTTTACTTGGTTTCAAACGGGTGGCGAACCTAATGACATAGATGCCAGTAACTTAAATAGTTCAAAGATTACCTTAATTGCAAAGCAACCAGGGGTATATACTTATTCACTAGTTGTCTTTGATGGACAATTTACAAGTGCTGCCCAAACTGTTTTAGTAAACATGTTTAGAAGAGAAGATACCAATCTTGGTCCGGTCATTTTTGAACCCATCGATAGAATTACTGCTCGAATAGGCGAACCAATCATGTTGGATATCAGCGCCATCGACTTAGAGGATAATCCCATAAATTACATTACAACCACACAGGTTCCGCAAGGTGAAAACTATCGTCTGGATGCAGCGTTAGACCCTATCATTGTTTTTAGACCAAATTTAGCTATCAATTCAAAAAGCTCATTTACTTTCACGATGGCTTCTCAAGATGGTATTTCTCAAACTGTTCGCCGTGTACAAGTTGATTTAATTCCTCATCAATTTGGCCGAAACGATAGTCGTACAGCAATAATCGGAAATGTGACGGATGTACAAGGTACACCATTAATCAATGTTGCTATTAATTGTGGTATCAGCGTTACCAAAACTGATAAAAACGGAAGATTTTCTCTCATCAGAATACCAGATGGCAAAGATATAACGTTAATTCTAGATGGCAGAAGGGCATTCACTCAAGCCGAATCAGATGACCCAACAAGAGCATTTGTATACGAATTAGAAACAACTACTGTTGATTTAGAACCATTTATTAACAATACGATTTCAAGAGAATTTACTTTGTATCGAGTATTTTCAGGTGACCTTGTAGATATCAGAAGAGATAAAGAAAGTGTAGTCAAAGCGATAAGTGATGCTGTAGTTGAAGATTTTGAACTAAAAGTACCTGCTTCATCACCTATGGGAATCACCGGAGCATTTACAAGCTCAATGTCAGTTCACTCCATTGATTTAAGCCTAACACCAGGACAATGGGATACATTATTTACTCCTGCTATTTTAACGAAAGTTAGACCCCACCATGTAAAATATAGAATTCCAGCTTCAATAAAAATACCTAATACTGCAAATTTACCTGGAGGTACAATTGCAACCTTATGGAAATTGGATACCGCCAAAAATATATTAATTCCTTTAAATGATATTACAGTAAAAGGCAATACCCTTGAAACAGAAAAAGGTGGTTTGACTGAAAATGGTTATTTGTTTACAGCTTTATCAGTTTCAGGAATAATTAGATCTGGAAAAGAAAAAGTATCTATCAATGAAGATAATTTAAAAGAACTAGAAGACCTAAGAAAATATTCGATAGAAATAAAAAAAGAAATAGCTTCCGTAATTAATCAAGAAAAAATGTCAGATAGCCTAGGCGCAATTTCACTACTATCTAGCTTTAATGCTGCCTATGATTTAGGATTTTTACAAAATGAATCTTTAGGAAATTCTGCCTACAAACGATTACAAATAAAGTTTGTTCTCGGCTCAGAACTTGCAAAGGTAATTGAAGCAGGCTCAACTATAGCTGATGAAATAGATGTTAAAATTGATCCGATTGTAACAAAGCTCAATGATTTCTTAAAAAATATTAAAAGAGATGCTGTTTTAACAAGTCAAATAAATGAATTAAAAGATTTATTTATTACAAAAGGTTTTGATCTAGAAAACAATTCTGAAACATTATTAATAAAAGATATTTTAGCAAAAAGAAAAGCACAAATAAAATTAATTACGGATCCGCTACAAGATGTTGTTTTTACAAATGAATCCCTAACAGAAGTAGCTGCAGCGAAAATTGCTGAACCCGTATCTGTTAGTAATGAACTATATACAAATCCTCATCCATATACTAATGTCTTAGTACGTTTAGATGAATTCGTTGCTGATATTGAAGCAATATTCGACACACATATTGTACCCAATGAAAAAGATATCATGACAGTCCTAGAAGTATTAAATGCAACTGATGAAGTACAAGAAGTTATCGCCATGGCAGCCATAGATAGAGATACCTATATTGGAAATTTAGATAACAGAATTGATCTACTTGGTCAAAGAATCAGACTTTCATCTTATGCAAGATCATCAAATCGAATTGGTACATCAAGAACCATTGTCCTTGGACAAGAAAGCGCAACAGATCTAGACGTCTTTATAAACGAAGAAGCTCAACTGGTTGCCTATGAACTACCTGACGAGTCTCTCGCTATATTTCCATCATCACTTGAAATTACGGATAACAATGATGCTGTTATATTCAGTGAATTAAAAGTAAACACCTTTATTAGAGTTCCTTTAGGACAATACAGCACAAAGGTCGTATCGAAGTCTGAAAAAACAACGAGTATTCCTTTTGCTGTTATTCAAGATCAAACTCACTTTATTCGTTTCGGACAAATAACTCTAAATGGAAATGTAAGCATTAAATATAAAGAAGAAACGTTAGAGCTTTTTAATAAAGAGAGGAACTTAACTTATTCTGATTTAACAGTAAATGACACCGTTATTTTACCAAGTGGTACTTATCTAGTTAAAAGCAAAAGCACTAACGCAAATCAACATTGGTCTGGTACTATTACGTTATTACCAGGTGATGACAAATCACCCTTCGGAACCATGCAATACGCTAATTTCAGTGTAGACGAAACATATGCTATTCCTTATGAAATCATAAATCTAAACGGTAACACTGCTTACACAAGTCTTGATATTAGTGAAGGCGTTTTACTATTACCTGGTAACTATAATGTCAAAAGCGTACAAGAAAATGAGAACATCCTACCGCACACTAAACCGTTTACAGTTTTATTGGATGATGTTGTTAATCCATTTGGTATAGTCATTATTGATGTATTCACAGCCCTATCAGTTACCTATGCAGATAGACAACTAGAGTTATTAAGAAATGATCAATTAATGGTTTCAAACCTTACACCAGGAAGCGATCTAGTACTTTTACCTGGAAGATATAATATGCGAGTTGTCGGTCAAGCTGAGAAAATGACTTATGATATTGTTATTGAAGAGGGTCAACGATCCGTTGTAATGGGAATTGTAAAATTTACTGAAACAAACAAACTCTATAACATTAAACTTGATGACAAAATAATTTATGAGAATGTCGGTAACGAAACATCTGTTATCCTTGCTCCTGGATTATATACGCTAGATGCGGTAGATGATGATGGCATTGATCCTCAAGATTTTAATATCGTTTTTAATAGCGTGTTTATCTATCCTGATGATGTTACTCTCAAAAAAAGTAAGAGCAAAAAGGTTAAACCAAAAAAATAGTCATCGTTTCAAGCTTATTTAATGACTTCTCATAATTTGCCTAATTAATCTACTTCTATATGAACTCCTCTTATTAATTACTATATATAATATCTAAAATTATATATTTAATCGAAGCGACAAAGATCAAATATAATCCGTAACTATTTATTTTCTAATATGTTATGTACATATCCCAGCTTATTAAAGATTTGGCATAAATCGTGCCTATAGCCCTTTCATGAATTATCGGGTTCTTCGAATAATTGTCCTCAACTCTTAAAATTTAGAAAGACAGGGTTCTGAAGACTAGATGATTTAATACGGAAACATCAGTTGTAAAGGGCTCTTTGAAAATTTAAATTATTCCAAATTTTAAATAGGGATATAACTCAGTCTGGTCAGAGTTACGGTCTGATATATCGTCGGTCGCAGGTTCAAATCCTGCTATCCCTATATAGCAAAAAAGCATTAATTTCAAAAATAATAAAAAACAATAACAAAATACCTGAGCTAAAACTCATGGCACTTAAACCTCATCAAAAGAAACTTTAAAATGTTTTCTAGAAAAGGAGAATTCGATGATAAACATATATTTAGACATCAACAAAGGTAAACCTTTTACACGTCCGGACTTTGGACCCTTAGCATAACTGGCTAATGCATCAGGTTTTTACCCTGTGGACTATAGGTTCGAATCCTATAGGGTCCACCAAACATCATAAAATAAAAAAAGCTTCTATCTGTTTTTATGATAAGCGCAACAAAAATTAACGTAAGTATATATAGATTAAAATAAATGATAAAACTAGAGCCGGAAGCTCTTGGCACTATAGGGCTGTCGTTCAATGGTAAGGACACCGATTTCATACGTCGATAACGATGGTTCAATTCCATCCAGCCCCATCCCAATCTGTCAAAACCTATTCTATATGGTGTGGGTAGTTTAATGGCAAAGCACCCGTCTGTGAAACGGGAAACATGAGTTCAATTCTCATCTCACATCCCTTTTTCTACGTGTAGGAAAGCTTGGTAATCCGCTTGCCTTGGGAGCAAGAGACCGTTGGTTCAAATCCAACCATGTAGATTTCCCAGTGGTGTAGCTCAATTGGGAGAGCACCTGTTTTACAAGCAGGGGGAGAAGGTTCGAAACCTTCCTCCACTACATCTGTCGATATGGTGCAATGGCGAACATGTCTGACTTCCAATCAGAGGATCTGGGTTCGAATCCCAGTATCGACTTTACGGAAAGATAACTCAGTTGGTAGAGTGGTGGGTTGAAGACTCACTCGTCGTTGGTTCAAGCCCAACTCTTTCCATTCATTGTGTGGGTATGGCGAAATTGGTATACGCATGGGACTTAAAACCCCTGGTCTTTTGACATACAGGTTCAACTCCTGTTACCCATATTTACTCTTAGTGCAGACAATCAAGCTGTACTCAATAAAATTATTGGTGTGTAGCTTAATGGTGAAGCGCTCCCCTGTTAAGGGAGATATTGTAGGTTCGAGTCCTACCACATCAGCTTAAGCAGGTATGATGAAACTGGCAGACATCTGAGTCTTAGAAACTTAGGAGGTAATTCTCGTGGAGGTTCGACTCCTCCTACCTGTACTTTATATATTCTCTTGTGGTGCAATCGGTAGCATGTGGCACTTTGAATGCCTTGACTTTGGTTCGAACCCAAACGAGAGAATTTTTTCCGGGCGGTAAGTGTTAAAGGTCGCACATCTCTTTTGCAAGGAGAAAGACAGGGATCGTTACCCTGACTGTCCATTTTTAAAATAGAAAACATACTTACAGTTTTCAGGAAGTGAGACTTCCTAAGATGCTATATGATATTTCCTTTAATGTCCTCGTCTTATAACGGTTATTATACCTGATTGTCGATCAGGCAATTGGAGTTCGATTCTCCACTGGGACGTTTATGGCCTTGTCGTATAACGGCAAAATACACCCGCCTTTCTAGTGGGCAATCGGGGTTCGATTCCCCGCAAGGCTATTATTTCTAGTGGAGTAACTCACCGGTTAGAGTGCTCGTCTTATAAGCGAGATGTAAAAGGTTCGACTCCTTTCTCCACCATTTAAATAATATCAATATTACCAATATTTATAAAAAACTATGGAAGCTGGCACGCATTGGAGCGTAACTGGTCTTGAAAACCAGGCTGGGTTTTATCGCCCAAGGGTTCAATTCCTTCAGCTTCCTTCCAAAATCTAGATGGTGAACTAACGAGGCGTTAGTCTTGCTTGCTAAGCAAAGAGTGGTTGCCAAACCATAGGGTTCGAATCCTTTGCCATCTGTTTAATTACAAGTCGATAGTTTAACTGGCAGAATCCCGGATTCCAAATCCGGAGGTGGAGGTTCAAGTCCTTCTCGGTTTGTTTTTATTGATCATATGGCTGAATGGTTAGGCAATGGACTGCAAATCTATTGATCTCAGTTCGATTCTGAGTGTGATCTTAAAGGGGTATAGTTCAATGGATAGAACATTGATCTTCTAAATCAAGAATGCGAGTTCGAATCTTGCTATCCCTATTAATTATTTATAGATAAAAGCTAAAGGGGTATAGTTCAACGGATAGAATACTGGTCTTCGAAATCATAGATGCGAGTTCAAATCTTGCTACCCCCATCACTTATTTGTCATATAAAAAGTCGCTTCCTTAGCTCAATGGCAGAGCAACTGTTTTGTAATCAGTCGACATCCGTTCGATTCGGTTAGGGGGCTTATTTTTTCCGTATGTAGAAGACTATGGAGGTCTGTGAGCCTGTAAAACTCTCCTCATTATGAGCAGCTTGGTTCGATTCCAAGCTATACGGATTATTTTAATGGAGCAGTTGAATCAACGAATTTAAGGCTAAATATTTTATTGTCTGTTAGCCGTACAAGCCCAATTGCTGTCGCCAAAATTAGTTGGCCGCGTTGAGCCGTCCCAATTAAAATCAATTTTCAAATCATCGCCATCAAGTTCAAGAATTCCTTTAATAGTTGCCCCTACCTGAAACCATCCATAAGAGGAAGTGTCAATTTTATAATCAACATCAATTTTTCCACTTGATAATAATTTTTTTCCAGATGAAGAAGCTGCTACTAGAATCGTCCCACTAATCGGAAAGTTATTAGTACCATCAGACAAATCAAACTTTAATGATGAGCCTGAAATTTCAACGACTACATCAAGCTCTGACGTCGAATCACTGGTCACAGTCTTACCCGTAAAATTTCCATCAAGGGTCGGAACCTTTTCGCTTAAAGATTGCGTTTGCTCTTCAACAGCTGCATTAGCGGAATCCGTGGTATCATCAACAAGATTATCAACTGAGGTTTTAGCATCT
The DNA here is from genome assembly GCA_002746535.1 of Planctomycetota bacterium. Classification (GTDB taxonomy): domain Bacteria; phylum Planctomycetota. Next base: position 173,332 of record NVWA01000002.1, read on the forward strand.
GATGAAGAGCCACATCCCAACAATAGGGCTATATTGACACTTAAGATTAAACAAGTTAATTTATTCATAATTTAATTCCTCCTTTTTATCTATGAAACATTCTATTAAAATCTTTTATTGTAAAAATTATGACACTAGGTCTGCCATGAGGGCACGTCAACAAATCTCTATGCTGATAAGCATATCGAAAAAGTTCTACTTTATCAGCATGGGTTGGGACATCTCCAGCTCTTAGAGATGAATGACAAGCTATCGTCGCACAAAGTTTATGTCGGCCTTTATCGAGACTCGCTTTATTTGAAAATTCAAAATTTTGTATTAAATCAAAAAAGAAATTTTCAATATCAAGATTTGGGGCCTCTACGGGTACACCTCTCACAATCAACCCATCTTTGCCAAAATCTTCTAACTCAAATCCTAATCGTGAAAGTTCCTGCTGATTATCTAATAAAACAGCTTTATCCGTTTCTTTCATATCTAAAGTAAAAGGCACTAGTAACTGCTGGGAGCCAACACTACCCGAGTCTAGTTTACTTTTTAATTTTTCAAAACTCATTCGTTCATGCAAAGCATGTTGATCAACCATGTAAAGCTCGTTATTAATGTTTGCAATCAAAAATGTCTTATCTATCGTTATAATAGATGATTCATCGGCAACTAAGTTAAAGTCAATATCCTCAATCTTTTTCGCTTCTGCATTTGAATTCGAATAGATTTCACGATGTACATTTTCTATTTGTGGTATTTGATTACTAGCACCTTCAAAATCAAAGTTGGTTTGCTTTTCGGCAACAAAATTTGAAAACGATTTAGCTTTATGATCAGTTCTACTATACGACGAACTATCTTTAACAGCATACATATCTTTTAATATATCTAGTGCACTTGAACTTTTTTTATTATTTGAAGAAACCAATTCAGCTGAGGACCTCAAAGCAGGGTCACTATCATATGAACGAGACGCTTCCAAAGGATTTACAGCATTGGAGTTGTTTAGATTACTATTTTGCTGATGAAAACTAAAATCAACCATTGGCATCGAATTCTCATTGCGACTGTCAGCAATTGATTGAGTCAAAGTCTCTGGCTCTAATAAATCTTTACATACTTTTAAAATTGCTGAAAAAATCGAATTTGATTGTGAGAACCTAACCTCTATTTTTGTAGGATGAACATTGACATCCACTTCAGATGGATCAATGTCTAAAAAAAGTAACACGACAGGATGTTTACCATTTGGTATCAGCCCTTCATAAACTTTACTAATTGCGCCATGCAATAGCTTATCTTTAACAACACGCCCATTGATAAAAAAATACTGATGATCTCGACGAGGTCGAATGAAATAAGGTGAACCTAAATAACCACGTATAGTAAAATGATCTCCAGTAAAGGGGGGGATCTCAATAATTGCTTCAGATAAATTCAAAGGCAATACTGCTTGTATTCGTTCCATTAATTTTTGATTTGGTGGAAGTTGAAAAACATTTTTACCATTATGCGTCAGATGGAATCCAACAGAAGGATTCGCAAGTGCAATACAGCTTATAATTTCATTTGCTCTAGAAAGCTCTGTTCTATCCGCCTTTAAAAATTTCATACGGACAGGCGTATTAAAAAATAAATTTCGCGCTTCGATAACAGTACCATCTTGGCAAGATGAAGGACAAACTTCTTTTACATGTCCACCTTCAACTTGAAGTTGATAAGCCTCTTGATTTTTTATTTTTGAAGTTATTGAAAACTGAGTTACAGCAGCAATGCTCGCTAATGCCTCACCTCTAAACCCCATTGTTTCAACAGCAAATAAATCATCCGCAGAAGCAATCTTACTGGTAGCATGTTGAGTAACGGCAAGAATTAAATCATCTTCAGAAATTCCAGAACCATTATCAATCACACGCAATAGCTTTTTACCCCCCTCTTCTAAATCAACTCGAATAAGGGTTGCCTTTGCATCAATACTATTTTCAATTAATTCTTTTATGGCAGCCGAAGGTCTTTCGACTACTTCACCAGCAGCTATTTTATTTTGAACGATCGTAGGAAGAACTTTAATTACACTCAAGTGAAAGCCTCAATTGAATATTAAATTTAATCAGAAATAAATTTTAACTTTCGAGCAAATGAATTCAAACTATTTCTATTAATTTATATAGTTAAATTTTGTATTTATTATTTTCAATTTTAAAATCAGTAACTGATCTTTAAGACTTCAACCAATGTAAAAGTTCAGTTCTTAAAATCATTTAAACGCCATATTCCAGACGATATTGATCAATATCCTTTTTAATTTCTTCGGTTAATATTACTTGACCATCAATTTCATTTCCACTCAAATATTCAACAACCTCTTCAAGGTTTACAATAGCAAAGGATTTTAGGCCATACTCATTTTGCAATTCTTCTAAAGCAGAGATTCCGTGATTCCCTTTTTCCATTCGATCGACACTTACCACAAGCGCTTCAAGCTTAACCTTTGCACATGCCTTCAATATTGGCACAGACTCACGAACAGATGCTCCTGAAGTCGTAACATCTTCAATTATCACAACTTTATCGTCATCTTTAAACTTATAACCAACCAATGATCCGCCTTCGCCATGATCTTTAGCTTCTTTACGATTAAAGGTAAAGGTGAAATTATTTTCATATAAATCATACAACGCAATTGACGTTGTAACAACCAAGGGAATTCCTTTATAGGCGGGACCATATAGATGTAAATTTTCATCGGGAATATTTTGCTTTATAGCAGTTGCATAAAATTGCCCCAACTTACTCATCTGAGCACCATTATCATAGTTGCCAGTATTGATAAAAAATGGGGTCAATCGGCCACTTTTAGTTTTAAACTTTCCAAAGGTCAAAACGCCGGATTTCACCATAAATTCTATAAATTCTTCTTTATACCTATCCAAAAAAAGATCCTTTCACAAATGCCTTCGTTGTAAAATTTGAGATATTCTAACGACCATGATAAAAAGGACGTTAAATAAAAATAATGAATGCTATAATCCCGACTTTTTAATCAATTTATACAAAATTTCACAATGACTCTTAGATTTATTTTCCCATTATCAATTTCCTTTATTCTTTTCTTTCTTTGTAGCCCAAAAATCTCATGTCAGGAAACAAAACAAGACATATTTTTTAAAAAAATATATGGATTGGAATACGAAAATGCTGTTAAAAGTTTATCCAACAACGACAAAATTAGTTTTTCTAAAAAGGTTTTAAAAGACATTGATACAATCGAAAAAAAATCCTATCAACGTCATACTATTTTAAAAGTACTTCCCTTAGTTAATAATTACAAATCGGGTTATCCGACAGCCGTTGCTTTACTACAAAAATTAATAAATAAAAATAATGACCGCATTAAATTAAAGTTTTTGTCGCAGCTCTGTGATCTCAAAAACTTACTTGCCAAATCTATACCTACATCCAAAAAAAATGATAAAACAGAAGCTTTTTGCGAACTTTTAAAATCACAGATTTTACTCGCCAAACTTCATTTTAACGCAAACCACTTTAAAGAATCATCAATTATATTAAAAGCATCTCAGCAAACGGCACGTACGTTAAAAATTAAAAAAGCGATCAACAACATTAAAGAAATCATGGGAGTATTAACTAGCAAGTTATCTACCGAAAGACTCTATCATCAAAAACTAAATCAAATTAAAAATAATGTTAATGAGCAGGAATCTCTCGATTGGATTGGAGGGCATATTCTAAATGAGTTCGGCGATATAACTTTAGCAACACCCTACATTTTAAAAGCACAAAAGGGAAATCACTATAACTTTATACAAATGTACAGAAACTATTTAGCATCCAATTTAAAAGCTAGTAAAGCACCATTGTTCTTTTCAGACAACGATTTGGATTTACCTAATAATCTTCTGTTGGAGTATTTAACGGTTTCAAAGGAAACCTCAGCAAAAGCACTTGATCTTCAAAAGGCTCCGCTTACAGAAAGAAAAGAGACCATACTTAAAGCGTTAACATTGGGTGAAAATCTAATTGATTCAGGAGAAAAGGTTTTATTTAATCAACACGCTGAATTAGCACAAAAATTCATGTTAATTATAAAATCAATTAAAAGTCAAAATGCTCGCCTTCATTTAATTAGCATTCTTGAAGTAATAATAAAAAAATCTTTTTTTAGTGATCTGAAACTTGATGATGCTCAAAAAACTATTTTTAAAATTCTTTTGAAAGATATTAAAGAATTAAAAACAGCTACTTTACAACACATCGATTTTATTAGCTTCGATTCAATTCCAACGAATGTTAAAAAACCAGCAACAAAAGATCTAAAACAAAATGAATTTATCGTTCAAGGTTTAATTGTAAAAGGAGTTAAAAACCTAAAAGGTTTTGATGTAACTAATCCTAAAAATGCCAAAAAATATTCAAAACTTTTTCACCTTCCCGCAGAGATTAAAAAAGAGGGTGTTTCAAATAGTTGGTCTGTTATCAACGTAAAAGATAACAACAACGAATTTCAATTTAAATGCCAAGAAGGAAAAGGCACTCTTTTTCACACATATTTAATTTCAAAAAAGGCACAAAGTCTTAAATTTGAAATCTTATCTGTAAACCTTGGAAACATCAGCATATTTCTAAATGGCAAACTTATGAAAGTAAATAAGAAAGCCGACACAAACTCTTTTGAGGCAAAATTAATAAAAAAGCAATATATGCTCAGAATTGTTTTTTTCCACCAAGATAGAAGTAACGATGGGCATTTTAAAATATCTATTAAGCCCTCAAAAGAAAATCAAAAGATAGAATTAAAAACCAGCAATTTATCACAAAATTAAAACACCCTTCAGACTATTTTTGATGCAGAAATAACTATAAACCATATCATTGAAACAGTCATATATTAAGTGATGCAATGCCCTTTTATATGATTTAGACCTTTAAACCAATATTTTTACCCTTTGGAGATTTCAATGATCAACAAAACAATCATTTCTCTTGTAATATTTTTTACATTTAATATTCAGATGACATTTGGGAATGAGTTCTACAAGGCCTACAAAATAAATTTCATTGATAAATGGAATACGATTGAGGTCAATAACAAAGAAGAAAAAGTAAAGTTTCTTCAACAACATTTAAAAGACATCCGAAAATACAATCCTCGCAAACTTCGTAAATTAGTTGCCTTAAAAATTGTAGAACTAGGGGCAAAAAGCGAAGCTACTTATCGAGAATGTATTAATGCTGGAATTTATCTTGTTAAGTCAGGATTAATTGAAGGCCCGCAAAAAATATCTCTGTTACAGGAGTGTGAAAAAAAATGTTCACGATTATTTCAAAGTTTAAAATTCAATCAAAAGGAAAAAAAATTACTCGCAGCCAAAGATAACTATCAAATACAAAAACTGTTAGTAGAAGAAAGTTTAAAATTAAATGATTACAACTCAGCGAAATCTTGGTTAACAAAACTTGATAGCACATCCGATTCTGTTAGAGATCCAAAAATTCTAATAAATCTTGAAGAAGATATGATTCGTCTGAAAGGGCAAGTGCGAAGTTGTATGAGAATATATAAACAGTTTTCAGGGAAAATGAACTATATAGGTAATCTTAAAAAATCTTTTAATAATCATCTTTTTATTCATTACTTTTCACCCAGCTTTTCACTTCCATACTACGAGGAATCAAACGATCGTACTGCAGTACAACATTTAAAAACATTATTAGCTTTTCAAAACAAAGGCAAAAAAGTTTTAAAAAGCCCATCATACTTAAGTGCAAAAGACACCAACTTACCTCCTCAACTTTTATTGACCAAGTTATCAAAAATAAATAAAATAAAAGATAGTGCAATTTTCATACAAAATAAATTAAATGAGGGGCATCATCAGTACTATAAACCTATCATAATCTCTACCTATGAATTAATAAATTCTGACGGTGTTCACTTACCTAACAAAAACCTTGATTTAAAACCATTTTTTAATTGGGCTCTTTCAATCACAAAAGGGATTGATCCTGAAATCCTTTTTAACTACCTCCCAAAGCTTATTACTCTGGCAGAAGATGCAACAAATAATCTTAGCCATGAAGATAGATCTTTTATTTTAAAAAATATTAAGATTTCATTCAAAGCCATTAAGAAAAAGCTTCATTTATATAAATTCCAAAATGAACCGGCACCAAAAATAGTTATGCATCCTAGAGTAAAAGAATGGTACTCAAAGTCAAAACAAGAAAGACGTGGAATCGTAAGGGATGTCTACACAAGACTAAGAAATTTAAATGGAGGTCAAGATTCCAAAGGAATATACATACGCGACCTTTCTCTAAGTATTAATTCAAGCTGTACATATACAGAAAATACATTTTGGGCATTAGCAAAAATCCCCTTTACCAGAATTAGTATAAATCATTTTTCAGGCTTACTTTCACTAACAGTATTCAAGGATATGCCCCTCGAAAATGTAAACGTATCTTGGTCTTCAGTAAAAGATATTGGTGCATTGAGTGGCAAAGTAAATTTGCGAGTTTTAAACATAACTGGTACTGGAGTTAAAAGTATAAATGATTTAAAAGGTCTCAATTTAACAGAATTTTATATGGACCGAGCTCGTCAAATTTCAGATATATCTGCCCTTGAAGGTATGCCTATTAAAAGGCTCGATATTTCTGGAACAAGAGTAAATAGCTTACGACACTTAAAAGGTATGCCCTTAGAAAGATTGACCGCCAGGAACCTCAAACAATTAAAATCAATTGCTCCACTTGAGCACACCCTACTTAAAGATCTAAATATCAATGGTTGTAAATCTGTAAAATCCTTGGCTCCTTTGAAAAAACTGAAAATAAGTTATTTATATATCGAAGAGACTGCCATTGATGATTTATCTCCTTTATCAAGAATGGCTCTGAAAAATTTGTATTTTACAAAATCCTACAAAATCAAATCTCTTGTGCCAATTCGTTGGATGCAAATTGAGCGTCTTGGGATATCACATCATATTCTTTTATCACAAGCGCTAAAATACCACTTTCCTCTAAGTCGACTTAAAATGTCATATACCAAAATTAAAAGTAAAGATTTATCTCTTCTAAAAAACTTCGAATTGAATTCATTAGAGTTATTTGGCTGTGACTTATTAAAAGACCTAAGACCATTGAAACTTTCACCATCATTAAAAACTCTTAATATTGGTCATTGTAAACTTATTAGATCCTTAAGAGGAATCAATGAAACAAATATAGAATCTCTTTATATGGAAGCCATAAATATAAAAGATTTATCGCAGCTAGCTGATAGCAAAATAACAAGAATACAAGCTCGTCATTCTTTATTAGTAACTTTAAAAGGAATTTCTAAATTCCCAATATCAAGTCTAGACATTCGATACTCGAACAAATTAATTGATATCTCAGAATTGCCAGAATCAACACTAAAAAATTTAGAAATTAGATGGTGCGACAAATTAAAAAACCATGAGCCAGTATTTAGAACAAATGGCCTGCGACATGATCTTAGGTAGAGAGAGATAAAGCACCTCTCTCTCCTTGCAATCAAACTATTGTGTAATGTCTTCGTGATTGGCGTCCCAAAAAGATTGGACACCGCTGTTAAAATCAGGTGAGGTTAATGAGCCGGCAGTTGTTACTGAATCCCATTCCATTGTATACGTTTTGCTCGTGTCAGAATTAAAGAATGTAATTGTTCTGGTAGTGCCATCTAAAACATAAGCAATTGTACTATCAAAATATTTATTACTTGAGTCGGTTACCTTTAAACTAACCGTTGCTTTAGAGTTACTACTGTCATTTGTCCAATCAATACTTGCTTGCTCCGAACTATCCAGCAAACCATAAACTTTCCAGCTTCCTTCAGCTCCAAGGATATCAACGGTTCCATCAAAAAGTTTGGCGTTTTCAACTCCAACATATGAAATATAACCTTCCCAAATTACTTGAGATTTACTTGAACTTCTTTTAGCCCGAATATCACAACTATAGCTAATTATTGAATTTACTGAGTAGCGCCAGTGATAATAACCATCATCCTCTAAAACACCTTCAACGGTTTTTGCTCCGGCAAATACAAAGGAAGGGATTGCAACAATAGTAGCAGCACCAACATTGATAATGCCACCAGTAACAACGGCATTATTAAAGGTAGTTGTTTCAGCTAATTTTTTTCCAGAACTACTACCGCTAAATGTTGATAGATCAATTGTTAAAGAGTCCGTAGTTGGTAAATCTGGAGGAGGTAATGTTTCCGATATAGTTGAATCATCTGAGCTACCACATCCAATTAAAAAAACATTGATTGAAATTATAAAAATAAATATTATCGATTTCATAAAGAACCTTTCAATAATTAAAAAATTAACTTGATGAAACATTTTAATCTTTTTTAAACTCATTAATATTATTTTTTTGTTATTCATAAAAATCTCTGGAAAATGCACTTTAGAGCTCACATATCCAATTTACGAAAAGGATGACTTATGAAACAATTCCTCTTAATTATTATCGTGGGGTTTATCTTCTGCAGTTGCACAACCAGTTTTATCATCATTGAAGACAATTTAATAATTAAAAATTCCAAAGAAGCTTTGGCGAAATTAAAATTAATTTCTGAAAATACAAATCGTCCAATAACATATGAAGCTACTTTTGGCATTAAATTTAAACTTATACCATCAGGTACCTACAAAATTGGAAGTCCTGAGGCAGAACCCGGCAGACAAAAAAAAGAACGCCCGCACCTAGTTACCATTACTAAATCATTTTACATTTCAGCAACTGAGATCACACAAGAACAATGGTCAAAAATATACTTAGAGAACCCATCGAAATTTAAAGGACTAAAATTGCCCGTTGACCATGTAACTTATGGTGATTCTGTCAAATATTGCAGAAGATTGTCTAAGCACCAAGAGCTACCTTTCAGACTTCCCACTGAATCAGAATGGGAAATTGCATGTCGTGGAGGAAGCTCTAATTCATTTTCTGGCACAGGCAAAATTGCGGACATGGGATGGTATAATAAAAACTCAAATAAATCTACCCATACAGTAGCCCAAAAGAAACCTAATACTTTCGGACTTTATGATATGCACGGAAACGTATGGGAATGGTGCTCTGATATAAGTGGCGAATATAATGGCTATCATTTAATTGATCCAAAAGGAGCTAAAAACCAAAGCGGAAATCATGTCAGACGTGGTGGAAGTTACCAAACAAGTTCCACAATTTGTCGATCAGCTTATAGAAACCTATATGCTCCTTTAGTTTATCGCCACAGAAACACAGGTTTTCGAATCGCTATTTATGCAGATCAAATTCCAAGGACAGCTATTAAAACAAAAAATAAGTAAATTTTATTCAATAAAAGGAAAGTATTATATTTTTTATTGGCCGAATTATTATAAATAATAATTCTAAATAGTTTTATAAGATACCAATTTCACTTGCGGTTTGATTTTAAAAATAGAATTCGGGGTTTCAAACACTTACTTTTGTAAAGCAAATAGGTCACAGAAAGTACATATTGGAGTAATAATCATTGAGATTTATAAAATATTGTTATGATGCCGGACTTCTTTTTTTACACAAATAAGCCTTAATTGGACCCTTTTAGAGAGGTTTGATATTCAATGACAAAATTAAAATCAAATGTTATTTTTCCTGGAATGCAAAGTATTAACTGCCCTTCTGATGTCTTCAGAGAAAGATTTGATATTCAAAATGAACAACTTGTAACAAGCAACATGACAATTGACTTCGTTTTCATCGGCGATGATTTAGTCGCGAATTGGGAACCAAGTGTTAACTTCGGTCGCAAGCAATTGTTAGTTATCAACAGAGGTGTTGCCAAAGAAACTGCAGATTTTTTAAAAATAAGATATGAAGCTGATGCAGTTCAATTAAAACCTAATTGGATTTTATTATCTATTGGCGGAAACGATTTACTAAAAGCAGATGAAAGCAATGGAGGCACTAAACTAGAAAATGTTTTAGGCGACATTGAATTCAATATAGAAGAAATGGTTTACATGTCACAAGATGCAAGAATCACAGGTATCATCGCATCGGCAGTACCACCTTTTACAAAATCTCATGAAGCTTCTTTTCTTGGAAAAACAATTCCAAAACTAAACAAACGTTTAAAAGAACTTTCTGAAAATCATGGTTCTATTTACGTTGATTTTTATTCAGAAATTGTAGACCTTAAAACAAAATGTATACGCCCTGAATATGAAGAAGATGGTGGCCGAATGGGAACTCGTGGTTATGAAGCACTAACAAGAATATTTAGAGAAACATTATCTAAAAACGGTATTCAAGTTTAAGCAATATTAATATTGATAAGACGCCATCCCTTAGATAAGGGATGGATACCAACTGATATAAATAGCAACTATGAATATAGCAATTTTGCAAAATATCAAGTTTTCGCAATTTAATTTTATAAATACAAACACTCAACAACCTTCTCAATTAAGCTATTTTCAAATCATCTGTTTTAGTTTATTATTCTTTCTCTGTTCTGAATTTTCATCCATTAGTGCTAAGGAAAGGATCTACGAGCCTAATCGCTATGGCCTAATGATTTCTGGTGCTCACACTTACAGAATTTTTGAAGAAGTCGGTTTTGCAAATGTTTCTGTTTTTGCTTCTTTTGATTACGATAAAATTTGGCTTCATTGGGCACCCAAAAACCTATTTTGGAAACTTGAGTTGACTTCCGGAATGACATTTAAGCCATATGTAAAAAACCTAACATCACTCAATATGATTGCTCAATATTATTTCTTCAATAATTCTTGGACAGATTTTAAAATTAGACCTTATATTGAAGGTGGTATAGGTGGTATTTACACAGATTTCCAAATTCTTGATCAAGGGTCAAAGATAAGTTTCAATCCACAAGCTGGCTTAGGAACTGAGTTCAGTCTTGGCCCAAGGAATTATTTTGTTTCTGTACGTTATCATCATGTGTCCAATGCAAACATATATCCACAAAATCGAGGTATCAACAGCGTTGCTGTTTTTCTTGGACTTTATTTTTAACTAAAACTTTAATGACTATGAAACCATTTCTAGCAATTTCATTCACAGAAGAAGAGAATTTATACGAAAAGTTTTTAGATCGAATATCTGCAAATACTCCCATCGATATTTTAAGAGTCAACGCTCTAGAGCAAAAATCATCTCTTGATATTTACATTAATGACTCGGAATTATTAAGTACATTAAAATTAAATCGAATGGATTATTCAACAATTTTACTTAGTAAGACCCAACCTGACTCATCAATTGCGAAGCTTACAATTGAATGGATTCATTCTATAAAACAACCTTATACTCAAATAAATCTAATCGAAAAAAAAGTAACTTTCTATTACTCAGAAACGTTAGATATTCATAGACATTTATATATTATAGAAAAACTAGATATCCAAACGAATAACATGGATTTAGAATTTAACGATCTAACCGTTGAAGATATCGAAAAAGTTACGCAGCAAATAGCAATAAATAATAGAGAAGAACTCAACAAATTACTTAAAGCAGAAGCTCCACAATTTTTGACTAATAAATTCAATAAAGATCTACTTCGATTTGATTGTTTTACCGATGATTCTGATCAACAGAACATTATAGGGGAAGTCGTTTTAGCTGATCAATTATCCATTAAAAACAATCACTTTCCCACTTTTACTTTTATAAAACCCTACAAAGTTCTTCTAGTATGGTGCAACAAAAATACCTCTGAAGGACAATTAAAATATGAACTAAAAAAACTATTAAAACAGTCAAAATCAAAAGTTAATGAAATCAAAAGCGCAAGAATTTCAATTGAGTCAGAAGGGTTAGAGGAAATCATCTCATTTTTAGAATCAAATCTCATTGATAATGAGATAGACGTTACTTTTAATAAGGATACAATAGCGGCAGATATTCTGACTCATATCGGCAATCAAGATTGGGAAATTGTTTCTGAAAAAAAATCAGACAACTCACGAATGATTTTAGTAAATACAGGATTTTAAATGAACGGTTTTATTTTAGCCTCGACTGAAGGCAACGCTGGCAAAACGGTGGCGACCTTAAGTTTATTAACTGCGCTAACCAGAAATGATATAAAAGTTGATGTCTTTAAAAACAGTGGTGATTTTATTGATCCTCTACTTCATAAATTTTTAACAGACAAATATACATATAACCTCGATACGTGGCTGATGGGCAAAGAAAATGTTGCTAAATCTTTTGCAAATTATTCGAGTCCCGATCATCTACAAATTATCGAAGGAAGTAAAGGGCTCTTCGACGGTTATTCTGGTAGTACCGAAGAAGGTTCGACAGCACATCTTGCAAAAACGCTTGGACTACCCGTTGTTTTAGTCATGAATGCCAATGACAGCACAAATACCATTGCTACCATTGCCCATAGCTTTAGAAATTATGACCCTCAGGTAAAAATAGCAGGAGTAATTCTAAACTTTGTTCAATCTGATCATCACAAAAAACATTTAATGGAATCAATGGCTCAACTAGACATTACCGTTTTTGGGTGTATTCCAAAAGAAGACAGCCTTTCCTTTGATAAAGCTTACAATAACATGCTGAAATCAATCGATTTTGGTTTAAATCGCAAAGTTCGTGACAAATTAACTGAAATTGGTGCCTCCAATTTTGACCTCGAGGGTTTATGCAAATTAGAATATGTAAATTCGTATATCCCAACTTCAAAGGATCAAGTAACACCTGTACCAGGCAGCCCAACAATTGCTGTCGCGCGCGATGTTGCCTTCAGTTTTTATTATCAAGAAAATATCGATATTATGAAAAAATTTGGTGCGACGATTGTAGAGTTTAGTCCACTAGATGATAATAAGCTACCTGATGATACATCGGCAATTTATATTGGTGGCGGTAGTTGTGGTTACTATGGTGACTACCTTGAAGGTAATGGCCCCCTTCGTATAGAAATTAAACGATTAGCTCAATGCGGATTACCAATATATGCCGAAAGTGCTGGTTTAATCTATTTAAGCGCCGCATTATCTAAAGGACGATTCAGACGTACTCTAGTTTCCATATTTGACTTTGAAGTTTCAACTCTACCAGAAATTATCGATAGCGGATATATAGATGTAAGCACCACAGATGATAATCCATTGATGCCTACTGGAGGAGCACTAAGAGGAATTCAAATTAAAGTAGCTGATATTAATGATATCTCATCCTCAAGTCGAGATTATTTTCGACCATTTAATGTTACCAATTATGGAATAACAGAAGCAGCAGGCAGAACAAGATACAATACTGTTGTAAGTTCAGCTCATATTCATTTTGCAAATAACCTCGATGCAGTACAGCAGTTTGTAGAAGCTGCCTCAGCTTTCAAAACCTTTCAAAACGAATCAAATTAAAAAATAATTTCACAACCTCTGATCTACTGACCTCCAAATGGATAATCATCTGAAAGGTCATTAACCCACTCAGCATTTTCCAGGAAAAAACCTATTATTGTAAATGCCGTAAATATTCCAAAAACTATTCCACCGAAAATTAATGAATTGTGATCCATATCTAATCTCCCTATATTTTAAACAACTATACATAAATATACTTAAGGAGTTTACCGAATAATTCAACAATCAAAGAATAATATTGATATATATAGTATTTTTATGGGAAATATATTTATTTGTATAGTGTTTTTAACCTTCTATTCTTTCGGCAACACTCGAAACAGATTAAATTCGAGCAAATTTGCGATTTTTGGTGAAGACTATATTTACAAATTTAAAGCCAAAATCATAAATTCTTCCGTTTCACGGTTAGTAATAGAAATATTTGTTTAAATAGAAATAATGCACCCTTCAAATGGGCGAATGAAATATCGCTAACTTTTACACAGAGATACCAATGATTGAAGCAAAAATATTTTTATGGTTAACCTTATTACTTTCATTCTCAACTTTATTGTCCAATGACAAAAACAAGAAAGAAAAGAAAAAGGCGAATCATTTAAAAAACGAAACGAGTCCCTACCTATTACAACATGTTTACAATCCAGTAGATTGGTACCCATGGGGCAAAGAAGCTTTTGATAAAGCCAAAAAAGAAAAAAAACCTATTTTTTTATCCGTTGGTTATTCCTCTTGTCATTGGTGCCATGTCATGGAAAAGGAATCTTTTGAAAATGAAAAAATCGCTAAATATTTAAATGATAACTTTATTAGTATTAAAGTAGATAGAGAAGAGCGACCAGACGTTGATACCATTTATATGGAATTTGTTCGTGTTAGTACCGGTGGGGGTGGTTGGCCAATGACCGTGTTTTTAAATACAGAACTCAAACCTTTTTTTGGCGGTACTTATTTCCCAGCCGATGAAAAATATGGCAAACAAAGCTTTAAAAATATTTTAGAGCTTATAGCAAAAGTATGGAAAGAACAACCGGATGAAATTAAAAGAATAACGAAACAGGCCCAAAAGGGATTACAACAAAACCTACATATTCAAGGATTAGACGTTGTAAAAATAAACAAAGATCATATTCACAAAACCATTGGTTTTATTGAAAAAAGTTTTGACAGTGTCTATGGTGGTTTTGGTAAACAGCCTAAATTCCCGAACAGTAATATGATGCGATACTTGATTCGACAAGTTCATTTTAAAAAAAGTGAGTCTGCCAAAAAAATGCTGGTGAAAACTTTAGACGAAATGTCTGAAGGAGGTATTTATGACCATATAGGTGGTGGTTTTCATCGATATAGTGTTGACAGGGAATGGTTAGTACCGCACTTCGAAAAAATGCTTTATGATAACGGCCAACTTGCTGTTGTATATTTAGAAGCCTACCAATTACTTGGTTATGAGCGTTATAAAGATGTCGCAACAGAAATCCTCGACTATCAAATCCGAAAAATGACCAACAATGAAGATGGTGGCTTTTATGCATCTGAAGATGCTGATAGCGAAGGCAAAGAAGGTGAATTTTTTGTTTGGGAATATGAAGAAGTTAAGAAGCTTTTGAGTGATGAAGAGTTCAAAATTGCCACTGACTTATTTTCTATTAAAAAAGAAGGGAATTTTGAATCACATGAATCCTATCATAAGAATAAAAATATTTTTCACCTATTAACCAGCTACGAAGAATATGCAAAAACAAAAAAGATGAAATTAAGTGATTTAAAGAAACAAGTTAAGTCAATGAAAGAAAAGCTGCTAGCCGTTCGCATTAAAAGAGTACATCCTGGAAAAGATGATAAAGTCATTGCCTCATGGAATGGATTAATGATAACGGCAATGGCAAGAGGTTATCAAGTTTTACAAGATAAGAAATATTACACGGCAGCAATCAACACCGGGAATTTTATCAAAAATAATATGATGAAAGATGGCACTTTATTAAAGACATACAGAAGTAACATCGCGAAAATTGATGGTGTTTTAGATGACTATGCACTATTAATTGATGCTTACATTACTTTGTATGAAATTTCTTTTGATGAATCCTGGATAGATGAAGCCATTAAATTACATAATATTTTAGAAAAAGAATTTAAAGACGATGCCGGTGGGTATTTTTATACAGGCAAAAGTCAGAAAAACCTTATTGTGAGAACCAAACCATCTAGCGACAATGTCATCCCTTCTGGGAACAATGTACAAGCCAACAATTTATTAAAACTTTGGAAACTTACAAATAATGAAGAGTATTTTAAGTTAGCAGAAAAAATATTAAAACAAGGGTCATTGTTTATTGAGAAGTATCCACTTTCTAATTTGAAATTATTGGAAGCCTGGTCTTTTTATTTGGAAAAAAGTTACGAAATTGCCATTGTAGGGGAAGGTGACCCCCAAGATAATGAATTTATATTAGAATCCTATAAAAAATATATTCCAAATCGGGTCATTGCTTATTCAAAAATTGCCGGTAAATCTAAATATAAAGGCAAGATAAAGCTTTTAGAAAACAAGACCCTCCTTGGGAAGAAATCTACCGCATATGTATGTCAAAACTTTGTTTGTCATTTACCTGTAACGACAAAGAAAGAGTTTTTGAAAAATTTTGAAGCCGTGAAATAAATAAAGGGCAATTTATATTGCCCTTTATTTTATCTATTACGACACAACCACAGGATCTTTGATTATTACCTTTAAATCATTTCCTGCTAATGTAACTGTAATCAAACTACCATTTAGCACTTCGCCTTCAATAATTTTTTGAGCTAATTTATTTTGCAATCTATTTTCAATAACTCGTTTTAAAGGTCTAGCACCAAACTGCGGATCAAAACCTTCATCAATCATAAAGTCAATGGCCTTGTCATCGACTTCAAGGCAAATTTGTCTTTCTAATAATCTATTGGCAGTTTTTTTGATGATCAATGTTGCAATATCTCGCAATTGTTCTTTATGCAATCTATCGAAAACAACAATATCATCTAATCGATTTAAAAATTCTGGTTTAAAAGCACTTCTTAATATTGGCTTTAAATCAGTCTCCAATAAATTTTGAATGTCATCATTGTCCTTAGCATTTAAAATACATTCACTACCTAGATTTGAAGTCATTATGATCAAGGTATTTTTAAAATCTACATTACGTCCTTGACCATCTGTTAGACGACCATCATCTAAAACCTGCAATAATACATTTACAACATCAGGATGTGCTTTTTCTATTTCATCAAATAAAATGACACTATACGGCTTTCTTCTAACCTTCTCCGTTAATTGTCCGCCTTCATCATATCCAACATATCCAGGTGGTGCTCCAATCAATCGAGAAACAGTGTGGCGCTCCATGTACTCGCTCATATCGATACGAATCATATTCTCATCAGAATTAAAGAGGGTCGCAGCAATGCTCTTGGCCATTTCTGTTTTCCCTACACCAGTGGGGCCTAAAAATAAGAAAGACCCAATTGGTCTACCTGGTTCTTTCAAACCAGCCCTAGATCTCAAAATAGCATTACTGACGACCTTGACCGCGGCTTCTTGGCCAACAACCCTTTTGTGTAAATGAATTGGTAAATTTAATAACTTTTCTTTTTCACCTTCCAACAGTTTATCAACAGGAATACCCGTCCAGTTCGCTATCACAACAGCAATATCATCTTCTAAAACTTCTTCTCTTAC
Organism: Planctomycetota bacterium; assembly: GCA_002746535.1. Taxonomy (GTDB): domain Bacteria; phylum Planctomycetota. The sequence continues at coordinate 190,486 of NVWA01000002.1, forward strand.
CATTGAATTTGAAGCGTTTTCGGATGCGAGTGCTTCTGCTTCCTCCAACTGTTTTTCTAAACTGGGTAGTTGACCATGTTGTAACTCGGCAGCACGATTCAAGTCATACTCTCGGGTAGCTTTTTCAATTTCAGATTTCATATATTCAATACTCTCTCTCAATAAACTTGTATCATCTAAAATAGATTTTTCATGTTCCCACTTTAATTGCAAACCATTTCGTTTTTCAGATAACTCAGAAAGTTCTTTTTGCAATGTTTTTAATCGCGCTTTAGATGCTTTGTCCTTTTCCTTTTTTAAAGCTTCTCTTTCTATTTCTAATTGAGTTATTCTTCTAGATAAATGATCTAACTCCGATGGCATAGAATCTATATCTGTGCGCACAATAGCACCTGCCTCATCTATTAAATCGATAGCTTTATCTGGTAAGAATCGATCGCTAATGTATCGATCCGATAATCGTGCCGCGTTAACTAAGGCAGAATCACTAATCCTAACTCCGTGATGGATTTCAAAACGTTCTTTTAATCCACGTAAAATTGAAATCGTATCTTCAACCGTTGGTTCGTTAATCATCACTGGTTGAAATCTTCTTTCTAGAGCAGAATCCTTTTCAATATATTTTCGGTATTCATTTAAAGTTGTTGCACCAATACAATGTAATTTGCCTCGTGCCAGTAAAGGCTTTAATAAATTACCTGCATCCATGGCACCATCTGTTTTGCCGGCACCCACAATTAGATGAAGCTCATCAATGAATAAAATAATTTTACCCTCGGAGTCTTCTATTTCTTTTAAAACTGCTTTTAACCGTTCTTCAAATTCTCCTCTAAATTTAGCACCTGCCACTAATGCGCCCATATCCAATGAGAATATTTCTTTATTTTTTAATCCTTCAGGAACATCCCCTCGTACAATCCTTTGTGCCAATCCCTCAACTATAGCCGTTTTACCAACTCCAGGCTCACCTATTAAAACAGGATTATTTTTTGTCCTACGCGAAAGAACTCGAATAGCTCGCCTTATTTCATCATCACGACCTATTACTGGATCTAACTTGTTTTTAGATGCTTCTTCAACAAGATTGTAACCGTACTTTTCAAGTACCTTATAAGTTGATTCTGGCGATTGAGTAGTCACTTTTTTTCCTCCACGAATATCTTTTAAAATAGTTAACGATTGATCTTTACTTAGTCCATTTTCCTCAAAAAAATTTCCCATCGATGTATCAAACATGGCCAAAAATATATGTTCTACACTCACATATTCATCACCCATAAGTTTTGATTCTTTTTTTGCTAGCTGAATTAAGCTGTTAAATTCAGCAGATGCGTAAAGATTGTCGGAACCACTTACCATTGGTAGTTTTTCAAGATTTTCTTGAGCTCTATTTTTGAACTTTCCTAACAAACCTTTGTCGACTTTATCCAATAACAATGGAACAGTACCGTCCATATCATTTAATAATGGAAACAACAAATGGCTTACTGTGATCTCTTGATGTCCCTTTTCAATTGCTAATTCCTGTGCCTTTTGAAAAGCTTCTTGTGATTTAATCGTCATGTTTTCCATCGAACATCTCCTTGTATTTGATTTGTTAGTAATAAAGCAAGAGCTATGCCTATTGATATAAAAGTCATAAATAACTAATGTATAGATAGTTATAGTTTTTAACCAATCATCCGTTTTGTCATAATAGCAATATTATTGTCTCTATATCCATTTTGTTATTATGACATTTTATTGGATTTTCTTCAAAAACCAATTAGGATCGCTTTTCGATACTTTCATGCTTTTCGGGAGGCAATTCTTTTAGATAATGCATACTCACTTTTTGGTCTCCAAAGCGATGGCAGAAGATTACATTCCAAAATTAAGGTTTAAGTATAATTGAAATAACCAAAAGTGTGTCTATGATGCTATTTATTGGTTTATCATTTTGCAGCAAAGAAAATTTTTAGGAGAAACGACCGTGGCTGTTAGAGCGCAATACGATGAAGATAAAATAAAAGTAGTTGATAGCTTATTACATGAATTCGCGTTACATCAAATACTAGAATTATTAAAAGAAGCCGAGAATACTGGTGAAGGTGGGTTCGATCACCCATTGGATAAATATGACTCCAATTTAAAACCTGTTATTGATAAAGCTTTAAGTGATGGTCTTTTAAAAATTGAGGATTGGGACGAAGGTCAAGAATATATTTTGACCGATAATGGCCGGCAACTTCTAGATAACATGACACTTAAGCTTGATACTTATAAGGAAACCTATGAATCAGCTCCAGAGATGGAAGCTTTGATGGCAACAGATATGAGTGAGTACGTTAGAGCCTCATACTATGGAGGTTATAAAGACGGTAAGTATCAAGATTTTGAAGCCGAAGCACTAAGTGGTGTTCCTACATTGTGGCAAAAAGCTATTTTAGATGTTAACTTTTTTGAATATTTAATCAGTGATAGTAGTAATTACGTATCTACCACAAGGGCTTCTGATGTAGACAGTAATCTACATAACATGCCAAATTTACCAAGAGAACTCCAAAATATTGAACAAGAAGTAGTTGTAAAAGATCATTCGCATGTGACACCAAAAACATTTCGTTGGGTTTGGCCAATTTTCTGGTCTGGTTTAGCAACATTAATAACAGCATCATATGTCTTTAGTGGCGGGGGATTATTTTCATGGGTTCCATTTTTAATATCAAGTTTCTTCTTAGCACACACAGGATCTAAAAAACTTACTATTGATCCGGATGGTATCGAGTATAAAAGCATACTAGGAAATGCAAAAATACCATGGGAAGACTTAGATGCCCTAGATGAAACAGTCATACAAGGTTATGAAAACTCAAGAACCATTTGCCTCGAAAGTGTACACGGCGAAGCTATTGAAGTGTCTGACTGGATGTTTAATTACACTCAACTAACTGTTTTACTAAGAAAAAATTTAGAATAACATTTAATCCATGGGGCGGAAATTCCTTCGCCCCACATCAAAATGCCGAAAGCTTCTCTAGCTCTAAATAATCCTGGCTCACACACAAAAGCTGGAAGCTTTCATTACGGTTTCTACAAATAAGATTGTTAAACGTCGCCTGATTCTTCAAGAAATGGTTCAACATGAATAATGATATCAGAAATTGAAAACTCACTATGTTTTAATAAATCATCTTCAATTTCATGAGCAATTTCATGCCCCTTGAGAACAGAAATATTGGGGTCTACTTGAAGATCAACATGCACAAGATATTTCAGACCACTTTTTCTAATACGACAATTACTAACTTCCCTGACTTCACTATGTTGTAAAATTATTTTGCGCATTTCAATGGTAATATTTTCAGGAGCAGAAGAATCCATGACTTCATTGATAGAAAACTTAAAAATTTTACCGCCATTATACAGAATAATTAAACCTCCAACAAGGGCAGCATACTCATCTGCAGCTGGAATATTAAAATATATTGCGATGGAAACACCTACCAATGCCGCAAAAGAAGTTAATGCATCGGATCTATGGTGCCAAGCTTCAGCTTTCATGGAAGTGCTATTAATTCTCAGTGCGACCCCAAGAGTATAATGAAACATAACTTCTTTAATTACGATGATGGCAATAAGTACCACAATTGTATAACTTTCAGGCAACAAACCATCCGAGTGAATGATCCCATAAACCCCATGGTAACAAATCCCAATTCCAACAATGATTAAAATAAAAGAAACGATAACACCCGCTAAGGACTCTGCTTTACCATGGCCATAAGGATGGTCATCATCGGGAGGTTCGGCAGCAATTTTTAACCCACCCCACACAATTATAGAACTAATAATATCAAGAGTTGATTCAACTCCATCAGCAATCAAAGCATAAGAATTACCAATAATCCCTGAAACTATTTTTACAAAAGCTAGAATCACATTCACTGAAGAAGAAATTAATGCTGCTTTCATGCCTATTGATTCTTGACTCAATACAACAGGATTGGCAGAGGAGGATTCTTCGGTGGTTGTGTCCATAAAGATCAAAGAAAAGGATTCGAAATTTCTATTTAAAATATTGTAACGATACAATCAATAAACTAAAAAGATTTTTTGATATGATTAAAAAGAGATGGTCTACTTAGAAGTTAAAAGCTCTTTTAAAAAATTTCTTTGTATCTTCTATAATTAAATACAACGCTGGCACTAAAATTAGTGTGATCGTTGTTGCAAACAAAACACCGAAACCTATGGAAATTGCCATCGGAATTAAAAACTTTGCCTGACGAGATGTCTCCAACATCATGGGCATTAATCCGCCAAAGGTTGTGATGGTCGTTATTATAATAGGACGAAATCGCTGAATAGCCCCGGAAATTATCGACATATACACAGTTCTCTCCCCTGCTCTTCTAATTTGATTAATCATATCTATCAAGACTAGGGAATCATTTACAACGACACCCGACAGAGCAACAATTCCGAACATACTGATCAAACTTAAATCATACCCTAAAAGTAAGTGACCAATAAAGGCTCCGATGATACCAAAGGGAATGCTTACCATAATTATAAGAGGCTGCGCATAACTTTTTAATGGAATGGCAAGCACTGCATAAGTAGCTAAGATGGCCACCAGAAATAATTTCACTAGCGAATTTAAACTTTTTTTCATCTCAGCTTGCCGACCCTCAAAACTGTATTCTAAACCAGGATACTTCTTGATCAGTTCTGGCAAAACACTCGCCTTCAAAGTCTCAATGACTTCATTTGCTTTACTACGTGGCATGACATCAGCCTGCACTTCAACAATTCGCCGACCACCTCTTCGATTTATAACGGTAAAAGATTTACTCTTTTTTACTTCGACAACATCTCTTAGATAAACATCCTTATTATTAGGTGTTTTTATAATAAAATTAAATAGATCATAAATAGTCATCCTCTCATTTTCAGGTAAACGAACTTTAATTCTCAATTCATTTCGCCCTCTTTGTTGTCTAAGAACTTCGGCTCCAAAAAAACCATTACGGACTTGTCTCGCTATATCAACTGCCGTCAAACCAAGAGCTTTACCTTGAGGTAAAACCATAAAGTCATATTGATCTTTCCCTTCAGAAAACCCATCATCAATATCTTTTAATCGTGAAAAACTTGATAATGATTGTGCGAGGTCCTTACTAGCAACTTCCAATACTTCTAATCTAGAATGATTTAATTGAACAGATAATGCAGCACCATGACCAGGCCCTCCAAAGTCTGATTCAAATAATAAAGACGATATCCCCGGAATCTCCCCAACTCTTTTACGCCATTTCCTGGCAAATTCATCTGTCGAAAGAATAGCTTCTCGAATTTCTGGAGGTGCCAAATATACTCTCAAAGAAGCTTTATGGCTACCACCTCGGCCGATTTCTGTAAATATCCCTACAACTAAATCATCCTTTCGGCCAGTCTCTTCTGCAATTTCTTCAGCGGCTTTATATAAAATTTTAGATACTTTTAAAGTTCTCTCAACTGTCGTACCAAAGGGCAATGTTATTTTTGCCCGAGCAAAATCTGCCTCTGTTTTTGGAAACATACCTAGACCCATGCGACCACTACCAACATAAGACAAAACAATAACTAACAATGCTAAGGATGTCGCCGCAGTCAAATACCTACGTTGCAAAATAAAATTTAGAAATGTACTATAACGAATGTTGATAAAACGCTTAAAGCCATCACTAAATGTCTGTTGTCTTTGATGTAACCAGTAAAGGAGTCCATGAGTTTTTTGTTTCTTTAAATTACCTAAATGAGCTGGCAATATGAAAAAACTTTCAAAGAGTGAAATTAAAAATACCGTGATGACCACCATTGGTATAATTTTAAAAATCTTTCCCATTGTGCCCGGAAGAAAAGCTAGTGGCAAAAAGGTTACAATATTAGTCAGAATGCTAAAAGAAACAGGCATTACCATATCTTTGGCGCCTTTGATAGAAGCCTGAATAGAAGAATAGCCCTTCTGCCTATAATGGTAAATATTTTCTCCTATGACAATTGCATCATCTACAACTATTCCCAAGGCTATAATATAGGCGAATAACGAGATCATATTGATACTAACGCCTAATGCCGGCACAAATAATAAAGAACCTAAAAATGAGATTGGTATCCCCATCATGACCCAAAAAGCCAATCGTATTTCAAGAAATAAGGCGAGTGAAATTAAAACGAGGATGACACCTATGCCGGTATTCCTGGATAACAGATTGATACGATCCTCTAAGTTTTTTGAGGAATCATTTAAAATTCGAGCTTGAATACCATCGGGCAATCTTTGATTATATTCCTTTATTATTTCCTTAACCCTTTTTGAAACTTTGATTGGGTTTTTAACGGCACCACCTTTGACATCAAACATGATTGCTCGTTTTTTATTGTAGGTCGCCATGTAGTCAGAATCTTCATAGCCATCCGTCACTTTTGCAATATCTTTTAACAATATTTGTGACCCATTAAAATCACTTATAATCGGCGTTTCACCAAAATCTCTGCCCGAATATCTTTTTTCTTTCATGCGTATTAGAATTTCACCATTTTCAGTCTTTAGACTTCCTCCGGGCAAATCAATACTTGATAAGCGTAAACGCTGAGCAATAATTTCTGGTGTTAAATTATATTTACGTAAATTTGCTTGTGAGATTTCAATTGAAATTTCTAATGGACGCACACCTGACAAATCCACTTGGGTAATAATTGAATCCTGTAAGAGATGTGTTCGAAAACTTTCAGCCATTTCATGTAACGACTTCTCTTCCGCATCACCAAACAATACCACTGAAAGAACATTTCTTTCCAAGGAAAAAATCTTAATCTGAGGTCTTTCGGCATCTAAAGGAAATGTTCGAATCCGATCGACTTCCCTTTGAACTTCATCAACCAACTTATTAAAATTTGCATCTACAAAAGCTTTTATGATAACAGTCCCGACCCCTTCTCGAGCTGTCGTCCATACCTTATCTATACCCTCGAGTCCATCTATGGCTTCTTCGAGAGGAAGCAATATCCCATCTTCAACTTCTTCAGGACTTGCTCCTTGATAGATAACTGAAACCTGCATTGCTTCTACATCAAATTCAGGAAAGACCTCTTGCTTCATATTAAATAAGGCAAATATTCCACCGAACAAGCAAACTAACATTAATAGATTTGCCGTGACGGAGTTATTAGCCATCCAGGCAATTGCTCCGGATGTTAATGTTTCTTTTGGATTAGATTCCATCTAGACTTTCATTTTCCAATTCTAAGCTCCATTTGATCAACCGGTGCCGCAAGATAACTAGTAATAATTTTTTCATCTGTCTTAATTTCATCAGATGAAATATAAACAAATTCTTTTTCTGCCAAAATAATTTCTACTTTTCTCATTTCCAACGAATTATTATTTTTCAAAATCCAAACACGATCATCATGTAATAATTTATAGGGTAATGCGATAACATTCTTTAATAATCCTCCTGAAATTTCAACCTTACTAAAATTTCCTAACAATAATTTCCCCTTACCTTTATTTTCTTTTAAAAAACACAGGGGATCTTTTACTTCAATAATCACTTGGGCCATAAGGCCATTATTCATCACCTGTGGCTTAATACTTATCAACATACCTTTACGAAAATTCGTTTCATTCAAATACACTTTGGCACTAATGGGGTTTTCATTATCAACAAGTTTAATTCTTGGTAATACATCCTGGGGAACAACCACATCTACCCAGTAATCCTTTATATCAACCAACAAGGCTATCCGACTACTTGAGTTAACGTTGACCCCCAGGCTAACATCTTTAGTTTGCACAACAGCATCAAAGGGCGCTAACACTTCTGTTCGTTTTAAATCAAGTTTCGCTTTCGCGACAGCTGCTTTGGCAGCTTTCAATCGAGCCCGAACACTTTTGAGTTGCGGAATTCTTTTGATTAATTCCTTTTCATCTTCAGAAACCTTTTCATTTAATAATTCAAATGATTTAAGAGAAGCTTTTTGACGACCTAATTCAAGTTTTAATTCCGCCTCTATTCTGGCCAACTCACCCATTCTTTGATCAATCAAGTGCAAGTAGTCACTTTTATCAATACTAATAATCACTTCATTCTTTTTAATTATTTTTCCTGGAATTAAATTCTGATTAATTCCAATAATTTTACCACTGACTAAAGGAGATAATAAGGTTTGCTGTTTAACCTTAACGGTCCCCATAGCTGAAATGACGATAGCATGATCCTTAGTAATGGCTTTAGTAATTTGTACTAGCGGAATATAATTGACAGGATCTTTTTGTTTTGCTTTTTTCTTGTTTACAATCCAATTATATGAGACTAAACCGGCGATCAATAGAATCACTAAACCTAATATGATTCGATTAATCTTTTGAGCATTTGTCGTCGGTTGAAATTCTTCAAAGTGCAATTCAGACATTTTATTTTTCTTTCTTAAGTTTATTCGTGGAACTAGATGACCATGTACTAGCCAAAGCTTTATATAAATTAATTCTTATTTCAATTGATTCACGCTGACTTACCCACAAGCGTCGCATAGAATCTGAATAATTAATCTTTGCCAGATAATAAGCGGTAAGATTAATTTGATTAGACAGATGTTTATTACGAGCAATTAAGCTCATTTTTTTAGCCAGTTCAACTTGCGTTAATATGCTCTTATGCAGAAGCGTTTTTGATCTTTCTAAAATCATGGCATCTTCTACTTCTCTAATGGCATTTATAACAGTATCACCATACTGATTTAATAATAATCGATAAGAAGCCTTTTCTTTGATAACTTGTGCTTTTCGCCGGCCACCATCAATTAAAGGAGCCAATAAATTTCCTGCTAATGATGAAATCCAATTTTGAAATAACTTACTAACTTTTTCTTCACTTGAATCACCACTAGCACTTAATGATAATTTTGGGAAACGATCTTTTATCGCAACACCTATTCTTTTATCAGCTGCCAATAAATTAAAATAAGCTTTGCGGATATCTGGACGAGATTGAATTAAATCTAGAGGAATCCCTATCTTTGGTAGCAACGGTAAAAAATGCGGACCATCAACAAATTTAAAATGATAACTACCTGGTGCCCTACCAGTCAAGACTGACATACTATTTTCCAGCAAGGATATGTTGCTTTTTATTTTCAAAAGTTCATCAGAACCTAACAAAACTACTTGTTGTTTTTGCCATAAAGTATTTATGGGGATCTGGCCGTTTTTAAATTGAGTCTTAACAAAGGCACTATCCTTTTTTTTGAGTTTTAATTGTTCACTAAGGATTATTAAGTGCTTGTGCAATTCATAAAGTTGATACCAAGTGGAAGTTATTTGAGAGGCAATGGAAATCATGGCAATAGAAATATCTTCTTTCGTGGAAAGAACATCATAATCTAGCGCTTCAACTTGATTTTTTTGGCGCCCCAAGAAATCAATTTCATAACTTACTGATAGGCCAACGGAAAATTGATTGGTATTAGTCGAAGGGAACCCTTTGATCTTCGTGTCGACCCTAGATCCCGTTAGAGATCCATTAACATGAGGATATCGAGTCGATCCACCGACTTTTGCAATAGCCTTTGATTGATTCAATCGATTATAAGCAGACTTAATTGTAAAATTATTTTTAAGTGACTTTTCAATTATTTTATTCAGGGCTTCATTCTTAAAATCTTTCCACCAATCATTTGTTAATTTTTTCTGCTTGGCTACGATATGACTTGTAGAATAGCTAGTCGGAATTATTTCCTTATTAAAACTATTTAATCCTTCATTTTTTTCTCTTTTACAAGAACTTGAACAAAGACAAATTAGTGTAAAGATTAAAACTTTAAAATAAATAATCCTCTTCATAATTTTAGTCCTGTTCATTCTCAATTTTCTTTTTTATATTTTTAATACCTGCTAAAGAAAATTCCCAAATATGATCGGCATATTCATCAAAATTTTGAATAAACATTGGGTGAGGTTCGCCGCTACTATTATTTATAAAAGTTTTTGTTTTAAGTGCATGCAAACATTGACTAATAATACTAGCATGACAAAACTTAAGTGTCTGCTTATGCTTGTCAGCATCATTCACTTCAAGAAGCTCCATCAAAACTTTTTTAACAATTAATTGCTGTGGCAGAATTTCTTTTTCAAGAATCTCTCGCAATAAACCCGTTGGGTTCGCCATTTCGCGATTTATATATTGAAATTCCAGCGATTCGGGATCACTAATGCGCTTTACAAGGGTTTGAATTATGGCTCGAAGTTTTTCCTCTGCATTCTGGGCTTTATCAAATCCATGTTCCATTGGATATTTTGCCAAGCCAGTATTAAAAGCATAACGCCAGGATTCCACATAAAGCTTTTCTTTTGTACCAAAATGATAATTCACCGAAGCAATATTAGCCTCCGCCATTTGGCAAATTTCAGCGACGGTGGCCTCGAGAAAGCCTTTTTCGGCAAATATTTTTGATGCTGCCCCTAATAAACGAGCACAAGTCTCTTGAGCATCTTTTCTTTTTTCTTTAGAATCCATCATTAAATCAAAATTTCCTAAATTCAAATGGGTAATTTAAATAAGCATTTGAATTAGTCAACTATATAAGTTTTCTAGTGAAAATTAAGAACTGATTCTGGTCTTCAGTTTTATCATTTGGCTACAAATTCAATCGTATACTATCCGTGGTGTATTAAAAAAAAATACCTACCACATAACAAGTTTTTTTATCAATTTAACCGCCAAAAAATTAAGGCCATAATTCGAAAAATTAAAATTTAATTAAAAATAATTTATTGTCGCAAAACTATTTAAGAACTTACTACTTTTAAGCCGAAATGCATGTAAAGAAAAGTTGACAAAATTCATAAAAATCGCCACAAAAATTGGAATTCAAGAGATAATAGGACTAAAATAAATTCACAAAGAAGTTTTATTATAAAAGGAATGCAAATGAAAAAATTGTTAAAAACACCATTCACATTAATTGAAGTATTAATTGTTGTCATTATTTTAGGTACATTAGCCGCAATCGTAATCCCGCAATTTGCAGGAGTTGCCGAGGATTCTCATGAAAAAGTTATGAAATCTAACCTAGCAACGGTTCGAACTGCCATACAAGCATATAAGGTCAAAACCAATGCTTACCCAATACTAAGTGCCGATTTAACAAGTACGACAACTGTAAATAGCGTTACTATTAAAGCCTATTTAAAAGAAATGCCAACAAACACATCAAATAATAAAAATGATGTTAACCAAACTTCATCCTCAATGGGAACAGTAACCGATACGAAAGGCTGGAACTACAACAAAACAACTGGGGAATTTTGGCCAGATACTACAGGTCATGGAAGCTATTAATCAAATAAAAACTTCCGAAAAGAAGTCAATACATTTTGGCCTAGACTTAAATGGAGGACAGCTAAAGTTATTTACTTCTCCATTAGGTTCCTTTTTAAATGGTCGGCGACTATCATTTACAGTTGAGCAATTTGAAGACCTAGATGCAAAGCTAGAATCAACCGGAAACTTTTTACAAAAAAATAGAGATTCTCTTCCTAAAAAATTTGAAGTTACTCCATGCTTGTCATTTACAGATGTTCTAATCCGATCTTTAAGGATTCCAAAAACATCGCCCAAAGAAATCATGAATATATTAAAATGGGAACTATCGGAAACCATTGAGTTTTCTCTAGAAACCCATCAATTAAGATATATTTATATAGGAGAAATGAAAGAACGACAAGGCACGAGAGATGAATATCTTGTTTTTTTAACAGCAAATAGTGTCATACAAAAATACACTGATTTTTTCGAACAATATAATATTAAAGCATTTGGTCTTGACTTTGAAGGTCTTGCTATAACTCGTTTTTTAAAAAATTACTCCGAGATAGCCTCCTTAACTCATGAATCAGTGGGCATTATCAATATTGGTCAATCCACATCAAGCTTTCAAATCTTAAGAAACAATCAATTGGCCTTTATGAAATCGATCAAGTATGGCTCTAAGGATTTTGATACATTTTATGGTGACCTATTGAATTTCAATTCTGAAGAAACAAAAAAATGGCGCATAGTTATCGAGCAATCAGAAAAAATAAGTCAGGAAACAATTGGATTTATTGAACAGTCCCAAGTAAAAGCAACAGAACCATTGAAAAATTTTATTAGTTCATGTATGCGTTATTTTTCTGGTAGTTTTCGTGGCGAATATGTTCAGCAAATTTTTATCACCGGAGACTTATCAAATTTTCAAGGTCTGACGCAAACACTTTCTGAATCAACGGGCGCATCCATCACCAAACCAACTCTCCCAAATATCGACTACGATTTAAGCACTTGGGCGCAAGTTATTGGTCAATCGCTCAAGCAGAGGGCAAACCTATGATTGAATTTGATCAAATAGATTTTTTACCAAAGGAATATATTTATCTTTCTCAAAAAAGCCTTCGCATTAAATACCGCGTAATCATAGGTATAGTCTTATTTCAATTATTCTTGATTCCATTTTATCTACTTTATGGGCACTCAAATGAAACCGCTGCTAAATTAAAACAAGACTATCGTGATCTAAAGATCTCAATTGATAAAAGGCGAGAACTCCTCGACAACCAAAAAAGAACACAATCTATCAACGAATCTTTGATTTATTTAAGTAAAATCAACGATCATCCTATCTACGACAATCTATTAAAAAATTATTTAGATGGCTTCCATAAAGAAACTTGGATTAGAACCATTTCCATAAACATACCCCTTGAGAAAAAAAATATAAAAATCAATGTTTCAGGTAGCGCTATTTTAAAACATCGTGAGGCTACGAAACAGTTAAATAAAAACATTCAAATATATCGCGGGAAAATTCAGTCAACGGAACAAATTATCATAGACAATCATGCTGTTAGCAAAGTTCAGTGGGAAAGCCATTAATGAGCAACTTCAATAATTATATAAAACTACCGAAGGATCAACTTCGAATAAAGTTTATTGTTGTCGTTATGCTCATCCTTGGGTTGTTGTATTTATCAATTTATATTCCTACCAAAAATGATATCAACGCCATGAACAAACAAATTAAAAAACTTCAGGAAATAGATATAAAATTAAAAAATAGTGAAATGGAAACACATTACTCCGATGAAATTATTTCAAGATTAACTCATAAACTCGATATGGAGATCAAACAAATAAAATCATCTTTGTCGCCTAATTTTATTCTAACTGAAATTTCTTCATTGACTGATCAAAGTAATGTTTCATTAAATAATATAAAAAGTGGCTCCTCTGAACATATTGAAAATCTCAATGAAACGCTCAACCTCTCAAGCCAAACTTACGTATTAAATTTTTCTACAAGTCTTCAGAATCTATATATTCTTTTAGGAAAGATACATCAAAGCAAATTATCCTTGCTACTTGATAACTTACAGATTTCTTCAAACGATAACAATAATGGGCTACTTGATATTTCTATGAGAATATCCTTTTATAATATAAAGGATAAATCATGACTACAGAAACTGTCATAACTAAAAAAGATATGGAACCAATTCTTCTATCAATTGTCATCTTTATCTCAAGCCTCTTTTTGTACTCATACTACATCAAGGTCAGCTTCAACCCAAAAAAGTTTAGTTTAAATTCAGCTCAATGGGAAATAGTTGATCAAAAATATTTAGATCTCAATCAATTTAAGAAAAAGAAGGCCTACACCTATCAAAACAAAATACCAACAAAGATCATAAATAATAATTTTTCTAGACCTGACTGGCTAAGTTCGAATAAAACAAAATCCTTAGACACCAACACAGATATTATTATTTTAAATACTAAAAATATTAAAAGCACGACGACCATCAAGAATATTAGAAACATAAAAGAAATAAACATTACCGACACCAAGACAAAGATCACAAACCTTTTCAAAGATGGTCCTGCTTTTTTATTACAAGGAACCTGTTTTGACACCACGATGAAATTCGCCGTTATAAAAAATAAAATTTATAAAGTCGGTCATCAAATTAATGGTTGGACAATTTTCTCCATCGAATCAAGACGAATTAAAGTCTCTAAAAATAATAACTTTTTCTGGGTTAAAATTAAATGAAAATCAAGCTAATCACCCTGCTCTTAATCTCACCACTTCTTTTTGGACTAAGTGCTGCTCAAGATAAAGATTCAAAAGCACCAAAAAAAGAAAATCCTAAAGAGCAACCAAAAAAGAACTCTTCAGATCTAATCACAGCAAACCTCGTCAACTTTGAGATCTCTTTATTTTTAAAACAAATTGCCATTGAAAAAAAGATCAACATCATTTTCAGCGAAAACGTTAAAGGGAAAATAAGCATCAACCTTTACAAAGTAACCCTAAACCAAGCATTAAAAGCAATCATAAGAATCTATAATTATAAATACGAAAAAGTTGATGACGTTATTTATATCTACACGAAAAAAGAATGGGCAGAACATATAAAAAAAGAATCGCCTAAAAGTGTTCATCTATACAAAATAAATTACTTAGATATTTCGAATGCTGATAACCAAAAATTAATTGGAGAAGCTCTTAATCCTTTGTTAGATAAGGCCAACAATGAAAGTATTCGTGTTTTACCCACCACACATCAATTACTAATTAATGCTACAGATAAAAAACATCTCATTCTTAAAAAACTCATTGAAGAAATTGATATGGCGCCGGCACAAATAATGGTAGAAGTATTAATAGTCGATGCCATATTAACCGAAGATCTAACCATTGGGTTTGACTACCGCTATTTAGATAATATTAAATTTGGTGGTGTCTCAGGGGGCAATATCTCAGATACTGGTGTTAACCTAGACCCAATTACTTTTTCACCATCCACGGCAGTGTCAGATATCACAACCCTAACACCTGCCCAGGCAAACCCTCCTTTTGGTGCGGCTCGTGGCGGAAATGGGGCTAATTTTGGATATGTTCGAAATCATGCGGCCGCTTTTATAGATGCCTTAGAGGCCGTTACTGATGTAAGAGTTTTGGCTAGTCCAAAAATTTTAGCCATCGAAGGAAAACGAGCCAAAATGATTATCGGTAAGAAGTTAGGTTATAAAACAGCCATCACAACTGATTCAATCACAACTGAAACCGTTGAGTTTTTAGAAGTGGGTACACGACTCGATTTTATTTGTACTGTTGCTGGTGATTATATTAACATGGACATACATCCAAGTCAAAGTCAAGGATCATTGAATGCCGCATTATTACCTGAAGAAATTACTACAGAGCTGGAAACAACCATTCGTTTGAAAGATGGTAAGACATTTGTTATTGGTGGTTTAATTGATGAGCGCACCCAAACAGTCAACAGTCAAATTCCAATTCTAGGTAGCATACCAATTTTAGGAAATCTTTTCAAAAGAAAAAATCAAGTAACCAACAAACGCGAATTATTCATATTAATCACTCCATACATTATTAAAAATCATCCCGACCAAGTCGTGCCTGACACCAACATTCAAAAGCTAAAAATGAATGCTACTTCAGACTCGTTCATCTATGGAAGTAATGCCGGCCGACGAACAAAACAATTTAAAAAGGCACAAAAGAAATACAACGATGGTGAATATCTTAGATGTGCAAAAATATTGAAAAAACTAAGAACGAAATATCCAGCAGACGCGTCAGTTAGGATCTTAGAAAAATTGAATAATGATAAAATGAAAAAGCAAAAAACGACAGAAAAACTTAAAAAAGAAAAATAATTTTGGAAGTGTCAAACCATGCTTGAAGTGAAAAGAACTGATGAATATTGTGAAATCATAATGGATAATCCATTGATTAAATCTTATTCTAATGATCTCTACTTTACGGTTGGTGAAAATATTGATAGAGGCTTAAAAAAGTTCATTCTGAATCTAAACCAAGTCGATAAAATTGATAGTGCCGGCCTAGAAGTCCTTCTTAGAATTCATGAAGAAGTAGATGGATTAGGGGGTAAACTCGTTATCTTACAACCACAGCCTTTAATTGAAAAAATTCTTAAGCTAACTAAGGTTCAAGAAAAAATCAATATCTATATGGAGAGCGAACACGTTTGCTCCATTATGGGGAGACAATCATGATCTCTCATAAGGTTAGAAGGCTTGGAGATATTTTAATAGAGAAGATGTATATCTCTGAAGAAAACTTAACAAAAGCCATGGAAATCAAAAAGAAGTCGCCCAGTGAAATTCTTGGCGAAGTCATCGTGCGGGAAGGGTTTTCAACAGAAATACATGTGCTTGAATGTATCGGCGAACAATTAAATCTACCTTTTAGCAAATTGACCCCAAGCCTAATGGATCAAAATATTGTCCATATTTTGCCTACGGGCTTAATGGAAAGATATTTAATCTTTCCAATGTTTAAGGTTAAAAATCAACTAACCATAGCTATGGCAGACCCTGGCAATATGTATATCGAAGAAGAAATTATTAGTATCACAAATTGCCAATTAAATATTATCGTTGCAACGGCCCAAGACATTTTATCAATGATTGATGTCATTCGTTTTTACGAAACCGATTCAGACAAAGCGCAGGATGAAGAATTAACAGCATCTAGTATGAATCAAAGTTCAGACTATCAGGACTTTGAATCAAAGGAGCAATCACCAGTAGTAAAAATTATAAACGAAATCATTTCTCTGGCCATTAAGCAAAATGTCAGTGATATTCACTTCGAATGCGATGAGGCTAGTAGTAAAATACGCTTTAGGATTGATGGGATTCTTTATCCTGAAAAAAGCTCACCCAAGAACCTACATGCTGGTATCGTCTCAAGAATCAAATTACTTTCTGGGATGGATATTGGCGAAAAGAGACTGCCACAAGATGGTCGTATTCAAACGGTAACAAACGGACAGCAAATTGATATGCGAGTTTCTTCCGTCCCAACGAATCATGGCGAAAAACTGGTCATTCGAATACTACCTCAAAATAGTGACTTATTAAGTTTAGCTAACATCAATCTTGATGAATCAAACTTAGATAAAATTCGTCGCGAGATGGCTAAACCCCATGGTCTCTTTTTAGTGACAGGGCCAACAGGAAGCGGAAAAACAACGATGATGTATTCTGCTTTGAATGAAACAGCAGACTCAACCAAAAATGTTTGTACCGTAGAAAATCCCATTGAGTATGATTTAAACAATGTTAATCAGATACAAATTAATACAAAAGCGGGCTTAACCTTTGCTCGTTGTCTTCGCTCCATTTTGAGACAAGATCCCGACGTCATCATGATTGGTGAAATCAGAGACCATGAGACAGCTGAAATCGCGATTCAAGCTTCTTTAACGGGACACTTAGTTTTAAGTACCTTGCATACTAACAGTACTTATAGTACTGTCACACGTTTGATGAATATTGGCATTGAACCTTTTCTTTTGGGCGCCTCATTAAATGGAATTCTTTCTCAACGACTCGTCAGAAAAATCTGTAATTATTGTCGCTATGAAACAACACCAACACAAGCCATTAGAGAAAAATTACAAATTGATGAAGAAAACGCTTTATTCTATAAGGGTCGCGGATGCCACTATTGTCATGGAACAGGATATAAAGGCCGAATTGCCATTCACGAGTTATTTATTTTAAATAATGATGCAAGAGATGCGATTTCAAAAGGTCCGAATATTGATGAGATGAAAGAAATTACCAAAGCATGTCAAACCGTACCACTTAAACTAGATGGACTATTAAAAGCGTTTGAAGGATTAACAACTGTAGAAGAAATTTTAAGAGTAGCTGACGATTCTGAATAGAGGTTCTCATGACCATATTTAATTTTACTGCTAAAGACAATGACGGCAATGTCATCAAAGGTGACTACGACGGCAAAAATCAAAATGAAGTTATACGCCATATCAAAGACAGAAGTCTGTATGTTCTTTCCATCGACTCTGATGACGATAGTGTCCAGAAAGCAAGCGTTTGGACCAAGTTTAATCGACTTCCCAATAAAAAATTACGCCATTTTACAAGTCAGCTATGGTTACCTCTTGAAGCAGGCGTCACTATTAATTTAGCCTTGCATGCCATTGCATCCCAAGCCGACGACCAAAGGTTATCTACCATTACTCTAGATATCTTAAAAAAGATCCGTGAAGGTCATTCCTTCTCAGAAGCCCTAGAAAAACAAAATGGAGCTTTTCCGCCACTATACATTGCTATGATAAGAGCCGGTGAAGCTTCTGGCTCAATACCGGAAATTTTAAGAAACTTAGAAGAGTTTTTAGAAAGCGATGCCGATACCATTTCAAAGCTACGATCAGCCATTATTTATCCTTTCATCATTGTTAACATTAGCTTTTTTGTAATCTGTTTTTTAGTCTTTTTTGTTTTGCCTAAGATTATGTTTATTTTTAAAGACAAAGAACATTTACTACCAATGCCAACAAAAATATTATTAGCATTTAAAGATTTCGTTGTAAATCACCCCTTGGAATTAATTTCCGTCATTATCCTCGGGCTCTTTCTCTCATACTACGCATATATGTCTAACCAAGTGAGAACCATCTTTGATAAACAGATTTTAAGGGTTCCTTTATTTGGAAAGTTAACAAAAGAATCTTCTATTTCTCGTTCATTTTCATCCATGGCAGTTTTGCTAAGTGCTGGTGTGCCTATATTAAAAATTCTCAGCATCATTGGGCCTATTAGCAATAATCATGTTTTTCAAGAAACTTGGCGACAAACAGCTGAAGATATTAAATTAGGTGATGCCCTTTCTGTTCCTATGGAAAAGTCCAATTTATTTTCCCTCTCAATCATTCAAATGATCAAAACAGGAGAATCAACGGGGAAACTTGACATCATTCTTCAAAAAATAAGCGTTCGATTATTAAAAGATTTTAATCGAACCATTGCCGATACAACTTCACTCATTGAGCCCATTCTACTTATTCTTATGGGCATTATCATTGGGTTTATTAGCCTTGCAATTATGCTTCCATTATTTGCCATTTCACAAGCGTTAGGGCATTAATTATGAAGAAAGCATTTACACTTATTGAAGCTCTCATTGTCATTTTTTTATTAGCAATGTTGCTAGCTATTGCCATTCCAAACATGAATTTCGTCGAGGATAACACATTAAATATGGCCGGTAGAAATTTAAAAATGAACCTTAACTATGTACGTAGTTTAGCCATACGAAACAAAACCAACTACACGGTTGAGATTTCACTAAGCGGAAATTCCTATAAAGTGAAAACCAATAACACTACTGTACCGTCTCCGCATAATACCGGCTTATACGAAGAAACTTTCAATGAGTCAGCTTATAACGGTGTAGAGTTCCTAACAGCAAATTTTAACGGATTAAATAAAGTAGAATTCACGACTACAGGAAAACTAGTTAACGACGGAGAGATCATATTGAAGTATAATAGTAATCAGATCACATTGTCCCCAGCAATTTTAACGGGAAAATTCGATGTCGAATAAAATAAAATATTCATACTTCTCACTGATTGAGATCCTGATCGCCTTAATTATTATAACAATGGCGATGGCAACTATTGTAGCTGTTACAGGCGCTAGCTTTCAACAAAGTGTTAGCAACTCAACTACTCAAGATTCCACCTTATTAATAATGTCTGTTAAAGAAAAAACGGCTTTAATGACCATCGCTGAAATAAATACTTGGCTAGGTGGGAATGAAATCACTTTGTCTAATGCCAATGGGAACGGCCCCATTCGTGGAGACGGTAGCACCTACAATGAATATTCGACTTATTCTCAAACCATTAAAATGGAGTATTTAGATCCAAATAATCTTACAACAACCACGGTCACCCCTAGCAAAGCTATCGAGTTGACTGTGAAAATTATTCAATCAAGCGTTATTACGAAAGAATCGACATGGGTGATATTCGAATAAAACGATCATTTACCATGATTGAACTTTTACTGGCAACCGCTCTGTCAGCATTGGTATTTGTTTTGGCTGCCAATATTTTTTACACAATGTTTCGAGTTCAAGAACAACAATTAGAGATCGATGATAACATCGAAATAATTTCTGCTTTTCAAAGTCTAATACAATTAGAAATACGACAAGCCACTAAAGCTAATCTTTCTTCGAATAAGCTCATGTTAACGATGCCTGATAGCACCAAAAAATGGTATGAATTCAAAACAACTAACGGCGTTTTTAATTTGACCTATAAGGTTAATGGTGTCGCGCAAGATATTCTTGATAATGTCGTTGATTTCAATGCAACTATCGATAGTAATAAATATGTAACCTACACACTAACCATGGATGAAAATGGCAGCAACGTCATTTATTCAGCTTCAATTCTTCCAAGAATTTATAGCTCAGATGATCCAATAATTAATGAATGGGAACCACAATGAAAAAGCTAATTAAAAACACAAAAGAAAATGGCTCGGCCTTAGTATTATCCCTACTTGTTCTAACTCTAGTTGTTTCCATTTCCGCAACGCTGCTAGTTGAGAAACACCTAAGTTCCCTAGCTCAGAATAATCTAGCCAGTAACGAAGATGAAAAGTTAGTGGCAGAATCAGCTGTTTTGTACGCTATGCAACAGATTAGATTAGATTCCTCATGGACGGGCACACCAAATAACAACACAGATGTTTGGTTTCCAATTGGCACTAAAGGTGATTCAATAATGGTCAAGTATCTAGGTGTTCAAAATGGTAATGGTAATGACAGCGATGACGACGGAGACGATGACGGAGACGATGACGGAGACGATGACGGAGATGACGATGGAGATGACGATGATGACGGTAACAATGGCAATGGAGGCAAGAAAGATCACATTTTTTTATGTTTAAGCAAATCAAGCCTTAATGTTGAATCTAGTATTCGGGTCATCTTAAAGTTTTAATTTTCTATAGAGGCAACCATTTTTGTATTTTTGAGAAACTGGTTACAATAGAGTTACTTGTGATTTATCATTCAAATTTTTAAAGGCGCATATGCGTTTCTGCTGTTTTACAGATGTTCATATTCATGATCATTATTCATTAATTCAAAGTATTGAATTATTAAACAACATTAAACAAAAACACTCCCCTGATCTCTTTGTTGGTTTAGGCGATTTCTTTGACAACAAAACGGATTTGCTTGAGTTTGGGGCCCAATTTAAACTTGGACTTGATAATCTAAAAACAGAATACTTAATGGTATATGGGAACCACGATGGTGCTAATGATTCCTATGGAGGTGAAGGCTCAGGCTGGGATTCTTTTCAAAAAATATTTGGCAAAGCCCAAGAAGCACAGACCATTCAAGGCCATCACTTCGTTACCCTAGGCGATATGGAGCAAAATTCGAATTGGGAAACTTTTTACCAAGAAAATATAACAGATGGAAGTATGGTTTTTTGTCATGGTCCACTATCACAAAATAAGTTAGATTCTCTTTCTCAAGCAGGAGCAAGGTTAGTCTTTCATGGTCATTTGCACATGAGTGTGAAAATGCTAAGTACCAATAAGAAATGTGAACAAATTGGTGTTTCCTCTTTTCGATTTGGAGGCATGGATAGAACTCCCCCTGGTTGTGCCATCATAGATCTGAAGGATGATAAATACAATTACACATGGGCCATAAGTAAATTACCAAAACTAGATGGCACATACATAGATAATAATTTCACCACAAAAAAGCTCGACTTTTATTATCACAAAGACGAAAATCGATTTTTACAACAGAAGGAATTAAGATTTAAAGATCAAACTTTTATAGGTAGCTATTATGCTATTCAATGCTGGAAAGACGAATCTCTTCAATGGGAAACAAAAAATGGTGGGCCAGCTTATCATGACCTTTGTCCACTTTCATATTATGAATGGAAAGATAAGCTATATCTTTTTGCCGGAGGAACATGGGTTTCTAGCAATAACACGTACAAATCACTAAGGGTTCTCGATGGATACAATGGGAATATCATATATGATATTCCCATTATAGGTTTAAGTGTGCCCCCATCAAAAGAAGAAGGAGTAGTTTATGCCGTTGGCCAATATAGAGAATTAATTGCATTTTTTATAGAAACTGGCGAAATAATATGGTCTATCACATGTGAAACTGAGTCAGAAAGTCTCTTATGGCGAGACAATCGATTTGGAGGTGGATGGTCGGTGACTCCAGCAATGATTGGCGAACATATATGGGTTGCTAATTTCAGGGGAGATCTTTTTGGAGTAGATAAAAGGACAGGCAATATTAAATTTATCCACAAAGGAATCTTGCCTATTGACAATGACGGCTATGGTGTATACGCTTATACGCTCGGCTTTGTTAGCCAAAATATTTCTAGAGAAATTGATTCTGATGGCAATATTATTTTTAATTTTAATGGTCTTTTGATAAATGATAGAACAGGTGAAATCCTTGAATAAGCACAATACATATCATACCCATACTTACCGCTGCAAGCATGCAAGTGGAGAAGTCATTGATTATTGTCGTGCAGCAAAAAAAGCCGGTATGAAATACATTGGAATCACAGACCATACGCCATTGCCCGACAACCGTTGGATAGGAGTAAGAATGGCCAATACAGATCTAGATGACTATCATCAAGCTATACTTGACGCCCAAGAGCAAGTAGACGGAATTCGAATTTTTAAAGCAATGGAATGCGATTATGCCAAAGAATATTTGAATTATTTCCAAGTAGAGTTAATTGAAAAACGTCATTTTGAATACTTAATCGGAGCCATTCATTTTATTCCTGATGGAAATGATTGGATAAGTTCTTTTGGTTTTAAGAATGGTGACGAAATCTTAAGGTATAGCGATCATTTTATAGAGGCAATTGAAAGTAAGTTATTCTACTTCATGGCACACCCAGAAATTTTTGCTATTCCATTTGTCAAATGGTCAAATGAAATGCAACAAGCCACCGAAAACATTCTTTCTTGCGCAATGCAAACAGGCATGCCACTTGAACTAAATGCTTATGGATTTAGAAAACCTCATCATGAGTTTGAAGACGGGCATACACTTCCAACATACCCTAGAGAAGAATTTTGGAAAACAGCACAAAATTATAAAATAAAAACAATTATTAATTCAGATGCTCATCGTCCTGAAGACGTTGGAGTAGGATTTGACCTTGCTGAAGAATGGGTCGAAAAATATCAATTAGAAACCATTGAGCTTTCTGATTATTTATTAGGGAAAAAAGAAAAAGATTGGTAAGATTTAAACCCATAAAACTCAAATGATAACCAGATAATTGTATGAATGAATATGTGATTGGAATTGATTTAGGCGGCACCAAGATTGAAGGCTGCCTGATGAATGAAAACAAAGAAGTTCTTTCAAGAGAACGAGTACCCTCAAATCACAATCAAGGTGTAGAGGTTATTATTAACACTATATCAAACCTTTGCAAGACAGTTAGTGAGGGTGTAAAGATAGAAGCCATTGGTATCGGCACACCCGGAACTCTCATTGAATCTACAAATACACTCTTTGGTTTGCCCCAAAGCCCAAATTACGGGACTCCAGGTTTTTTAAATTTACTGGAAAAAAAAGTTCAAAAGCCTTTAATCATTGAAAATGATGCCAACTGTTTAGCACTTGCTGAATTTTTTGCTACTGACGAAAAAAATTACTCGCATGTTATGGCTGTAATTCTTGGCACTGGCGTTGGTAGTGGGTTAATTTTAGATAAAAAACTATATCGTGGTAAAAATGGCGGTGCTGGTGAATTTGGACATACAACTATTAATTACTTAGGACGTCAATGCTCTTGTGGTAGAAAAGGTTGCGTCCAAACATACATCAGCGGACCTGCCATTGAAGAGCGATACAAAGAGATTTCAAATGAATCAGTCTCAGCAAAAGAAATTTATCAACGCTATTTAAAAAAGGAAGAAGACGCTTCTAGAATAATTGAAGACTCTTTATCTATTTTTGGTGAAGCAATTGGTAATATGGCAAATGTCTTTGATTTGGATGCCGTAATACTAGGCGGAGGTGTTTCCAATATGCCTGTATGGTATGAAAACACATCTAGTTATTTAAAAAATGTATTTTTTGGATTAGAAAGAAAAGACTTTCCAATACTAAAAGCTAAACTTGGTGATTCGGCAGGTGTCATTGGTGCTGCTTATTTAGCTTTAAGACACATTGGTAAAGTCGACTTTTAAAAGGAATTATAACATGTTAGAAAATGTCAAACAATCTTTCAATGGATTATTTAATGCCGTTGAAACTTTTATTAATGACGAAGAAAATTTAAAAAAAGTAGATGAAATAGGAGCCTTGTTTGCGAAAAAATTTGAGGCGGGCAATAAAATTTTAATTGCAGGCAATGGTGGAAGCCTATGTGATGCCATACATTTTGCAGAAGAATTTACCGGACGTTATCGTAAAAACAGAAAACCCTTACCTGTTATCGCACTAGCTGACAATGCTCACATTACTTGTACGGCAAATGACTATGGCGTTGAATATATTTTTTCGAGAATGGTTGAGGCCTACGGAAAAGATGAAGATTCCTTCATTGGGATAAGTACAAGTGGCAATTCCGAAAATATTATTAAAGCATTTGAATCTGCTAAAAATCAGGGACTATACACAGTAGCACTTCTGGGAAAAGATGGTGGAAAATTAAAAGGTATCGCCGATACAGAATGGATTATCCCAGCTGAAACGAGTGACCGAATTCAAGAAATTCACATGGCGATTTTACATATCCTAATTGAGGTAGTCGAACGCCACATGTTCCCTGAAAACTATTAATAAACAAAACAATTCGTAGGGTTGAACCATGTGTTAGCCTCAATAAAAGATTATAATGCAAGCTGGAAGGTTGTACTGCTGAAAAGGAATTCAAAATGGGAATATTTGATAAAGAAAAACCTACCTTTGATCCAACAACAATCGATGATCCCATAGCAAAAAAAACACAATGGGGACCAGCAAAAAGGGGTGGCACAAGCTTTCATACTCATTACCTATCAAGAATTTCTAATCAACGGGTTGAATTTAAAATAAGCGAATTGGCACTCTTATTTCCAGGATTATTTATTTTCATCGGTTTGGGAATATCCATGGCAATGGTTATAGGGTTTAGGCCCTTTAATTTACCCCCTTTCATTGGTCTTCCACTAGGTATCATATTCTGCATCGCTGGCATTTATATGATGATTAGTTGGATCACACCTCGAAAATTTGATTTAAATAAAGGCTATTACTGGAAAAGTAGAAAGGAGCCTGAACCACATAAAATGAAATTAATTGAAGAAAGCTGTCGCATAAAATCTATTCACGCAATTCAATTGGTACAAGAATATTGTAGCAATAGTTCTTACTCAGGCGGAAGTAACTCTTTTTATAGTTATGAATTAAATTTGGTACTCAAAGATGGAAACCGATTAAATGTAATCGACCACGGAAATCTTTCCAATATTCAATCTGATGCTAAAAAATTATCTGAATTCCTCAACATTCCCATTTGGGATGCAACAACTCAGTAATAATGATTTTACAATATAAAAGATTGCAGGACCTAAAAGGAAATCCTTGTCTCGCAATTACAATATTAATTATTTTTAATAACTTGTTAACCGTAAACTATGCACAATAAAAAACTTCGCAATTAGGATGATCTATAGTGGCGAGTCCTGCTGGTATCGCTTCAGGATTGTTTAATAAAACATCTAGTTTTTCTTTTTTTTCTTCACCCGTTAAGATAAATATTAATCTCCCCACTTTATTAAGTAAGTCTTTACTGACAGAAATACGATGGGGAGGACTTTCTTTCTCAACAGGGATAGACCAACGGCCTTCACCTTCGGCTACATTTTTTAAAGAAAAAAGAGAGGCTGTATGGCCATCAGTTCCCATTCCTAAAAAGCCTAGCGGTATTGACCCCTCATTTAATAGTTCTTTTAAATCGTTATGAAATGCATTTGCAGCCTCTTCTAAGCCATTTTTCGTTTTAACATTGATCACATTGCCCGGCCCCATTTTTAGTGCTTGCAACATCGGAAGCGTATTAAAATAATTATTTTCAGGACTATCAATAGCAACATAACGCTCATCACTATAAGTGATGATGGCATTCTTATCAATATCAAAGGGATGTTCTGCAATTAAATTGTAAATGACTAATGGGGTACTACCGCCACTAAGCATGATCGCATGTTTACAATCTTCTGTTCTTTGCAATTCTGTTTTAATTAAACTTATAACTTCATTTTGTAACTCTTCTCTTGAATTAAAATTATTTACTTTCATATATTTACTCCTCAACTTTTACCAAAGAATTGATATGTGGCCCGCTGAACCTCCATAAGAATAGAAGTCATCTAGGCCAATATTGCTAGTTATTTTAATAAACATCTTATCGTTAAAATGGTATTGAACGCCAAATTTATACCTTACAATCGTATCAGTCAAAAGAACGTCCTCTAATAACTCTTCCATTACATGTCTATTGAAAAACAAACCCGAACTAAGTTGAATATGTTCTTTGTAATTCCAAAAGGCTTCTGCTTTTGCTACGACATCAAAATCATCCGTATCCAAATTACCTCCTGTAGTTGGTAAATCCTTTTCATATTCTAGTTTAGAATAAACTGCTTCAACTTCCAGCAACCAGCGCTCATTAAATCTCTTTAATACATAGGCACCAACTTGGAGTGTGTGTTCGGTAATATCAAAGCCATCGCTACCGGTTTTTATATCATCAGCATATTGATCATTTACGAATAAACCTGTAGTTAGATCATCTGACCATGCTTTTTCTATTAATACACCCCAATAGGAATAATACATCTCTGTAATAAAATCACGCCCTCTACTTTCTTCAAATTCAATTTCAGCTTTTTCAGACAAAGTTGAACCACCAAAGGCTTCTATTTTATAATTATTCCATTTCCATAATCCTTGGAATTTAAACCCTAAGGGCGAAGTATCATACTGTCTCGAGTGTTCTTGCTGGTGTGTTTTTATCCCACCACTGTGTAGAGAATTATTTAAGAAATCTAACATTGCGATATCAACGCTAAAACTTAATGAAGGGATTGGTTTGTATTGCGCACCAATCATTACATCTAAACTTTCTTTAATAAATTCTGCTGTAAATTCTATATGAATAGATAACTTTTGATCAAAAATATTTCTTCGTGTTAACCGGGGTATAAATAAATTGTGTTCTGCGGAATAGTTTTCTTCCCTAAAAAAGTTCAAGTTGAAAAGAACATCTTCATTGACTTCATAGGGTACTTTGAAATCGAAATTTGTATAAAACACGGATGAGTTTATTGATCCTATCCATCCTCTAACAGCATTATCATTCAAATGATAATTACTGTCTTCTAAAATAGAATAATTATAAGAATAAAAGTCCATGGCATATTGATGATCCATACGATCATCATAGCTTCTAATAATCCCAGGTCTTTTATTAACGGTATCACCTCTATCAATAATTTTTAACCATTGAGATGTTTCAATCGTATTCATCGTTTTAGTGAGATGAGATTCTTCTTGTGAAATCAGACTAGATAAATTAATCACCAGGATGAATAAAAGATATGTCGATCGATTAAATTTCATTTAAAATGCCAGCGATTTTTATTTTTTCTAAAGCATTTGCTTCTTGCAGAACCGTTTTAATTCCAGCTTCTGAAGCTACTTTCCAAAGTGAATCGGATAATAACAATTTTTTTGTTTCTGCAATCATTTCCTCAGTGCTTTTAACAATAATAGCCCCTTTAAAAGCCAACAATGCATTAGTATTTACTTTCTGTTCTTCATAGTAAGGCCCAATAAAAACAGGTATACCAAAACTCGCTGGTTCTAAAGCATTATGGCCTCCATATTCAGGGACAAAAGTACCTCCGACATATGCCAATTTTGCCCCTCTATAGGCACTTAATAGGTAACCAATCTCATCTATTATCAATATACGGTTTGCACTTTTCATATCTGCTTCGCTGCATTTTGAAGAAATTAATGGCTCTTCAAACAAAAATTCTTTTAACAGAATTAATAAATTGTCCATCCAGTCAAAATGTCT
Source organism: Planctomycetota bacterium (assembly GCA_002746535.1). GTDB lineage: Bacteria > Planctomycetota. The sequence goes on from NVWA01000002.1 coordinate 218,534, forward strand.
CGGGCAAATAATAAAAGATAGGTCTTGGAATTCCTGTGATAATTCTTTGATAACCTCCAACATAAACTGAGCTTCTTTAGGGCGCACACTACCAAAGACAATTACTTTTTTATTTACTGCAAATTCGATTTGATCAGGAGGATTCTTAAGGACTTTTAGCAAACCATCATTTTTTAAATTTCCCGCAATCATTGTTTTGGAAACATCAACTCCTAATTCATTAAATCTTTTCTGATCCAATTCAGATTGAGTAGCAACAAAGTGGATTTTTTTAAAAATGGATCTCCAAAACAGTGAACCCTTCTTATAACTCAAAAAGCTTTTGTCAGAAATCCTACCATTAATAATAGTGATTGGTAAATTACAGAAATGGCACACCAAATAAAGTGATGGCCAAATTTCAGTTTCAGCTATGATAAGTTTTATAGGGCAAACCTTTTTAATAAAAACCCAGCAAAAAAACCAAAAGTCAATGGGAAGAAATAAATGTTGTAAGCGATCTTCAGGAATTGATTTTGTTTTTTCTTTTAAATAGAGTTTTCCAGTTTTTGTCATTGTTGAAACAAGAATTTTGTGTTTTGTGTTTTCAATAAGATCATCGATGACAGGCAAAATAACATTCACTTCACCTACCGAGGCAGCGTGAATCCAAATAGGTGAAATCTTATTGGAATAGAATGCTCCGTCACAATTAATAATGCCTATTCTCTCGGATGACCAGAGACCTTTTTTAAAATAATATAAGCAAATAGGAAAAATAATTACGGGCAATACAGCCGAAGTTAATAAGAAGTATATACTAGCAAAAACGATCATTTTTATGAGTTTACAATTAATAATTTTCAGATTGATCAAATTATAATTAATTCCCCTACCATCAATAAAAATTAGATAAAAAAGTGTAATTTATAGCTATAATCTCACGACTTACCGAAGAACATGTATGTAAACACTTATAAAAAGGAGAGTAGAATGGCTGGAGATAGCACTGTCATTTATACAGATTCAGAGTTTGGCGAGCAAACTTCTGGCAAAATAGCATTGGTTGATTTTTGGGCAACTTGGTGTGGTCCTTGTCGTCAGCAGGGTCCTATTATTGACGAATTAGCAGAAGAGTTGAAAGATACTAATTTTGTAGTTGGCAAACTTGATGTCGATTCAAATACAGCCGTTGCAACAAAGTTTAATGTCATGAATATTCCGACACTTCTTATTTTAAAAGATGGCGAAGAAGTTAAAAGATTTGTTGGTACTCAACAAGCCTCAGTATTAAAAGACGCCCTCGAAGAAATTTAATTTCTTTCATTAAATATACTTATACCAAGAGAGACAATGCATGCATTGTCTCTAACCTCACACTATTTTAATTTCAAGGCCCATGTAGATGTTGGCCTACGTCTAATCCCACCTTCGACCAAAAGTAGAACTTTATGAATTGTGTCGTATTCCATATTGTAATTCATACCTAACGCAACAGGGAAACCTGCTGCTTCTACTTTTTGCCACTCATCTTTTTCGTAAGCGTACAGCCAGGTTTCCGTTGTTTTTTTATCTCGATCAACGAGCACAACTGTTTTGCCTATATTCGAATCAAAGGCCATTGGATTATGCTGATCTTTAGGAGGTCTTGTGCCCGGAGTTGATTTTTTAATCAATGTTTTTTTCGTGGGGTCATATACTAGAATATCATTAGAGTTTTTATTCGTACCAAAGCCTAAAAAAACTTTATTCTTATTATCATATATTCCATTATTATGCCACCCAACCTGGCCCCCCTTGACAATAATTTTCCAACTACGAGGCTCACCACTCAGCTCATAAATACCGCGACCATTATGACCAATGATCATATTTCTGTCAGAATCAAAGACCATACAATTAGGAAAAAAGCTAATTGGATTGCTAGGCAAAGAAATCCAGGTCTTTTTCTCTAAATTATATGTCCATGTCGGGTGCTTCTTTATTTTTGGCCACAATTCTTTAAATTGATTTGTAAATCTATTGGGAACCAAATGGCCGGGATGACTAGCGACCACCATTTCATCACGCTTGCTGTCAAAAATTACGCCACCAAAAGTGTGCATGGCCCATGGATGATCACCTTTGACACCCGCCACAGGAATATGTTTAGCATTAACTTTATAAGTAGACATGGGGTCACCCGAATAATCTTGCGTCCACAAATTAGTTACAGGATTATAATACCGAGGGTTATTGGAATCTTCCAGCTTACCTCTTCCTCTAGATCCAGAATGAGTATTGCTGCCTATTAATATAAGCAACCCTCTTTTTGAATCAAAACAGCTACCCCCGTGCTCTTGCCTTTTAAAGAAGACTTTGTCTCCTTTTTTAACCGTGTGAAGTTTATGCCATTTATTAACTTCCAGCTTTAATAATTTAGGGTTTGTGATTAATTTATCACCACCAAAAATACTCATTCCATAAGTTATGAATATTGATATTGACAGCAAGGTAAAAAGCAAGTTGATCTTTTTCATCATAATTTTCCTAAATATACATATCTATAAAAGTCCATAAAGTAATTTTCTAAAAAAGGTTTATACCAACGAATGCAATGATTACACGAAAAAATACCGTGTTTCTTTAGTGAAACATAAAGCTTAAATTTTAGTTAAGGCTTACGTTATTTTAATTTTCTTTTTAATTTTTGATATTGGAACCGCACCTAGCAATAAAAAGCAAACACCCATAATCACAATAACTCTAGACCAAGAAAATTTTTCTAAAAGTTCATAATCAATACTGTAGATTACTATAAAAGTTCCGACATTTAACAACCCTGTATAAAAGTAGTTTTTTCGTTGTAGCCAAATACTGGCATAAATAATAATCAATGAAGCCACCAAGTGGGCTACATCAAAGTGAAAACCAAAATCAAATCCGTTGCTAAGAAATGCTAGTGGAAATAATAAAAAATACGGCACAATAAAATTAAGTATTCGACCAAATCGAAAACTTAATTTTGTATTTAACCTTTGTAGCAAATTACCAAAAATTAAACAGAAAAAGGAAACCACAATTAATAGTAACCCATGGTGCAATGTTTTAATTTTAGCGGTCGTTAATGAAGGATAGTAGTAAGAATCCAAAGAAAGGTTTAAGCAATCGAAAAGCACCCCATCATAGGCCCATGCGTTTAAGCCCAGTAATAAGCTTATAAGAAACAACCAATAAAAGGTCCCGGCAATGCTCAGCTGCCTTTTGTATTCATCTGTAAAAGCAAAAATAAAACATATCAAAGAAAAAATAAGCAGACATGATCTAAACCAAATTTCCTTCTCATTGAGAATATCTTTTAAAAGACCAAATAATACCAATCCGAAGATAAAACAAATAAAAACATTTAATCCAAGAGCAAAACTAGTTCCTCTAGTTTTAACTTTTAAATTAACAACAAACCCTATAACAGAAGTAAAAAAGAAACTCTGAAACAATTGAAGATTACTAACCCATAGGGTCTCTTCAAATAATTCATATTCTAATTGAACAGGATTATGAAACCAATTAAACCCTTTAAAAAATCCAAGTAATGCCAATGGCATTGTATAAATGAAGACTAATAAAAAAGATAAACCTATTCGAAATTTCTTTTCATTCCAAAAGAAAAATCCAGCAATTCCACATATTGAGGCTGTGAATAATATTATTAAAGGCGATAAAATATTCTGTCCTGAATTATCCTGTTGACCATGCGGATAAAACAAAGCATAAAACATCAGTACCGAGCCTATAATCGCTAACCAAACCCCAAGATATAAACTATTTTGAGAAAATGATAGCTTACGGTTTTCAAGAACCCAATCATCTTCTTTAGCAAGTAACAAGTCATAGCGACTTAAAAGCGACTCTTTTTCTTCGCGTGAAATTAGAGACTGCTTTTCCCATTCATCAAGTTCTGCCTGATGAGTTGATACCAATTCATTTAACTGGATTTGATAAACAGCAGGCTTAGTATCAATAACTTCCTTTGAAAGAAATTTATGCAGATCGTCTAGCATTGTACTAGCGCTAGAATATCTATTGTCAGGATTGGCCTCCATGGCTTTTAAAGCTATGGCCTGCAAAGGTTCTGGAATATTAGACTTTATTGCTCTTGGAAGTTCAAACTGATGGCTTTTGATTTTATTTAATAAGTCTTCCATATTGGTGAATTCAAAAGGTAATCGACCCGTCAATGAAAAATAAAGGCAAATTCCTAAAGAATAGATATCAACACAATTAGTATAAGCGGTTTCTCCAGACATTATTTCTGGAGCAGTAAATACAGGTGTTCCCTTAACGGATTTCATTTGGTTAGAATTGGACTCGTCCAAGTCTTCCGCCAAACCAAAATCTACAATCTTAGGATTCAACTCCGCTGTAATTAAGATGTTCTGAGGTTTTAAATCACGATGCACAACACCTTTGTCATGAGCATAAGCAAGAGCATCGCAGAGTTGGTAAAATATTTTTGCAATTTTATCATAGTCTAATTCTTTTGATTTTTTTTCTAAGGTAACTCCTTCAACTAATTCCATAACAATATAGTTTTTATATCCAACTTTTAATAAATCAAAAACCTGAACTATATTTTGATGTTGCAAGCGAGCCATTGATCGTGCTTCATTTAATTCATCGGAACCTTTTAATGGCAATGAAGCCTTAACGGCAACGGTTCTGTTGAGGTTTGTATCCGTTGCTTTATAAACAGCTCCCATGCCACCTTCACCAATTTTTTCAATTATTTCATATTGGTTTAGATCAGGAACAATATCTGGAAAATCTTCAAAAAAATAATTATTCAGTTTTAAATATGTCTGAAAATATTTTGTTAATTCTTTTTCATATTGCGGGTATTTAGAAATATAGGTTTGCCAAGGTAACTCTTTTCCCTTTTCTAATTCGTTGAGCCAATAGATAAATATTTTTTCGATATCAGGAATCATACTTATCATTCAACCGCATAAATTCTTTCGTTAATGAAACCATGGCTCTGCCATATAGCATACGGCAACCATCTTCTGATAAAGACAAATTGATGGCGATTTCCTTAAATTTCAAACATTCATATTTTCGCTGTAGAATGACCTCTTTATAATTCTCAGGCAAAACATTGATTGCTTTTTCAAGCATAAATTTATCTTCTTTTAGAATCAATGTCTGACTAGGGCTATTCAAAGGGTGAAAACCTGGCGAATCATCCTTTATCTCTGAAGGCTTTCTTTTTTCTCTATTAAAAAATTTAGCTTTGTTTCTAATTTCATTTTCTACAATTGCCGCTACCCATCTAATAAATGAGCCTTCACCTTGATATTTGAATTTATATAAATCCCCAACAACTCTAAGCATACTTTCTTGAACTAAATCTCCCGAATCCATGTGGTTCCTCAAGGATCTTCCAAGTCGTAAACGTACGATGGCATATACTCGGTCAATATGTATTTTAATTAATTCGTTTGTAGCTTCATCTGAGCCATCCCTGATAGAATCAATTAAATCTTGAGTACTCAAATTATTCATAGCCTATTGAATTTCAAAAAAAGGTGATTTTATTATTTTTTGTAATTTATTCGTTCGGTTTCGGTTTAAATGTTGCTTACTTAAATGAACGATCGGATTCTAAGGAATCAATCTCAATTTTAAAGGAGTAAATAAACATGCGCTGGGCTATATTAATTTCCCTTTTTTACTTTGTTTTATTGGCAATTTTTTTTCTGCCGTTATTTATTTTTATCGTTGGAGGTGACCTTAAAGATGGTCTCCTTGAAGTTTATCAAGAATATGCCTTTTGGATAATCATAGCGAGCATCTCCCTTGGTCAATTTCTGCTCTTATTTTTAAAAGTAAAAGAACTACCAAGAATGAGAAAACCAAGAGCACGATTATGGGGAATAGCATCATTAATGGGTCTCTTTACAATAATATTACTTTTTGGCATAACAATTTCATGCACTGAACTATTTAAAATGGAATTCTTTGATGACCTTGAGATTTATATGCTTTGTATTTTATGTGGTGTGGCATGGGGGGTCTGGATGATCTACTTTTATTTATATCATCGCAATGATGATCTCAATAACTATTTTAAAAATGGAATTTCATTACTATTAAAAGGTTCTGTTTTTGAATTGATGATTTGCATTCCAGCCCATATTATAGTTCGGCAAAGAGACGAATGCTGTGCTGGGTTTCTTACAGGTATAGGAATAGCCTGTGGCTTTTCAGTAATGCTAATGTGCTTTGGACCTATCGTGCTCGCCTTAATTTATAAACGGATGCAATTAAAAAAAGGCCTCTCAAAAAGTGCCTCAATTCAAGAAAGCACTTAAATCATTATATTATTTTTTTGATTTTAAAATCTACCATATCGCATGAAACAAGATGATACTGCACACCATTTTTTTCTCCATAAAAGTCATTTGGCTTTTGTAATCCATGGAGATGACCAAAAATACAATGATCAATTTTGGCGTCTTCTATCATTTCACAAATTTCAGTTCCAATCAAATCTGGTGTCGTTGGAGGATAATGAAGTAGAAGAATTTTTGTTTTAGGGCTGTTTTTAATCTCCTCTAAACATTTTTCTAATCTTGCCTTTTCTTTTAAGTAGGTCTTTTGATCATTATCAGCTTTGGTTAAAAATGATTTATCAGCAACGTGTTCATAATAAGGATCCCATAATAGCCCTGGTACATCCCATAAACGATTGCCACCTATGACAAAATCATCATACTCAAGGACATTCCCGTTAAGTGCAAAATCGTTGGCTGGCAACAAATCATTTACCTTTTTTAAACTTGCCCACCAAAAATCATGGTTGCCTCTAATATAAATTTTATGTCCTGGCAAATTATTAAAATATTCTAAATCTTCTTCAACCTCAGAGATCTTTAAGGCCCAAGATATATCCCCAACGACACAAACTAAATCAGTTTTCTGAATAACTTGTTTCCAATAACTGGCAATTTTTTCAGGATGATCAACCCATTGATCACCAAACTTAGACATTGGTTTGGCTAATTTGCCATTTTTAAAAGATAAATGCGGATCTCCAATCGCCCAAATATTCACTTCTTCTTTTCTTTCAATACTTCGCTGACTTTTATTTTAAACGAATGCCCTGTTATCAAATCTAGACAATTTAATCCCTCATTTTTTTTCCAAGTTAATTGAGCTAATGAAACTAGGGGGGTCTTTTCAGTAAAGAATGTAACTAAGGGTGTCTTCTCAGTAAAATTAAATTGATTTGTCAGAATACTAAATTCTGTTTTTATTGTAGATAAAAAGACTTTCCAAGATATTGGTTCTTTCATTTGAATGGTCCAACTTTCCTTAGATTCTAATATTTCTCCAATCGCCTCTAATGATTCGGTCTTCAATATGATTCCCAACTTCAGTTCTTTTTCAATATTATACAGAATTATTGTATTGTTCTTTTCGGTTATAAGACCCGAACCCTCATTGTTTGATCGATAATAAATTAACTCCAAGGGCACTTTTGATTCATAAAGAAGTGTCTTAATATTAGAAACTTTTAAATGAAGTACACCAGAATCTTGATAAAAGGAATAGCCTTTTTTTTCATTGATATTAATTTGGCAAAAACGATTACGTTTAATTTTTAAAAAGAGATTACTCTTTTCACCCCCTTTTATCCAAGAGTTTTCTCCCCATTGATAAAAATCAAAACCATCAAAATGACCGACAACACCTCTGCCAAAAATTGATTCAAAATGAACATTCTTTAATTTTTGACTATTGCCTTTTACTCTAACATCTAATTCTTTAATTTTTAAATTTAAATTTGTAGCCGAGCCAAACATTTTGTTTTGCCAATTGCTAAGAAAGGTATTTGTTAAAAATAATACACCTTGCTCAATATTAATATTATCTGCGCTTTCAACAAAACCCTCTAAAGAAAAACTACCTAACTCATCCAAGGAAATTTTTCCTTTTTTAAAACTTAAAGTCGCATTGTTATAAACGAGATCTTCTGGAATTATTTTCATTCCTGAAATGTATTGAAGCTCATATAATCGATTGCGACCCGCATTTAAGTAATCGCGCACTTCATACCATGAGGTATATAGCAGACAACAAATAACAGAGAAAATATAGAGGAATGATGAAGGTCGAATAAGTCTCAGCCTGAAAATTGGTCGTTATTCAAAAAATATACACCCGGCAGGAGTCGAACCTGCAACCCTCAGATTCGAAATCTGATGCTCTATCCAATTGAGCCACGGGTGCATCTAAGTCTGAGATCTTAAAAAACCACAATGAAAAGTCAAAAGAAGTATTGATAATTTCACCAGTTCTTCCCTTCTTTTATAGATTGTTCAAATGCAAAAACCCTATAGGTCTGTATAATTTGTTTAATTTTTAAAAGCTAAAGATCTCAATGACCAAAATGCTAAACAAAGCTATCGAAATTGTAAAAAAGCTTAAGGGCCACGGCCATGAAGCCTTCTTTGTTGGTGGTTATGTAAGAGACATGCTCATGGAAAACTCCTGCCATGATATTGATATCACCACTTCTGCGCATCCTGAAGAAGTCTCGAGAATCTTTAAAAATACATTAGCGGTTGGTGCACAGTTTGGTGTTATTATCGTTTTAAAAGATGATGATCAATTTGAAGTAGCAACATTCAGAAATGACGGTCAATACATTGATGGCCGTCGGCCAGAATCTGTTGAATATAGCACTGCAAAAGAAGATGTTGAAAGAAGAGACTTTACCATCAACGGACTACTCTATGATCCAATCCAAGAAAAAGTTATTGATTATGTAAAAGGACAAGATGATATTCATAGTAAATTAATTCGGGCTATAGGAAATCCACTAAATAGATTTCAAGAAGATAAATTAAGAATGATGCGAGCCGTAAGGTTTTCGGCAAAATTTAATTTTACCATCGAAGGACAAACATTAAAAGCGATTCAAACAATTGCTTCTGATTTAACCATTGTTAGCAATGAAAGAATTACAGAAGAATTATCCCGAATGATGGAAGGGCCAAATCCAGAAATAGCATTATCACTATTAAAAGAACTATCATTATTAAAGGAAATGTTACCAAATGTAATACAGCTTGAAAATGATGCCTGGAAAAAGTTACTTGTTATCATTAAGACACTCAAGCCTACTTTCTCACAAGCACTTTCATTACTTTTAGCTATTGATTCCTCAAATGAGTATTCACTTCATCATTACCCCGAGAAAAAGACTTCTAAAAAAGAATTTGAATTATTCAAAACGGTTTCTTTAAATTTATCAAGTCAAACAATAAAAGAAATCACATCCTATTGGGAGCTTTATCATATTTTTGAAACGTATCTGAACTTAACACAAGCCAAAAAAATGCGGTTTTTACTAATGCCACAAATAGAAGAATCGCTAAAGGTTTTATTGGCCATTCACTCTGCTTTAAATATTCCTATGGATACACTAAATCAAATTATATCCGATCAATCCAACCTTATTAAGAATATAACTGAACTGCCAAGTTCTTTATTAGATGGCAATGACTTAATGGAATTGGGTTTAAAACCTAGCAAGGAACTATCAATAATTAAAAATGAATTAATTGATTTACAACTCGAGGGCAAACTTTCAACCGTCGAACAGGCAAAAGCTCATGTTCTGAAAAATTATCTGAATTAAAACGTCTTGAAAATAGGCTGTTGAAATTAAAAAAAGTTACGAGTTAGAATCGCAAAATGTGCCTCCACCTTACTTTAAATATCATATTTTAAGTTTCATGATAAAATTCTCTTAAAATTATTGAGCGACTCATTGTCCACCAAGAAAAAAAAATCTATTCTCAGTTTTCTAATTCAGTATACCATCATATTGTTCCTGATTTTTTTACTTGTCGAATACTATCTTTTTAAAATTATTCCTTATATTGAAAACTACATTCCATCAATCCCCCAAAATTCAACCGTAATCATCAATAAGACTATTTACAAAAGTAATCCCATTAAACGTTGGAATGTTGTTTATTTAGAAAATAAAAATAACAGTAATCAGCATATCATTCGAAGAGTCGTAGGCCTATCCGGCGAAACGATTCTACTACAATTTGGCGAAGTCTATATTGATAAAAATCTAATTCAAAAGCCCTCTTCGTTGCAAAAAGGTTTATGGACATCTTCATTCGATTTACGCAAAATCGCACTCGAAAAGCCTAATACCGCTAAAGGATACTTTACTCGGTTTGGAGAAAAGGCTTGGTCCCTTTCTGTAGAAGGAATATTAAAGAGTGTTGCCAGCGAAGTTGGAACAATCGAATTTAGCAATCAAATCTTTTCTAAAAAAATTAAAACCGATATATGCATTTCATTTAATATTATTTTTGAAAAAGACCTAGGTCGTATATTCCTATTAGCTAAATATTTAGGGAAAAATATTATTTTAAATCTGCCTTCGACAAGCATTGGCAAATCACCTCATATTCAAGAAGAAATGAAAATATTAAAAACATTTACGAACATTCAATTTAAACCTGGCATCACCTACAAAGTAGAATTATGGCTTTATGATCAGCAAGCTTGTGTTTTTATAAACGATAAATTAGTTTTCTCAAAAAACTGGAAAATTGAAAAAGACCTATATCATAAAAAGCTTTCTACAAACGTTTACCTAAGTTCCCAAAAATCAAAGGTCAGCATTTCCAATTTCAAAATAAAAAGAGATATATCTTTTGAAAATGAAGGACGATTTGGTTGTGATCCTGATATACCCTATAAAATTAAACCCGATCATTATTTCTTAACTACTGATAATGTAGATTCTGCTTTTAGTGATAGTCGCAGTAGCGGTAGCGTCGATGGGAAAAAATACATTAAGGGAAAGGTGATCATGACTCTTTCTCCCAATTTTATGGAATGGATTTATTAGGATAAAAGCTATATGGCTGAACAGGAAGATACCGTTAATCAGGAAAATATAGAATTAAAAGGTGTTAGTGAAGAAAGTACCTTTTCGCCTGAGCCCTCACCAAAAGAATCTTTACTATATGCTGAAAATATCCATAAAGCGTTTAAAAAAAAGAAAGCCGTTCAAGGAATTTCATTAGCTATTAAAAAAGGGGAAATTATTGGTTTACTTGGGCCAAATGGTGCTGGCAAATCTACTTTCTTCAAGTCATTGATTGGTGTCCTGCGTCCTGATAAAGGGAAAATAATGTTTAAAGGGGAAGACATTACCTCCTATAAAATGTATGAACGTGCTTCCATTGGCATCGCCTACTTACCACAAGAAAAATCTATCTTTCGAGGACTTACAGTTAAAGAAAATATTTTAGCCATATTGGATTTCGTAGAACCTGACTTCCATGCAAAAATGAATCGTTTGGACGAGCTCCTAGAAGAATTAAACCTTACGTCTCTTGCAGATAATTTGAGTGAAAGTTTATCGGGAGGTGAAACCAGAAGGTTAGAATTTACACGGTCAATGGTAAGCAACCCAGAGGTTTTTCTTTTAGATGAACCATTTGCTGCGATCGACCCTATTGCTGTCGATGAGATCAAAGAGATAATTGTTAAGCTATCTAAAAAGGAAATTAGCACGATCATAACCGATCACAATGTACGTGAAACATTAAGCATTACCGACCGAAGTTACATTATTAACGAGGGTAAATTACTACGACATGGCAAACCGGATGAACTAATTAATGATCCCCTTGTAAAACAAATCTATCTTGGAAAGTCTTTTAATCTCTAATATGAAAAAAAACTTTTATGAAAACGGTAGAATGAAATACTACCAAAGGCAGCAAATAATAGAGTTTGATTTTTCAACACTGTCGGCCATTGCAATCACAATAATTTTCATGTTTTTTTGTATTGTTCTGTTATTAATGTTAAATGCTATCGGCTATTTACCAGAAGTACTTCTAAATCAATTCTCACAAAAAAAGGAGAATACTTCAATTGCTGAAGAAGGTGATACTCAGCCCATTGAATTATCATTTATAGAAACTCCCATAAAACAAACTATTCAAAAAGTAATTGTAGAAAATAAAAAGCTGGAAGAACCCAATAAACCTGTAATTACACTAAACAAAAAGACTTCTAACAAAAAAATAATTGTGGTAAATCAACATAAAGAACCTGCGCCTCCAAAACCAATACAAAAATTACCGGCACCGCCAAAAAAGATTAAAGAAATAGTTAAAAAAGAAGAAATAAAAGAAAAGGCTACAACTTCAATATCATCAACAACTAATTCAAAAGAAATTTTTCAAGTTAGTGTGACTAAGAATAAAAATGAATCCTTCAATAATAGTAAAATCAGACTGTACTTGATGGCTCAAATTCAAGAAAAAATAACCCTCTACAAAGAATACGTACCTAAAAAATGGAAATATATAGGAGGTTCATACATCATGGATATTACACTTGAAAAAAATAAAAAACCACAAAGAAAAACAGTCTCGAACACCGTTAACTTTTACTTTAATCAAATTGTTGAAAGAACATTCAAATCAATTCAATATCCATCACTCAAAAAATATAAACTAGAAAAATATGATGAGGCTTTTATCATCACATACAGACCGTTAAAATGATTTTTCAATAATCGATGTAGGTCTTTATACTTCAAGATAAAAAATACCATTGTCCTTGCTATCACTTATCGGCTCATTGGCATTTTTTATAAAATGAACCGCTGCATCGCTCTCTTTGTAATTTGCCGTAAAATGAACATGGCCAGAGAAAATAAAATTTACAGAAGATAAAACCTTTTCAATAAACTGATCGCTTAAATTTTGTTGACTATAAACCAGACAGTCTTTATGGTTTTCTTTTAATAATTTTATTGTTTCCTCAAAAGGGAATGGAACATGAGTAATGATTATATTAAAACTAGAATTAACGATATTTTCTATTAACCATAGTTGATCTTCTTCGCTGATATAACCCAATGCGCTATCAAGAAAATAAAATGACGCTTGGCCCAATTCAACTTTTCTAGTCTGTACGCAAATACCTCTATCTGCCCAGCCAGCAAGAGCTTTCTTGCGACATATATTCACTGTGGCATCTGCATCTTTGTGGGTGACACCTTTATTATGTTCAGGTCGATGTGAAACGGGTAATTGCACATCGTGATTACCAATGGTCATATCCCAACTTGATTGCAACTTACTGAACACTTCTAATGCAAAATCAATATTCTCTAATGAAAACCAATCTATAAGATCTCCTAAAAGAATAACGTGATCTGGTTGATTTTCATTTAAAGAATTTATTTGTTTACGAACATATTCATGTTGGTTTATATAGTGATGTCTGGATTGATATGAAACGTCATCAGCGTATTCTTTATCCGCTAAATGCAAATCTCCAACGATTGCTATTTTCATTTTTTTCCTTTTTAAACTGGCACAATAAACTTATCTTGGCTAGCTGATATGTATTCTACTAATTCTTTTCTTAATTCATCTCGAACTGAATGGTTTGCAGAAACTATATTTTTTAATTCGCCCGATTTGGTTTCTTTTTCATAGCAACTCCAACTATCAATGTAAAGAATTAATAGTTTATCCACTTATACAATAGCTACAAATGCTTTATGAACACATAACAATGTTATAAAAAACATTTAAACTCATTCAACAAATCGAGTATTAAGTTATGTCTACCTACAAACAAAACAAATCGCTGTGGCTAATCTTTATAGTCAACGTTCAATAACTTTTGTCATAAAACTATTCATTTTCAATGGATTCAAATTACTTTCAATTAAAGTATATGTGACTACAAAATCCCTTTAAAGAAAAAAACTAACACATGTCGCCAGACTTTTTTGAAAGGGTTTTTAATTCGATATTTTTTTCTTATTCTTTCTCCATTTTTATAGGACAGAATTGATCGGTTTTTTAAGTACTCTATATTAACAATTAACATTGAGAGAAATATTTTACTTTTAATTAAAATACCATTTTCGGTATTATGATTGGCACCCAGATAATCTAGATTTTGGCTGCCAATATAAATCATCTCTTGATCAATTATAAAATATTTACTGTGAATCATTTTCGTGTTTAATTTATTCTCATAGACCGTTATCCCACACTTCTTCAAATATCTACGAAGTGAACCATAAGCAACACCCAACATTTTATATTCTAGAGCCAATGTTTCCGGAGAATTTGTATAGATTATAATTTCAACGTTTCGTTTGCTCAATTCAAAAAATACTTTTCTTAGGCGTTTGGGTGGCAAAAAATATGGATTAACAATAATTATTTGTTTTTTTGCACTTTTAAATAATTCCATGATTTTTTTGAAAGATCCTCGTTTCTTTTTTTTTCTAACGGGGTCGTGAATATATTCTATAGTAGCAGATGTTATTCCTTCCTCTAAATCAATAGGGCTCCAGTTTAACAATAACTTTTTTTGAACATCCTCTTTAACATTATCGGAGATAATACGCTTCACTTCATTTGATTTCCAAATTTCAAAGAAATGATTTCTAATAGAAGTAGCAATTGCCCCTTTAACCAAAACATCATACTCATCTTGATAGAGGTCAAAGCTTACGTCCCAAAAACTTGAGCTGCCTAAAATTATTTTCCCATCAACCCATAATATTTTATCATGCATTCTCTTTTTAATTTTAAATACATTTCTCCATTTTGGATGAAAAACCTTCACTTCAATACCATCTTTAGTTAATTTCCGCATATCCTTTACCGTAAATGGGACATCTGAATAAGCCCCAACGCCATCTACTATCAATTTTATTTTAACACCTAATTTTGCTTTTCTTTTTAAATGTTCGATTACAGCTAATCCACTTTTATCCTTTATTAGTATAAACTGTGCTATAAGAATTTCTTTTTTTGCACTTTCTATCAAAGAATGAACGGTGTCTCTCAAGTGAATATTTCGAATAATTCGAATCTCAGATTTTTCTGAAGAAAAGCCAGTGCTAAAACAAATAAAAATTATTAGAAGAGGTAGAGCTCTTAGACTCAATTTAAATCTATGACGAGAAAAATCTAAATTATGATAAATAGCAGAATAACGGCTCTTAAAACCGTTCTCCATGAATGGTTGCAATAGCAGATCTAGATGATGCTACATTACGATGTTCACATAAATATATACCTTGCCAGACGCCCATAGCTAACCTACCATTTTGAATAGGTATTGTGAGGTTATTACCAATCAAGCTGGACTTTAAATGCGCTGGCATATCGTCAGCACCCTCAAAGGTATGTACAAAGTAGGATTTATCTTCAGAAACAATATCATTAAAGTAAGATTCGAAATCTTGTCTGACGGTTGGATCTGCATTTTCATTTATTGATAAACTTGCTGATGTATGTTGAATAAATAAATGCAACAATCCTGTTTTTACATCTTCTAATTCAGCAACTTGGTCTATAACATCTTTGGTAATTAAATGGAAGCCTCTTTTTTTAGGCTTGAAGTGGAGCGAATATTGCAACCACATTATTTATGCGTTTGTCATTCTTGCTAAAAACGTGCCTTCTAAAATGGCACAAACTTCATGGTTACAAACCACGTTAACACATATTTTAATTTTGCTGTGTGAGGTTGTCTTTAATTTATCTTTAAATTTTGTCCAGCGTACTATTGGTTCTGTTTTGCAACTCGCAATAAAGTCACTCATAATAGGCTGAATATATTTTATGCTAGATTTTACAACTACAACGCTCGCAGAAATATTTCCTTTTTTCAATTCACCTACAATTACACCCCATCCGGCAGCGGTCGCTAGTGCAGCAATACTTCCACCGAAAGCACTCATGACATGATTTTGATTTGGACCTAATGGAGCTTTCATAGAAAACTCACCATCTTCAGATTGAAAAACCTTTGCCTTCATGGATTTCAAAAGAGGAATTTTTGCCAACATAATATCCTCAATTTGCTTCAGAAAATCCTTATGCTGGTCAACAGATACATTGATTGAAATGTTTTCAAATGACGTCATTTGGCTCTTATTGTAATATGAATTCGACTGCCGAATTCTATCAAAAAAGCGCAACGATGATAGTCATCACGCCATAACATAAAATAATATTACGTATTTGCCAAAATAGGCAAATACATACCCTTATTTAGGTTTTTTAGCCCCATACTTTGAACGACCTTGCTTACGGTCGGCAACACCTGAAGTGTCCAATGTTCCTCTTATAACGTGATATCGAATACCAGGCAAATCTCTAACTCTGCCGCCTCTTACAAGAACAATACTATGCTCTTGCAAATTATGCCCTTCTCCAGGTATGTAAACCCCTGTTTCACGACCATTTGATAATCTAACTCTAGCCACTTTACGTAAGGCAGAATTAGGCTTTTTAGGTGTTTGTACTTTTACTAAAATACACGTCCCCCGTTTTTGAGGATTTCCTTCTAATACTGGAGCTTTAGATTTCTTAATAACCTTCTTTCGCCCTTTTCTGATAATTTGATTAATTGTTGGCATTTTCTTTACATCCTTATTAATTATTTTGTTCTTCGTTTGACTCAATTGCAACATCTGTAGCAATTGTTCCTGTTGCATCTACAGCAACTGGTTCTATTTCCTGGTTAGGTTCTATTGCAACCTCTTCTTCTACATTATAACTGATAGAGCTTTTGATGAATTTTTTATATCCAGTACCAACTGGTATTCGATATCCAAGCACAACGTTCTCTTTCAGTCCGACTAAATTGTCTATACGGCCAGATAATGCTGCATCCGTTAACACTTTTGTTGTTTCAACAAATGAGGCTGCTGAGATGAAACTTTCTGATAATAATGACGCTCTAGTAATACCAATTAATAATTGAGTTGCTCTTGCTGGAGTACCACCATTTGCAATAATATCAGCATTTTTCGCTTTAAATTCTATCTTATCAACAACATCTGATAAAAAGTCTGCGTCTCCCAATTCATCAATTCTAACTTTTCTAAGCATTCTTTGCAAAATAATTTCAATATGCTTATCGTTGATACTTACACCTTGAGAACGGTAAACCTTCTGAACTTCTTCTAACAAATAATTTTGTACTTTTTCTTCGCCTGAAATTCTTAAAATATCATGCGGAACCAAAGGACCATCAACTAATGGTTCCCCAGCTTTAACAATATCATCTCGACGAACTCGAATATGCCTGCCAAGTGGAATCAAGTGTTCAACTTCTTCACCACCATCTACTGGAGTGATTAATATTGTACTTTTGCCTCTTTTTCTATCCCCAAAAGTAATAATCCCATCAATTTCAGCGATTACAGCAGGTACTTTTGGCTTTCTTGCTTCAAATAATTCCGTAATTCTTGGCAAACCTCCCGTAATATCTTGGGTCTTTCCAACTTCACGAGCTGTCTTTGCAATTATTTGACCAGCACGAACTTCGGAGTTTTCATCCACTTCAATATATGCTTTTTCAGGAATAGTATGAGATTCTAAAACATTTCCATCTTTATCAACAACAACAATATGTGGGTGCAAATCACCTTTATGTTCAATTATTGTTCTATGAGCTCTCTTTGTTCCTGGATCAACTTCCAACTTCATCGTTACATCTTGAATAATATCATCATAGCGTATTTGTCCGGTAGTTTCTGCAATAATTGGAATCGTATGTGGATCCCATTTACATAAAACATCACCTTCTTTTACAATTACGCCAATTTCATGAACAATCGTAGCACCAATAGGTACATCATACCTATCAATTTCTCGGCCTTTTTCATCTTGGAGAACAATCGCACCATTTCTAGAAAGTGAAATAATAGCCCCTTCATCATTTTTTACATATTTTAGATTTTGATAATTAACTGTCCCTGCAGAAAGGGCTTTTGAATCCACACTTTCTAAAGAGTGAGATGCAACACCACCAATGTGGAATGTTCTCATCGTTAACTGTGTACCAGGTTCGCCAATGGATTGAGCAGCGACAACACCAACCGCTGAACCTCTTTCAATAACTCTACCGGTTGATAAGTCAAGCCCATAACATAATTCACATAGTCCTGTTCTTGATTCACATGTCAATGGTGAGCGCACTCTAATTTTGTCAAAGCCTTCTTCTTCAATAGCTATCGCTTGTTTTAGACTAATGATATCATTTTCTTTAATAATAATTTCACCTGTTAGTAAATCAGCTATGTTATCTCTAGCGACTCGACCATAAATAGCCTCTCTCAAAGAAACTTCTACTTTCTCTCCTACATATATCGAACTTTTAGTTACACCATTGATAGTTTGGCAATCTTTTTCATTAACAATAAGATCTTGAACTACCTCTACAAGTTTTCTTGTTAAATAACCCGAATCGGCAGTTTTAAGAGCTGTATCTGCTAAACCTTTTCTAGCGCCGTGCGTAGATGAAAAATATTCATAACCACTCAAACCTTCAAAAAAGTTCGCTTTAATAGGAGTTTCAATAATTTCTCCACTTGGTTTAGCCATCAAACCTCGCATACCCGCTAACTGACGAATTTGCATAATACTACCTCTAGCACCTGACTCAACCATGATGTGAACAGGGTTTACATAGTTTTTTCCCCACCTTCTATCTTGTCTTAAACCTTCCACTAACTCTTTCTGAACTAGATCGGAGACATGTGTCCACTTATCTATTATTTGATTATATCTTTCACCTTTAGTGATTAATCCTGCATCATGTTGTTTTTCAATTTCTTTAACTTCCAATTCAGCCGTTTTAATAAACTCAACCTTTTTGTCTGGAACCAATAAGTCTCTAGCTGAGAAAGACATTCCTGATAATTTGGACCATCTAAAACCTACGTTTTTAATTGAATCTAATAACACTACCGTTATATCTCTATCTAACAATACATGGCAATCAGATATCACGTTTCCAAGATTTTTCTTATTCATATCATGGTTGTAGAAAGGCATTCCTTTTGGCAATGCATCATTGAACAGAACTCGTCCTCCAGTTGTTTTCAGAATTCCACCTGGTTTATATTCATAAGAATAATCACCAACGACTCGACTGGTATCCATTCTAACTTTTATTAATGCATGTGGACTAATTTTATCTAACTCCATAGCCATAATAGCTTCTTCTTTACTAGAAAATATTTTACCATCACCTTTACGATCAGGAAAAATGCTAGTCAAAAAGAAACAACCTAAAACGATATCTTGGGAAGGAGTAATAATTGGTAAACCATCTTTAGGCGAAAATATATTTCTTGTTGATAACATCAACAACTCAGCTTCCTGCCTAGCCTCTATTGACAACGGAATATGTACCGCCATTTGATCACCATCGAAGTCAGCATTAAACCCTTGACAAACTAATGGATGTATCATCAATGAATTACCATCAACCAATTTAGGCCAAAAGGCCTGAATACCCATTCTGTGCAATGTTGGTGCACGATTTAACATCACAGGATGACCTTCAACAACTTCATCAAGAATATCCCATATAACCGCCTCACGCCTCTCGATCATTTTTTTTGCACGTTTGATAGAATCAACATAACCCTGTTCGCGTAATTTTCGAATAATAAAAGGCTGAAATAATTCAAGGGCAATTCGCTTAGGCAATCCGCATTCATTTAATTTCAAATTTGGACCAATGACAATCACGCTTCTGGCTGAATAATCAACACGTTTACCAAGTAGGTTTTCTCTAAATCGACCTTGCTTGCCTTTTATCATATCAGCCAAAGACTTAAGCGGTCTATTACCGGTACCCAAAATTGGTCTTTTAGATCTACTATTGTCAAATAAAGCATCAACAGCTTGTTGTAACATTCTTTTTTCATTTCGAATAATTACTTCAGGTGCATTCAACTCAAGCAATTTTTTCAATCGATTGTTTCTATTTATAAGTCTTCTGTATAAATCATTCAAGTCTGAGGTAGCGAAGTTTCCACTTTCTAAAGGAACTAAGGGACGAAGGTCTGGTGGTATGATTGGTACTGCATCCAAAATCATCCATTCTGGTCGATTGTTAGACTCTTTCAAACTCTCGATCATTTTAAGGCGTTTTGTTAAAGACTCTTTTGTTTGTTTAGAGTTTGTTTCGCTCAGATCAATTCTAATTTGAGTTGAAATTTTACTTAAATCTAACAATTCTAACAAATGCCTCAAAGCGTCAGCACCCATTCCTGCTTTAAACTTGTCTGGATATTTATCTGAATATTCTAAATATTCTTCTTCCGTCAATATCTCATTTACTTGCAACGGAGAATCAGAATCTGCTTCGGTGACAATATATTTTTGAAAATAAGCAACCTGTTGTAGTTGTGAACTTTTTACACTCAAAAGAGTTGCTATTCTACTTGGCATTACTTTAAAAAACCAAATGTGAACAACAGGTGCAGCCAAATTAATGTGCCCCATTCGGTGTCGTCGTACTCTCGATGTAGTTAACTTAACGCCACATTTATCACAGATATGATCTTTATATTTAATGCCTTTATATTTGCCACAATAACACTCGTAATCTTTCTCAGGTCCGAATATTTTTTCACAAAACAAACCATCTCTTTCATCACGATAAGTTCTATAATTTATTGTTTCAGGCTTTTTAACTTCACCATATGACCAACTCTTAATATCATTGAGAGAAGACAAGTTTATAGATATTGCACTATAACCATTTTCATTATCTTGCTCGAATTCGTCCAAGGTACTTCTCCTTAATTAGGTTATCTTTTTACCATTCTTAAATTTAATGCCAGTCCTTTGATCTCGTTAACGAGAACCTCAAAAGAAACTGGAGTACCAGCACGTAAACGCTCATCACCTTTAATTAGCGACTCATACATTCTTGACCGTCCATCAACATCATCTGATTTCACGGTTAACAATTCTTGAAGTATTGTTGATGCGCCGTAGGCTTCAACAGCCCAAACTTCCATTTCACCAAACCGCTGGCCACCCATCCTTGCCTTACCGCCTAAAGGCTGTTGAGTAATCAAAGAATAAGGGCCTGTTGATCTTGCATGAATTTTATCTCGAACCAAATGATGCAATTTCAACATATACATGTATCCAACAGTGGTTTCTTGATCGAATGGCTCACCTGTTAGGCCGTCATGTAACTGCAATACGCCACTATCATAACCGGCTTCGTCCAAAGCACTTTCTATTTCAGTAGCTGTTGCACCATCAAATACCGGTGTAATTGCCCTAAAGTTTAATTTTTTAGCCGCTAAACCTAAGTGTGTTTCTAATATTTGACCAAAATTCATACGAGAAGGAACACCCAAAGGATTCAGTAAAATTTCAACAGATTCACCATCCGCTGTATAAGGCATATCTTCTTCAGGAACTATTCTGCCCACAACACCTTTATTACCATGTCTACCAGCCATTTTATCACCAACAGCTAAAGTATATTTTTGTGCAACAAAAACCTTCACCATCTCTAATACACCGGTAGGTAATTCATCGCCTCGTTTTAAGTTGTCAATTTTCATTTCCATTTCATTTTGTGTAATGGTGATGTCTTCATCAAAATAATCACTACACTTTTGCACAGATTTTAATTTTTTAGAAGAGACATCAAAAAGCGACCAATCCAACTTTTCTTGAAATAAAGCTAACATCTCAGGCGATGTATCTGTTAATTGAAGAACTTCGCCAGACTCTTTGCTTACAATTTCATCACCTACGATACTTTGCAGTTCTTTCATTTTGGCTACGATTAAATTTTTGATTCTATTTCGATAATCTAACCGAACGTCTTTAACATTTTCTTCAATTTCATCTTGATCTGCTTGTGATAAATCAAACTTTCTAGAAAATCTTTTTACATTAATTACAGTACCATAAACACCAGGCTTTAATTCTAAAGAATCGTTTTTAACATCTTCCCCTGCTCGACCAAAAATAGCATGCAGCAATCGCTCTTCGGATGTATATTCTGTTTTGTTTTTTGGAGAAACTTTACCAACCAGAATATCACCAGGAGTAACATAAGTACCAATTCTCACAACGCCCGTTTCATCAAGATTTGCTAATGATTCTTCTGAGACATTTGGAATATCTGCTGTAATTTCTTCTTTTCCTTGTTTGGTTTCACGAATTTCGACTTGAAATGATTGAATATGTATTGAAGTAAAAGTATCATCTTTAAGTAATTTCTCGTTGACTAAAATCGCATCTTCAAAATTACCACCATCCCAAGATAAGAAACCTACTCTAATATTTTTACCTAAAGCTAATACACCTTGATCGGTTGCAGGCCCATCAGCTATGATTTCTCCTGCTTTTACTTTTTGACCTTCGGTAACCATTGGCTTCTGGTTTAAGCATGTTCTCTCGTTCATTCCTAAATATTTTCTGATCGGATACTCAACGCCACTAACAATTATTTTTTTTGCATCAACAAATTCAACAATTCCATCTTTCTTACATTTAACAACGAAACTCGTATTACGAGCAACCAATTCTTCTGACCCTGTGCTTACTATTGGCATTTCAGTTTTTATAAGAGGAACCGCTTGACGTTGCATATTCGACCCCATCAATGCACGGTTTGCATCGTCATGCTCTAAAAAAGGGATCAAAGAAGAAGCAATACCAACCATTTGTTTAGGGCTAACATCTAAAAAAGAAACCTTATCAATAGAAACAGTAACAAAGTCACCTCTTTTTCTAGCAACAATTGTAGGCCCTTTTATCTTACCCTTTGCATCAATTTCAATACCAGCCTGTGCAATAAATGCATCATCTTCTTCATCAGCCATCAAATAAACGACATCATCTATAGCTGAAACAACACCCTTCTTAACTGTTCGATAAGGAGTAACCAAAAAGCCATAACCATTATCATCTAGTTGAGAATACATTGCCAAAGAAACAATCAAACCAATGTTCGCTCCTTCAGGTGTTTCAATAGGACAAATTCTACCATAATGGGATGGGTGCACATCTCTTACATCAAATCCGGCACGCTTTCTATTCAATCCACCAGGACCTAAGGCAGATAGCCTTCTTTCATGAGTTAACTGAGAAAGTGGGTTTGACTGGTCAACAATTTGAGATAATTCTCCACGTGAAAAAAAGAATTCAATTGCCGCAGAAACTGTTTGAGAATTAATCAACGATTTCGGTGTTATTCGCTCTACATCTCTACCAGATATCTTTTCTTGAACACTTCGTTTTAATTTAAATAAACCTTTTCGAATTTCGTCACCTACTAAGTCCTTTATACTTCGAATTCTTCTATTAGCCAAATGGTCTATATCATCATGAAGACCTGTATTTTTCTTAAGCTCAACCAAATGTCCGTAAGCATTTACTATGTCTTGCTTTTTTAAGACTAAATTATCTTCAACAGATAGATCTAATGATTCCTTAAATTTACGGTTCATCCTAAAACGTCCAATTTCACCAAACGTATATCTACCAGGATCAAAAAATCTCTCTCTAAATAATTGTTGTGCTTTATCAAATTGCATTGGAGCACCTGGTCGTATTTTTTTATAAATTTCAATAATACCTGCATGATAATTCGTCATGTCTTCAGATTCAATTCTCAATGAAGATGAAGGGTCCTCTAAAAAGGACTTGTACATTAATTCATCGAATACATTAAAAACTTCTATTTTTTTAGGTGCTAATGACAATATCATTTCGAAATTATCTTCACCAATTCGATTCCCAACTCGATACAAGGGAGTTTTAAGCTCTATGCTCGCCTCATCAAAAACATCAATAGCAAGAACTTTACCAATTAGTTTATCTTTAGATTTAAGCGAATTTGGATGTGATTCTAATGGATAAAATAAATTCAACATATCCCTGTCAGAACTTCCTTCTTCTGCAAAGGCACGTAAAAATGTAAAAGCACAAATCTTTGCACTTTTATCAATTTTTAACCACAGACGCTCCTTTGAATCACTTTCTATAGTAATCCAGCTTCCACGCTTTGGAACAATTCTACAATTTTGTAGCTTTTTTCCTGCAACAGAAGTTACTTCTGAAAAGTCCATACCTGGTGATCGTTGAATTTGTGTCACAATACAACGTTCAGCGCCATTAATAATAAATTCCCCGCCGCCAAGCATTAAAGGAATATCACTAAGGTAAACCTCTTCTTCCACAACTTCATCTGGAGTAACTAGTCTCAGATTCAATTTCATTGACTTCGCGAAAGTCAATTTTAGATCCTTACATTCTTCTGTGGTATGCCTTGGCAACCCAAAACTATAAGAAACATATTCCATACGAATTTCGCCATCGCTACTTACGATAGGAAAAATTTCTCGAAATATAGCTTCTAAACCAACATTTTTACGATCTTCTATTTTTGTGTTTTCTTGCAGAAACTCACTATAGCTATCTAACTGAATCTTAGATAAAGATGGGATCTCTAATTCTTCTTTTACTTTTCCGTAATGACGTATTTCAAGTGCCATTCAATCTCCTAGTGTAAGGCTATGATAACTATTTATCCCTAAATAAAAAACACCCACTGCGACTTCTAATAGCGGCATACGGGTGTTCAAAAATAATAAACGATTTTTCTCAATCAAAATCAAAATAATAGTTTACTTAACCTCTACTGTTCCACCGGCTTCTTCGATACTCTTTTTAAGTTCTTCTGCAGCTTCCTTGCTAATGTTTTCTTTAATTGGCGCTGGTGCACCATCAACAAGAGCTTTTGCCTCTTTCAAACCTAAAGCAGTGGCAGAACGAACAGCTTTAATCACTGGAACTTTTGAAGGTCCTACTTCCTTAAGAATTACCGTGAATTCCGTTTGTTCTTCATCATCCGCATCATCGCCAGCAGGTGCTGCTACAGCTACTGCTGCCGCTGCCGCTGCTTCAATTCCGTGTGTTTCTTTAAGGTAATCTGCTAATTCCTTCGCTTCAATAAGCGTTAAGCCTGCAATGTTGTCACCTAATTCTTTAATGTCCGCCATTTCTCTAACTCCTAAATTAATAATAATGAAATTCTATTTTTAAAAATAATATTTATGCTGCACCTTCATGTTCTTTTTTTTCTACTAATGCCTTTACTATTCCTCCAATATTGGCCGCTGGAGCAATTATCGATGAGACCAATTTTGACCCAGGACCCAAAGCAAGACCAACAATTAATGCCTGAATATCTTTCTTGGAAGGCATCTTGTGTACCTCAGACGCCTTATCTGCATCTAAAGCTATACCTTCAATGATAGCACCTGCAAAACAGCCGGCACCTTCGCCACCTTCATCCAAATAATTCTGTGTAGCTTTCGCAATACCAACAATGTCTTCACCGCCTGAAATAATGGCAACCGGTCCATTTAAATATTCTGATGCAGATTCTAAGGCAGTACCTGCAATTGCAATTTTGGCAACAGAGTTTTTTATAACTCCCATTTTACCACCAACTTGAGCTAACTTCTCTCTTAATAGACCTTCTCTTTTGACACCCATACCTTGATAATTAAACAACAAGACAGAGGAAACATCTTTGTACTCTTCTTTAAATATTTCAACCAATGCAGTATTTACTAAATTTGGCATTATTTCGTCACCTTTACTTAAACAGCTATTTTAATTCCAGGGCCCATTGTTGTTGCAATGGACATACTCATTATATAACCCTCTTTTGCTGATTGAGGCTTAATCTCTTTTATATGCTTGATCAACGCATCTACGTTTTCCGCAATTTTTTGCTCATCAAAAGATGCTTTACCAACGACTGTATGAACATTTGATGTGTCGTCGTTTCTAAAATCAATCTTACCTGCAACAAACTCCGTTACAGCTTTAACAACATCAACAGAAACAGTACCAGACTTTGGTGATGGCATTTTACCTGTTGGGCCTAAAACACGTCCCAATTTACCGACCTTAGCCATCATATTTGGAGCTGCAATGGCTACATCAAAATCTAACCAGCCTCCTGATACCTTAGCAACCAAATCTTCAGATCCAGCTTCTATGGCACCCGCTTCTAATGCTTGTTTTGCGGTTTCATCATCACAGAATGCAATAACTTTAACCTTTTTCCCAATTCCGTGTGGTAATGAGAAAGCACCTCTGACCAATTGATCTGCTTTCTTAGGATTGATTTCTAAATTGAAAACCATTTCGACAGTTTCGTCAAATTTAGCATTTTCAAAACTTTTTAAAATTTTAACTGCTTCCGTTACAGAATATAATTTGTCGCAATCAACTTTTTTTACATTTTCTAGATATCTCTTACTTTGCTTACCCATTTAATTTATCCTTCAACTATTTCTATTCCCATGCTACGAGCTGTACCCATGACAATACTCATAGCAGATTCAATCTCCTTGGTGTTAAGATCTGGCATTTTTTGTTCTGCAACTTCTTTGACTTGAGCATTAGACAATTTACCAACAAACTCTAAAGGATTCCCCGAACCCTTTTCAACACCAGCCTTCAACTTTATTAAAGTAGACATTGGTGGCTGCTTAATCAAAAGATCAAACGATTTATCTTCATAAACACTTATCTCTACCGGTAACTTCAAGCCCATTCTATCACGAGTCAAATCATTAAATTTCTGAACGAATTCTGAAATATTAACTTTATGTTGAGATAATGCAGGACCAACCGGAGGAGCCGGAGTAGCCTTACCCCCTTCAATTTGAAGCTTAACAATACCAATAATTTTTTTCTTTTTCTTCGCCATTATTTATTCTTTCTTATGTACTTTCAATCTGCCAATATTCTAATTCAACAGGGGTTTGTCGTCCAAAAATTGAAACATTTACTCTTAATAAACCTTTGTCAGGATATATTTCTTCTACGATGCCATCATAAGACTCAAAAGGACCTGAAGATATCTTAACTGTTTGACCTACATCAAATTCAATTTTCAACTTTGGCTTTTCTTTACCCTCTTCAATCGCATCTAAAATCCGATCTATTTCTTTTTTAGATAGCGGAGTAGGAACTTTTCGATTAATGCCAACAAATCCGCCTAATCCTCTTACATCTGAGATAAGGGAATAAGTTTCGTCGCTTACATTCATCTCAACCAATATATAGCCAGAGTATATTTTTCTTTTTATGACATGCTTCTCGCCATTTTTAACTTCAGTGAAATGTTCTTCAGGAATTAAAATTCTACCGAAGTCATCTTTGCAATTTGAGAAATCTATTGCAAGCTCAAGTTTCTTTTTGGCGGTTTCTTCCCTAGCCGTTGAAACTCTCACTACATACCATTTTTTTTCCATCAATTCAGCCACGATCATTTACTTTGTGTTAAAATAAAGTTCTTCAATCCAAGGTTAATCACGAAATCAACAACTCCTATATATGAAACCAAAACAACCATCAAAACAATTATAGCAATTGTATAATGCCACAATTCAGTACTAGCGGCAAAAGGCTTTGCCTTTGGCCATACAACTTTACGTAATTCTGCTTCTGTCTCATTTACAAAGGCTACTGCTTTAGTATTCGACAAGCTATAATAGGAGCCTACACCAATTATTACAAGCCCAACAACCATACCCAGGAGTTGCCCGTAAGAATAACCAGAACCCTGGATCATCTTGGATGAACCCCAATCATATACACCAGTCCCTGTATAAACAGCTAGACCTACCGCAATTACCACCAATGAGTAACGCAATACGTTTAATTCACTAACCTTTTCCATTCTTTCTCATCCCAACTAAATGAGCAGGCCGGGAGGGATTCGAACCCACAACCATCGGATTTGGAATCCGGCGCTCTAGCCATTAGAGCTACCGACCTTCAACTTTTTATCACTTTAAATGTGGCGAGATGAAACTCACCACATTATATTTATTTAACTATCTTTGAAACTACACCTGAACCAACTGTTCTACCACCTTCTCTAATAGCAAAACGTAGGTTTTCATCCATAGCAACTGGGTTTATTAACGATACTTTAATCGTAACATTGTCACCAGGCATTGCCATTTCAGCACCACCTAACAACTCAATTGTTCCTGTAATATCAGTAGTTCTAAAAAAGAATTGAGGCTTATAATTTGTAAAAAATGCAGAGTGACGACCACCTTCATCTTTAGTTAATACATAAATCTCACCTTCAAATTCAGTGTGTGGCGTAATCGTACCCGGCTTTGACAATACTTGTCCGCGAATAATATTTTCTTTATCGATACCTCTCAATAAAATTCCAACATTATCCCCTGCTTCACCTCGATCCAGTTCTTTTCTAAACATCTCAACACCTGTACAAGTGGTTGCGACAGTATCTCTAATTCCAACCAAATCCATTGAATCCCCAACGTTAATCACACCTTGTTCAATTCTACCTGTAGCAACAGTGCCACGTCCTTTTATTGAAAACACGTCTTCAACCGGCATTAAGAAATCCTTTTCAATTTCTCTTTTTGGTATTTCTATAAACTCATCTACAGCCTTCATAAGATCGACTACTGGTTTCATAGATGCTTCATCACCTTTTTCTAGTGCATCTCGAGCTGACCCTCTAATGATCGGAGTATCTTCGCCTGGAAATTCGTATTCATTCAGTAGTTCTCTAATTTCTTCTTCAACCATGTCTGTTAACTCATCATCATCAACTAAGTCGATTTTGTTCAAGAAAACAACAATTTTTGGTACACCAACTTGTCTTGACAAAAGGATATGCTCTCGAGTTTGTGGCATTGGACCATCATCTGCAGCACAAACTAAAATAGCTCCGTCCATTTGAGCAGCACCCGTAATCATATTTTTAACATAATCCGCGTGTCCAGGACAATCTACATGTGCATAGTGGCGAATATCTGTTTCATATTCTTGATGAGAAGTTGCAATTGTAATTCCACGCTCTCTCTCTTCTGGAGCATTATCAATTTGATCAAATGCTATTGCCTTATTTGATCCACCATATGTCTCATGCATTACTCTAGTAATAGCAGCTGTTAAAGTGGTTTTACCATGGTCAACATGTCCAATAGTTCCAATGTTAAGGTGGGGTTTACTACGATCAAATTTTTCCTTAGCCATTCTCTTTCTCCAATTCCTTTGTTATTAAGTTGTTATTTATGTGTGTTCTTTATCTTTCTTTCAGAGCTGCTGATGGGAATTGAACCCATGACCTCTTCCTTACCAAGGAAGTGCTCTACCTCTGAGCCACAGCAGCATCCGCATCATACGTCATAAACTAAAAGGGCGGAAAATTGTAATTACAGGGTGACTTGTGTCAACAAGTCTTAGGGCAAAATAAGAAAACATTTTAATATTTTCTTGAAAGTCTATTTACACATAGAAAGAGTGAGAGCGGGTGATGGGAATCGAACCCACGCAGCCAGTTTGGAAGACTGGAGCTCTACCACTGAGCCACACCCGCATTGAGGCTCCCATTCAACTAAATTGGTCAATTATGTCAAACTTTTTCTGATCAAATAACAAGATTGCTCAAATATCAGCTTATGAATAAGAATTATAATCGAGCTAATTATTGATTTTAAACATAACGCTCGGATTCTTAGGTCGCGATAATATAAATTAAGAATGAGGTAAAACCACTATATTTTGTTTTTATTTATATTTTATACCCATATGTAGATTTATTTTTTACAAAAATGGAATGTAAAGTTGGGGTTTTTATCTACGAAATTTAACTTAAAATAAAGTCCTTTTAAGTTGAGAAAATGATTCGATTTACAAGAAATAAAAGTTTTCATATTGTCGACTAATGTTTTTCTTGAATTTCTTGTTGCGGCTGATCAACAATTTTTTTATCAGATTTTAGACCATTTATTACAAATTTAGACGTTTTTTTATCTAATTCTGTTTTTATCAATCAAAACTCTGTCCCTAAGTGGCATCATGGGACTCTGTAATCACCAATTTCTTGGGCTTAACAGTGCTTTTTTGGTAAAGAGGGTGTGCTGGATGCCCAGACTTATTTACGTTCAAACAAAACATATTAGGAATTAATTGGATAACTTTTTCGGATTGATTTAAATGACTTCCATCATTGCCCCAAGCGCCGATTACCATTGAACATTTCTCGCAAATTTTTTTTATCCAACTTATATTTCTACTTCCAATTGGTTCTGGATAGGCCAATAAATCCTTTGGAAATGTCGCTCTGTAGGCAAATAAATTAATCACATAAACACCACCAAAACCCCATTCTTTAGAAAAACTAATACAACGCTTAATAGTAGGGTTATTTTTTGTTTCATCAGCCGTGGAAGGATTCAAACCAATAAATGCCACTAATGGCAATTCTTCATTCCATATTCTCCATAAAGAATATCTATATTTCCTACACTTCGAAAATTTAGCACCAGTTTTAATATTTTCCATATTTTGGACCCTGAAGGTTCTTCATTTATTTTTGGTATTAATTATTGATGACTATAATCAAGCTACCAAAATGTTCAAAACAAACTATTTGGCTAAAAAGAAATATGGACTTTTCTTGTCACTGCAATTCAGGTAACAATTATTCCCAATGTTGTTTAAAATACATTTCAGACAAAGAAAACCCTAAAACGGCGTTAGAACTTATGCGTTCAAGATATTCAGCATTTGTAACAAAAAATAAAGATTATCTCTTAAAAACATGGCACAAGAAAAACAGTAATGAGATTGGACAAGAACTCTTTGATGAAAACCTAAAATGGGTTTCTCTTGAAATTATAAATACTAAAAGAGGAAATGTAAATGACCGTACAGGTTATGTAGAATTCAAGGCTACGTTTGAAATAGACGGAAACAAAACAACTTTGCATGAGAACAGTAAGTTTAAAAAAGAACAAGGGCGTTGGTATTATGTCAACGGTACTCACAAATAAAAAATTACTGAAAAAGTTTTCGATAAGCACTTGGTGAAAATTTTAATTTCTGTTTAAACTTCCGATTAAATGAACTCAGATCATTGAATCCAGCTTCATTAGAGACATGTATTATTTTATTATTTGTTGTGCGCAACAACAGCATTGCGACCTGAAGACGGCGATCAGCAAGGTAGTCAAAAATACTCTTGCCAGTAAAAGATTTAAATACTCTGCATAAATAATTCGGATGAAGCTCGACCATTGAGCTAAGTGCGTCTAAAGAATGATTTTCCTTAAAATTGTCATCTAGGTAAACTCTTACTCGATCAGCATCAAAATGTTCTTTTCGTTTATCAAATGGAAAAGCATCAAAACTATTTAATGCTGAACGACAACATTCGATTAATATTAATTTTAAATATAAACGCAATGCTTCAACATTACCCTCACCGTCGCTTTCGTGCTCTTTTAAAGCACAATCCAGCAATAAGTCAAACTTCTGCTTATCCATGATTTTTACCCTTACTGCTTCATTTAATTTATGATAAAAATTTGGATGTAATGGAATTATATTGGGCAATACATTGTGTAATGGTTTTGGTAAATGGGGTAATGGATGAATATCCGGTTGCAAATAAATGTTGATGATATCCATGTTTTCACTAACAATGGAATGCTGTTGCCCATAATGTGTCACGCAAATCATCCCAGGAGTTTCTTCAAAACTTCTAGAACCCATATAATGTGTACCCTTGCCTTTTTTAATATAACTCAATAAGACAACATCCGTTCCATGAAGAAAAGGTGTGTCATTCCTATATCCGATAAATTCTTCTATGGCAAAGCCTACCTCATTTATTTTTGGGAAAGACTTCTTTTTATTTATATAGCGAACGCCATTTTTTCTTGCCACTGAAATCCTTTTTTAAATCATCTTTTAGGGTTTTTAAAACTTCTCGACAAGGGAAAATAGTTTGATTTAATTCTTTGCCTACTGGAACTTCAATACCATCTTCAATGAGTTGATTCGTAATGATGTGAGACCCATTATTAAACTCTGTACATTTATCCATATAAATGACCACATGAGCCATTCTCCATTCGTCTAATAAATTTGGACCTCCTCTGTGAGCTGTTCTCCCATGATGAAAAGTAGCATCACCCGCCTTTAAAGGGACAATTCTTTTTTCCATAAATTCGAGCTCTGGCTCTATAGTGTATAGCGAACGACTATTATCTAATTCCTGAGTTCTCAATTGATCAAATATATTACTCTTAGGAATGAACCCCATACATCCCATCTCAACCGTTGTGTCTTGTAAAGCAATCCATACGGAAATAGAATTCTTGGAATTCTGATGAGGCCAATAAGCTTGATCTTGGTGCCACTCCGTGGCTAATTCATTTTTGGGTGCTTTAGATAATATGTGGTCATGCCAAATTCTTAAGGGTACTCCGGACAATTGTTCTGCAATAGAAAAAAATTCTTCCTTCAACGTTAGCTCTTTCATGACATCATCTATTTGCCATACATTTACAATTTGATTTAAGCGTCCTTCATGATCTCTACCATTAACATTATCAACCGCTAAATTTTTTGAATATTCCCTAAAATTTAATGCACACTCCCTACTTATTAAATTCGAAACTTTTACAAAACCATTTTCTTGATAATCTTTAATATGTTTCTCTGAAACAGCTTTTCTTCCTGATTCCACTGCTATTAATGCTTGGTTTTCCATATTTAATCCCCGAAATATTAAACTAAAACATTAATATTAGCCAATTATATTAAGAAACTATGTGAATATTAACTATTTTGCCATAACATATTCACACAAGTGGCAAATTACTCGATGAAGCGAGGTATTAAAAAGAATAATCTATCGCAGCTAAAAATGCACGTGCAATGATCATGTGTCCAATAGTATTGGGATGTACTTGATCACCAGCTAATGTAAATGAATGGTTAACTTCTAGATATTTATCAAATGCTTTTTGAGTGTCGACTAATATCGCATTATTTTTACTAGCTAATCTTTTGACAACATCTCCTAATTCATCCATGTCTTTTCGCATCGAATTATTTAAATTGTCATCAATTAAATATGGTGTAATTAATATAAGTTTTTTTAAACCCTTAACTTGATCAATTAAAAAAATTAGTGTGTCTTCATATTCTTTAGCATGAATATGAATTTCTGGGATAAGGAATCTATCATATCTACGCCAGACATCATTAATACCTATCTTAATAGCAAGATAATCCGGATTCATATTTAAAACATCTTTCTGCCATCGATCTTTTAAATCACGAACAGTATTTCCACTAATTCCTTTATTGATTATACGAAGCTTAAGCTCTGGAGTTTTAGATGTAATAATGGCATTAATTAAGTTTACATACCCATTACCAAAACCATCACGACCTTCACCATCTCCAACCTTACCAAATTCTGTTCTTGCTCGTCCACAATCAGTGATGGAATCTCCAATCATTACTAATTTGCTGTTTTCTTCTAGAATCATTTCATTTCCCTCTTTAAGTTTCTTTTACTCAACACTATATTTTGCCGGTAATTCTTTCAAGTCAACGTTTGTGTTCTTGATTATGATAACAAACGGGTCTGGATATTTTTTAATTTTCCTATCCAAATAAAACGATCCTTGATGAAGAATTATTTTATTATCAAAAAGCTGAATTGCAGAAGACCCTTCAAGGGTCATTTGTAATTCATTCTCCATAGATAATATAAATGCCCCGTTTGCACCTGTCGACAAAAACACTCCTTCCTCAAGTAAATTCTTAATATCGTAGCTTGTCATTGTCTCAAGCGAGGATCCTATTCTTCCAGGCTCCTGATAGCTTAGTAACGCTGCAATTTCAGCGGTAGCTAATTTCTCATTAGAAGACTTGAATTTATTCCAAACTTGAATAATTAAAAATGCTATCAGGCCAATTAAAATTGCGTTGATAATTTGATTGGTAATCGATGGTTTTTTATTTTCGCTCTCTGTCATAAAAAATAAATATAAATAATAAATCCTATAAAAAGGTCAAACAAAATAAACAGGGACCAAATAAAGATATTAGCCAATTTTTTTTTGAACGGAGAAAAAGATACCTTCGACTTTTTCTTTTGTTCAACAAGATAAACGGGGTCATCAATTAATACATCATCTTCATCGTCAGGGTTAAGGTCTACTTTTTCACCTTTTTGAAATTGAATAAGGCTTACAGCCTTATGAGAAGCATCTTCATTTTCAGAAGCCTTTAATTGTTCCGCTAGCCTTTTGGCAGCATCATCATCCATAGATCATCCTAATTTCTTATTTAATATTTCACGAAATAACGTTAAAGGACAAGTTTTCTTTGTCCAATGTTCAAACTGCAATGCTCCCTGTTTTACAAACATTTCCCGTCCAGTAATAATTTTTGCGCCATCTTCTTCTGCCTTTAAAATTAATTTCGTTTTATCAGGATTGTAAATAGCATCGAAAACAACTTGTTCTTCCTTGAATGTTGTCTTTGGCAATGGACTCACATCAACTTCTGGACTCATTCCGACAGATGTAGTATTCATAATCACATTATAGTCTAGGGAGGCTAAAGCTTGTATTTTTTCTAAAGAAATAAAATTAACTTCTAGCTCATTCGCAATTTTCTGACCTTTAGAAACAGTTCTGTTTGCAATGGTTACATTTGCCCCTTTGTATTTAGCTCCTATAACAATTGCCCTGGCAGCACCGCCCGCACCAATTACTAAAACCCTTTTGTCTTTCAATGATTTGTCGTCAAGCTTTTCGATAACACTATCAATCGCTGCTGAAATATCGGTATTCTTACCTTCCCATCTTCCATCAGACAATTTGGTCAACGTATTCAGTGCTCCAATTTTATTAACAACTTCCTCAACTTTATCAGCTATTGTAAAAAAAATCTCTTTATGGGGTATCGTAACAGAAAAGCCATCAAAGTAGGGTGCCAGCTCTGACATAAAGGATTCTACTCGCTCAACCTTTAAGGGTAAATAAAGAGCATTGAAACCAATTGAGTTAAACCCTGCATTGTGAATATCAGGGCTCATGCTATGGCCTATAGGGTTTCCGATGACACCATATAGCTTCGTTTCTTGATTGTTGTTTTTAGTATAATATTTATTCTTCAATTCCGCCAAGGTTACTTGACCAGGAGCAGACTCTTTGCCGGAACTTAATGCCGCAAATGTCAAAAATCCACCCATCGCTCGCGCGGCAATTCTTGAAATGCGACCTAGTTCTCCCATACCAATTAAAATAGTATCTTTTCTTCTATCTCTAAGAAGTTGAAATATTTCAGCATTTTGCTCAAGCTGATCAATCTTCATCGCAATTTTAGTAACAGCTCCAGGTATTTCATTCAGTTCATCTAAAATACTTTTCAAATTTGAAGGAAACTCATCGAAAAAATGACGCGAAATAATGGCCTGACCAAGCTCCTCTTTTGTTAACTCACTCGCCAAATGCCATTCAACATCAATAAATCGGACACCAAGATTTAAAGCACTTCTTAACTCTTTAATTGCTGAAGCGACGTCACCATCCCATTGTCCACCTTCTCGATTCGAACGAACTGTAACAATTACATCCTTGCCGGTGCTTTCTACCAATTGCTTTAAATCAAAATTTTTGATTAAATCCAAACGTAATTCAAGTAAATCCGCTTCACCATTTACAAATGAAATATCCTCCAAAGCCTGTTTCATATCTGGCCCAATTATTGGCACACAAATCATCACGTCTCTCTTTATATTAAAACCAATATTTTAGCAATTTTCATTAAAATAAAAACAGCAAAGCAAACTTATAAAATTTTGAATGAGAATGATATCGTTTAATGATTGAAATTACAAATTCCCAATAGAAAATGACACGCCAACTATATGAGACGTAATGCCATGAATGATCAATACTCTTTTTTAACTAATACCCCTTTTGATACAAATATTGGACCATTAGAATTTCTTATAATTAATGGCGTAATTACCAACGTGAATTTCAAAACTCATACGCGAAAAAAAGCTGATGAGCCTTTTAATCCGCTGACTAGAAAAATCGTTAAACAACTAAAGGATTATTTTAATCAAAAAAGAACACGCTTTGATTTACCCATGCAATTTGAAGGAACAGATTTTCAAGAGTCAATTTGGAAACAAATTGCCGTCGTTCCATTTGGAAAAACAATCTCCTATAGCGATCTTGCGAAAAAGGTAAAATCACCAAAAGCTTTTAGGGCCGCCGGTAGCGCTTGTGGTAAAAATCCTCTTCCGATATTGATCCCTTGTCATAGAATACTTGCTCAAAATAAAACTCTTGGTGGGTTTGGTGGCGGATTAGAAATTAAGATGAAACTTCTAAAACTTGAAGGGATTTCCTACAATTAAATGCCCGTTATTCTAACCGAAAAACCCTCCGTCGCTCGCGATATCGCTAAATGCTTACAGGTCAATAATAAACATGATGGGTATATTGATGGCAATGGTTATCAAATAACATGGGCCTTTGGCCATTTAGTTGAATTAAAAGAACCTGCCGAATACCATAAAGAATGGAAACGTTGGTCCTTAGAATCATTGCCCCTCATTCCAGAAAAATTCGGACTAAAAGCACGTGGTGATGACTCTGCCAAAAAACAATTGAAAATAATAAAAGGTTTATTTAAGAATGCTGATGAAATTATTTGTGCAACAGATGCTGGGAGAGAGGGTGAATTAATATTTCGATATATTTTATCTTGGGCACAATGTTTAAAGAAACCTGTTAAGCGATTATGGATCAGCTCCATGACTGATGAATCTATTAAAAAAGGTTTTGCAAATCTACAAGATGGTAAATTGTACGAACCGCTTTATCGTGCCGCTAAATGCCGTAGTGAATCTGACTGGATTGTTGGATTGAATTCCACACGATTTTACACTCTCAAATACGGTCAAAATAAAGTTCTTTGGAGTATCGGCCGAGTACAAACGCCCATATTGGCTTTAATCGTAAACCGTGATCTTGATATTCTAAACTTTATTCCAAAAGATTTTTGGGAACTACAAACAAAATACCGCGAAACTATTTTTCAATATGTTGGTGGTCGATTCGACGAAGAAGACAAAGCAAAACAGCAATTAGAAAAAGTCAAAGATCATGAATTTGAAATTATTGACGTAAAGGGCAAACAAGAAAAAGTAAACCCCCCGTTACTATTTGATCTAACAGATCTTCAAAAAGAAATGAGTAAACGACATGGTTTTACTGCAGACCAAACATTAAATTGTACACAACAATTATATGAGAAAAAACATGTTACATATCCACGAACTGATAGTCGCTTTTTGACGAGTGACATGAAGTCTGATATGAAACCTTTGTTGGAAAAGTTAAAAGCCAATTACACATCCCAAATAAAAGAGATTGATCTTGAAAAGCTTGATTTTAATAAAAGAATTTTTAATGATGCCAAGGTGAGTGATCACCACGCGATTATTCCAACAAAGGTATTACCTGGTTCTCTTGCACCAGATGAGTCAAAAGTATATCATGCCATTGTCCTCCGCTATATTTCTTCTTTTTACCCACCATGCTTAAAACAGATTACAACCGTATTTGGCGAAACCAATCATTTAAAATTTAAAGCCACCGGTACCATAATTAAGTCTCTGGGATGGCAAGCGCTTTATAAGAATGAACCAGAAGAAGAAGGAAGTAAAAAAGAAAAAGAGCAAAAAATACTCCCTGCATTTGAAAAAGGAGAAAAGGGTGATCATGTCCCAACGATTAAAAAAGGGAAAACATCACCACCAAAACATTTTAATGAAGCAACTCTTCTAACCATGATGGAAACCGCTGGGAAAACGTGTGATGACGAAGAATTGAGAGAGGCGTTAAAGGAAAAAGGGCTAGGTACTCCTGCTACGAGAGCTTCCATTATTGAAATATTAATCAAACGTAAATATATTTGTCGTCAGAAAAAAAATATTTTGAGCACTGATTCCGGTAAACACCTAATCTCTATTATTAGTGATGACCGGCTCAAATCACCTGACATGACCGGCGAATGGGAATCAAAATTAAAAAAAATTGAGCAAAGTCAATATGATGCCGAAACTTTTATGAAGGACATTATCGACTTCACCAAAAAAATAAAAGAAGAAGCCTCCAAGCCTGTATATGATCAAAATATTTTAGGCAATTGTCCCCTCTGTCAAAATCAAATCATAGAAGGCAAAAAAGGTTACGGATGTAGTGATTGGAAAAATGGGTGCAAATTTGTTCTCTGGAAAGAAATATATGGCTTGGAAATTACCACAGAAATTGCAAGCCAACTTCTACAAAACAAACAAACTGTTCAATTTTATATGATCAAAGTCAACGACATTACCTTTGATGCCCAACTAAGGTTAACATCAAGTGGCGATGTTGAGTACACCAAAATTGAAGCCCAAACACGCAAGCATGCTATCAAAGAGCCAATTGCCCCTTGCCCCCTTTGTAATGGAAGTATTGTCGAAACTGAAAAAGCTTATGGTTGCAGTGAGTGGCGAACCGGTTGCAAAATGGTTATATGGAAAACCATGGCACNARAAAAGATTACATTAGCCATGGCAAAAAAGCTAATCACTAAGGGCGAAACWGGTATTCTAAAAGGCTTTAAGTCTAAAAAAGGAAATGACTTTGAAGTTAACTTGAAATTAATTGATGGTAAGGTGGAAATGGATTTCCTTCCTCGAAATTAAATCTGGGGTTAGCAACTAATTGACCTATTATTTATCTTTGACATTACACTAAATTGATTTTTACCTTAAACCGCTTATGCACTAGTATGAAGCACTTTAAAGGTAATAACAAGCACCTCCTTTCCCATAATTGACTAAAAACGACTTACTCTTTTCGCCCTTTTTGGTAAAATAACTATGAACACTTAATGGTTAGCTATGTAATATATTTTACAAGAGCGATGTTCTTCATTTTAAAACTATTTGATAATCTATCAGGGAGGTTTTATGAAGTCGATACTAAGAGTATTATTCATTTTAATTACACTATTATTGGGTTTGACATGTAGCATATTTGCTGAAAATATTGCAACGGCTGCTTTTGATTCCATCCCATCTTTCTTCTTAGGTGGTGGCGGTTACTAAAATGTTTTTGATGAAGTCTATTTCAATTGACAATTTTATTGTCGCTCCTTTTCTCATGCTTTTGTTCGCTATAATTTATTATGCCGTCAATGGAGTTTTTTTTAGTTTTTTTAATTTTTTGTTTGGCATAAATGGAAGAAAAAACAGTAGCAAAAGAGTAGATTTTACCAAATCGATGCTCACTCTAATGATGTGGATGCTTTCATTTTCTTTAATAAGTTTATTACCAGAATTTGGGTTTCAACCGGCTTTTTTAAGTGATATTTACTCCTTTTGGACCATTGCAATAATTTTAATAGCATTCATTCTTATTGATTTTCTTGAATATTGGATTCATTTATTTTTTCACAAAAGTCCTTTTCTTTGGAAGTTTCATCGCGTTCATCATGAGTCATTTGAGCTGAACTGGTCAAAGGCGCTTAGGTTGTCAGTTGTAGAATCTTTTGGCACATCTCTTTTTATAAATTTGTTTCTTTTTATACTATTTGGAAAAGAAAAACTAATATTATTGGTCATATTATTCGGATCAAAACGTTTTTATGGCTTTTTTCTACATTCAAATACAGATGTAGCTTATGGAAAGGCCGTGCTCTATTTTTCTTCTCCACGATTCCATCATTGGCATCATGCAACATTAACACAAAACCCATTAAACCTGAGTACTTTATTTCCTATTTGGGATAAAATATTTGGAACCTATTATGGAGAAGGTTCTGAAATTCCCAGAATTTATGGCATAC
Organism: Planctomycetota bacterium; assembly: GCA_002746535.1. Classification (GTDB taxonomy): domain Bacteria; phylum Planctomycetota. The sequence continues at coordinate 258,166 of NVWA01000002.1, forward strand.
GAAATAGTGAAGATAAGTTATCCCAAAATGGCAAAACCATTCAGGTAATCTAAAACTTCCAATCCACTAAACTTTTATATTTTAACTTTAATAATTTTCCAATTTGGACATTTTTGGATAAAACCTCCTGCTTCAAAATAGTTTATGCAAAGAACTATGAATTTTTAATAAGAAATTTAAAAGCACATATGAAAGATCTCATCAAGCCAGAGAAATTTCCCTTCTTTTATGGCTGGGTCATTATTTTCGCTGGTACCGTCGGCATGGTTATGAGCATCCCTGGGCAAACAATGGGGATTTCCGTTTTCACTGAAGATTTCATTAAATCGTTAAAAATTGATCGCACATCATTATCGCAAACCTACTTAGTCGGAACCCTTTGCAGTGCATCTGTAATAACTTACTTCGGCGGTTTGTATGATAAATGGGGTGCGAAAGCCATGATCGTCTGCATTTGCTTCTTTATGTCTTTGGCCTTAATTTATTTAAGTGAACTAGAACAGATACAACAATTTGGAAGTCATTATTTAAATATCAATGCGCTGACATTTATTTTATTTTGCATTGGTTTTTTTATTATTCGTTTAACAGGCCAAGGCTTGATGACAACTGTTTCTCGATCTATGATGTCAAAGTGGTTTGATGTAAAAAGAGGATTAGTGCTTAGCATTAGCACCATTATTTCTTCCTTCATTTTTTCTGCGTCTCCAACTTTTTTTAAAAACTGCATCAACACCTATGGATGGCAGAGCACATTATTCGGAATGGCTCTCGTGATATGCCCAGGCATGCTTGTCTTTGGCTATCTCTTTTTTAAAGATAATCCTGAAAAATACGGATTACACATGGATGGTCTTTCAAATAAGATTGAGACCAATGATCAAACAGACTCAAAGGAAAAAAACGTTACTCTTTCAGAAGCGGTAAAGACATTAACCTTTTGGACATATGCCATCACTTTTACTATACCTAGTTTGTATGGAACAGCCTTTGTATTTCATCATGTCGCCGTAGGTAAAGAGTTTGGCTTTTCATCTGAAGAAATGGGTCTAATGTTTTTGCCCATTGCGGTAGCATCGGCAATAACAAGTTTTATTTCAGGCGTTCTAAGTGATAAGATTTCACTACATACTATTTTGAAAACCTTACTGATCTCTATAATTATTTCATTAATTTGCTTGCCCTATTTTGATCATCCAATTGGTAATGCAGGGCTTTTAATAGCTCTAGGCACTTCGCAAGGATTGTTTTTAACTTTAATGTCCGTCACCTGGCCAAAATTATTTGGCAGAGAATCTTTAGGAAAAATTTCAAGCTTTGGCATGGCTTGGGTTGTTTTTGGCAGCGCTTTAGGGCCCTACATCTTTGCACTTAGTTTTGAGTACACCGGTTCGTTTGTATTTGGAACATTATTATTATTACCTATTCCCCTTACTCTACTAGTACTGACTTTTTACCTTCCCAAGCATAAATGAAAATAATCTATGTGATTTAAAATTAATCAGCAAAAAAGGACTCTTTTTAAAAATTAACCAAATATATTAATCCTATTCGTCATATATACTATATGCCGATAACTTTATATTTCTAACAAGCCGCCAATGAAAAGACTTTCTCTTCTTTTATTGATCTATTTTGTCTTCCTGTTTAAAGTAATTTTATCTGAAGATAAAGAAATAATTGGGCCAACACCTAGTGCCACTTTATTATTGGAATACACCAACCGCTTCAGAATGAACCCAAAAGCTGAAGCACAAATTATTATGACTTTTTTAAAAAACTATCGAGGAAAAAATATAGAGTATCTTGCCATGTGGAATGGCACGGCAAAGGGTGGTGGACTAATTCGAACTTTCAGGCCACGTATTGATTTTAAAATATTTAAAGAAGAAGTTGAAAAAATTCCATCATCACAACCACTAGTATTCAACTTACAGTTAATTCAATCCGCAAATAGTCACAGCAAGTATATGCAGTCCAACGATATCCAAACTCACTCTGAAATAAAAAATAAAAAACATTTTTCCGGCATTTCACCTTTTCATAGAACTCGTATAGCAAAATATCCGGGAAGGTTCGTAGGTGAAAATGCATTCTTACATGGCAAGAACCCTTGGTACTGCCATTTAGGATTTTTAATCGACTGGGGTCCCGGGCCTGGTGGAATGCAACCAGGGCGTGGGCATCGTGTCAATCTTGCTAGGTCAATTTTTAAAGAAATTGGAATAGGTACTATTAAATATAAATGGCGTCGTTTTGATGAAATTTCAACTACCCAAAACTTTGGAATTGTTAGCGTAAAAGATCGTTTTGTTGGTGGTGTTATATATAACGATAAGAATAAAAATAATTTCTATGATATTGGAGAAGGTGTTGGGGATGTAAGCATAATGGCCTCAGATGGGTCTACTTGCAAATCTTGGGCTTCCGGTGCTTTTACACTAAAATTAAAGTCCGCAAAAGGCATGACTATTACAGCAACATATTTAGAGATAAAAAAAGAAACCAAAATTTCGAGTGGTAATAATAATATTAAACTTGATTGGATAGTGCCCTCAAAAGAAAGAATTCTATATCTTAGTGAAAAATTAAATGTACTAGAAAAAGAACCAACATCAAAAGACTTGCTTACTAACCTTTATATTGCTAGCAGAAGCGGTTTAATTTTAAAAGAAGAATCCAATAATAAAATCAAATCACATATTAAAGAAATAAAAATTACTTTAGAACCTATTTTTTTAGAACTTCATCAGTTAATAAAAAAACAAGAATTAAAATCATTAAATTTATTATTATTAAAAATAAAACGAAAATTTATTAAATCAGATTTTGTATTTATCGGAAAAGAAATTAACCTTTTAAAATCTTCTATAAAAAGGTTTCTCGATTTGGAAAATCGTGTATTAAAAACATCAAATGCGCGTTCTCTTCAGCGATTAAGACTTCAATCAAAAAAAACTTTGAAAAAAATTCATAAAATTAAACAAACATTATTTTATAAAGAATTTCTCCCTCATTGGGATAACCTCATTAAAGAAATAAAATCTCTTCCTTTTTAGATTCATTTTCTTGCAACTTTAATTATTCTCTTAATTGACATTGTTTAAAATAATTATTGTTACTTTGATTTAAAATTAATAAAAATAAAATTACAAAGAACTCATTACGCTACTTTTAAAGGGATCAACATTGAATCAATCTAAGCCAAATCTTCTGTTCATCTATACTGACGAGCAAGCGATTAACACTTTGGCCGCTTATGGCAATGACCAAATTAACATGCCGAATCTTAACAAGTTAGCAAAAGTGAGTACGGTATTTAGTAAAGCCTATGTAACTCAACCAGTATGTACACCTTCAAGGTCAACATTGTTAACAGGTCTCTACCCACATACAAATGGGTGCACAAAAAATAATGTTCCTTTAAAACCTGATACACCTTGTCTTCCAGAAATGCTCAACAAAGATGAATATATTACGGCTCACTACGGTAAATGGCATCTAGGAGATGAGCTATATAAACAACATGGTTTTGATCATTGGGTAAGCATAGAGGATAACTACAATGAGTTTTTCTCCGATGGCCTTGATAAAAACGTGACTTCTAGTTATCATCAATTTTTAATTCAAAATGGCTTTACTCCAAACAACGGAGATCGGTTTAGTCGCGGGGAAGCATCTCGATTACCAGAGAAATTCGGAAAGCCTGCTTTTCTAGCAAAAGAGTCTTCAATATTTATTAAGGAACATCAAGCATCTCCATTTGTTTTATATGTAAATTTTTTAGAGCCACATATGCCTTTCTTTGGACCTAGAGATAATCAATATGATCCAAAAGATATGCCATTACCAACCAATTTTGACAACAAACTAGATGATTCTAATCCGCTAAAAACAAATATATTTGCGGCGGCTTATGAAGAAGGTGGGCATAGCGGCTTACCCTTAAAGTCGAAAGAAGATTGGCAAAAGATGATTTCGAACTACTGGGGTTTAAACAGCCTCATCGATACGCATATTGGCTCGATTTTAGACACTCTCGAAGAATGCCATTTAACAGACAATACCATTATCGTTTTTACTTCTGATCATGGTGATATGATGGGCAGTCATAAATTATTAGCAAAGTGTGTCATGTTTGAAGAAGCCGTTAGAGTTCCCCTTCTTATCAAAATGCCTGGCCAAACAATAGGAAAGCGAATAGAAAATCCTGTCAGCCAAATCGATATAGTTCCTACTCTCTTAGAACTAATGAACCAACCTATTCCACCCTATATTCAAGGCGAAAGCTTATGCAAAACCATAAATGCGGAGCATCAAATTGATGAAAATAAAAATGTCTATATTGAATGGAATGGATCTAATTCAGGAATCATTGGAGAAGGCGAAGGTAATTTTAAAATTCCATCCTTATGGAAAAATAAAATTACAGAAAAAGAGGTATCTTCTGCTGTACAGGATCTGGTACGTACAGTCATTACGCCGGATGGTTGGAAATTAAATTATAGTCCTCTTGGCGAACATGAACTATACAACCTATCAGAGGATCCTGGTGAGTGCATTAATGTTTTTACCGTTAAAGAAAACAGGTCCCTCATTGAAAAACTAATAGGAGAAATTCTCTGTTGGCAAAAACGCGTTAACGATACAACTGAACTTCCAAGTCTTGTTTAAAATATGACCTCGGATCCACAGATGCCGCTTTCGCCAGCACATGAATAGAACAAATATATCTTATCGTCTTCTTCGAAAATACATGGATCTCTGAGCTGATACGCTGGACCGTGTATTGCGCCAAATGCAGAAGCAACCAAAGGGTGATCAACCCCCTCGTACTTTTCTTGTGGCTTAAGAACAATCTCTGGTTCTGAAAATTTCCAGCTTTTCCAATCATCATTTAATTGAACAGTTGAGCACATGATTGATTCCGGACAATCTAAGCCTCTTGAAAGAAATACATATAGGCAATCTCCTTTAAGGTAAATCGCAACATGCCTTTGATTCATTATAGTTTTCTGACCTTTTTCAAATTCGTGCAAGCCGTCTTTAGAACGATATAATTGGCCTTCTCCCCCTGGCCCATGAACTTTTGCGATGGCATAAAACCATTCCTTATATTTAAAAACACGGAAATAAAAATCCCCTAAAACTTCATCCTCTGGTACAAAGCTTAATCCATCTATTGAAAAAGCTAAATGCGTTAATTGAACATCAGGATAATCACCATGGAAATACATGCGTATTTTTTTATTTTCCTGATCAACATGAACGTCAGGTGAGGCAATATGACTTTGGCATTTTGTTTGACTAAATTGCAAAACACCCCCTTGATAAATTTTCCAAGGCCCATCTAATTGATCAGCATAAGCTAGACGAATATGTTTTCCCCCATGATGAGCAAAGTAAAGATAATATTTTCCCAATGGGTTTTCTATCCAATCGGGCACTTTAATAAGTGAAGGACCGTTGACATTAGTGCCAATACTTTCATCCAATGATGGCGTTATCAAAGGGTTCGTTTTAAATCTAGTTATTGTTATTTCTTTATTCATTTTAAATCGTTCTATTTATCAATAACAGGATTATAAGCATTGGGTTGGCGTACACCTAAGTAGATATTATCATTGATAGATTTTTCAAGTTTTCCCGTGGTAGCATCTAGGGGTAATTCAACTATTTTAAATAGACCTGAACTTTCATCTATTGAATCTAGCTCATTTCCAAGAGGGTCAATCCCTTGAGATGTTCCAAAGTCTGCTGCAGGTAATTCACAAGATTCATCCACAACACCTGCACTTAATAAAAAGATGTCATTATCAATGCACCTCGCAATATTTCGATGAGGCTTTTTTAAATCACCGAAAGAAGGCCAAAAAATTACTCTTGCCCCTTGAATGGCCAAACAACGGCTTGACTCGGGGAAATGATTATCATAACAAGTCATGATGCCTGCTTTAAACCATGGCAAGTCGAATACCCCAAAATTATCGCCCGGCAGTGTCGTTGTCTCCTCACCTGGAGCTAAATGTACTTTTCGATAGGTATGAATTAATTTTCCTTCAGGAGAAATAACAATTTGGTTGTTATAATCTTTATCATTTACCTTTTCTACAATTGGGGCAATTAAAAATAATTTAAATTCAATGGCTATTTTTTTAAATATGGAAACAATTTCTCCATCTAGGTCTTGGCGCTCACTTTTTTTTGTTGCTGCTCTTTCAGGTAGTAACACAATATCAAATGATTTATCGGTAATATTATTTTTGCATTCTTCAAAAAGAATCTCATAAAAGCTTTCTGTATTCTTTTTCTCTTTGCTTATTTCAATTGATAGTAGCCCTATTTTTATTGTCTTATCCATTTATTAACTTTGCTGAAAGGGTGCGCTCTTTTTATTTAAAATTATACTGCATGGTATTTAAATAAAAGTATTTTATAACTTTTATTGTTTTTGAATTGCGAAAAGACATACCTACTATCAATTTCACTTATAATCAATAAGGAGGAAGAAGTCTACGAAAACCATGAAATAAAACAATCATCAAAAAAAGTACGTTTCTAAGTACAATCATAATACCTGATAACCTCAAGGCTTTTTGAGGTTTGTCTTCGTTAATTGATGTTGATAATTGTTGACTTAATTTTTTCATATAATGATAGCTTCGTGGAAATTCGAACAACCCTTTTCTCCAACTATGCGGCATATCCTTTTCTTCTAAGCCAGCCCCTAATATGCTTCCTAGAATGGCTGCAGTCGTATCAACGTCTCCACCACATTGAATCATCTTAACGATGCTGTCTTTAAAGTCACCTTTGTATGAAAGCCATGCATGTAACACAACCGGTATCGTGTGATACATGTAACCTGTCACCCCATTATTTAAACCTAAGTTTTCTGCAAAGACCCAAGTCTCTTCATTTCTGCCGACGCTATCAGTCACTTTTTTGATGAGTAATAGAAATTCATTGTTGTCTTCAACTTCCAATAAATGTTGTAACGAGTTATAAAATATTGACGGATTAATTTTATTTGAATTAGAAAATAAGTAAGCAGCATGTGCTACTGCTAATGCACCGAATTCAGCTTTTATGTCTGTATGTGTTATCCTTGTTGATCTTTTAATATATTCTCTTAGCTTTTCTTTATCATGCCCATACAACACACCTAGTATTGCACATCGCATGGCAGGGCCATTACCTGCAGAATCGACGCCACTTTTATTAGGATTAAAGCCTATAATCAATTTAACAATTGCTTTCGCAGTAGCTATTCCTGTACCAGCAGGCAAAGACAAGAGCCATAACTTCATACGTCTACTTAGGCTCTTTTCAAAAATTGATGAATCTTGGAAGCCTTCTACAAGCGATTGATAAACCATGATGGTGTGTTCAGTGTCATCGGATATCATCCCCCTACCAAATATAAAATGGTGACGATTCTGATTTTTAAAAAGTTTTAGAATTCTTTTTCTACCTATTCCTTCAAAAGGCAATCCGATAGAATCCCCTAAAGCAGTTCCAAGCATTACACCCCAAAGTTCTTTTTCTTTATTGGTTTGAAATTTCATTTTGCAATAATGATATCAAATCTTTACCTTTAATAGGATGATTGAATGATTTGTGTTCAGCAACAGCTAGAATTCCAAGAAGATCTTGATTGTTTAATATTGGTATCGCCGCCCTTCTAATACCATTGCTATTATAATGCTTATCATAAACATATTCGTTTGAACGTGCATTCTCAATATGCTTTAAGAAGTCTACGTTTGGTAGTTTTATAAGATCCTTTTTTTCATTTACCGTATAAAGTTTACCGGCGCCTTCAATCTTTGAATTTCTGAATGCATAACCTAAACAAGATACCGCTTCAAGTTCTGTAGCCCATTTTCGGATAAACCCTATTTTAGCTCTTACCTGCACTTCTTGATCATGAGGAATACACCTTTCCATTAAAGTCATTCCAACTTCATTAAGGACATACCATTCTACAGAACGAGACAACTTATAGCAAATACTTGCCATTATTGTTGGTAGATTGTTAATTATTTCACTTCTAGGTAAAATCCGTTTTTCCAAAATCGATTTTGATGACGAATACTTTTTTGTAATTTCGCATTTGCTTACATAATTCAGTTGCTGCAATGTATCAAGCAATCTTAGCAACGATGATTTTGGGGCATTGGTTTTTTCTGCCAACTCCTCTAGAGAAAACTCCTTGCCGTTCATCATTATTTTTAAAAGTCCAAGACCCCTGGCTAGCGCAGGCGCTTCATATTTTTTATCAAATTCAATCATTACCATGGTTTCATATTTGGTTTCAATTTCATATATGGTTTTACTTAGAAACACCCTCGAGTCAAATATTAACTCAAGAAGAGCAAGACTTAGAAATTGATAGGGTTTTCAAATTGAATTAAATAGAAAATTCGCAATTATTCTGGATAAATTTTAAATCGCATAAATTATTTTTATTTCGTCTAAAAGTTATTCTGTTGAGTTCTCCATGGCATGATTTTCGTTATTTTTTCTAGGATTCGCCTTTTTTTCGGAATTTACCTGTTGGTTCTTAAGAGCTTCTGAAATGCCGATCTTTATTTTAAGTGCTGAATTCTCTAGAATTAGCTCTTTCTGGTGTTTCTGAAGTCTTTCTAATTGCTTCCGAAGTTCAGAAGCATGTTTCTTTTCTTCTGAAATTTTCTGATTTGAGAGGAATGTCTTCTCTTTTTCTTCAGAAATCAATTTTTCTTTATTAATTAGCTGCTTATATAGCTCATCAAGCTTAATCAATAGCTCAGATGTCTTTTTCTGAAGACTTATTTCTTGGTTTTTGACAATTTTATCAATTTCAAGCCTAAGTTTGTCCTTATCTAAGCTAATTTTCTCAATTGTTTGGTCCAATTTGGTTAAATTAGCCTTCAATTGGGTACTATTTACAAGAAATATCTTCTCCGTTTCTTTATTTTTCCAAACATAAACACCAATTGCCATAGCAATAAAGAGAATCATCATTAAAACAAACAAATAAGTGCCAAAACGAGAGAAACTCTTTTCGGAAAGCACATCTTTTTGCTTCAGAACGGCTTCTTTTTCGTTCCGAAGGCTTTCTTTTTCATTCCGAAGGCTTTCAATTTCATTCTGAAACAGCTGTGCTTTTTCAGAAACACTTCCGTTATTTAGGGCTAATGTGTTTAAGTCCTTATATTTAGCTTCTAATTTTTCCGAAAGAATATTAATCTGAGTTCGTTTCTCATCAAGCCTTGCTTCTAAAACCAACTCATTTTTTGATGGTCCACTTTCTTTTTCAACCTCAACTTCAACTGGTCGTGCTATATCGGCAGGTGACGAACTTGCTTCTTTATGCTCAAAAACGTTTCTTTCACCCATTATTTTGCTTACTTCATAGCATATTTGACCATTTTTTCGCGTTTTATTGATTTTTCCAGATTTCACCCAGTTGTCTAAAGTGCGTTCTGTAACTTTAAACATTGAAGTTGCTTCAATTTTAGATACCCATTTTTCCATAAATTTTCCGAAAATTAAAAAAATATCAAAAAGTTTTATGAATTGTAAGAACAGAACTAATGAAAGTAAATCTAAAACCAATAAAGTTTTCTATATTTTCTGAAATTATAAGTCCATATATATCAATAATTTATAGATTAATTAGAAATAAAGCAGATCTTTAAAACGAAATCAGTCGCAATAAATGAGGCATTTCCGAAAGATAATTTTTCTTTCTGAAGAACTTCAGAAGCTGAAGAATCAGCTGCTTAGGCTAATATTATTTAATAAAAGGTGGACCGGGAATACTAAGCACAGTTCTATATTAATATATTTTATTTGACCTGCTTAAATAATAGTGTCAAGCAATCGGCCAAGATCTATTTTTTTGACAAAATTAGTCATAACCATCTGATAATTATAATCTTGTGAATATTTTTTTGTTTCACGTGAAACAATATATAGATATATGATTGATGAGATTGATCGCAAGTATGGAGTAAACAAAATCTTGGTTGATTATATATAAGAATGCCCACAATGACTTAAAGCGATTGAAAAATTATCAATAGGGCTCTATATTTATAAAATATGGCATCTTATCTATATATAGCTATAAAAGCCTTTTAATGCCAAGATATTGTATTACAGAGATCCTTTAAGATAGAATAAATATAGATTCTGAATTAACTTTTATCGCTTTTGAGCAAAAACTAATTAGCGATTGCTCATTTATAAATAAATACTCTAATGAAAGAGGATTTTACCTAAATAATTAGATCTCTCATAAAAACTGTATTTTAAATAAAAATACATTACATACACATAAAACATACAATACAAAGGGAACGGCGTTAATGTGCTATTTCCAGGTAGTTATGAAAATAGTTCCGGTTTATACCAGAGTAGAACTTCCGATATTGCTCCTAATGGAAAATAATCCATAACAACTTGTTAAATAGATACTTATGTGTTTTACCCCTTTTTAGAAAGGAGAAATCATTTCTGCCTTTATAGAATTTCATCGGTAAAATCAATAATATTTATCTTTGAATCTAACAATTTGAAAACCCCTTTATAAATAATGACATACTTTTTTATCTAATTAGCACAATATGTAGATATATTACTAAATTAAAACCTATATATAGTGCTAATTGGATTAAATAGGTGCGAGTACATTATATTTTATATTTTACGTAATGACAAATGCAGCAGTATATTGCGGTTAAATTATTAAGGTTTCAAAATGTTGTAGAAAGGAAAAGTGTTTCCAATATTGATCCCGGCTTTTGGAATTTGTTTCCGATTATGCTCCTTGCCCTGAAATAAGGGTTTATGACAATAAAGTTCCTTTCCGAAATCTTCTGAAGTAGGGTTGATTCGCATTAATTCCTTATAAATAAGGACTTACAAATACTTTTGAGAAGGGTCTAATTTCCGAGATTGTTCCCAGAGGTCTTTTTCCAATATTGATCCTACTGGGATTAATCTATAAGTCCTTATTGTGTAGGTGCTTAACAGAAACAGGAGCTTTTGATAGTTTCTGAAATAATGATATGCTTTAGGCTCAACTTCGGAAATAATTCGGAAATTAAAACATAAGCCTTTTATTTATAATAGTTTATGGAAAGAAGAAGTTATTACTTATTTCGGTTATTTTAAAGAAAAAGTTTCCTATTTGGATCCTATCATTGTTTCCGAAAAAGATCCCAAGTGGATAGCTATTTAAAAGAATAATATTAGGTAATCAAGTTTTTTACTTTGAATCCTGGAAGCCGACCAGCTCTTAAGACTTATGACATTTAAGGTCAATATTATCCATGTCTAATATTTTAAAGACCTCTCTTACTGATATCTATGTCGTGGAAAATTAAAAGAAAAGACTATTAGGGAAAACAAAATCTTAGAATTTGACACTATAAATATATCGACGGGACCATAAGAAATCTTTCTGATGGGTTTTTAACTTTTAATTGGTGGCTGCGAGGGGCGTTCTCTTTAGGTTTTTTAAAACGTATTGGTCATAGAAAAATCCTATTTGTTTTAAATATGTTATAAACAAAATCCCGGCAGTGGTTTATTATAATTTTCTACCGACGTAAAAGAAAAAAGGGGCGGGGTGGCCCATGATTGAAGATATTTCTTTATTGGTTTATGACCTTTAACTTTACAGCAAATCTTTTAAAGGTTTCATTTTATCTTAAGATGAAAATAAATTTTGGAAAAGAAGATCTTGGAAAAAGTATCATATAAAATGGAAGAGCAAATGTAGAAGTATTCATTTTTGAATTGTTAAGCAAAAGAGTTCTTATTGAAAAGAGGCTATAAAATTTATTAGCCATGGAGGGATTATTTTTTTAGATAAGTAGGATTAAAATTTATATGTAAATCAGAATATGTCTTAATTTATTATAATTTAATTATCGACTTACGAGAGGTGAATATATTTTTATAAGACCTAACTGACGGCAATAAATATTTTATTCATAAACGTAGAACAATTTAATTTAAATTTTTTAATATAAAGATATTGTGTTTTGTCTAAATTTAAAAGTTAATTTCGTAACCCCTAAGTAAGAAATCACACAGTGCATAATTACATAAGCATAGCAATAATGAATACTAGTGAAATTAAGAGTTAAATCAAGAGTGTTGCCTCGTTCTAAAATTATTTTAATATTAATGGCTAAAATTTGATACCAAAAAGTAAAATATTAGGAATTACCAAGATCTAATTCTTGACTTCAGAAAGAAAATGAAATTTCGGAAACTAAATATAAGTACTTATATTTTAATATATTATAAATATTTCTGAAGAAATTCAGAAAAAAGTAGAAACAAAATTTCTGAAAATTACTATAAATTCGGAAATATAATTTGATTATTAAATAGCCCAAAAAATAAAATTATTGAAACAGAAAAGCTTTCTGAAACACAGGCCACCCAAGTAGTTTTAATGAAATAGTTTCAAGAATGTAATTCTTAATTCTTAATTATTTCCGATTTTGTTCCCGAAAAATGGAATAAAAAGAGTAAGAAGATTCAGCTTATACTAATTTTTTTGAGGCATATATGGTTTTGCAAGGTCACCTGTCATGTACAGATCCTTGAAAACATTAAAAGGTAAAACATTGTATGGGGCTGAAGTCAGCAGATCATATTCTACAAAAGATTTTTTATCGCGTTTAGTTTTTTTCATAAACTCATCGTCATGCGAGAGCCTATCGATTTCTTCTTTTACTTGATCATCCCAGTAAAGACCTTCCGCATTTAATACATTTTCTTTGGATGTGCTGTAGTATTTTTTGTAAAGTTCGTTGATGTTTTTTGAAGAACTTTGCGAGATCTTTTTCTTGCGTTTGGCATTGGCCACTTTTTGATAATCATCTGGATTTGCCTTTTCGAGAATTCCATTAAAGTATTTTGTGGGGGATGAAATACGCTTAGATTTTTTTATTCTTTCAAATTCATTGATCGCATATTCAAGGTGATCTTTAGAGTGAGCCTTGTAAATATAATTTGCTTCGTTTACTGAAAAACCTATGACCGTTAAGCTACTTACAATGGCATCTTCTTCCTGACTTGTAGCCAACATTAAAGAGCTTGAGTCGACAAGATATGGAACTTGGGCCGGTTCAATTACAACTCTTTGACCTAATTCAAAGCGAATAATAACTTCACTTGCTTTGGGTCTCTTAGAAATTGGTTTTTGCGGATTTGCACTTAAGTAAACATAACTTTTCAATAAGTCATTTCTAATCAGCTCTTTTAAGATCGGTTCTAAGTCTTCTTTTATTTTTGAAAGAGCTTTCCGTTTTGGATTTAAAGGGAGGTCGTGTGATAAATCCTCCAGGTTGTAATCGATGACTTCGGATCTCAATGTTTGATAAATGGAGCATAGTAAAATGTATAATGATATGCTTCGCGATGAATTTAAATTGGCAATCATAGCCAAATTCACTCTTGAGCTATCCTGAGTATTTAAACATTGAATATAAATGGCATTGATTTGAACAAAATATCTTTCAACTTCACGGCCTTTTTCTCCGGTTTTTAATTTACCATAAAAGGAAATAAACGTAGAGTTTGTTTCTTTGGTGATGGGGTTTCTTTTGCCTGATTTTGGATCAATTAAAGTCAGGGCATTTGAGCTTTCAATTGTCATTCTTGTTAAAGCAGTAAATGCTGTGTTGAATTCTTTTGCGCGTCTGCCATTGTATGGAATGTCAAATATACGGCATAATTCATGCATTGAGAAAGAGACCTTACCATCAATAGGTTTATTTCGCCTTTCCCATAAATATTTTATTCCTAGCAAAGCTAACCAAGCGGCTTTTCCTTGTGCCGTTCGATTTGTTCCCGCATCAGCAATAAATCTTATTTTTTGCTCGACAATAGCACCATCATTAGGGTTGATCGTAGATCTTGTCCATTCTCGAATAGGACGATCATCTCCCATAAAGGAAATAAAGGGAAAAAGCGCTACAGGATTTGCGACATCGAAATATTTAAAATCTTTGGATAATTCATTTTTTTGAATTTCAGGAGCAAGATTACTCTGATCATTTATCGAAGAGACCTCAATCACAGGCAAGTCTTCGTCGTTAAATACTTCACTTTTCTTTTTCTTTTTTGCCATAACTCTGTGTCTTGATCATGATATCATGATAGGGAGTAGAATTCTATTTGATGAATATCTTTTATCCACATCGTTTTATTGAGATTCTTTATTTCCATTCATTTAGAAAATCATTTCATATGCAGGCATGACATTAATTTTAGGCAATACTGTATTTAATAAAAAGAGATAAGAAATGAATAAACATGTACCCGCTTTAGTTTGAATGGGTGAAATTTATTTTCCACAAAGATATTCGAAAGCTGTTTTTACAATAGCAAATCTAATTTTCCGATATCGTTCCCAGTGCTTTTTAAATTAACGGGTGGCCATATAACTACATATATAGGCTATTTGTAAGCAAATAACAAGATATAGTAGTTTCTTGTATTAAGCTATGCTTCCGATATTGTTCCCGGAATATAGGTGTAAATGTAATATTTTGTGGTCTTTGCTGAATAATTTTCGGGATAAGGAATTTGATCTATTACTGATAATGCTGGAAACTCTTTTAAAACCAAAGAGTGTAGATTTTTATCATCCTCCGGAATGGACTGATGTGAACTAACGATTAATTTTGATTTAGGTTTTAAAAGAGGCAGACATTTTATAATTATTTTTTGATAGTACTGAAACTTTTCAATTGTTGATTTGCATGAACTTGGTGGAGGAGAAGGGTCTATGATAATTAAATCATAGAGGTCTTTTTTTTTGATTGCGAATTTTAAAAAATCATGGACTCTAATCTTTGAAAACGATCTTGGGTTTATCGGTAGATTGTTTAGGCGAAAATTATTTTTTCCTATTTCCAGGGCACTTCTGGATGAATCAACATTGATAACATCTTGTGCTCCACCTTTCATTGCTGCCACTGCTAGTGTGCAAGTATAAGAAAATAAATTTAATACTCTTAATTTATGTGCATCTTGTAATAGCCATTTTCTAAATGAAGCGGCATCAAGATAAACACCAACATCAAGTTTGTTCATCAGCTGAACTTCATAAACTAAATTATTTTCTTTGATGGCAAAAGGTTTTAAGGCTTGATCGCCCTTGATTAGCGTGGATTTGAAGGAGAATTGCCCCTTTTCATAGAGTTTTTGCTTATAAAGTACGCTCAATGAGCTTGGAATCTGTTTCAATATATATTCAATGAGGTCTGTTTGTTCAGAAACTGATCGGTTAGATTGCATAAGCAAGTATTCGCCATAAATATCCAAAGAACAATTTTGAAGAGATATGGGAACATTATCGGAAAGATGGAAATCAAAAATTCGAAAGGCAGAGGTATGGGATATAGTAGCTTCAAGACTTTTGTTGAGTGTCTTGAAGCTCTTTTCTAAGAACGTATACAGAAGGAAGCGCCTAGATAGTTTTTATAGAAAATTCACCATTCTCACGCAATACGATAAAAGAGTGCTTTTCTTCTTGCCACTCTTCGTCAGTATAAGATTCAAGCATCCAATCAAGCATAATCGGTACATATTCTTTCATAAGAATACGTCGTAAATCTGTTAATTCCTCTTGCAAACACGCCATAATATTAAGTGTAAAAAAACCGCCAATCAATTTATCACCTTGAAAAGTAGGTCTAATCCATCTGGCTACCATTAATGCATTGGGAGGTGTAAATTTATCTGGATATTTTAAATTTACAGATCTAACACAAGAAGCATTTTTTTCAGTGAGTTGTTTATCAAAAATATGCTTGCTCATTGGAAAGGCATAATTTTTTGGAATTCTTAGTTTAATTAGTTGATAAGTTGGAACTCTTTTTACCATGTTTTTTTCCCAGTTTAAAGGTTTTCACCTGAAGGTTAAATTACTTAGTTTCGAGGTTCTACTACGATTTTAAGACCTTCTACTATATAGGAAATCGATAAATTTGCACCTTAATTTAGAACAATATTTTAAGTTTGATACTAAAAAATTAAGGCCACTATATGTAGTATATCCATGCATGGTTGATAACATGTCATGGAGCCAAGGTATTCTATTCAATCTGAGAAGAATAAATGTGACAATGCTTAAAAGTGCTTAAAATGCATGTTTTAAGTATCAGGAAGAAAAGTATGAACTATTTGTTAAGAAAAGATTCGGTTAATTTTAAAGATAAAACCCAAGGTATATGTTAGTCAAAACCTAGAACAAATTTGAGAGTATTGTTAAAATTCTATAAAAGCAATTTGAATGTTTAGCTATGCGATTAGAGTCACGTCTATTTTAAAATACTAAAGGTAGCAATTAGTTTCAAGGTAAATAATTATACAAGAATCCTTTTTGAAAGTTTAAATTTTGATATTTACCGATTTACTAAAAACAGAACCGTTATTAAAGAAATATAATGATGAATGTGAATTATTATCCCCAATGGTATTGCATGGATTTCTTACAGGAGTAGCCTCTTGCCCTTCATTCATTAAGCCGTCAGAATGGATCGCTATTATAATGGATGAGGTGACGTGGGACTCAGAAGAAGAAGCAAAAAGTTTTAGCGCGATGTGCACGGAGCTTTTTCAAGATTGTCAAAGACGACTTGATGATTATTTGTTAAAAGACTTTTTTCCTGATGGTGTGGGTTTCGATAACAGAAATTGGTCGAATGGCTATCTTATCGGGATTGAGTTTTGGGATGCAAACTTTGACGGCCATAAAAGTCTTGAGCGATTAATATCTGCTTTTACTTATTTTCAATCTACAGGCGCGCATCGAGAACTCATCGAAAAAGAATTAAAAAAAGATTCGTCATTTGATATGTCTCAGCTACCGTCACCAATAGATATGGCACTAGAAGTATATTCTACTTTGAAAAAAGAATATGTTGAGGGATCAAAAAGTGTTAGCCTTGAAAATAATTCAAATATTTTGCCCGTAAAAAATGAAAATCAAAAAGTAGGACGTAATGATCCTTGTATTTGTGGAAGTGGAAAAAAGTTTAAAAAGTGTTGTGGCTAAAAGAGATTTATTTAAAGCTGACTGTTGCTAAAACGGCAGCATGATCAGAAGGCCATTTTTTATAAAACTCTTTACCTATTGTTTTAGATGACTGTATTTTTATAACATTGTTGCAATAGATAAAATCAATTCGCTTAATTAAAAATGTTTTTGTGCTTTGGGTATAGCCAGGAAAGTTCTTTATCGAGGGATGGGTGAGTCGAAAAGCATCCGAGAACCCTTTAGAAGCGATTAAATTTGAAACAGCTCTTTTCTTATTAGGCTTATCAAGATGTGATCTTTCGTTAAAATCGCCTAGTAAAATGATGGGTTCTCTCTTGTTGATTTTGTCGATGTGTTGTAAAATAATATTGACTTCCTCTTTTCGCTTTTTACGTCTGCTTGGAAGATTGAGTGGTTTTAGATGAATTACAAAAACATTGATCACGGTATTATCGTTTAGTTTAATTTTTACTTTGATAGCAGAGCGAGAAAGGGATGTTGCATTAATAGTTTCTTTTTCTATTATTGGATATTTGCTAAAAATACCTACTTGATATTTTTTAGTTTTTGCACGATAGTAATTATAATTTAGTGCTAAAGCGATTTTCTTGAATGTTATCTCATCGTAGGCCTCATTAATTCCTATTATTTCAGACTTAGATTTTTTTATGATCTCAATTATTTTTGATTGATGTTTCTTTCCCCCTTTTTGAATATTGAATGTCATCACCTCTAATGTAAAAACAGACGTGTTTAAGAGGGCGGCAGAAATTAAGAATACAATTACTTTCATTGTATGTCACTAACCTTGTAAGATTAAAATCGTAAGCACTTAAGCTTTTTAATGTCAATTGTTAGATGTTATACGTCTTAATAAAAATATTAACAAAAATATTAGAGTGTTGATAATTGTCAAATAAGATCATGAGAAAGTATTGATGGGATTATTTTTTAAATTATTGCAGGATAACTTTCAGAACAATTTTAAAATAATATTTTATGCTCTTGCAATTTAACGAAAAGCGCTTGCTTAGGAAAGATGACGCTTATTTTGTAAAGAATTCAAGCATGTAATTATGAGAAAGCCTTAATGTAAATTTATGAATCGATTACCAAGAAACATGGTAATGTTTATAAATGCTTGATTAAAAGGGAGCTATGAAAAAGCGGCAAGACTAATTTCTTATTTGAAAATAATATCACAATTTAAAAGAAAAATTAAAAAAGACTTTATTTTTAAAAAATATACTTTATATTTTACAATTTATAAAATACATAATTGAGAAAAGAAGGCATTACCCACAGAATAGTGTAGTGTGCGTATGTTTAGACCCATGATAGAGTAGATTTTAAAATCACTTTTATGGGCCATTTTACTGCGATTCTTTTAAATTTGTGTATTTTTTCGGTTGACAATTATGTTCGATCGGATAAATTTACGCCCTTTGATCAGTAGTGACGTTTGATCTTTGAAAATTAAATTGATTATATAGATAGATTGCGCAGAACGATTTTGCTCAATTCAATCGGATATTCTTGTGCTTCATTACTATAGTGAGGCTATAGTACAACTCCGTGAGAGTGAGTGTTCTGAGACAATGTTAATAGAAGAAAATAGATCCTATTTCCCAAACAATTTAGTTTGGTAATTAGAGTTGATAGTTTGTGTAAGAAGTTTAGAGATTTATTTAATAAAAATTAATAATTAAACCAAGGCAAACCTGATCGAAAGACAGGGGCGCAAAGTTATGGGTCTAAGCTGATCGGGTTCAGTATGACTGCCAGACCGCAAGTGTTTTTTACAGGAGAATTAATTAATGAAAAAGTTAGCGCTTTTATTATTAACGTTCGTTACATTTGGTTCAGCCTTGATGGCTGCAGATGTTTCAGTAAGTGGTAACCTTACAACTCAGGCTGGTGTTAGATCAGATTATGATTTCAACAGTGATGGTAGTGGTGATTTGGGAATCCTTTATGCTGATGCTGAGTTAAATACAACTGTTGAGCTTTCTGACAACGTCAAAGTTGTTCTACAGTTAGAGTTGAATGACAAAATTGTTACAGGTGGT
Source organism: Planctomycetota bacterium (assembly GCA_002746535.1). Lineage (GTDB taxonomy): Bacteria > Planctomycetota. The sequence continues at coordinate 277,294 of NVWA01000002.1, forward strand.
ACTGCAGGTGCTCTTTCTGGTGATAATTTAGATGTTGATGAAATGTATTTAGAAATTGGTGAGTTTTTTCACGAAGCTTTGACTTTGAAAGTTGGCCATTCACTCATTCAACAAAGTTTGAGAAAAAATGAAAAAGCTATGTACCTTTATTTAGATGCTACAGCATTCAGACTTACTTATGCACTTGGTGATGAAGGTTCAGTAGAAGGCTTTTATGCTAAAGCGATAGAATCATATGCTTCGGTAAATGCTTCAACTGATGCAGATGTTTTTGGTGTTTTTGCAGAATATAATTTCACAGAAGATATTCACGCTATTGGCTATCTTAACCACTCATCGTGGAATACAGGCCGTGTGACCATCATCACAGTAGGTGCGGGTGTTGATGCTTTCTTACTAGACAAGAAATTAGAATTATTTTTAGAAGCGGCGGCACAATTTGGTGAAATCTCAGATACAGTAGATCATAGTGCGTTTGGAATTGATGCAGGCGCAAGATGGAACTTCGGTGAAGTTGGTAGTCTTGCTGGTGCATTCATTGAACTAAATGTAGGTTTTAGAACTGGTGAAGATGATGATGCAGACGTTACTTTATTCAATAATGGCTGGTCTTCTGATGAAGGTGGTGTCATAATGGAAAATAACTTTGATGACGATGGCATTCTTTATGCAGGTTATGCAATGAATTCAGGCTATTTAGCTATTCGTTTAGAAGGCGGAATAGACTGGAATGAAAAAGTTAAGTCAAATATGTTAGTGGCTATGTACAACAGTACTAGCGATAATGTTGGCACTTTTAATGATGAAAACTTTGGTATTGAAATTGACTTAAGTTCATCTTATCAATATAGCGAAAATGTATCATTCAAAGCTGTTGTCGCGGTTTTTCTTGCTGATGATGGATTAGCTGCTGATGCTGATACTGCTGTTGGTGCAGCATTTATTACAGACGTACAATTCTAATTTGATTTAGAATTTTATTGTTTTTAAAAGGCGGTCCTTGTGACCGCCTTTTTTTTTGGCCTGTCCGAATGATCAAAATATTTGTTCTCATCCTTTTAACACATTCAGGTATCCTAAATAGCCAGGAACTAACCTTAAAACAAAAAAATAACTATGCTTGGCAAATTGCATTAGATGCAAAAAACTTTTCTCCAGGGTTAATAGATGGCATCTGGGGCGGCAAAACTAGTAGTGCCTTAAAAGAATACTTAGATTCAATTGATTATTCTGGAACAATCTCACAAGCTAAAGTAGATAAAGAACTTCTTAGTAAATTGAACGTGCTTGAAAATGACGTGTTTACAAAATATACCATTTCTGATCAAGATATAAGCGAGATCGGGCATATTCCTAAAAACTGGAATGAAAGAGCGGAATTAAAAAAAATGACCTATGAAAGTCTTCCTGAGTTAGTTCAAGGGAAATTTCATTGTAGTTTAAAGTCATTAAAAAAACTGAATCCAACAATTGATTTCAAAGACTATGCCGAAGGTGCAGTTTTAACGGTTCCCAACATAAGACCCTATAAAAAGATTAATATAAAAAAACTTGAAATTGATTTAATAGAGCGAAAAATCAGCGGCTATGACGATGAGAATAATAAAATATTATTACTTAATTGTTCTGTCGCAAGATCAAAAGAGAATTTACCTAAGAGCGATACTTTTATAAAAAATAAGGCTCTAAACCCGAACTACACATTTAATCCAAAATATTGGCCAGAAATAAAAAATGTCGATAAGGTATTAATAATACAGCCTGGGCCCAAAAACCCAGTAGGGTTAGCTTGGATCTCACTTAATTTGCCAGGTTACGGAGTACATGGTACACCAGTTCCTGATAATATCGGCAAAACGGGTAGTCATGGATGTATTAGGCTAACGAATTGGCATGCAATACATTTATTAAAAAGCATTAACGTTGGCGTACCTGTAATAATGATAGGTAAAAGTCCGTCAACAGATTACCTTAATAGTGAAGATATAAATACGATTAAACACTCAGAAGATAGAGATGCAGAATCATCAAATGTTCAGATTCTTCAAGGCGATCAGCGCGTAAAAGAAGATGAATAAATAAATTATTTTTTAGTAAATAGAATGTCTATTACATTCTTTATATATTGTTCGGACGAGATATCGTTAATTAATTCGTTTGGGAATAGAACTTTACTTTGAATATGATCTTTTAATTTATCATATAATTTAATTCTCGGTTTTACAGAAAGCTCATCTGCTCTTGCTATCGCTTCATAAAAAAGTTCTGCTTCTTGATGTGTTACTTCTCTTTTTAATTTTGAACACATATGCGGTGAAGAGCGCAAACTATTATACTTGTTTATAAAAGTATCTTTCAAGTCGAATTCTGATCTTACATTTAAATGAACAACAATTGTATCTGCAGCATAGTCTCCTAGGCGTTTTCCTTCTTTACTAAAAAAAACGACAATTCCTCCTAGAAGCCCAAAATAAGGCAAGGCATCAATGGTTTTAATAATGTTCCTAATAATGATCTGATCAAATGATAATGAAAGACCATTGGCATCTACAACCCTTAATTTAAAGATTTTTTTCCCAGGAGTTTGCCCATTCCATTTTATTTCAAAATAAATGTAATATCCTTGAAATATAATGAAGGCAATTAAATAATAAATTGTAGCAAAAAGTTGCTGGCTGACCAAGCTAAATATGCTTAATAGAGATATAGAAATATTTACAGTTACTATTATTATGAACATATCAATTAGGAATGCATATGCCCGCGAGAAAGGGTTTGAAATTGTCATTGACAACTTAGTTCCTTCAGGAGTAATAATTTCTTTAATCAAGAGACGCCTCTTTTTTTAATTTTAAGCTAAATACACCCATTAAAAGAAGAATTAATAACGTAAACTCAATGATGCCAAATCCAATTTTAAATGAATATGGCAAAGTAGGTTCGTGGTATTGAGAAAGAAATGATTCAATCAAACCTGCCCATACGAGCATTATGGCTGTACCGCCCATTAAAGTTAAGAGATCTTTTCTTGCTTGAATTTTATCGGCAACTTTTTCATATTTATTTTTGAAATTTAATTGTCTGCTAGCGAAAATAAAGCCTGCTTGACTAGCAATTAAAAGCGCAGGGATTTCAATAACACCATGGGGCAAAAGCCACCCAAGCAAAAAAACAGTTTCGTTGTGTAGAATATAATCAACGGCAACAGCGCCTAACATAACACCATTATAAAATGTTAGAGCCAAAGTGCCTAAACCTAAAGTCAAGCCAAGTGCCATAGATAATAGAGCGACTTTTGTATTGTGGGTCATAAGCATGGAGGCAAAAGCACCATGATTTTTTGATTTATTATTACCAATAGTCCTTTTTTCTTCTTTAACTCGTTCACTAGGACTTTTTAAAAGGTGAGAAAAAGGCATTAAATATGCTTTTGCATCGTAGTCGAGTAAAATGATTCCCCCACCCAAAAGACCACCAGTTAAAAATACAAGCGTTGCAAATATAAAGGCATTTAAATGACGTCGAAATGCTGATGGAAACGTTAGTAAAATAAAGTTAATAAGATTGAACTTTTTTTTAATCTTTTCACTATATAAAAAACTGTATGTATTACTTACGAGGTTGTTTAAATAATAAAAGTCATCAGAATTGGTAGAATAAGTTTGAATTTTTGATAATCCCGATGAAGCTCGACTATATAAATAATGTAAGTCCTGAATTTCTTTAAAATTTAAGGATACGGAAGAATCATTTTCGATTGAGCTAAGCATACCCTCAAGCTTAATCCAGTAAGGCTTTTCTTTTTCAATAAATTTATTTAAATCAATGATCATAACAATTGTTTTTGTCTCACTTGAACATAATTTTTAATTGCTTCAAAAGTAAAATGTTCATTTTTTGTTAAAGTAAATGAAACACCCTTTAATTGCAATTGTTTTTTAATTTCGTTTAAATAGTTCCATTTTATATGACCCGCTAAATTATTATAAATTCCATCAATATCGTTAACATCCTCACTAAATATTTTTTCTACATTTGATTCTTGGATCATATTGGCTAGCACCAGATGTTTTTTACTCAATAATGAAATGTTGTTTATAAAATATTCCGATTCTGAAAAATCATCTAGAGTTGTTAAAATTAAGATCAATGATCGTTTTGGAATGTTTTGTAATACGGTAGAAAAGAGTTCATTAAAATCCGGAGATGAATCGGATGTGTCTAAATTGTATAAACAGTCTTTGCAGAGCTTGATGTGATTAACACCTGACTTAGCTTTGATAAAGTGATGAACTTTATTTGAAAATGTAACTAGGCCAAAACGATCGCCGACTTGTGAACAAAACTCTCCTAATAAAAATGCCGTTTCAATATATTTTTCAAGCACATTAACTTGTTTGTTGTTCTGATCGGTAAACTTTGTTTTACTTAATCTGCTAGAGTCGATAATGACATATATTTCTTGTGTTTTTTCAATCTGATATACTTTAGTAATTGGTTGATTCTTTCTTGCGGTTGCCTTCCAGTGTATATCTTCAAAGCCATCACCCTTTTCATATTCCCTGAGACGTTCGAATTCTTTTCCTTTACCAAGCTGTCTATATAGATGCGTGCCAAACTTACTACCATTAAAAAAGGTACACGCCATTTTTTTTCTAGATTCATTAAATGCTGGATAAATAATAACTTCTGTATTGATGGGTTTTTGGTAAAAGAATTCCCATAGACCAAGCACAGAGAAGTTTTTTATTACCAAGTCAAATAATTTATATTTACCTCTTTTAGTAAATTGGATATCAACAACGCCTATTAATTGATCTGAATTTGATTTATTTAATGCAAACAGGTCCTTTTTTAGATTCATAAAAAGAGACTGTTGAGGCATATAGATCTCGATTTTAGTTTCAAGAGAAACTTTTGAATTTATTTCAATTTCAAATGGAAACCAGTTATCAGACTTGCTTCTAATTTGATTAGGTGAAGTAATTGAAATCTTTTTTGATAGTCCTATGCTGAAATATATATCGATTACAGCTAATAAAATAGAAACCGAAAGAATTAAAATAATAACAATATAAGCATTTAGAATGATATAGGGCAGAAGGCCTAAAAGAAATGAAAACATTATTGAAATAGAGATTAATTTTTTAGAGGGACGAATCATTTTGGAACGCTCACCATTTTTATGACTTGATCAAGGGCATCTTTTGAAGTAACACCTTCCATTTCATATTCTGGTCTAATGATAATTCTATGTGAAAGAACACTCAATACCATCTCTTGAATGTCATCTGGTATAACGAAGTCTCTTTCATTAAAGAGAGCTTGTATTCTGCTACCGTAAATTAAACTTTGAGTTGCCCGTGGACCTGCACCTACTAAAATACTATCATTTGATCTAGTTGCCCTAACAATATCTACGGCATATTTTATTAATTCATCATTCATAGAAATATTCAAGAGCCCCTCGCGAAAGTTGTGCAAATCCTCTGCATGTAATACACTGTTTACAATATTTTTTTTAAGCGTATCTTCAGGGTTTTCTCCTGTTAAAACTTTTTTTGCGAATATAAGTTCTTCATCAAGCTCTGGGTAATCTAAATATACCTTCATCATGAATCTATCTTTTTGAGCTTCAGGTAAAGGGTAGGTTCCTTCAAACTCGATGGGGTTTTGAGTTGCAAATACGGTAAAATTTTGATCTAATGTTAAGGTTTCATTGTCGATAGTTACTTCTTTTTCTTGCATCGCTTGTAGCAATGCCGACTGTGTTTTCGCCGGAGCTCGATTTATCTCATCTGCTAGGATGAAAGTTTTAAATATAGGTCCTTTTAATAATTTGAATTCATTTAATTTTAAATTATAGATATTAGTACCTGTTATATCCGAAGGCATTAGGTCTGGAGAAAACTGAATTCTTCCAAAGTCACAACCTAATGTATGAGCTAATGTTTTAACCAATAATGTTTTGGCTAGACCTGGAACACCTTCAAGTAAAACATGTTGACCTGCAAATATAGCCATTAAGCATAATTCAATTGCTCTTTCTTGGCCAATAATAATTTTACTAATTTCAATTTTTGCTTCTGTGATTTTTTTGGTCAATAATTCAACTTGTTCATTCATTTGTTTTTCCTAATACTTAAGATTTCAACTATATGGTTATAATAAGAAACGACATCTTTCTTTCGTTTTTGATCATATTTATTTAATGTCTTTAAAGGTTTTGATCGGGTGGGATCATTCTTATTGGCTTTATTTGTTTGTTTCAATTCTTTAATACATTGATCGATTATTTGATGAGTTGGGATATTCTTTTCGAGTAATGTCACTAAAGAATTTAATACCGGTTTTTGTGCGGAGCTATCATCCTCAATAAACTTATATTTATTGTATGAAACATTAATACGCCAGACATATAAAACAAATGCAAATAAAAATAGAAATAAAATTTTATCTAATTTATATCTAATAATTAAACCCATCGTAGATGGAACGACGATTATTCCTAAATGCGTTTGATCAAAAATTATTTGCTTGTTTATTGGAGATAAAAATAATGATTGGATTAACTGAAGCTCTTTATTCTTAAACAGAAATTCATTTGATAGTAAATATGGGGTGCTGATTAGTATAATTTGACCATCATTAATGTTTTTCTTAAGTGCAACGATAACGCCTCGGTTATCAATTAATAGGGGGGTGAAGGTTTCATCAAATCCACTCCATCCTTTATTTATTTTTGATTTTAATGCATGTGTGTTTTCTGCAGAAAGGCCTATCTCTAATGAATCTTTGGTTGGTCCGATGATTTTTAAATCTTTAAAACTTTGATCTATCCAATCATAACTATTAGTCTCTATTTCATCAGTGAACGAAGTATAGTTTCTATTAAAGGGCATGTTTTGATTTTCAAATCCAATTAACAGTGTATTTCCATTTTTAAAAAATGAGCCATTACTTTTAAGATCATTTGACTTTAAGAGGGCCGAAACATTCTTGACGCTACTAAAGTAAAACAATGCATTGTGAGTATTTTTAAATTTAAAAAAAGACTCTTCTTTTATTTGTGTGTTCTGAGGAAGCAAATCCTTTAGGGTCTCATACAGTATGCTATTGCCATATGCATCGGTTCTTAATAAGGAATATTTGGGAAACATATCACCTTTTTCAAACCGTTCTAAAAACATGTTTAACACAAACATAGAGAGCAATAAAAACAAAAGGATTAAACCAATTTTAGGCATGTAGACTTATACCTTCCTTTAAATTTTTTAAATACTCAATCGTCTCTTGAGTTTCCGTTTCATCAATTGCATATAGACCAAACCATACATTTTCAAAATTTGTAACAATTTTTTGAAAGTAGCTTTTTAGATTTGGCAAATGTTTTGTTCTTCGGCTTACTTCTAGCTTGTATTGTTTGTTTGTTTTGTGCTTTTTGATAAGCAAATAATTTTTTTCTGCTAAACTTTGAAGTGCATGTAAATAAATATGCCTTATCGCAGATTTATAATCCTGTTTATTTATATATGAGTTGATTAGTTGTATCCATTCTTCTTCTTCATATTCAAGTACTTCTTCTTCAATATTCTTTTCTTCATTAGTATCCTTGGGTTTGATCGTAACCGCAATTTCTTTGTCTGAGCTTAGTCTTATGTTTTTTATGATTAACAAAATGATAATCAGAAGAATTACGCCTACGACAATGTATAAAATAAAATTTAAAATGTCTCCAAAACTTGACGAGGAATTATGATTCGCATCGGATTGTTCATCGGCATCGTTAGTCTTGCCTTCAACAAAGTTTTCTAACCATTCAAAAAACTGTTTCAAATATGAATTTTCTTCAACAGCATTTTTTTGTGATCTCGGTTTTCTCCATACATATTTTTTTTGATTAATGGTTTTATTAAATGAGGTTTCAAGTTGCTTATTCTGAACTTTTTTAGGTTCATTAGCTTGGATTGGTTTTAATGAAAAGGTGAAAATGGCAAATATCATTATTGCCGGCAGTGCAAGTTTTTGTAATTTGACTAACAAGTCTTCTCCATTTGGCCTTGATGCTTTTATGAAATATATGTAAGCGGCAGTACTTTTTATAAATGGATCTATTACTAAGTAGGACAGTACAAAAGCGGTTATAAACGTGGTTGAGTTTAATAATGCCAAAGTATTTTTTAAAAAGATTGTTTCCAAGCCAAGAAACATTTTTAATAAATGCGGGAATACAAATATAAAAGATAACATATTAATTAGAATAATTAAATAAAGCCCTTGGCTGTACAGTAAAAAATGCAAGGGCGAAAGGTCTTTAAGCTTATTGTCCCCAGAAGTAACTTTTAAACGTTCAAAATACTGATCACTTTTTCTATCATCCTTAGATATCATTAAATTGTTAAAATAAAAATAACAGTATCCCATTGGAAAAACGATAATTGATGATATTAAAAAGCAAATTACACCTATTGGTTGAATCCCAAGCTGAAAGAGGAACTCTTTTATTGAGAGCTTAATTTTATAATCAGAGTTCAGTTTTAATCTATTATAGATTGAGGTGCAGTAAAGAGATTGGAAATATTTCATCCAGCCAAATAACAGGATGCCTATGAGCGAATAGCTATATAGGTTATTGCTTGCATAGGGGTTAAAGCTAAATTCAAACCAAAAAAATAAGAAAAAAATACAGAAGGGAATCGTGCCGCAATAATAAATAAAAAGTAAAAACCATGTATCTTCCTTGATGGCACTATAACCTTTTTCAAAAAGCTCGTTGGGTGAATAAATATATTTCTTTTTCATATATTAGAAATAGCTTCCGTCATGGAATTGATCCGGTAGATTTATTAGAAAAGATGCCAAAAGAAAAAATAAAAAGTAACCCACAAATCCACCTGTAATAACAATTAAACACAGAAATAACATGGAATGATTATCCGATTTGGTAGTGTCTTCCATATGATTTTTAGAAGTGCATGCTGTGCATGTCATCTTGCTTTCAATGAGTGAGATGCATTCTCGGCAAAATGGCTGGCTACAACTTTGGCATTGAGCAACCGATTCTCTGGCCTCATGATTAAAACATGTTCTTCTCAATAATTTATTAGAATCATTCATAACTATGTCCTAGACTGTATACTGCGATATTCTTCAATATTATTTTGAATTTCTTCAGCGCTGATGGTACCTTGGATCGGTAATATAATTCGTTTTATTGTTTCTATAAATTTAAAATAATTCTTATAAGTACCAATGCTACGTAGCGGGTAATCGCCAACAGCAGTAATCACATGAACTTCACAAGTTCGACCATGAATAAGTGTCATTATAAATGGTATGGCAAAGATAATAGAAAGAACTGTAAAAATTGTTACCCCTACCGTGTCCCCTGACAATAATCCCAATAACATTAACATTGTTAAAATGGCATATATAGTTAGCTTTATTCCAAATGATTTAGTGGGCTTTGTTATAATTACTTGAATGTTTTCTAATTCAATTTTTTTATATTCTTCGCTATATGTTTGCACGGAGACTTCAACCAAAGAGCTCTCTGAGAAATAAAGAGATTGATTCAATGCGATTGATAGCCCAAAAAAGCTTCTGTGTTTGCATATGAAATGAAATTTAGACATATTAATTTAAATCCATAATTATATTAATGATTATTACAATCGTTAAAATGATTTGTACTATGGCAAGGAAAATTGCAATTCCAAACTTAATAGGACTTCTTCCCTTTATTAAACTTTCTTCCTTTTTAAAGTGTTTATATCCATAGTAGACTACGTATGGTCCCGTAGCAAAAAAGCCAACACCAGTTAAAAATCCTATTATGACTATTGATATAGCAACATTGCTATATAAGACGGGGTTTTTAATAAAAGGATTAATTTCTTTCTCGGTAGTGTTATTATTAAAACAATTGGGGCAAAAGTGCTTGTCATGAATATTTAATTCGCACAAATTACAAATGTAAATACCGCAACTGCTACATAGTGCGCTTGCTTTCTTTTCAGGGTGATTAAAACAACTTGCTTCTTCATCTGAAAGGATAGCGGCTGCCTTTTCGCCTTTATTGAGTGAAGTAAATAATGAAGGGAAATAATTTATTTCCAATTTTGATCCGCATCGTCGACAATTTACTAATGTGGAATCTATAATATCCGTAAGACTAATTCGTGATTTACAAGATATGCATTTAATCATTTATATTAGTTTGAATAAATTTTAGATGAAGATTTTAAGTCCCAACATTATAAAGCACTTTACCAAAAGAGTAAGAGTTAATTGTATAAATTTCCACGAAGTAAGAAGACTTTACAAGAAGTTACAGCAAATCTTTTTTCAATACCAAAGCGGTTCTGGAAGGTATATAGACCTTTAAAAAATGAGTTGTTTCTTGATTTTGATTGTGTTCAATGGAATGAAAAATTTGTTGATTGCTTATTCTGTTTTGGCCACCAAATTGAGATTCATCACTATCAAGAACGTGATTATATTGTCCTGGCAAAATAGGTATTTCGTAATTTTCGTAGGAGTTTGATGGATGGAAGTTAAATATAAAAATATAACGACTTCTTTCGAAAGCAAATGTTTTATCAAGGTCATTGATGAGAATTTTTTGCACTATTTTATTGATTAAGCTATCACAATCTTTCATAAGGTGAATCCTCTTATGATCAAAAGCTAAAAGAAATTGATAGCGAAGGTTTTTATCTTGCGCCAGATGCCATTGCCTTCGAGCCTAGTGGTAAGACCAATCGTTTCCTTTATGATTAAATGTGGATTTAGATTCCTTCATAATTCTAGAAATTTGAGTACTTCGGCTTTTATCGTTTAGCTTAAAAAACGTCATTGCTTGGTCAATAGCCCATTTCAAGCCATTTCGGTTATGATGCTCAAAAACAAACCCGTTGCCTTGATTTCTATTTATGTCTAAATGTGTAATAGTGTCATGAAGACCGCCGGTATCAAAAACGATGGGGAGATTGCCATTTAAAGGACTAATCATTTGTGGTAATCCACAAGGTTGAAAACTGGAAGGCATTAACATGAAGTCAGAGGCGGCATATCCCAGGTGAGATAATTCCTCATCAAAATCACAAACAGCTATTCTTTTTGATAAATCATGATGCCGAACAATATTATGAAAATCATTTTGGGATTCACCATTTGCTACAAATGCTACTTGTAATTCATCGCCCCAATAATCAGAAACGATTTGGTATAAAACTTCAGCAAGAGTTTGGCAACCTTTTTGAACAGGATCAAGTCTTGAAGGCCAGAAAAAAAGAGGTGCTTTGGGATTAATGTTTAACGCTATTTTTTTCTGAAGCTCAATTTTATTTTTTTCTTTATTTTGTGATGATTTTCACTGTTGAAGTGGTGTGGTATGCAAATATCATTTTCAGGATTATAAGTTGGATCGGGTGCATTTAAAATACCTGCGGCGCAACCAGCATCTTTCTTGCCACGAACTTCAGTTGGAAAAGTTCACCTCTTGGCTTTATTTTTTAAGAAACACTCTTCTCGTTTTCGCGCACTGTTCTTGCACGAAAATGTGTTTTGTCCCTGGCGTAAGTAGGTTTCCAGTGAATTGGATCCTGCCCGCTGACATGAATCACCTCTCGGCAGTCATTCCCGATAAAACCATCTGCTTCAGGGAGTTTATTCCAGGGAAGTTCAGACACACAACTCATATAATGATTGACCAGCACTCGACGAGTTGCTTGGCTGTTATTGCGCATGGACTTATGCAAAAGGTAACCATTAAAATAGACGACATCACCTCGCTTAACTTCGACGGGTATTTTCTGATTCTCATCAAATCCATGAGCAATGCCAGTATCACCATATTCTTTTTCATTTTTTTCAAGGGGCTCATCCATTTGATATAATATGCCTTTTTTATGTGAACCAGGTATTACCCATAAGCAGCCGTTCTCGAGATTTGCATCATCAAGTGCAATCCATGCCCCAGTCATGCTTCTATCACGGGTCGGAATATAAAACTCATCTTGGTGCCAGCCTTGACCAGGAGCACCCGCCGGTTTTGAAAAGAGCATAGATTGCATACTCTTTACGCCACCTTCCCATGCATATAAATGTGCACCAACAATTTGATCCAATATTCCACAGATTTTTGGATGTTTTAAATAATTTTCCATGATAGGTGAAATTGTATGTGGAAAATGCAAACATAAAAAAGAATCTAAAACCTCTTGTTCGGAAGAGTTTTTTGGTAAAAAGCTAAATTTTGAACTTGGATATTCTCCTTTTAATATTTTTGGAATATCATTCGTTATTTCTTTTATTTCAGTCTCGGCCAATAATTGAGGCACGATAAGAAACCCATTCTCTAAAAAACTATTTATGCTTGTTTCGTCTAATAATTTATCTAATAATATTTTTTTCATAGTTTACCTAAAGTTGATATGATTAAATTGATTATTTATAATATATTGATAAAAGTATCATTTTAATAGAATATTAGAATACCTGTTAACTAATTTAATTTATCTATAATTGATCTATGGTGTTTTGATATGACAGTTCATTTTGGTCGAGTTCAATATCCTGCCAAGGGGGAATACCGTCAAAATTGCCAAGAACATTATCAAATGTTTTATATAGATTCTGGTTCGGTTGAATTAAGAATGAACGGTGTGTTAATCCCAATGGTTCCAGATCAAGGGATTATTTTTAAGCCCGGTGATCATATTAAATTAAATTTTAATCCGTTAAAACCTAGCCAACATTCTTGGGTCGATTTTTTTGATTATTCCGAAGAGGCTTGGCCTAGATTAAAACTTTTAAGTGAAAAAGATATTTTCCTTATCAGTAATCAAGAACGGAGTTTGCTAGAATTATTATTTGGATTTGATAATTATAATACTAAGAAGCCGGATATTTTCTTCACAGGACTTGCAGAATTATTATTAGATTTATATTTAAATAAAACGAATTTGAGAAACGAGCTTCCAGTAATTATTCAAAAGGCACAATACTATATAAACCAAAATTTCAGAAAACATATTAAGGCTAAAGATATCGCCTTACATTTTGGAATCAGTCACGAATATTTAATTCGTATTTTTCAAAATTATCTTCAGATAAGTCCTGCTAAATATCTTTGGCAAAAAAGAGTTTCCGAAGCTCAAAAACTATTAATGAGTACGCAGTTGACATTAAATGATGTTTCTCAGCAATGTGGATTTCAAAACCCCTATCACTTTTCTAGAAAATTCAAAGAATTAACGGGTTTAAGTCCTGCTCACTATAAAAATAATTGAATGAACTATATTAAGTAAGGTGTGCTTCTTTCATCTATATTGTACTGCCTAGAACATATAGGTATATTTCTGACGGTGTATGATACTTACAAATAATTTACAATTTTATAATTGTAGGGTGAGGAGAATATGTAAAATGACTAGTGAATTTGCAGAATGAAACAGTTCTCTTATATTTTATATTTCATGAAATTTTTGAGAGATAGATTCGTATATTTATAAACGGAGTCGTTTTTGTTTTAGAAATTGAATTTTACTTTTGGATATCAATAAGATGAATTTAGCCAATAAAAGCATTATTATCATGTTCTTCATATTATTCATATTTTCCTCCTGTTTTTCTAGCGAAGAGAAAATAAAGAAAATCTTCAACGATACTCGCAAAGCGGTTAAAGTGATTTTGGATGATTCAAGCATAGACAATGTTTTGAAAAGACAAAAGCTAAGACAAACCCTTCAAAGAAATAAACGTAAACTAGATCACTTAAGAGTGTTTTATGTGAATCGACATCTTTTTAAAGAATCAAAAAAGGTGAAAGTAGCGATGGAAAGATTTTTATTAGAAGACTTTTCAAAACCAGGCGATTCAAAAAAGAAAGAGGTAACTAAAAGCAAAACAATAAAAAAAGATACGAAATTGATTACTGAAATTGATGATCTTCCTCCTGAAGAAGAAATGGAGATCGAAGAAGAAGATTCTGTAGAAGTAGAAGAGTCTGTTGAAGAAGAAGAGTCAGATAACAAAAAACTGCTTGTAGATGATAAGCCTAAGCTAAATATCACCCCTACATTTAATAAAAAGAAATTAACTTATCAGCATTTTCTCCAAATGACACCTGAAAAAAAGGCCTATTGGGTCGATAAACTTGTTAAGGTGGACAAAGATGGGCTTTATACTGTTAACAAAAGCTACTATATTTTAAAAACAGATGTTTCAAAATTGTATGCTTTAAAACAAGCCGTGTTTATGGATGAGTTTTCATCTTCCTTTAGAAGTATTTTTAAAGGTAAATTTAAAATGAAAAAATCACCCGTTTTGTATATCATGGCCACTCGCTCTGGTTTTTTTAATTTGCTCTCCTCAAAGGGTATTAATGCTCCACCATGGGCTGGCGGTTTATATGCTCCATATAAACGTATGTTGGTAGGTTATAAAGAGGCCGGCGACTTTTTAAAAGATGTCTTGTATCACGAAGGAACCCATCAATTACTGCATTTCTATACTAATAAAAGACTACCCCCTTGGTTTAATGAAGGAACAGCGACTAATTTTGAAACTTGGAATCCATTAAAACCAGGGATGGTAAATAATTTTGAAGCCCAATTTAAATCTGACAGATTGGAATATGTGGTTAATTATCATAATACCAAGAAGTTTAAAAAATCTGATTTTATCAAGATGATGAAAATGTCAGGAATGCAGTGGAACAATGCTTTTGACCCAAGCCCAAATTATAGTAAGGCTTGGAGTATGATTAACTTTTGTTTTCATTCTAAAACGGGAAGAAAATTATTTAACAAGTTGATAACGGGCATTATGGAAGGGAAGTCTATTCGCAGAACTCTAACACCAGAACAAATGGATGAATTAGCAGAATCGTGGATAGTGGATTTAAATAAAAGGCAAATACCGGTATTTAAGATTGGTCGTCCTTTGTTTAAGCAAATTGAAAAGTGGGCTAATACTTCAAAATATGATAAAAAATTAGCAAGCAAGTACGTCTATCAATCAGAAGCATATAAATCAGAAGCATTAGAATTTGAGTATTTGTCTTCCATGCACAAAATGATTATTGGTGAATACAAAATAGCCTTAACTGAGCTTTTAGATTTATCTAAGAGAGAAAAAGGACTTCCGTTTATTTACTCAGCGATAGCTAATTGTTATAAGAATTTAGGTAATCGAGATGAAGCTATTAAATATGTCAAATTAGCGTTTGAGAAAAACTATAAGGATCCGCTAGCATTTAGATTATAATTTCCCTTGGCGGTGTTCTTACTTCTCTCCAAGGGCATCGCCACCCTTTTAAAAATAATTTTTATTTTTTCTAGAATTTCATAATAATTTTTTTTATGTTGTGCGTCAAAATATTTATATAGGCATGCATGATTCCATTGAAGAATAAAATAGGACAAAAATTTTACATTATTCTGTCCAATTTTTGACATTCAGATTATGCCCGTCAGTAAAATATTTAGCACTAAGATTTACTCTAGGAGAAAAAAATGAAATTATTAGTTTTCTGTCTTTTGGTCATTATACCCTTTCAACTAATGTCTCAAGAGGCTCATAAGTCATTTAAAGTAAGACCTAATATTGTGATCCCTCAGTTTCATGTTTTTGATCAGGATCGCCAGGGTGCCGTTAAAATTATAAAAGTCGATGTGAACTTTAGAATTAAAAATAACATTGCTGTGACGAATATAATGATAGATCTATATAATCCTCTTTCTAGAATACTTGAGTCAGAATTGTTAATACCGATCCCAAAAAATGTAGTCATTAAAGGTTTTGATTTCCTTGGTCAAAGAACAAAACCTTCCCTCAAAATTATGCCCAGTGATCAGGCAAAAGCCTATTATAAAAGTATTGTGGCAACATTAAGGGATCCGGCCCTATTAGAATTTGCTGGCATGAATTTGATTCGGTCTTCTGTTTTCCCTGTACCCGCCCGTGGTCATCAAAAAATCAAAGTCACCTATGAACAGCTTCTTAAGGCTGATAGTAATCGATATGATTATATCATTCCTCGATCAGAATCTTTAACCGTACGAGTTCCTTGGACCATTAAGGGTGAGATTATCAATTCAAATGAAATCATTTCGGTGTATTCGCCTTCCCACAAAATAGAGTCTAAAAAAATATCAGCAGGGCATTCCCGAATTAATTTGGGAAGTAAAACAATCTTAGAGCCGGGTGCTTTTAGCCTATCCTATATGCTAAGAAAAGGAGATATTGGAGCATCGTTATTTACCTATCCTTCTAGAGATTCTAAGGGTGGTTATTTCCTTTTTTTAGGGGGACTTCCAGAAATTAAACCAGAAGATAAAAAGAATTTAATCAAAAAAGAAATATGTTTAGTCATCGATCGTTCTGGAAGTATGCGCGGTCAAAAAATGGAGCAAGCAAAAGAAGCGGCCTTGCAAATCATTGGCGCTCTCAAGACAGGCGAATATTTTAATATCATCACTTATAATTCTGCTGTTGAACAGTTCTCAAATAATGCGATTAAAAAAAATAAAAAATCTTTCAAAAAAGCTGAAGAGTATTTGAATAATATTAACAGCAGTGGCGGGACAAATATTTTTGATGCTTTAAAAATGGCCTTAAAGCAATCACCCAACAAAGGGACCTTACCCATTATATTATTTTTGACAGATGGGTTGCCCACAATGGGAGAAACCAGAGAAACAAAAATTCGAGAACTCACTTCTAAAGAGAACCCTTTTCATAAACGTGTATTTACGTTTGGGGTAGGGCACGATGTTAATGCACCCCTATTAGATAAGATAGCCGAAGTAACCAAAGCAGTTTCAACCTTTGTTTTGCCATCAGAGAATATAGAAGTAAAGATTGGCAGTGTCTTTGAAAAGCTAAATGGCCCACTTTTTCTTTCTCCCAAACTAGAAGTGCTTGATGAAAATGGTAATTCTGGCAATCACTTGGTAAGTGATCTGCTGCCGCATCAGCTTTCAGATGTTTATAATGGTGACCAGATCCTAGTATTTGGAAGATATATTGACGATATCAAAAAGCTTCATTTTCGTCTTTCAGGAGATTTATTTCAAAAAAAAATAGCCATGAAGTTTTCTTTTAATGTCGGCCCTCTTAAAAAGGAGAATGCTTTTGTTCCTAGGTTATGGGCCAGTAGACAGATTGCTTCCATGGTTGATGCCATTAGGTATATGGGTGCTGACAATAAAAGTATTGACAGGAACGATCCTAAATTTAAAGAACTAATTAGCGAGATTATTCGGCTATCCAAAAAATTTGGTATTTTAACAGAGTACACGTCCTTTTTTGTTAGAGAAGGTAGCGACTTAAATAAGAAAACTGAAATGGCCAAAGAGTTGGTGGACAATTTGGAAAGGGATGCCATCCGTAAAAGATCAGGGCTACATTCCATTGTTCAAAGTAAAAATGCAACGGTAACTAGAAAACAGAAAAGTATGAACCGCTTTAATGGGTATCTTGGCAAAGACCTGAAGGAAAAAAAGATTACCAAGCTTTATCAATGTAACGACAGCACCTTTTACAAAAAAGGGGATATATGGGTAGATGGAAAAGTAGCATTAAAAGAGAATAACTTTAAAAACCTGAAAAAAATAATACTCGGCAGTAATCAGTATTGGGAGATCGTCGATGAATTAATTAAGAAAAAGCAAATTAGTAGTCTCTCTGTTAAAGGAAAACTAGTTTTGCGATGGAAAAACGAAGACGTTTTAATCATAAATCAATAATTTAAAAAGGAAAATACAATGAGAAATCAAATAAAACTTTTTATGATTCTAAATTTGATTGTAATTTTTAGTGGCTTAAATCTATTTGGGAAAGTAAAAAAGAAACAACCAAAAGTAGAAATTGTTTTTGTACTTGATACAACCGGAAGCATGTCCTCATTAATACAAACAGCAAAGAATAAAATTTGGTCCATAGCCAATACAATGGCCATGGCGAAGCCTTCCCCTTCAATCAAAATGGGAATATTGGGTTATAGAGACCGTAATGATAAGTATATAACTGTTCAAACGGAACTAACAGATGATCTCGATAAGATATATAAAAAATTAATGAGTTTTAGTGCCAATGGAGGCGGGGATACTCCAGAAAGTGTCAATCAGGCTTTGCACGAAGCTGTACTTAAAAACAATTGGGATAGTTCTCTAGATACCTATAAAGTAATTTTTTTAGTAGGTGACGCACCTCCCCATATGGATTACAGCAATGATGTGAAATATCAGGAGACCTGTAAGCTCGCCTTAAAAAAGGGAATAATTATAAACACCATTCAATGTGGTAGTATGTCTGGTACGGCCAAACATTGGCAAGAAATTGCAAAGTTAGGCGAAGGTTCATATTTATCAATTGCTCAATCTGGAGGATCAACAATATATAAAACTCCTTATGATAGTGAAATAAATAAACTTAGTCAAAAAATGGATGCGAGTAGATTATATTATGGAAAACAAAAAGAGCTGGATGAAGGTAATAAACGAAAAGATATTTCCTCTTCGATTAGCAAAGAATCCTCATCATCATCATTTGCTCAACGGGCTTGTTATAATATATCATCTGCAGGTAAGAAAAACTATTTAGGAAGTAAAGAATTAGTGAACGATGTGTCAAATGGAAAAATTAACTTAGACACTTTAGCAGAAAAAGAATTGCCAGCTGAATTGAAAAAAGTGAAAAAAAGTGAA
Organism: Planctomycetota bacterium; assembly: GCA_002746535.1. Taxonomy (GTDB): domain Bacteria; phylum Planctomycetota. The sequence continues at coordinate 296,010 of NVWA01000002.1, forward strand.
AGGAAAGGGTATGTGCTTAAATTGTCAAAAGAGAGAAATGAGTTAGAGAAAAAAATACTTAAATTAACAAAGAAAAGACAGCAGCATATTCAAAAACAAGTAGTAGATAAAAAAGGCGATAAAAACTCCTTCGATCAAAAGGTCTTTAAATGTATTCAGTCCCAAGCGAAAGGCAAAAAACTAGATTTAAAAGAAATGAAATACTAAAACAGAAGGATAATAATAACGTCTAAAGATCTCGAGGTTCTCTCGAGATCGCATTTCATTGTTTACGATATTTAAAGAGCATGTCGTCTCAATTAACCTACATTGACAGTATGCTACTGAAGTACCAATCGCGACTTGATCTCAATTTATTATTTGTTAGAATCTGATAAACTTCTGGCATTGTCTCTCTAAATGCTACCTACCTCTTAAACGAACTTAGTTAACATGTGAACTGGAGACAGCTTATGAATAGGTTTATTTCAATTTTCTTTGGTATTCTTTGCCTTTTGTTCATTTCAAGTTGTGATAATTCTGAAAAAGACAAAAAATATCAAGATGCCATAATTAAAATTAATGATACTTTTGAAGAAAAAATAAAAATCATAAATGAAAATAATGAAAAACATAAATTACAATTTGAAAATGAACAAGCATCACAAAAAATCAAATTAGAAGAAATCAAAAAAAGACTGGATGAGTCAGTTGCCCTAGTTAAGCAATTACGCAAAGAGATGTGGACAGAAGCGGTCGACAATGAAGCCTTTAAAAAATATAAATTAGGATTAGAAGTTCCCGCGCTTCAAGTTCATCTAGTTGAAAAATCACCCTTGATGGACGGTCAGCTTGATGAGCTTTATAAAAAACATGCTACTTCCATGGGGTTTTATCCCATTCAAATTCTTAAACCAAACCGTACTGAAAAAACAGATATTACCGCATACGTTCTTATGGATAAAAAGGCTCTGTATATAATTACTCGAGTAGAAACCTCCGTTCCCGTATTGATGTATTCAGATAAACCGAGAGATAGCGAATTGTGGAAAAGTGATTGTATCGATATTTTTATTGATCCAAGTGGTGACGGCTCAGAATACTATCACATCATTACCAATGCTGCGGGATCTTTGTATGATGCAAAGCAATCAGATACTTCTTGGAATCCTGGGATTGTTATAAAGCTTGGCATTGAAAAGGAGAAGGCTTGGATCATGGAAATGAAAATACCATTGAGTGATATAGGTGTCAAATTATCTGAGATTAAAAAAACTTGGTCTTTTAATATTAATCACTTTAAGCCAAATGAAGAAGAAGAGGTTCCGGATGTAGATTTGGCATGGTCACCAACCGGCAGCGATTCTTCGCATGTGCCTGAAATGTTTGGAAAACTTTGGATGAGTTTTGCTGGGCGACCGAAGTCAAAAAAAGATTAAAGAGAAGAAATGGGTCGGTCTTATCTTAAACCTTATTCCTGATTAATTCAGCATAATGATCATCCTTTATAATGGTCAAAGTGACAAAATAGCACCGAGGCAGTTTTTGTCATTTTGAGCATATTATTGAATCAGGCGAGAATGACACTTCTGTTGGATTATAACTATCTATATTTCAAGTATTTATGAATAATTTAATAAATGCTTAGATTGGCATTTTCATTGCTTTATAAGAAGTAACTTAAAATGTTTTCTATAAATAATTAAGATATATAAGGAGAAATAAAATGGGAAAAATTATTGGAATAGACTTAGGAACGACAAATTCCTGCGTTGCCGTCATGGACGGAAAAGATCCTGTAGTGATAACAAATGCAGAAGGAAATCGTACAACACCATCGATTGTTGGTTTTACAAAAGACGGTAGATTAGTAGGTCAACCTGCTAAAAGACAGGCTGTAACAAATCCTGAAAATACACTTTATTCAATTAAGAGATTTATTGGTCGTCGAAATAGTGAAGTATCCGACAGTGAAAAACAAGTTCCGTATAAATTTAAGGAAGGTGCTCCATCGGACTCAGTAAAATTTGTTGTGGATGGAAAAGACTATACACCACCTGAAATTAGCGCAATTGTTTTGCAAGAACTAAAAAAGACAGCGGAAGATTTTCTTGGTCATGAAGTTACTGAAGCAGTAATTACTGTACCTGCTTATTTTAATGACTCTCAAAGACAAGCAACAAAAGATGCTGGTCGAATTGCTGGTCTGGAAGTAAAAAGGATTGTTAATGAGCCAACAGCAGCAGCATTAGCATATGGTATTGGGCAAAGTACTGACGATGAGAAGATTGCCGTATTTGACCTTGGTGGCGGTACTTTTGATATATCAATTCTAGAAGTTTCTGACATTGATGGTGAAAAATCATTTGAAGTCTTAGCAACAAATGGCGACACCAAATTAGGTGGAGATGATTTTGATCAAGTGATTATCAATTGGATTGCAGAAGAATTCCAAAAAGAAAATGGTGTAGATCTTAGAAAAGATTTAATGGCTTTGCAAAGATTAAAAGAAGCTGCTGAAAAAGCAAAATGTGCTCTTTCAGCTGCGACTACCACAGATGTTAATCTGCCGTTTATTACAGCAGATGCGAGTGGTCCAAAGCACTTACAGTTAAATCTAACAAGGGCAAAGTTTGAAGAATTAGCCTCTGATTTATTAGACAGATTAAAAGAACCTTGTCTAAAATGTTTAAAAGATGCTGGTTTATCAACTGCAGAAGTTAATACTGTACTTCTAGTAGGTGGTTCAACCAGAACCCCAGCCGTTCAAGAAATTTGTAAAAATATTTTTGACAAAGACCCTTCAAAAGGTGTAAATCCAGATGAGGTTGTTGCCTTGGGTGCTGCGATTCAAGCAGGTGTTCTTTCTGGCGATGTTAACAATGTTTTATTATTAGATGTTACACCATTAACTTTAGGAATTGAAACACAAGGTAGTATTTCAACTCCATTGATTGAAAGAAATACAACGATTCCATCAAAAAAATCGCAAATCTTTTCAACAGCAGCAGATAATCAGCCAGCTGTAGATATTCATGTTTTGCAGGGTGAAAGAAAGATGGCCACAGACAATAGAACCTTAGGTCGTTTTCAATTAGCCGGTATTCCTCCAGCACCACGAGGTGTTCCGCAAATCGAGGTGACTTTTGACATTGATGCCAATGGTATTTTACACGTTTCGGCGGTTGATAAAGGTACTGGTAAAGAACAGAAAATTGAAATTAAATCATCTTCAGGTCTTTCTGATACTGAAATCGAACAAATGGTTAAAGATGCTGAGGCGCATGCTGAAGAAGATGAAAAGAAAAAAAGCTTGGTCGAAGCTTCGAACTCATTGGAACAATTGATATTCCAAACGGAGAAATCATTGAAAGATCATGGTGATAAAGTTTCTGACGAAGATAAAGCATCCATTGAAGCTGCTATAACAGAAGCAAAAACAAAACAAGCTAGCCAATCTGTTGAAGAGCTGAATGCTGCTGTAGAAACATTATCAACGGCCGCACAACCAATTGCCCAAGCAATGTATCAAGATGCTGGCGCAGCTGGTCAAGCTCAGGAAACAACTGCTGGTGAAGGTGCAACTGATTCCAAAGAAGATGATAATGTTGTTGATGCTGACTTTAAGGTTGTGGATGAAGAAGAAGAAAAGAAAGAAGAAAAGAAAGATGAAAAAGAAGAATCTAAAAGTTAACTTTTTCATTTGAAGTTGCTACAAGGGCATCCAATTGGATGCCCTTTTTTTTTGAATGAAAACAACGGCGATAGTTTTAGCTGACAGTTTCTTTATTCAAAAACATAGACGCCATCCTTTACCGTTACCTCAGGATCAAGGTGTTTTTTCTCAAAATAGTCATAACCCACTTTTAAATTTTCCCAAAATTTAATCCATTTTGATTTGTCGTATTTATTCATGTTGCCTTTCGTCATATGAAACGGAAAAACATGAACTCGGAAATATTCCTGACCATTTTCAAAGGCGGAATGCGCGATGGTATATATTTCTTCGATTAATGGATCTGTCATAGCAAAGCAACCAATGGAAACTTTGTTGCCATGCACCATGATTAAATTGCCTGTTCTTTCATGATGTTTGTCGTAACTGTTGGGGTATCCAATATTAAAAGATAAATGAAATCGACTTTTTGGATTTAATTTTTTCTCTGTTACATAATAAAAACCTTCAGGTGCTTGCTTATCACCTTCTTTAAGTTTGGGGCCCAAAGTTCCGGAAAAATAATAAATAGGATACTTTTTAAATAGTTTGAATTTACTTTTTTGCTTTACCCATATTTCAAGCTCTTTGCTTTTTTTAAAAATTCTTATAAAAATGGGTGATCCCCAGGTTAACTTTTTCAGTTTATATTGATCTTTTAGTATAGGGGTCTGATGATTAATTGATTTAGAAGCTCTTTTGGGATCTTGTGCCATTAAAAAATATGTTATCAGTAAGAAGATTAATAGTATTGGAAAGATGAGGTGTCGTTTCATAAAAACGTAAACTTAAAAAGTCTTTAATGAATATCAGCTTAGTCCATTCTGTCTATTTCGCTCATAATGTCAAAAATAAATTTAAATTGATTGTGAGTTTAATTATTCAATCACAACACAAGCAATGTCTCTCCCTGGAATGACAATGGTCACCATATTGTCTGTTAAATGGCAGATGATATCTTTTGTTAGGTTTTTCAGTTGACCCTTTTTGTTAACCTTCACTCTTATTTCAGTTTCTGATGCGTGGTAATTAACAACCGAAATCATTAATCCCTTGCCATGTGTAATGACAACATCTGTTTCAGCACTTTTTTGGGTTACAAGAATTGATTTGTTTAAATGATTGTCTATAAAGTTGTCGATGGCATCGGTTATCGGTGCATACTCTTTATCAATACCAAAGGGGATCGTTAAATATAATGTATTCTTATTTTTAACCATAATAGGATCGCCATCACTTGTATTTAAAGTTGATGTCCCATTCGTTAAATGCACTTTACTGAATCTATCAAAAGTAATTTCATCATGAATATGCGGTGAAAGGTAGTCATCCTCTTTATAGCCAAAGACATCCATTAAATTGCCAGGTGCCTCTTCATAGGCAAATCCATTTTCGTCGATAATGGCAAAGCGACCATCGACAATCATATTTCCTTCTTTTTTAATGAAGTCTTTGATATCTAAACTGGTCTGTTGGCTGACCATCGATAAAAATGGCGCAATTATAATGGAGTCCTTTGTGACGTTTAAGTTGTTTATTTCTTCTGGTTTAATGAAACGTGGCTGCAGACCTTTTAGCCATAAATGTTTGTACCATTTGGCAATGGCGTTTCGATAAGCATTCGGATCATCTGGCAGAACCATATCTGAGAAGCGATCACATTCAGGGTTGTATAAAATGTAGACTTCATTGTTATATACTTTTCGGTTTACAAAATAAGCCGGATATTCATTTAAAATGTCAGCGCATTCTTTTGCCTGATCAGCTCGTTGATTTGGTGTGCCATCACTGGAAGTCATTCCTCTACCACTTACTTGAAAACCTGAAGTAAACGGGTTCCATTTCCAGTAGATCAACCCTGTGGCTCCATGGGTAAATGCTTGCCACGTCCAAAGTTTTATTTCATCAAATACACTCGAGCCTTTTGATAATGCTGTTTGATTATGGGTTTGAAGTTCAGAAATAATGATAGGTTTATTGGAATAATCATTGCCAGCAGAAATCCCTCCTCGATAAATTTGTGCGATTGAACAAGGGTCTTCTCGTAGTCGAACATCCCAGGATTGAGGATAGACACTTAAACCGAAGCTATCGACAACAGATGATATTTTCCAGTCATCATTACCTAAAATGGTTGTATCGAAAGTTGTCATTGACCAACTGTTGTCAGCAATAATTAAATGCTCATCATCAATTTCTCTAATGGTATCACCCCATTGTTTGACAAAATTTTGAATTGAATCAGCTCTGAATTCCTCAAAGTCCAAGAGATGCCTTAAGCTGGACCACTTGCTATAATTAAAAGAAAAGTTCTGAATTAAAATTTGATCAAATTCAGTATAAAACCTTTTCCAGATTTTATTCAGATCGGTTATTGATTTATATTTTTTCTCAACCCACGTTCTAAAAGCTTTTTCAGTATAGGTGTCTGTAGAGTGAAAATTGACCTCATTAAAAACATCGTATCCTAATAATGCCGGATGATCTTTGTAATGGTGGGCAATTTGTTGGATGTATTTTTTCATCGCTTCTTTAACTTCAGGGTGATAATAATTTACCCAATGTCTCGCACGATCAGAAACAGTTGTATGCTCAGCTTTATAAGCATAATCAGGAGCAAATTGAAACGAAGGGTTTTGACCTTCTAGCTCAACTATTACATCTAGGTCAAGCTGATCACATTTATCCATGATCTTATCTACAGTATCAAAAGCAATGCTAACACCATCTTTTGAATCCCAAGGACTAATAGGTGGCCACATCACGATTGTATTTAAGCCCTTTGATTTAATATTTTCTAGATCTTTGAATTGTCGTTCAATAGTTAGATTTTCTTCTACCATATAAACGGTACCAAGTATTGGCTTATTGAGTTCTTTAGACATTAGCGAAACCTTTCAAGGTCGTACCCAGGTGTGCAGAATAAAATTTCTAAATCGTTATCTGAGGTACTTATTATGGGGATTGATTTGACTGCGGCAGGGATTAAAAAGGTGGAGCCTTCCTGAAGAGAAACCGTTTCGTTTTCAATTGTGATTGCTCCTTGACCCTTTGAAACAATCCCAATATGAATAATGGCTGACTTTTGATAATCATATGAATTACTAGTTATGATTCTATGAATGTTAAAACATTCCGTTTGTTTTTCACCAATTAATAATTCATGTATTCCTTGGTCAGACTTTTCAAGAGCTGTAGGTTGAACAATACATTTATTTTTTACATCTTGTACACTATATTTTGTAAAATCAAAGATCTCTAAAGAGGCTTTGGGTTCCATACCCATGAACCTTGCTTCTGGGGGAACAATAATTCCATTACGTTCAAATTCACAACGAACAACCAAATCGGTTGGCTCCATTACTTCCATAACCAGCAAACCTTCACCAATTGCATGGGGCATGCCGCCAGGAATAACCCAGACTTGACCCTGTTCAACAGGAATTTTTTCAAAGCATTTGTGCATAGCTTCTAGATCTTGATCAATAACAATACGTTCCCATTCCTGCTTTGAAGGAGGGTTTTGAAAACCCAGCCAAATATAACCTTCATAACCAGGTCTGGTTCCCAGAATATAATAGGTTTCTAATTTACCCCAACGTGAATTCAAATGTTCTTGGGCGAAGGCTGCCGATGGATGAGCTTGTAAATGCAGTCGCATCGAAGAATCTAATAATTTGGCTAAAAAACCTAAATCATTTCCTAGTTTATCATGATGGTTTTTACCAAGATAAAATTCAGGATCTTGAGCAAACAAATCTTTTAAAAAAACAGCTTCTCCTTGATTGATTGTGTATGCCAAGCCTTCGTTAGGAACTACATCTAATCCAGGATTTCTTGCCTCAATAGTTGAAGCAATCCATTCTTCAGGTTGGTTGCCATCTGCTGGATCAACTTTACCTGATAATCTATCTAGGAGAAGACCTCCAAGATAATTCCTTCTAACTCGATTGGGAGGTAGTTTAATAATATTGCTTTTCATTGGTGATTCTCGATCAAATTTAAGGCTGAGATTATAAATAATTTATAGCTTAATTCTTTAAGAGAGAAGGATTTTTAGAACACACAGAGTATTCATTGTGTTACTTTTTTTGTGAATTTTGAAATTAGAGCCCTTTTGAGATATACTTAATAATAGAGTAAGCGGTCTTTTTTCGTTGACTATTAGTAGTCTTCGCTTGGAAATATCCTTAAGTCGGCCATTTAATCGACGTATAGAAATTTTATTGAGATGTTCAAAGTAAATGTCGATATATAGAATAGGCTTAACAAAGGGGCACGTCATGAAATATTTGTCTTTCGTCATTTTTACTGTTTGTTTGATTATTACTGCTGATGCTAATGATCGCAAAATAACGGGTCCATTTTTAAAATCATTACAACGGCAATATCAAAAAATTAGCCTAAAAGTAATGCCACATGTGGTTCAAATTTCTTCTGAATATGAAGAAGAACCAGAAGGAAAAAGTATTCGATCTTTTTCATCTATAAAGGGTGGCTACAAGAAATACTTTTTACCTAAAGGTAGAAAATCAACTCTAGGGTTAGGTAGTGGCTTTATGGTATATCCTAAAGGTACAGTTGTAACCAACTACCATGTTCTAGAAGGTGGCAATAGATTTTATGTTCAATTGAAAAATAAAAAAATAATTTCTGCTAGCCTAATAGGTTTTAACAAAAAGCTTGATATCGCCATATTAAAAATTCCAGAAAAAGATTGGAACCCAATTTTATGGGGTAAATCACATAAAGTTAAACAAGGTAGTATTGTTTTGGCTTTTGGTAGTCCCTTCGGCTTACAAAGCACTGTTACGAAAGGTATTGTTTCTGCCATTGATAGAAAAGGTGATGAGATGAATAACCCGTTATTTATACAAACAGACGCGGCTATTAATACAGGGAATTCAGGAGGCCCTTTGGTAAATCTAGAAGGTAGGGTTATCGGTATGAATACTTGGATAATGTCACCAGCCGGAGTCAATGCAGGTGTTGGTTTTGCATTACCCTCTAATTTGATCAAAGAATGTGTTAAAAATCTAAGGTTAAAAAAGAGAAAAGATATTCCATGGCTTGGTATTTTAGCTAATCAGACAAAAGATTTTAATGGTGTGCATGTGCTAGGTGTTTTGCCTAATAGCCCTGCCGCACGAGCCGGTATTAAATCGGGAGATATCATTACAGAATTAAATGGTCGGAAAATTGATTCGCCTGTTTTATTAAAAGTTATTTTAGAAGGTTCTCATTCTAGTAAAAGAATTAGAGTCAAATTAAAAGACTCCCCCTTTCGTAAAGGTGTTAAGAAAGAATATAAACCAATATTATTTATAGGATCTCTAACGCCTATCAAAAGGTATTACATAGAAGAGAATGATTCTAATAAAGTTAATAAAATGCTTGAAGAAATTGTCCGTGGACGGGATTGCATTTGTGAAAACTCAAAGGGTTTATTGCTTTGTTCAAATTGCTCTATAGCAAAAAGTGAATTAGATTTTATTTTAAAAAGTTTGAAAAAAGGTGTTTCCAAAGATCAAGTGTTAAAACAATTATCATCACCGATAATTGTTACGGCTTGGCTAGATTATTCAGATTCTAAGAGTCTTGATGTTTATAAGAAATTGAAAAAAATTGAAAAAAATTACCAACCATTTATTAGAATACATTACAGGCATTTTCCAAAAAGCAATGAATCCTCTTTTGTTTGGAAAGAGTTAGTCAATGCCATTGAAACACTAAGAGTTTCGGGTCATAAAGAAAAGTTCATTGATGCCTTAATCAAAAATGAGGGCACAAGCTGGGATAAAATATTTGAAAAAACATTTGATAAAAAGACAGATGAATATGTAAATGTCAATTTGGCCATTAAAGAAAAACTATTTAACAATCAAATTAAAAAAGATTTAGCTGATGGAGAATATAATTATTTTATTAATCATTCTCCCGCTATTTTTATGAATAGTCATATTAATGCGACCCAATTTGATATTAAAGACCTGCCAAAAGAAATTAAAAAATTATTACTGAAGCATTCTTTATAATGATTTGAAACCTGTAGGGTGGGGTGCTTTTGTTATCTAAATGCTTTAATTTTTAGCTGATGTTTCATTGGCATTGGCTCTTCTATTCAAAGCCTTTTCAAGTTCAGTCGAGATAATCAGTTCTTCGAGCGCTTTTGGTGCATTTACGTACTCACAACATTTTAAAACGGATTTGTAAAGTTCATTCACTAAAGGCAATTGATTGTCTGAGCTTACGATCGATAATTGAATGTTTTTGATAAACTCTTTTTCTTTTTCAAGTATTTTTTGCATGTGTAGATAATGGTCATCTACATCAACGGAAAGACTTCTTAAAAATTCTTGAAGAGCAATAGGGATATCAGTAAAATCTTTAATCTTTAGCGTTTTTAAAAGCACTTCATTATCTAAATTTATTTCATTGAACTTTAAAAATATATGTTCTTTGTCATCTTCAGATTTTTCATCTTCATGTGTTTGCATACGATTTACATCAATGGCTGAAAAAAGATTTAAGAAAGATAATCGTGTGACGCCATTCAAATCACGTTGAAGCTCCAAGACCTCTTTGAAGTGCGGACTTCTGATGGAATTTGAATTCGACATTGAGACAGTATCATAAAAAAGGGAAATGTAGTCCTCAGTTGCCATCTCCATTTTAAAAGTGCCTCTTCTCTTTTTTCTGTAATCAAGAATTATTTTTAATATTTTATGGGAAATCGGGTTCTTAACGACTTCGCTAGCTGTATCCATAGATTCTTTAAATAACCTTATGTATTGAAGCTCTTCGAAGGCCTTCAAGCTCTCACCAAATTTACGAAAAAACAGAGGCCATTGTGTCGTCATAAACATTAGGCCATCCCATTTAACTTCGGGCATTTTAAATACTTCATTTTTATTGGCAGCTTCTTTTACTTCTGCTCTTAATAAGCTGATGTAAAAATCGATACAAATAGAATGGACAAAGATATTTTCATGAATATCTTTGTCAAGTTTGGCCAATTGTAGTAGCTCAGGTAGACTTAAATCTTTGTTGATCCGCCCTAGCATTTCCTGAACTTCAGGAGATAAGAAAATTTCGGCAATAGGTCTACTAAGTTGATCGGGTCCATTCTCATCTATATAATCAAATAATTTTGAATAAATAGCAATCAAATCAAGTACATTTATACCTTTACTTGTTGTATAAATATCGCCAATTATTTTTCCAATTTTATTGATAACATGCTGGTAACTTTTTGATTTTAAAGTTTCGTTAAAAAAATGATTTAACTTAATTTTAAAGTCTGAATCTTTGTGTGCAAAGAGTGTTAAGTCATGCTTGACGCCATCATTGAATAGTGTATTCGGATTTTTTGTTATTGCATGATGTAGGTTATCTAATTTGATTTGCTCAAAATATTTTATTTCATTTTCTGCTTTTAATTGTTTTAACCTTTTCATGGAAACATGTTCATCATTTTGTAGCTTATTGACAAAATCATCTCTTTGTTTCTTAATCTCTTGAAAAACAGTTTCTTCTTTTTTGCGCATATCAAGGATATGGTTTTCTAATTGTTTATGTACATGATTTAATTTATCTAGTGACCTCTGTACTCTTGCGATTTGGTCTTCTTCATCCTGAAGTTCAAGTTGGTCTTGGGTCTCTTCAATTTTTTCTTCATTAGTTTCAATATTTTTATCTATTTTTTTAAATACATCTTCAAACTGTCTCTTTTTAGAAGCCACTGCTTTCTCATAAGGAATATTCGAGCTTTCTATTTTTTGACGTATTTGCTCAGATTTAAAGACCAACGATTGGATTTCATCAGACTTCTCGCCCCTAGATTTTATAACCTTATCGAGGAGGTTTTGGATTAAGGTTAAAACATTATCGTTTTTCCCTTTAAGCAACAACATGACAATATCAATGGAGTCAGAATTTGCTTCAGATTCATTCATTCAATAATTGCTCAATAATTAGGGTTCATTAATACTAGCATATGATTTTAGTTAAAAAAAATAAAGAATCTTATTTAAGACATATTAGACCGCTTTTATGGTGATTTTTGAAAGATCTGATAATATATTTTTTATATGAAAAGTATTTAATGGTGCAAGTAGATTTAGGCATTATTAGAAAGTTTAATTTATGATTATTCCGTTCAATAAACGACTCTCAAAAAATGAGGAAGAGCATTTAATAGCCATTTGTAATGAGTTTAAGGTCGAGATTCAACCAATCGTTGGTGCCCATAGAACCATTTATGCCATGCTGGGTGATGAAAGAGATGCGCTTTTAATTAAAAAAGTTGAGGGATTGCCGTTTGTTGAAAGAATTGATCGGATAGAGTCTATTTATAAATTGATGGCCATTGATAGTGATTTAAAAAACCACAAAATAATTATTGGCGATAAAGAACTAGGAAAAGATTTTATGTGCATTGCCGGACAATGCACCATCGACCCGAACAATAAAAATTATTTTTTAGAAACATCCCAAGGTGTTAAAGAATCTGGTGCCGATGTTATTCGTGGTGGTGTCTGGAAACCTAGAACGTCTCCTCATTCTTTTCAAGGAAGTTTAAAAAGCTTAGATATTTTAATTGAAGCCAAAGAGCTGACAGGATTACCAGTTGATACAGAAGTCATGAACACAGAACAAGTCAAACTTTGTGTAGATGCTGGAGTTGATATGCTCCAAGTCGGTGCAAGAAATGCCTTAAATTATGAATTGCTTAAAAGTATAGGAGAAGCGATTGCTGGTACAAAGACAATCGTATTGCTGAAAAGATCAATTCACATTGGAAAAATTGATGAATTTCTTTCTGCAGCTGAATACATCGCTGCAATGGGTAATCCAAATATATTATTATGCCCAAGAGGAACCCTACCAACTGTTGATGGCTTTCGAAATCATCCTGATGAATCTATTACGTTATTATTAAAACAAAAAACTTGGGCGCCAGTTGTTGTTGACCCATCCCATAGTGTTGGCAAAGCTATCTATGTGCCTAGAGCTTGTTTAGCCGCGGCAGCCTATGGTGCCGACGGTATTTGTGTTGAAACTCACATAAATCCTGAAAAAGGAATTGGTGATGACCCTAAACAATCAATCACACCAGAAATCCTGAAAAAAGTTATTAGTGATTGTCGTTCCATATATAAAGTACAAAAAAATTATTAACGAACTATGGCTACCAAAATTCGAATTCAGAAATACATAGCCAATTGTGGTTATTGCGCCAGAAGGCATGCTGAACTGCTCATTGAAGCCAAGTTAGTTTCTATTAATGGCAGGCCGGTTAAAGAGATGGGTCAAAAAATTGATCCTGAAAAAGATGAAGTGAGTATCAATGGTGACATAATTGTTCCTCCGAAAAATGTCACGATTATGCTACACAAACCAACTAAATTTATTACATCCACAAATGATACCCACGATCGTTTAACGGTCATGGATTTAGTACCAAAACAATTTTACATTGATGCTGTCTTTCCAGTAGGTCGATTAGATTATGAAACTGAAGGTCTATTAATCATGACTAATAATGGTGACTTGAGTCATCAATTAGCTCATCCGAGTTTTGAGTGTGAAAAAGAATACTTTGTTGAAGCTGAAGGAAAACTTTCCGACAAACAGTTCAATAGACTATGCTCTGGGACAATAGTCGTCGAAAAGAGTATTGTAAAACCGGCCCAAATTCATGAAATTGAATTTAAAAATAACACAACTGTATTTAACATGATAATTCATGAAGGTAAAAAACGTCAAATCAGAAAAATGGTTGAAGCGATCAGCAGTAAGGTGTGTTATTTGAGAAGAGTAAGAATGGGTAATATGGAATTAGGAGATTTGCCTAAAGGTAAATATAAGATTCTTAGTGAGACCGATATAAAAAATATTATTTAAGTTTCGGATATTTTTATGGAATTAAATTCATGAGTAGAGAAGAATTTTTATTACCTTCTGCGATCGAAGCGATTGGCTCAACTCCTTTAGTAGAATTAAGTCGAATAACAAAAGGCTTAGAAGGTTCTATCGTTGCAAAACTTGATTATTTGAATCCGGGGTTTTCCAAAAAAGATCGAATTGCACGTCAAATAATTGAAGACGCGGAAGCTGAAGGCACAATAAAACCAGGACAAACGGTCATTGAATTAACGAGTGGAAATACTGGAACGGGATTAGCCATAGTTTGTGGCGTAAAAGGTTATCCCTTTGTTGCGGTCATGTCTAAAGGGAACTCTATCGAGAGAGCGCGTATGATGTCAGCATTAGGCGCTGAAGTCGTATTGGTGGATCAGCTCCCAGATTCAGTGCCAGGTCAAGTTTCTGGTGGTGATTTAGAAAAGGTGGAAATAAAAACTAAGGAATTAGTAAAAGAAAGAAATGCTTTTCGAGCGGATCAGTTTTTATTACAAGGAAACTTTAGAGCACATTATCTTCATACGGGTCCTGAGTTTATCAAACAATCGAAGAATAGAATTGATGGCTTTTGTGATTTTGTTGGATCAGGAGGAACCTTTGCTGGGTGTGCTGCAGCTTTAAAAGAAAACGATTCATCTATAAAGTGTTTTGTAGTTGAGCCTAAAGGTTCTGCTGTTTTGTCTGGTAAAGAAGTGTCTGATCCCAATCATCGTATTCAAGGAGGTGGTTATTCAAAAACCGATTTAGTTTGCTTGAATCTTGAGCATATAGATGGTTATTTGGAAATCTCTGATGAAGAAGCAAAAATTACAGCAAGGTTATTAGCACAACAAGAAGGAATTTTTGCAGGGTTTTCTTCTGGAGCAAATGTGGCTGCCGCTCTTCAATTATTGAAAGGTCCGTTAAAAGGTAAAATCATAGCAACTATGATCAACGATTCTGGTTTAAAATATTTAAGTACCGAATTGTGGAATTAATTCTTAGCGCCTATTTTTAAACATCATTAAAAATTAAACCATTTTTTTTCGACTTCACAGTATCTTCATATTCAATTCATAAAGCTGTTGATAATAACTTCCATATTAATCGAAACTAAACCTTATGGAGGGCAGTGTCTATGGATCAGCAAAATAATATATTTAAAAACATCAGCATTTTTCGTAATTCAATTACACTCAAAATAATAATTATTGGAATTCTTATTCTAATATTATTAATACCTTCTTCGATGATTTCATCATTAATGTTTGAACGGCAAACAAGGAGGGATTCTGTTATTGCAGAGATTAGCGAAAAATGGGGAGGTTCACAAATAATCACAGGGCCGTATATTACGATCCCTTATAAAACATTTTATAAAGATGTTGATGATAAATTAATTCCTGAAATTGAATATCTACATCTGCTTCCGAAAACATTGAAAATTGATGGAAATATCAATCCAAAAATTCGATATCGCAGTAACTATGAAGTTGTGCTGTATAACACAGAAATAACAGTAAGGGGCATATTTGATTTCAAGCCGATAGAAAAACTTAATATAAAGACAGAAAATATAATGTGGGACAAGGCAAATATTTGCATTGGTATTTCTGATATGAGAGGTATCCAGGATAATATTTTATTCAAATTTAATGAAGTAGAAAAAAACTTTAGTCCGGGTGTTAAGACCCAAGATATCGTTACCCAAGGTGTAAGTAGTCAAATTATTCTTGATCCTATGAATAAAACGAATGCTTTTTCCATAAAACTAAATGTAAATGGTAGCTCGCAACTTCAGTTCATTCCTATTGGAGAGGAAACAACTGTAAAACTTGTTTCAAAATGGCCATCACCTAGTTTTAATGGTGCTTTTCTTCCGTACGACAGACAGATCACAGATAAAGGATTTAATGCAGCCTGGAAAATCCTTCAATTAAATCGTAATTTCCCACAAGCATGGAAAGGGAGTCAGCATGAAATAGGATCATCCTCTTTTGGCCTTGGGTTGTTGATTTCAAATGATATTTACCAGAAATCAGAACGATTATCAAAGTATGCCATTATGTTTATTATTTTTACGTTTGCGGCTTTTTTTATTTCGGAGATCATCAGCAAAAAAAGAATTCACCCGATTCAATATTTATTGGTTGGGCTGGCCATCAGCCTTTTTTATATCTTACAACTTTCTATTTCAGAACATCTTAGTTTCAATAATGCTTATATGATTTCTGCTGGTGCCATAACAGCTTTAATAACGGGTTATGCTAATGGGATCATTCAAAGTAAATATTTTACTGTCACTATTTTTTCAGTATTAGTTAGTCTCTATACCTATTTGTATATTGTCATTCAATTAGAGGACTTCTCTCTGATCATGGGCAGTATGAGCTTATTTGTTGTCTTAGCCGTCATCATGTTTATGACAAGAAATATAAACTGGTATGCCTTTGATGGTAAAAAAATTGAAGAGGTTTAACAGCATTAATATTAGAGGTACCTTGGTGCCTCTAATCACATATCTTAAGCTAAGAGTTACAAGGCATATCTGTTGGATATCGCTCAGTGTGGCATTTTTTATTTTTATCTTATGGATAATCATCTTAGCGGATATGGGCGTAGAAAGTAGATTGTTGGGATTTGTAGGATTAATTCCCTTTGGCGATAAAGTTGGTCATGTGATTTTATTTGGGTTGCTAGCCTTTGGAGCAAATGTCTCAACAAAATTTAAAACCATAAGAGTGGGGAACTTTGATTGGTTTGTTGGCAGCATCATTGTTGCTGTTTTTGCCGTAATGGAAGAATGTAGCCAATGTTTTTTCCCAAAACGAACTTTTGAATTATTAGATTTGTTTGCTGATGCCGTTGGTATACTTTATTTTACCTTATTATCTATACGCCTATTAAGAAAAAATCCGGCATTGATCAACTAAGTTTCGATCATACTTTAGATTAACTTTTTTATTAACTCGATAATCCATTGGAAAGGTGATAGTAAATGTCATTCCAGCGAAGCTCTTGTTTAAATCGGTAAGGATCTAGATCGTCATCAATGATTACGGATTCAACACCAGAAATCATTGAAAAATCTTCTATCATTTCTCTGGTTACGGCTTGAGAGAAGCAAGTGTGGTGTGACCCTCCAGCAGTGATCCAAGCGCTGGCTGCTTTTTTTAGATTTGGTTTTGGTTTCCAAACGGCACATGCCACGGGAAGATTCGGTAATGGCTCATCTGGCTGAGTAACGTCAATGATATTTGTTACAAATCTAAATCGATTGCCCAAATCGATTATTGAGGAACATAGACCTGCTCCTGATGGTGCTGTGAAAATTAAACGGGCAGGATCATTTTTCCCGCCGATGCTTAAAGGGTGTACTTCAAGGGATGGTTTCGATCCTGCGATACTGGGGCAAACTTCTAGCATGTGGGCGCCTAAAACCTTTTCGTTACCTGTTTCTAAATGGTAGGTGTAATCTTCCATAAAAGAGGTGCCACCTTTTAAACCTTTGGCCATTACTTTTAAGGCTCTTACCATGGCCGATGTTTTCCAATCCCCCTCTGCTCCAAAGCCATAGCCATCTGCCATAAGCCTTTGAACGGCAATTCCAGGTAATTGATGGAATCCATGGAGATTTTCAAACGTATCTGTAAAGGCTCCAAAATCACCTTCTTGAAGAAATCGTCGCAGTGCAATTTCAATTCTAGCGGCTTCCTTTAGGGATGTTTCTTTTGTGTTATTTTCTTTAATATCTTTTGCCACTTGATAAGAATTGTAATACACGTCGATGAGATCTTTGATCTCTTGGTCTTTGATTGTTTCAATCACTTCTACAATATCTCTTATGCCATAGCCGTTGCATGAAAAGCCAAGTTTCATTTGAGCACCAACTTTATCACCTTCTGTAACCGCAACATCACGCATATTATCTCCAATGCGGGCGATTTTTAATTGTTGCCAATCAGCCCATGCAGCAGCAGCTCTGATCCAAGAACTTAATTGTGAGATGACTTCAGGGTCTTGCCAGTGACCGACGACAACTTTTCGTTCCTTTCGAAGTCGTGCTCCCATAAACCCAAACTCCCGGCAACCATGGGCTGCTTGATTAAGGTTCATGAAATCCATGTCAATTTCACTCCATGGCAATTCTTTATTGAATTGAGTATGTAAGTGAACAAAAGGTTTGTTGAGATAATTTAATCCTTGAATCCACATTTTAGCTGGAGAGAAAGTGTGCATCCAAAGTATTAAGCCTATGCAATCGTCATCGGCATTGGCGGCTAGACAGATATCAGAGATTTCTTTTGATGATTTGACAACCGATTTATACTGAACGGTCATTGGAATTTCTTCAGATTCATTTAAATATTTTGCGATAATATTTGAATGATTCTCGACTTCTTTTAATACTTCAGGGCCATATAAATGTTGGCTACCTATAACAAACCAAAGTTTACTTTTACCGTATGGTTTCATTTGTTAATCCTTATGTTAACAGAATTCTACTGTTTTTTATTCTTGGCCATAATAAGCATCTTTGCCATGTTTGCGTTGATAGTGTTTTTGAATTAATGAATCTTTCATGGGTTTAACTTGAGTGTTAATAGTTTCTGTATTTAACGCCATTTTTGCAAGTTCTTCTAAGACAACATTATTGTAAACGGCCTTTGTGGCTGTTTCTCCCCACGTGAAAGGGCCATGCGAGGCAACTAAAACCATTTGGACTTCTTCATATGATAAATCTTTAAAAGTATCTAAGATTTGATTGCCGGTTTCCAGTTCATAATCACCCTGAATCATTTCATCACTCATTACTTTTGTTATAGGAATATCCCCCTGAACATGATCGGCATGAGTTGTTCCGTAGATTGGAATTGCTCTAAGGGCCTGTGCCCAAGAAACAGCGTACATAGAATGTGTGTGTGCAACCCCTCCAATAGTTGGGAAATTATTGTATAAAACGATATGAGTTTTTGTGTCGGAAGAAGGTCGCATTGATCCTTCCACAATTTTGAAGTCTAAGTCAACAATGACCATGTCTTCAACTTTTAAATCACTATAGGCAACGCCACTAGGTTTGATAGCGACAACCCCTTTTTCACGATCAATTGCACTGACATTTCCAAAGGTGTAAATAGCCAAATTATATTTTGGAATATCCATATTGGACTCGTAGGCTATTTGTTTTAATTCTTTGAACTGACTCATTTAAATTCCTTTTTATAAATAAGTACCTAGTGATTTAGTCTCTTTAAAAATTTAAAGTGAAAAGTTCCAGGCTTTAATAAGGGATAAAAAGATAAAGGTCGGAATGAGAAATATCCCTGACCAAACCATATATCCAAAGAAACTAGGCATTTTTATGCCACCTTCTTCGGCGATTGACTTCACCATAAAATTTGGAGCATTACCAATATAAGTATTTGCTCCCATAAAAACGGCTCCCATTGAAATGGCCGCGAGGGTTGCTTTCATTTCACCCATTAGTTTATTAGCATCTCCACTAGCTGTTTCAAAGAAAACTACGTAGGTAGGCGCATTGTCTAAAAAGCTAGAAAGGATTCCTGTTGCCCAAAAGAACATGGCGTTCACCGGCTTGTCACCGTCAAAGACGCTGTCAATTACACTACTCAGGGCGCCATCGGTACCGGCTTTTAAAATGGCAATAGCAGGAACCATTGTAATAAAAATGGTGGCAAATAGTTTTGCGACTTCGAGTATGGGTTCCCAATTGAAAACGTTTAATTCTCTAATCGCTTTAGGGGTTATTCTCATCGAGATAAAAGTGATGACGATTAATAATATTATCATTGTCCCTTGGCCATAGCTCATTTGAACGGCAAGGCCTAGGCCACCTAAATCTAACATAACATTTTCAGGCAATGATTTTAAAATTTTAGCATTACCTTTTCCTGCTTTGAGATGATAGTGAGCCTCATGAACTTTTTTCTGGAGATCATAGGATAAATCCTTCCAGATTTCAAAATTTTCTTTTCGTTCTTTTATTTGGTAACCCAAGGCTTTGATTTCAGTTCTTAAAGGGTCAGTTAGTTTGCCTTTAACTATTACGCTGCCTTGTTTTTGAGTAAGTTTGAATTCTTTAGTGCTAAATAAACTCGTAACTTTATTATCGGCTTTATGGTATATAAATGTCAAGGTCTCACTTTTAGCAATTTCAAAGTTCTCCTTTGTAATTGAATCCGCGATGGATTTTTCAATTTGATTTGGCGGAATAGGCTTTTCTATTTTTGATTTCCATATCCCAGATAGAACAACTGAACCAACTATGGCTATCATTAAAAGAAAATTAACTTTGCCTTTTATCGCTAATGGAATCTTTTCACCATCATCAGGTGGTGTGCCTTCTTTTTTGAAAAAATATGAATCAACTATAAAAAATACAATTAATAAAATAGTTGAAGCAATTACATATGGAATAAATAATGCCGTCGTTGTCCAAAAAAAGCTAACGCCTTTTAAGAAACCTAAAAATAGTGGCGGGTCACCAAGTGGAGTTAGTGATCCACCAATATTGGCAACTAAAAAGATAAAAAATACAATAACATGAACCTTCTTTTCACGCCAGGCATTTGCTTTCATTACAGGCCTGATTAATAACATTGCCGCTCCCGTGGTTCCCATCCAGCTAGCAATCAATACCCCAATCCCTAATAATATTGTGTTAACTTTTGGGCTACCTCGTAATGTACCTGTAAGTGCGATTCCACCTGTGACAGCAAAAAGCGCCATCAGTAATACAATAAAAGGGATGAACTCGAGAATGTATACCTCGAAAAAATAAAAGAAAGATGTTTTTAGACTATCGTCACCATTTCCCATTAAGGCAAAAGGCACCATAAAAGCTAAACCCCAAAACAAGCTTATTTTGCCATAGTGGTGATGCCACAATTTTGGAGAAAACAAAGGTAGCAATGCTATTGATAATAAAATTCCGAGAAATGGCAGGCACCACCAAAGCGAAACATGTTCTCCGTTTAAATGGTATGCTCCTGGTGGATGAAAACTATGATGGTGAGCTTGTTCATGAGCATGACCATGTTCAGAGTGAGACGAGGCATCTTTGCCTTTAACTATTTCTTTGTGCTGTTCGGTTGTGGATTCTTTTTTGGTTTTTGTATCTAGTGTTTCTTTAACTTCTGTCTTGTCTGTTTTGATTATTGGTTCATCATCAGAAAATAAGCTGCCGAAACAAAGCAACACGATTACAAGGCAATTCATTAGTTTCATTTACTGACATTCCACCAAATTTATTAATATTCAAATACAAAAGACCGATTATATGCTATATGAAACAAAACACGATCTTTAAACGAGGCAATTTCTAACTTTTTAACTACTTAGAATAGTATAGATTAAATAAAGTGAAGAATCCATTTTATTGTAAGTTAACTGTACTTATTTTTAGGTTATTGAATAATTTTTTCTAAATCTGAGCGAGAAGGTAGCTTATCTAAATATGTGCCTGTTAATTCTGCTGTGACGGAATACGTTGATACTCCTATGGGTTCAGTAGATGATTTTAGAACATAACTCACTTGAATCTTCTGATCAACAATACAAATTATGATGCCAATTGTTGGTTTCTCTTCATGTAGTCTAGATTTAGAATTAATTAAATTTAAATAGAATTGCATGGTGCCTGCAAATTCGGGTTTAAATTCCTCTCGCTTAATTTCAAAGAGAACAATGGCGTTCAAACCCCTATGATATAAAAGTAAATCAATGTCGTAATTTAAAGAACCGTCAGCCATTTGATAATCTTTTCCCATTAGGGAATATGCTTGCAAAGGATTGACAAGTTTTGAAATAATTTTTTCGATGATTTGTTTTTTATCATCTAGCATCTCAGCACCTAAGCCTACAAATTCTTTGAGATAGGCATCTTCTGTAATCCACTTGTGTTTATTTTCCTGTAATACAGGGATGTCAGAAAAAGATAAATCACCTTGTGATTTGCCATAAGTATCATTTTCAATTTGTGCATTTAGTTGATCGCAAGACCAGTTAAAGTTTTTAGCCATCCGCATATAAAATTCACGTTCATCTAAGTTGATACAGGATTGAATTAATATTAAGTTATGATCCCAGCTTAAACCAGCTGTTAATTGTGATAGAGATTCATTATTTAAATATTCTAAATAGAATTCTTTCATTAAAACAACGTTGCTTGTTTTAAAGCCATCTACACCTGGATATTTATTTTGCAACTCTCTGCAGACATCATCCATTATCATTTCTGCATCTTTTTCATCCTTTAAATTGTCATAGACTAATCGGCCAATATCATTACATAATTTTATGAATTCAGTGTTAGATGACTTTAAACTAAAGTAATTTGCTGCTTTTACACGATTGCTAATATTTAATAATAATTCATCAAAAACTTCAGTATTCATTACAATCACCCTTACATAGTCGTAATTTAAAGTATAGCTCATAAAGGATTGCTTTGCTAATTTCATTAGAATCATTTATTTAATTGTAAAACTTTAATTCATAATACGTCAATTTTCTATGTGATTTTAAATTCTGTTGTTCGTAGTCAAAAAATGAATCGTATCTCTTTTATTTTAATCCGTAAGTTTTATTGCCAGTAGGGTCAGGGTAAACTATCAAGTATTTTCTAAAAAGTGGTGTGCTTTTGCCGTGTACCAACCAACCGTTAAAAGTAAAAGTTTTTTATGTAGAATTACTGGTGCTATCAAGCGCTATGACGATGAAATGAAATTATAAGGATTCCTTTTTTCGAAGAATATTTGAATGAGAGAGTTTAGGTTCTAATGTTAAATAGGTCAGTAGTTAGAAAAGGATAAAATTCTATGCAATGTTCATTGTAAAGAGTATAATGATTCAAAAAATTTTCAAAAAGAAGGCATATGGGCCACGAAATAAGCGACTTTAACACTTGGGTAGATCAGTATGGGGATATCCTCTTTCGATTTGCAACGTTGAGAGTTCGTGATGCATCTGTAGCCGAAGATTTGGTTCAAGAAGCACTGATGGCTGGTATTAAATCGGCTAAAAATTTTAAAGGTCAATCAACTGAACGATCATGGTTGATTGGTATTTTAAAGCACAAGATTCTTGATTATTATCGTAAGTCATCTCGGGAAAATAACGTTAGTCAGTACCTAGATGAAGAAGGGAACTTCGAATCATTTTTTGATCAGCAAATGATGTCTGCAAATCATAAAGCCCCTGAATGGGCGGGTGACCCTAGTGGCTCAATGGAAAAAGAAGAATTTTGGAACGTTTTCCGTAGCTGTTTGAATAATATCCCACAAAAGCTCTCCCAAGTATTTGCCATGCGTGAAATTGATGGCGTCTCCACAGATGAAATTTGTAAGGAACTCAATATTACTTCTACGAATGTTTGGGTTATCCTTCATAGAGCAAGAGCAGGACTTAAAGGTTGTCTTGAGAAAAATTGGTTTGGTAACAATAAGGATTCTAGATAGACATGTTTATAAGTTGCAAAAAAGCAGGTGAATTAGCATCTGAATCTCACGATCGAAAGCTTTCTGTGATGGAAAAGCTAAGTTTTAAAATACATTTAAGCATGTGTAAAATTTGCAAGGTGTTTGCTAAACAATATGAGTTGGTAAAAGAAATGACAAAGATTATCAATAAAAAAATTGAAGACGGAGAACCCATTGGGCCAGGGCTATCAGAGGAAGCTTCTCAAAAAATAAAAATAAAAATTTCTTCCTACAAAGAAGAGTAGATATTACATCAAATGCAAAATGTTATTATTATTATTATAGCAATGTGCTCAATCGCTTTAGGATTTATTTATTATCAGGAAGGGCCGTCGGATCAACGCTCAATTAGAAAACCTTCAATATCCCATTATGATAAAACTTGGTTAAGGGATTTTGATAACGCTGTCTTAGAAGCGAAAAGTAATAATAAAGTAATCTTGATGGTTTTTACCGGTTCTGATTGGTGCCCTCCTTGTATTTCTTTACATAAATTCATTTTTTCAGATCAATCTTTTATTGATTTTGCTAAAGAGAAATTGGTATTATTAGTTGTGGATTTTCCACGCAGAAGAACGTTAACCCCTAGTTTAGCAAAACATAATGCAGAACTGAAACGTCGTTTTGGTCCAATGGGTTATCCGACAATGGTCATGATAGATAATATTGGAAATGAAATTGCGCGGTTTCCTTATAGGAGAGAAAAGCCCCAAAAATTTACAGAAAAGATATTAACCTATATCAATTAAAGAAAGTTTAAATGGTTATTAGACCAGAATCCTATTTTGTCACATCAAAGAATGATCCACGTGGTTACATTGAGCCCTCAGTATTAAAGGAACTTTGGTTTCACACGGGAACAGCTTGTAATTTGAGCTGCGATTTTTGTTTAGAAGGCTCTAAGCCAAACGATACCCGTTTGGGGTTAGTTACCTTTGAAGAGGTTCAGCCGTTCATAGATGAAGCTGTTGAGTTAGGTGTAGAGAAGTTTTCTTTTACTGGTGGAGAACCCTTTGTCTGTAGAGATATGATTAAAATTTTAGAGTATGCTTTAGAACGTAAGCCATGCTTAGTTTTGAGTAATGGTACAGAACCATTAGAAAAACGTTTAAAGGATGTGGCTCCCTTGATTAAAGCAAATAATCCGTTGAGTTTTCGAATTAGTTTTGACTGGCCTGATCCTGATAAGCATGATAAAGTACGAGGGAAAGGTAACTTTAGAAAAGCATTAGAGACCATGAAATCCTTAGAAGAAATTGGTTTCGGAGTTTCAATTGCTCGACAAATGGAAACGGATGAAAATAAAGATGGTGTTGATCAAGCTTACAAACAGTTCTTAGATGAATATAAAATTTGTACCGATATATCCATTATTGCCTTTCCTGATTTTTTACGACCAGGATCTATGGCAGATGTGCCTGAAATCACAGAAGGCTGCATGGTGAAATATTTAACTGAAGAGCAGCGCAACCTCTTCATGTGTAATTTTAGTAAAATGATAATTAAAAAAGATGGTCAAATGCGCGTTTATGCCTGTACATTGGTTGATGACGATGAAAAATATGATTGCGGTGGCACATTAAAAGAAAGTATGGATGAAAAGATTCTATTAGGTCATCATAGATGTTATTCGTGTTTTGCTTTTGGTTCATCTTGCAGTGAGAGCTAGTATTTGGGAGCCGTCTACTTGAGCGGTAAAGTATTAATTCCGCTTATTTTGCTTGCTAGTAGTCTCTCATATTTGGGGTTCACAAATGTTAGCGAACAACCAACAATCTCATTCATTGTTTTTGCACTATCACACCTATGTTTATATTTTTTAGTTTTCCATTCACTAAAAGGAAAATTAAATTACGGTAAAAATTCAATTATTTTTATTTTAATTTCATCACTTGGGTTTCGTCTATTATTTTTTAGTTTTCCGATAAGTGATGATGTCAACCGTTATGCGTGGGAAGGAAAAAATATTTGGACGGGTTATAACCCTTATCGTGACGCTCCTTTAAAATTTAATGAAAATATCTTAAAAAGTAATTTGACGACGACGAACTACCAATCAGCTCTTATCTATTGCCAGCAAGTAAAATTGAATGGGGTGATTGATCAAAAATCATTAGCTGACAAGCTTAATTATATTGTCAGCCAAGAGAATTTAATATTGATTATCCCCCATGGTGAAAGTTTACAAGCAAATCAACTCGTCGCTAATGCCCTCGTTATAATTGAAAAAGAAAAAACTAAAAAGGGCATGCCAAAATTAATAGAGATGAACCGAATTCTTGTTGAGGAATCATTGCCATTTTTAAAGGATCCTTTTTATCGCGGGATCAATCATAAAGAAATTAAGACTGTTTATCCACCCCTAGGTATTTTGTTTTTTGCAGGTATCACAAAAATACATTATAGCATGTACGCATTTAAAATATTTTTTATTGTGATTGATTTGGCCATTGTAATTTGTTTATTGTTATTGGTCAAAAGTCATCAAAAGCCTTTAGAGTGGACCTTGCTATATGCATGGTCACCATTAGTTTTAATGTATGGGGCCGGAGAAAGTCATTTAGATGTTCTGCTTGTTTTTTTCTTGATCCTTTCATTGCTATTGCTAAGTAAAACTAAAACCTTCAGTAAAATGGCCTTAGCCTTTTTCTTTCTAGGTTGCGCGGTAATGGTCAAATACCTCGCAATCATTGCTCTCCCTTTTTTACTTAACATTAAAAACTTGAAATCCTCACTGTTTTTTTTACTCCCTTTCGCTACGTTTATATTATTCTGGGAAGAAGGTTTTTTTGAAGGCCTAATAGTTTTTTCAAGTGAAATGCACTATAACGATTCGATCGCTAAGCTATTGCGTTGGGCTTTTGATTCAAAACTGCTCTATCAAATGTCAATGCTATTATGTTTTACTTTTGGTTTCATAACTTTTTTATTTTTTCAGCAAGAGACGAAAGACAGAGGAATTCAATTAAGTTGGATGTGGCTTTTGCTTTGCCTGCCAGTCTTGCATCCTTGGTACTTGTTGCCCGTCATAGCCCTGAGTTGCTTACACCCATCTAGGTCATGGTTTTTGATTTCCATTTTGATGGGATTGCAGTTTTATGTCTTAAATTATCAACTGAATAATGACGGTAGGTGGAAAGAATTTAGTTGGGTCTACATTAGTATGTATAGCCTGTTCTTGTTGACATTAGTTTATGGATTTTTTAAACGAAATTGGTCTGAAGATAAAGAATATGAATTGCCTTCAAGCTTAGATATTGTTATTCCGGTTTATAACGAAGAGAAAATAATATCGAACATGATCTCTAACTTATTAAAAGAATGTAAAAAAATTATGGAAGTAATTCCAGGTAAAATTGATGTTAATATTTATATCGTTGATGGCGGAAGTACCGATAAGACAATGTCTATACTTTCAGAGTCAAGCTTTACTGAAGAATTCCCTGTCCATATTTGCCATTCAGAAAAACTAGGACGAGGAAATCAGCTACACTACGGATTCAAAAAAGGTTCTGGTGCACTGGTATTGTTTTTTCATGCAGACTCTAATTTAAACAAAAATTCTTTAGCACGGATGGTAGACAGCTTTTATCAGAATAAATTTCTTGCTTGGGGTGTATTAGGTCATCGATATGATGTAAAAAGACCAAGACTTAAAATCATTGAAATTTTAAATTATATAAGAATTAATTGGATGGGAATCGGCTTTGGTGATCAA
This sequence comes from Planctomycetota bacterium, assembly GCA_002746535.1. GTDB lineage: Bacteria > Planctomycetota. The sequence continues at coordinate 322,825 of NVWA01000002.1, forward strand.
GGCATGTTCTTTAGAAGAAGTGTACTTGAGGATATTGAAGTTCCGCAAATTCCGTTAATGGAAGACATGGAAATTTCATTGCGACTTTATAAATATCCTGCAAGAATTAATCTGAAAAATGGTTTGATAGGGTCGGCACGAAGGTGGGAAAAAAGAAATTTTACAAAAAGCGTTTCTATGGTTGTCTACCTTTGTATTAAATTCATAGGACTTAGATTAATTGGTGTGGATGTGAAAAAAATGTCTGAAAAAATGTATAAAGAGTATTATGACTAAGCTTGAGACTGCCACATATTAATGTCTATTATTTTTATTCTTTTCATCATGAAGAACCTGATCAATGACAATGCAAGCACATAAGATGGATACATCATCTTCATCATCATTGATTTCAATGCCGTATGAGTCCGTCCATCCCCAATAGGCCTTACTGATACTAGCGACTTTTCGGCCTCTTCTTTTGAAAATAAATTCATGTTCCCAAAATGAGCCATCAATTTCATAATCATTTGGTCCCGGAATATCAAGCGTAAATTTTTTATTAAACCAAGTCCATTCTTTTAATACTTCAGCAAAAACTCGACCATTTATTATTATTTGATAGCGCGGTTTCCACGACAGTAACTTCTGAGAAATGAAGGCCAATTCATTTCCTTGCATATCTTGAAAAGAAAGTTTATCACCCCATGAGAATGCTTTACCGTCTACAAAATACATATCTTCACCATCTCTATCTGTGATACGAAAATCATTTCCCCAGGCCCAAAATTTTTCTTTAATTTTATAAATCATTTTTCAACCTTTTAATAACTTTAAACTATCAATAAAAAACAAGAAATATATCAAAGGAATTGATATAATCTCTTGTTAAAATTGAGTTTTCATTGAAATGAAAAATATTTAATAGGATAAGTCTGGATATTATGAAACAAGAAAATGCAGCATTTGTAAAGATTATTGGGTTTGGGTTATTTATTCTAGTCTCATTTCATTTTTTTAGTTGTGGAAGTAGTGATAAAGATTCAAACGAAAGTACGACGACAACTACTTCCTCAGATGATAGTATTCCTACATCTTCAGCTTGTGAATCAACTCAAAAACTCGATAGTACTAGAGGTGCTTGTGGTGAGACCTTGTCTTTTACGTCTCAGTTTTCAGCATCTATCCAAGGTGCCACAAGAGTCATTGCTGCTAATAGCATACCTAATCACCAAGTGGGTCTTTTTGGTCAAGTCCAAGGTTCTTTGAATCCTAATGCGATAAGTGAGCAAACAGAATCTTATATTATCATGGCAGATCCTACTGCTGCCGTTTCATTTACCGCATTATTATCAACCTCCGGAACGGGTCCTAGTGCTGGTCCACAATATTCTTTTGGTATCCTTATAAATGGAGTTGAGTTAGATCCCGTGGCGGCAGAACCTTTCCCCCATGAAGGCGTTACTAGTCCTAATGTTAATTGGGAATGGAACCTAGAAGCGTTAAATGTAAATTTGGGTTTGGATTGCAACAATGCTCATGTGCAACCATCAGGAAAATACCATTGTCATGGAACTCCAGATTTATTTATTCAATCGGTAAATATAGTTACGACTCAAATGACACTGATCGGTTATGCGGCAGATGGTTTTCCTATTTACTACAAATATGCCTATACTGATACTAATGATAGTAGTTCTTCGGTGATTGAAATGACATCAAGTTATCAGTTGAAAACGGGTGAAAGAGGTGGTGATGGTGTGACAGCTCCATGTGGTACTTATGATGGTATCTATTCTAATGATTACGAATATGTTGATGGCTTAGGGACGTTGGATGAAGCTAACGGAAGAGCCGGCGTAACCCCTGATTTCCCCGCGGGTACCTATTATTATATAATCACCGATGCTTTCCCGAGTATCCCAAGATTTTTTAGAGGCACACCCTCCCAAGATTTTAAAATTGGTGGGTGACAAAACTCCCCTCCCTTTTAAGGAGGGGTGGTAGCTTGCTCAATGGTTGTACGAATTAGAAATCAAATAATAACTTAAGTCATTTCACACAAGATGTTTATGAAAAAATAAAAATAAATAAATTTCACTTG
>NVWA01000046.1 GCA_002746535.1 Planctomycetota bacterium
ACCATAAGTATTGTACACTTCAACAATACCATTTTTGCTTGAACTAATTACCTGACCGTTGTTATTATAAACATGCGCATAAACATCTGCACCAATGGTCTTATCTGTAACTTTACCTTGAAAGTCATATGTCATTTCTTCTGAATTGCCGATCTTATTGGTTGTCTTAACCATCTGCCCAAGATCGTTGTATTCAAATGTTTCTACTAATCCATTAGCATCAGTTGTTTTAGTCAATTTGTTATTACCATCAAACTCAGAAGTTGAAGTGAAACTAACAGTTCCATCACTGCTAATATTGATGTAAGATGAAATATTATTTTCTTCATCGTAATTGAATGTAGATTTTAATCCCGTTGCTTCTATTTTCTCTGTTACAAATCCTTCATTGTTACGCGCAAAAGTCTGCACATCCCCATCATTATCATCCTGACTAAGCATATTCCCCTGCGCATCGTAAGTGTAGTCTTTCACATACACAACAGTCGCACCATCATATGAAGTTTCTTTCAACACAAGACCCAAAGCATTATTCACATACTCAATAACCTCACCAGTACTTCTAGTCTTCTTAACCAAATACATCGAAGCATCGTATTCACTAAGCTCAGTAATATCATCACCGTTCAGATCCAAATGCTCTTCAATCAATTGACCGGTAGTGTTGTAAACAAACGAGTTCACAATGCCATCAGGATTGGTTTCGGTTTCTATGTGATTACTAGGATTATAAGTATAGCTGTGACCTGACTTATAAACAAAGTCGCCACCTTCACCGCCAAGTGTAGGCAGATCACTAACACCATTAACTGATGTCAAACGATTCAGATCATCATAAAGATACTGAGTGACATTGCCGGATCTGTTAGTGAAGAATTCTAAACTACCGTTACCATCGTAAGCATATACTTCCGTTGTTAAATCCGGGAAGGTAATATTGGTTAGTCGGTTGTTATCGTTATATATGAAGCTAGTAACATCACCATTTGGCAAAGTTTCTTTATTCTTATTTCCGAAGTCATCATATTCATAGACCGTCTGCTTGCCCATTTTATTAGTGAAAATAGTTAGCTGACCGGATGCGTTGTATTGGTTAGTGAAGAAATTACCGCGTCCGTCTGTTTTCTTTTCTAATAATCCAGAGCTGTTGTATTCATAGGTGACATCGATGGTCATGTCGTCTCTTGCGATTGATTCACCTGTCAACATACTAGGTGTACCGTTATAGGTATTAGTGATCACCTGTCCTAATTCATTGGTCGATGTTTTCACCTGACCATTTTCATAGGTATATGATTTAGTAGAGTTCGCACCATTAACATCTTTGGATTCACTTGCTAGCGTTCCATCAGCATTGAATTCATAAGTATTTTTTAATGTTACTGATGAAGTTCCATTTGGAGTAAACTCAATTTGTGAAAGGCTATTAGTATTTGAGCTTGACGATGCATCGTAGGTAAACTCATAAGTTGAACCGTTTGGAAGCACTCTTGATTGTATTTCTATCCTATCAGTTGTTTGATTGAGCTCATCGGTGTATGTTCCGCCATCGGGATTGGTCGTTGTTGAATAGTGGTGGCCGTTTTTGCCAGAATATGAACGTTGCCAACTGTCGCCGGTTGAGTAATTGATTTGGGTTACACGCCAGTTGTCGTCAACTGACGTGGCGTATGGTCTTAAATCATTATTATTTAAGGGGTTGTGATATGGGAAAAATGAGAGTTGATTAAATATATCAATAAATATATTTACAACCTAATAATTCATTATAGATAAAGGATGATCTAAAAAATGATACTTACCCTAAAAATTAGTAAACCTTATCAATATGTTTCACGGCTCCATAAATATGCTAGTATACGTTATTTGAAAAACCTCTCTTACTTTATGAAAAAATATTATGAATACTAAGTGGATATTCTATCAATCAATAAAAATCTTAATCCTTTTAACATCAACTATTTCAGCACTTACTAATGAAGGTACAAAAATTATTGCATCTTCACAAATGAAAGGAGGGTTTTGTGTTCACTTAGGAGCCACGGATGGAATTATGACGTCTAATCTTGGAATCAATAAAAAATTTATAGTTCATGGTTTGGCTATAGACTCGATGTCACTAAAAATATCCAGAAAGTATATAAGGTTGCAGGGTATATATGGACGAGTTTCTTTAGATATCGGTTCATTTAAAAAATTACCCTATGCAGGAAATCTAGTAAATCTGCTAGTTATAGAAAACTTCCAGATTTTAAAAAAAAAAGGATTAAATGCATACGAAATATTACGCATTATTTCTCCAAATGGGCATATTTTCATTAATGATGAATCTTCTTCTGTATTTTTAAAAACCGCAGGATTCAATAATATTAAAAAATATGGAAATTGGTGGACTGGTATCAAGCCACGTCCAAAAGGAATGGATGAGTGGACTCATCAACGATATGGACCTAAAAGGTCTGCCACAAGCAAAGATATTTTTGTTGGACCAACCAACAGTATGCGTTGGATAGATGGCCCTTTACGCTCACGTGGACATAATGGTCGCCCACCTTGTTGTATTTCTGCAAATGGCAAACTATTTTATGTATATGACTACGGCCCTCTTTTTTCTTCAGCACCTCAAAAAGTTATGTTAATAGCTAGAGATGCTTTTAGTGGTGTATTTCTATGGAAAAAGCAATTATCTATTAAGACTAAGCATGACCGCTTGTTGTATTCTGGACGTGCGATGGTAGCAAATGGGGGATTTCTTTATGCTCCTCTTAAATTATCAGGTCCGCTCGTGAAAATGGACAATAATACTGGTAAAGAAATTTTTACCTATACTAACAGCAAACCTGATTCTGTAATTATTCTAGGATCAAAACTACTGCTTTTATCAAAAGACAAAGTAAGACTTATCGAAGAAAAAAATGGAAAAGAATTATGGTCTATAATTGTAGGGGGATATGATAATCGAATGATTGTTCAAGATGATCATATTTACGTACATAACACTAGACAAATGCTAATTATCAAAATAGTTTTGTTGACTGGTAAAGAAGTATGGAAACAAAAAGATAAAGCTTTTAATAAAAGAACCGTATTAATGGGATGTAATGATAACATCATAATTCATTCTTCATCAAATATTATTCGAGGTCTTTCTACAAAAACTGGCAGTGAATCTTGGTCCCAAAAATATTCTATGTCAGGTAGAGGCAGTCCGAGGAATGTATTTTTTTCCAAAGGATTAGTCTGGGTTCACAAGATGAATAGTTCAAAAACCCCTGAAAAGGGGGAATTTTGGAAAGGATATGAGCCTTCATCAGGTAAATTAATACAATCTATACCAGTAAGATTTCAAGATAAATGTGCTCCCGGTAAAGCTACTGAGCGGTATTTAATTAGTGGAAGATTAGATTTTACTGAAATAGAAAATGGAAAGACCGTTTCATCACGTACAGTACGTGCATCATGTGGGTTTGGCGCAATTCCAGCGAATGGAATGATATATACTTTTCCAACAGATTGCCGATGTTTTCCGCAATTAAAAGGCATCATGGGTCTTGGAACTCTTAATAACCTTCAAATTACTACAATTAAAGAATCAAATATATTAGAAAAAGGTGCGGGCGTTTCAAATAAGCAAACCTCAGGTCAAGAAGATTGGCCGATGTATAGAAAAAACTCATCACGCATAGCCAGCCTGATGACTGAAATCCCGATTAATCCCGAGCAAATTTGGGAAACTAAAATTGGTAATAAAATAAGCGCTCCAATAATTGTTGCTGGTAAGGTATATGTTGCATCCGTTGACTCCCATCAAATATTTGCAGTAAATTCATCTAATGGAAAAGTAGTGTGGAAATTTGGAACAGGTGGCAGAGTAACCCAACCACCTACGTATGAAATGGGGAATATAATTTTTGGCTGTCATGATGGTTGGGTTTATTGCTTAAGTGCAACTGATGGAAAGTTGATTTGGAGATTTAATGCAGCACCTCAAGATAAAAGGATTCTTGCTTATGGCCAACCCGAGTCACCTTGGCCTATACTTGGAAGCGTCTTAGTTCACGACAATAAAGCTTACTTCGTTGCTGGACGCCATACTGGTCTAGATGGTGGTATCTTTATGTATAGTTTAGATGCACCTACTGGTAAGGTGATCTGGAAATCAAAAGTTCCAGGATTATATTATCAAGATATGTTAATTAAAAGTGGAGATTATCTCTTCTTAGGTACAAGTGTTAAAATTAATATATTAAATGGAAAATCATCTAGAGTTCGAGAGAACGATGTCTATCTTAAACCGTCTAGGAGCAGTCCGTTCACAGACGATACATTCTCAGTACGAACTTCCTGGAGCTATATGGGGATTGTTGGCCAGATGCTCGCCATTAAAAGTAATACTATAGTTGGCTTTACTTCATTTCCAAATCTTCGTGATAAATATTCAAAAACAAGGCCTGGCAAAGGAGATCACAAACTGTTCATTGGGTCCTTAAAGGTAAAAAATAAGCTTAGCATACCATTATTAATTCGGCCAAGGGGATTAATAATAGCAAAAGATAAAATTTTTGTGGCTGGTTCTCTTGATACGTATCCAACAACCTCACAGTATCTTACTTGCTATTCAATAATAAATGGGGAAAAAATAAGTAACATCAATATACCATCACCTGTCGTTTTTGATGGCTTGGCTGTAGCAAACAGAAAACTTTTTCTCTCATCACTGGATGGGTTCTTAAGGTGTTTTGGAAAAAAATAATTACTTATTAAAACCCAACCCGCGGATGAAACAAATCAACAACCCTAACCATCTCACGGTGATCCAGATGAGTATAAATCTGAGTAGTTTCAATATTACTATGCCCAAGAAATTCTTGAATCAATATAACAGGCACACCATTATTCATTAAATGTGTAGCAATTGAATGCCTCAAAGCATGTGGATGAAATCTATCCTTTAAATTATTTGGCAATTTAGTTTTCATATGCCTAAACAGTGAATCAACTGTTTCCCTTTTGAAATCTTTACCGGTTCTTGTGACAAATAATTTAGTTGTTTCTGAAGATTGTGGCCTAAACTCGTCTATATATTTGCCGATAAGATAAACAGCTATGCTAGTAAGGGGCACATAACGAACCCGATCGCCTTTTCCTCTTACAAGCATAGCCCTTTCATCAAAGTCAATATCAAATAATTCAATTTTAAGTAGCTCCCCTCTTCTTAAGCCACAACCATACAATAGCTCTAACATGGCAAGATGTTTATATTTTCCTTTAAAACAACTCATGATTAAATTGATTTCAGCTTGCTTGAAATAATCTTGAATGATCTTCCGTTTCTTTTTAGGTAGGACAATATTCACATTTATCTTTAAATATTTCAGATACAACTTAAGGGTAGAGAACTTAATATAGATCGTATTATAGCTTTCATACTTCTCTCTTACATGTAAGCAGTATTCATCTATCAAGTCTTTATTGATTAACCTACGACCCCTAAACCGTTCAAATTGAGAAATATGCGACCTACGATTAGCAACCGTTTGTTGGCTCATACCTGTTATTTCTAAAGATTCTAACCATTCACTTACCATAATTAAATACCTTCATTTATTATTAAGCATCTACTTTAAACTTACTTACAAATCTTTAATGCATCTTTTATTCTTTAAAAATACCCCTTGAATTAATTACAAACAAAGAGATAAAATATATTGTATGCTTGTGACGGAAACATCTGAGGTGAAAAAAAGTAGACAAAACAGACTCTCCATCATGCCAGGACTTTTAACCATCCTCTCTTTCCCGAGCAAGCATACACCTACTCCCCTTCTACATCTCTACGAGGATGAAACTTATCAATCACATCTTTAAGCTGGGACGCATCAACATGAGTATATATCTGCGTGGTGTTTAAACTTTCGTGTCCAAGTATTTCCTGAATAACCCTTATTGGTGCGTTGTTCTTTTGCAGATGACTGGCACATGTATGCCGTAAAGAATGGGTGGTAATATGTTTTCTTATATTAGCCTTCTTAACATATTTCTGCACCAGCTTTAATATACGATCCTTGCCCCATGCTTTATCACCAACTCCTACAAGTAAATATTCTGTATCAACATTGCCTATAAGTAATGGGCGTTTGTCGTTGATGAATTTCTTCAAATATTTCCGTAATATTTTATTTACTGGGACAACTCGATCTTTACCACCCTTCCCATTTGAAATAAATATCACCCGATCATCTAAATCAACCTCTACTAGCTTAATAAATCTTGCTTCTGAATTACGAATACCAGTGCCATATAACAATTCAATTACCACTCTTTCCTGATAACCACGGGCTTTACTTGTATCAGGCGTTTCCAACAGTCGCTTCATTTCTTTTTCAGTCAGAATATCTTTTGGTAATGACTTCTTAATCTTTGGCAATGTGATACTACTAGCGGGATCAACCATAATGTGATCATTTTGAATCAAGAAACAAAAGAATGATTTGATTGAGCACAAAATATTATGCTGGGAATTTAATTTCAATTTCTTACCAGCTCTGGATTTATGCTTGGTAAATAGATAGGTTTGAAATCCCTTTAAAGTATTCTTAGTGACATCGGTCATTTCTTCTAATCCATTTTTCTCCATGTAATCAAGAAATACATCTATATGCCGGCTATAATCTCCAGCGGTAACTTTGGATTTTCCTTCTATGAGTAAACTACGGGTAAACTTTGATTTTAGCGTTAACGTTTTCATCTTTTTCACTCCCAAATAGGTTAAAGTCTTATTKCGTAAGGGYTTATTTGGTMGTWACSAAAYGACTTCTAWAAKCTAAATCAAGGTCATCAGGYTCTACCAATGATTGCTTATTACCTACTTGTGTGAAMAGGTTGATRGTRTAWGTGTACCTACCWCCWCGRCCWCCTTTATTYCTATTTAAATACTCCAAATTCTCTAGCTGTGGCATCARTTTCTTTAAGACATAGTCKGGCCTATCWGTCCATTCTCTYACGTCCTTACGAGTGAATTCAAACTCTTCTACTGGCATYTTAGCATGCTTTTTAACAGCAACTTTTATCTCTTCATAGAGCTTRGTWGTGAATTGATCSARGTCRCCGAATGTTGTATTTARWACTTCAGARACCATTTGATARGCAATGCGATAATCTTCCACATCSGCTTCAATGTATTCTTCAAAATTAGACTGYTTKATATTTCGYTGRTATTGGTGCARGAAWGCTGARACCTCAACSAGWGATAAMAGCATATCAAATTTCCTTCTGGCTTCTAATTTATCAGATGGAAATTCAATYAAATCAATAAAWGGAATSACCACCTTTAATGGCCTTARTACYCTTTGAGMATTCTGATGYTTTTTRATMGTYTCATCAGTTGAATGAYCCCGTTGYAAWCCAGCAACAGTTCGYTTTCKTCTTTGAGCATTRAAGATRGCTTCAGTTTGTTTCTTMGATTCATCCAGRGAAATAATAAAACACCTGGTCATRTTYTCKGGGTTRCTATCAAAGCTWGTAGAAGAATCYAGATAAGCAATCGGACCATAYACATCAAATTGCTGKGTTTTCTGYTTACCKGTTATGTCYCTTTTWACGACAGCGAGGGTTAATTTCTTTCTMGATTGCAATGACCTGATKGAATAYTCCACCTGTTCWGAWGCCCCTTTKGTYTCATCRATTAGCAGTAATTTRTTTTTYAATCCATCATTGGGCATGTAATACAGGGAGCTWGAAGTAAGCCTTGAAAGATAAATCACATCTTCAGGTGGCATTAGWGAGCTGATAATATCCATCATGAAGGTTTTGCCGGATGATGATCCAGAGCGAATCATTCCTGAAAGTGTGGAGTTTAATTTTCTAGAAGTAGCTATTAAATAAACGAGTAATTTGTTTTTGCCTTCACCGGAATACCCCATAGAGTTAATATCTGCCCCAATAATCTGCATGAGGTTATTTACTTTTAAGAATTCTTTGGCTTGTGATATTTCTTCATCTGTAAGCTCAACAGGTTTTGTCTCATGAGCATGCATTATTTCTTTCATATACTCATCGAGGTATTGAAGGATTGCCAACAGATCCTTTTCACATTGTTTCGGCTGCAGGTCAAGGTTCATTGCTAAGTCTCTAGCGTAAGTCACCTTTGACCGGTAAGAAATAAGATCCACTCGGTCAGTATGGAATTGTTTGTTCTTTTCTACGGCAATGATCACTCGGAATTTATTAGGGCTGATAGTAGCCATCCCTCTTACATGGTATTTTAATTTATTGGCTGAGTARATTAATTCATCCTCGTTTACATGTCTGAATTTCTCATTGGTGGATTTTCGTTTGAACTTTAGCTTTTCAGATTCACCTAGCAGGATGGTGATGTTTGCTTCTTTAAGGGCTTCGATTAGCAGGTTGTCGTAGTAGCCGATGAGTACTACTTCATCGATTGATTTGAATGCTGATAGATCGTTGGAAAACAATGTTACGGAATTGAGCTTGCCTTTAGAAATAAGATTTAGGGCATCCGTGAAGCTGGCGATGTATACTTTCTTATAGATTTTTAGGGCGAGACTGTTGAATATACCCTTGCTGACATCCCCGTAGAAGGAAGTTTCTTTTGATTTCTTGTATCCGATGATACCTACTGGCTCTTGCTTATCGTTTTCTACTGGGAAAGTAAAGCACCCTTTTAATTCTTTGGGAGTATCATCGCAGTAACCAACTGACAGCATTTTCAAGGCTTCTTGATTTAATCCGAGTGTTTTCAACCCCTTTTGATTTAAGTCTAATTTAGTTTGAAAATCGTTAATCAGTTTTAGCATTAGATTTTCCTCCTAACTGTAATCCCTGCTTTCTCAAGAGCTATTGGAAGAGCCCTGTCGTAGTATCTGAGCAATGTCACCTCATCGATATTCTTCAAAGTAGAAATATCATCGCTAAAAAGTGTAATGGCATTGGGTACTCCGCTGGCCATTAGATCAAGCGTATCTAAGAAACTACTGATGATAACTTTAGAGTAAACATTTAGAGCAAGGCGATTGAATATACCCGTTGATAGGTCGCCGTGGGTGATTGTTTTTAAGTTTTCAGTGAGGCCAACTACTCCGATTATCTCGTTTGCTTCGTTTTCAATGGGGAATGTTAGGCAGTTAATAAGCTCGGGCATCTTATCGATTGAGCCATCGTGATAGCCGACAGTGAGCATTATTATCTGTTGACGGCTTAAACCTAGGGATAGTAATCTCTTTGGTGCTTGGTCTTTTTTAGTTTGGAAGTGTTTGACTGTGTGTAGCATTTGCAGGCTCCTTGAAAATGACACCGAGAAAAGAAGTCCGCCCAGAGGCACCGTCAAGAGCCCACAAAAGAACAACAATCCTCAGTGCCAAAGTACGACCACTGGATAAACCGGTGGCTCTGGCCCAAGGAAGTTGTGCTTTTGTTAGAAAAGTTTGACGGTTTTCTGAGTCACACAACTTCGCAAAAGTGCGAAATTAATTAAATTTTATTTAGCTCATAAAGCTAGTAATCTTATTTCCTTAAATTTTAGTTCTTTGGTATTTTATAGAGAATTATTTTGGATTAACAGTCTTATTTTTGGAATTATCAGAGATTGTTATTAATTAGTTTTTTGTTTCTTAACATTATATAATGGTTACTTTAATATTTTATTATGGAATGTATAAATAAATTATAGGAATTGATATGGATTTAACATTAGAATTATTAAAACTAGGTGCAGTAGGTATTTTGTCAGGCGCATTTTCTTCATATCTAGTTGCAAGAATAAATCAAAATAAAAAGTGGTGGGAACTTCGAGTACAATCTTATCAAGAAGTAATAAATGCTCTATCTGACATGAAATATTATTACGATAAACAGTATGACGCAGAAATAACACAAATAAATTTAACAAAAGAAATGGAAGCCAAACTAAGTGAAGTCTGGAATGATAGTCATCACAAAGTTCGCAAAGCCTCTGACAGCGGCGTATTTCTATTTTCTGAAAATGTCAATAAGGCACTGAAAGAATTCACAGATCTAGAAAATAAAAACTTTAATACCTTTTTTGAATATCTAGAGAGTAGTTATTCAATAGCAAGCAAGTGCCTAGAAGCCGTTGTTGAATCAGCTAATATAGATTTAAGAATTAATAACAGTTGGTTATAAATCATAAAAAATACCAAGCTGAATAAAGAGATAAACTATGTAGACACAATCGTCTAAAGGTGAGTTTTAGTTATTCTATAACTCATCAACACCAAGCTCAGTGGCAATCTGCTCGTCAGTTTTTCCTTTTTTCCTCCAACGAGAAATGAATTTTTTATAAGTATCGTAGCAAGTGTCATGGAACTTCTTGTTTTTATATGCTTTCGTTATTTCTAAAGGCTTTTTACATTTTTTGCAACTTACCCATATTCGTTCTGGCATAAACTGACTAGCTAGATCGAGGAATATCGCGCCTTTTAAGCACAAAGGTTTTGATATTAATCCAAATTGATTCGGAGATTTGACTTCATCGATATCAGACCAAGTAGTATACTGTAGATGAGTACTGATAAATCTCAATACAGAATATTCAAGCAATCTCTTTATTTTGTTAATTTCGTTCCGCTTAATAGATTTAAATGTACCGTCATTTTTGAAATAAAAAACCTTATCAATGTCATAAGGGGCAGGTACTAAAAATTTAGCCGACACAAGCTCGTCATTTTTATAGACTACATCAGTAAAGTCCTCCATTTTTAATTTTTCTCTTTTATTTAAATAAAAGAGAACAGCCTGAACCTCAATAAAACAAAACTTCCAGGTATCAATATTGTCACAATAAAAGAAGTCTCGTCCTTTAAAAGGATTATGAATATAATTAAAAAATAGTGAATTTGACAACAATCCATATTTATTTGCGAAAGATATGATTTTTACTGAATTATTAATTTTTAACTCTTCGTTTAGGTTAGACCCTAGGCTTAATCCTAATTTAGAAAATTCATCTGCAATACCTATTTTTGAAAAATTACTCGATTGCACTAAATCATATTTCTCAAAATAATTATCATATTCTTTGAGGGGTAATCTGTTAGTAACACCCTCCTTATGGTCGAGTGAATTAAAATCAGGAATTAAATAAATACCATCCCCCCTAACCCTATCTCCTTTAATATCGTACATAGTTCTAACAAAGGATTGTCTCTCAATCAGTTTAATTTCATCAATACTTGCTAAGGTATATCCGAATTTTGCTACGGATAATTGAGTCTTCTTAAATACGTACTTCTCATACATAAGTCTGTAATTGTCCGATAATGTCACCCCTATTTAATAGGGGACATTTTAGTATCTTTATGTCCATGGCAAGGATAAAATATTTAAAAGTCAAAATATCATTAATTTAATTAGTAAAGGAAATAAGAAATGAAAACAGACCTACAAACACTTAGACAAGTATCAGAAAAACTAAATCAAGCACCACATGTCATTGATTATGTATACGTTTCTAGAAAGCTTCCTAGTCCATTAATTCTGTCTGGGATGAGACTGTTTACTAAGGAAGACATAGAGGCTTTGTCAGACTTTTTTGATACAAGAAATACAGAAAAAGAATCAAATAAAATTCACCAGAAAGGAGGGTAATGTGGATTTACTTAAAATTAACATTTTATTAAAAGGAGTAAACGTATGAGGTACCACTCAATATTCGGTGACAGCTACAAAAATAATTTAGATGGCCATCGAATTGGGAATCTAATGTCAACTATAAAATCAATTATGTGGGATGATAACTGGCACACACTTCCAGAACTTTCAGATACTACAAATGCAATGACTACATCAGTTAGTGCCTCAATCAGGCATTTGCGTAAGGTCAAATTTGGAGGTCATAATATAATTAAACGCAGAATTCGTAGCTCGGGGTTATGGGAATATAAACTAATTCAAAATCATATTTAGAAAGAAATAAAATGAATAATAGACAAAAAAATGTGCCTTGGGATGGGAAGTTTGGCGACCTACATCCAAAGGCAATAAGAAGACATGTTCCAGCTATCTCACCAGTACAGTGTACACAGTCGGTTAGAAAATACAGCAACAATATAAAAGAAAAACAAAATTTAAATACGAAAGGAGCATAAAGAATCCGTGCAGTCAGACTTAATGTAGGTAAGACTGCACGATTCTAGTTTAGGACGTACTCCCCCAATAGTATTATAACACTTAATACCGTAAAAGGCAGTCAAACGGCCTGATGTTGCTAAATATCACTATGGACTATTCTAATATAGAACCAAATGACACTACCCAAAGCAAAAGCAGTGAGATCATTAAGACACATAGAATCAATGCAATAACTACTCTTAAAGATGAAGGGTATAGGAGCTACTCACTACTCTATAATCCGGATAATTACCACGTAATCAGCTTATCCTATAAGGATGAGAACCCTTGCTTCTATTGTGAGAAATTGTTTTCCGAAAATCAAACACAGACAAATTATAAGGCAAAATTTGATTCAAGCACCGAAGCCCACGACCACCTATTGGAGAAAAAACATATCTATTTAGAATGTGGATACTCTAATGACTTTTCGGGGGTGATGGAATGATAAAAGCTAGAATCAGAGATCAATACTCAGAAGAGAAAAAAGAATTAAACATTGATAATATATATGATTTTCTATTAATTAAGCCTGAAGAAAAAAACTGTATCGTTAGCTCCGATGATTTGACTTGTATTGATGTAGATACCCACAACCAAGATGGGTTTACTACTGAATTAGTGAAAGTAATGGTGGATGTATTACCAGATCAATTAAAACCAGATGTGTACTTCAAAAGTCACAACGATGGTATCAAACTAATTTATATCAATGAGGGGCACAGACAAAAGGCATTGTTTTCTTCATTGTATATGCCAAAAAATATAAGTGGGTTGGAAATCAAACAAGATTTCAGACATCCTCTATCAGAACATAGCGAAACTAGTGGCAAATGCTCTGAGGTATTTAGTTATGAATTAGCAGAAGAAGAATTCCGGCCAATTTTGCATCTAAACGGGTGGTTCGATGAATCAGACGCTAAACAATATCTGATGGATAACAATTTAGAGGCTAGTAAAAGATATGGCCACACCAAGTGCCCTATCTCCCCTAGCGACAATGATAATGGTAGCATTAGCATATTAGACCAAGGGATTTATTGCCATTCTTGTGCTTCAAGTGGGAAATCATATAGAGGGTCTGATCGTGCAGGATGGATACCATTTTCATTATTAACTCAAGAACAACCTTTGGAACTATTGAACCTAGCAAAATTAAATATTCACTGGGCACATGCAAAGTTGGTTTTGATGGATACCTACAAACATATTCCTGAAAAAGTATTGAGAGAAACTTACGAATTACTCATAATGGACAAATATAAGGTAGATGAAGCCCCCCCGTTTCCTTTTATTGGGGAATTTTTCAATGTGGATTTACCAATAGTTTTTGGATATGAAGGAGTACTAAAAGAAAATCAAAATTTCAATCAATACGAAGATTTTAAAAACATCTCAAGGTATCTACCATATTGCCGAAATTACAACTACACCGTTAAAAAGAAAGATGGTCCTAAAGAGTGGATAGTATCTACAGACCCTATTAGAACAAGCAATGTAGTATCTGGCATATTCAATAGCTTTAAAAAGGTAAAGACTTTCAGGGGTTTGGATCTAGATAAGGCAAAATCAAAAGATTATGTAAATGTCAGAGTAAGATCTGATTCAGCCTATCCAGTAAAATTATTAGATAAGCCAATGGCTCTAGATTCTGCTTTCAATCACCTTGAAAAAAGTTTCCCTGAAATAAGCTTACAAGCTCTACAGTTGATTATAGGTGCTACCCTTTGTTCTAGTATCAATACTTTACCCCCTAACATGTTATTTTTATCTGGTCCTTCTGGGTCGGGTAAAGGAGAGACTATAAATATCGCGTCTTCTTTTTTAGAACAATCAGCACCCAAGATTAATGTTGACTCTGATCAAGAGAACTTTTTTAGAGCATTAGGCTCCACAATGGCCTCAGGCCAGTCGATGATAGTTCTCGATGAAATTGGGAAAATGCATTTTAAAAAAGTTGATGAATTCATAACTAAAATTTTGCAGTTGAGTTCTAAAATATCCTTTAGACCTTTATATTCCACATTCGTTACTCTAGATTCTAAATTTTCGTTATTCTTTCCTACAACAACAATACCGGAAGGACTCTATAACTCCCCTGAATGTAAGCGAAGAGTTTGGCATTATAGATTATTTCACAGAGTAAAAGACTGGAAAGCTTCATGCGGAGGTGATGCAATTCGTTGGCGCGATCTTTCCGAGGTAAACTCTTTTGTGGCAAACTCAATCGTAACGCACACCTATATCATGGCTTCTAAATTTGACTTTAATTTTGATTTAATAGCACTTGAAATTGGTGCTTCACGTTTAGGTGATGATTACGATTCAAAGGAGATTGACATAGTAGACTTCTTTAAGTATTCTTGCGGATTAAGTGACAATCAACCAAAACAACTTATCGACAATACCTTTAAAGAATCTGGCAAGTGGTTAGACCTAACGGACGAAACCGCTAAAGCATTTATTGCTCAACTGTTATCCGACCCTGATGAGACTAATAGAAAGTATGAATGGTACAATGTAAAACGTGACCTAGAAGCTTTACCTGTGACAACGATTCTAAGAGACGCAAAGGTCATCCAGAATACTACTAATTTAT
This sequence comes from Planctomycetota bacterium, assembly GCA_002746535.1. GTDB lineage: Bacteria > Planctomycetota. Next base: position 14,747 of record NVWA01000046.1, read on the forward strand.
CTATAGATACTAGAGTGAAGGGTAAATCTGTTGGCTATAGATTTAGACATCAGAAAGGAAATCTACGGGGTCAATGGCTGCTGAATGGAGAAATTCCCCATAAATTTGAAGAAACAAACTCTCCAAATATTGTTGTAGATACACAGACCAATTCAGTAGATATTATTGAGGATGTTTTTAACTCAGATTATGATTTGATGGGAGGTGCTACAAATGGTACGACTAATAATTGATTTTGAAACTTACTACAGCAAAACAGTATCACTTAAGAAAATGAGTTATGAGGAATATATAGCCCACCCCCAATTCGAGGTACAAATGATTGGGTGGAAAGATGGTGATAACGACGCAGAATCGGGTTTTGATGTTTCTGAAATATTGGCTGAACTTCAAGTCAAATATGGTCAAAACCTAGAGAATGTTTGTATTGTCGCACACAATGCTTTGTTTGATATATTTGTGCTTTCACGAGTCTACAATATCAACCCTCCGAAAGTGATTGATACTCTTCAAATGGCTAGGCATGCTCATGGTGTAAATCAAGATAAATATTTGACGGGGTTATCCTTAAAATGTTTAGCCGATCATTATGGACTAAACCCTAAAGGTGACCTTGAATTCATGGAGGGAAACGCTTGCCCCACAGTGGAAGAAAAGATTGAACTACAGAGGTATTGTGAAAACGATGTGAGCATTACAGCAAAGCTACTGGAAATCCTGCTTCCAAAAGTATCAAATGTAAGAACAGAACTATTAATGATGAACCATACAATTCAATCATTTATATCTAGGGGGATTACTGTAGATAAAAATAAAATATGCAAGATGATTGAAGAGCAAGAGAGTGTACTAAAGAACTTATTGATTGACTTGAAGCTAACCCGTGAAGAGGTAACAGGAAATAAATCTTTTAAAGAATTGTTAACCAATGCACTAAACAAAATAGGTCAAGACCTACCAACAAAACAAGGCAAGAAAGGACTAATACCCGCAACAGCAAAAGATGATCCTCAGATGCTTGTATTATGCGATCATAGTGATCCTTTTGTGAGCAAACTAACTAAGGCAAGGTTAATGGTTAAGTCTTTCGATACTTCTATAAATAAAGCAAAGAAATTAGTTAAATTATCTAGCTTCAACAAAGGGAAGCTATGCCCTAATCTGAAATACTATGGTGCAGGCATAACAGGTAGATTTGCTGGGGTTGGCTATAATTTACAAAACCAAGGTCGTGACGGTATTGGCTTGGCACTCAGAAACAGCTTAATAGCAAGTTCAGGAAAATCGTTTGTTATTGCAGATTTGAATGCTATCGAGGCCCGTGTGTTAGCGTGGCTTTCTGGTCAAAAAGATCTAATTCAATTATTTGAGCTAAACAAAGATCCTTACTCAGTTTTTGCAAGTGAAAAAATGTTTAACCGTGCTGTTTATAAACCTACAGACGATGATCCAAACAAGAAAGAACTTAAATTAATGCGTAATGCCGGCAAAACCGCTGTTTTAGGGTTAGGCTATGGAATGGGATGCAAAAGATTCTACCAAATGGTCAAGGATAACGAGCAAACCAAGGAATTAGTGGAAACTGGGGTAATCAATAAAGCCAAATCCAAGGAGATAGTAGACACTTATAGGAATACGATGAGCAACATAAAGAATTTCTGGTTTGGATGTGAGCAAGCATTTGAACACGCTCTAGAATCTAGCACCTCGAGTACGTGCAATACTATGGTTTTTGATTGTGTAGATGGTGATATACTTGTCACCTTACCTTCTTCTAGAAAATTGAGGTATTCAAAACCAGAAATGATTGCCGAATCTAAGACCGTATCAACGTATAATAGACAAGGCAAAGATGAGCAAATAGAGCTGTCTGGGACATCTATATATTACGGCAAGGGTATAGGTCTTTATGGAGGGAAGCTGGTCGAGAACATCGTTCAAGCTACAGCAAGGGACATCCTGGTGCACATCATTTTAACCTTAGAGCAAAAGGGGATTCAGGTCTTATTCCATGTTCATGATGAAGTAATATGTGAGGTGGATAATAGTCAAATAGAAAAAGCTGAAAGGATTGTTCAAGAGGTGATGAGCACCCCACCTACTTGGGCAAAAGGTCTACCCCTCGCTACCGAAATAGAAATATCGAGGCATTATTTGAAATGATTCCCCGTTGAAACAGATAACGGGCATGGTTGAGAGTTGGTTGATACCCCGTTGAGACCGTTGATACCTATATACCTTATATAAGTTTAAAGAAAGAAAATATAATAGAGAAAACCCCTGCCAAGTATACTTTCGGAAAAAAAAAGTATCAACGGTATCAACGGGCGAATTCTTCACCTAAACGGTTAAATAAATGAATAGTTAAAAGTCTCAACCAATATTGCCTGATTAAAACGACAAGAACAACCATTATGACGACATAAACCATTGAAACAGGTGCGATATCCTATGTTTAGCGGGTCCTTTCACGGCTTTCTACGCTAAAGGGCGCTCCTTTACTACCGTCACTTTTTTGTACAAAAAAAATCAATTTATTAGACTACTTTCCTAATATTTACCCCAAATTTATTAATTGCTGAAACCACATAATAGATCATTTGTAATATCGAGTAAGGCAATTTAGAATTTTTTACATAGGTTAAAAATATGGTTGTTCTGATAAACGAAAACGCACCTAAACACTAGTGTTTATTTTAATTATTGGCTTTGAATAAACCCATTGAGACCTTGCATCTTAACACATAAATATACACATTAATTAAGTAGCCATTACAGTCACAGAATCTGCTAGAGTTTTATTTTGTTCTTTTGCAGAGAACCTTTTTTACCTTATAATTTGCCTAAAATAATTAATTTACCACCCCATTGATGTTTAATGTTTCTCTATACTCTAAAGCCTCTGCTTTCATCGTCCAATGGACGTTAATACCGATTTTCTCTGTCATTTCTTTTATTTCCTTCAAACCAACGTTGAAGAATTCTTTTCTTGAATTCACCTTGTTGACTTGATTGCTTTGAAACTTTTTATGCAATTCATTTTCTAGTGCTGGAGCATCCTCGCTATGTATTAATGCATGCACATCAAAATGAAATGGTACGCTGGCATCACCGAGTTCTTTAACTCGATCTAACGGCTCTAATCTTCTCGTCATTCCAATTTTAAATATGTCTTCACCAAACGAGCCAATATTAGATATTATATAGACATGCCCTTGCTTGGTCTGTTGTGCCATCGACAATGCTCTCTTATTCTTTTCTTCTGCTACTTGCAGTTTTTCTTGCAGTTCTTTTAACTCTTTTTCAAATATTAATTTTTGCTTATCATTAGCTTCAGCCATTTTTTTCTGAGCTTCCTTCATTGCTATTTGAATAAAATCCTCTTCTTTCTCAGCTTCTTTACGGGCCTTCTCGTATTCTTTACGAGACTTTTCTTCTTCCCGTATAATCTCCTTCATTATTCGTTGCTCTTCTCTTTCAATTCTCTTTACTTCCATTGAAGCAACTGCAAATTTAAGCTGATCCATAGTCAAATTAAAGTAATCTTTTTTAATATTTGCATTTTTAAACGCTTTACCATTATGATTTACAATTGAATAAGCATCTTCAAGCTCTTGTCTTAATATTCCGTAATTGTCATGCTTAATCTTTGACATAATGGTGTCAACTTTTCCACCATATGCATCAACAACAAATTCAATGGCAGTAGTCCTTCGATAAGCATCTGTGTATTCGCAATCAGCAACCAGGTCACTTTTAAGCATCTTTCTCATTTCTGATCTGACTCTTTTTAATTCCTTCCCAGCTTCTCTATGACCATACTCTTCTGCCAACTCATCAATTGCTGAATGATTGGGTATAAGGTATTCATCACCATAACCTTCCACTATGTTCTTCATAGCTTTAGCAATTGAGTCATACCTTTTAGATTCCTTTATGGCATCATCCCTAATTTTCCAAGCATCGTTCTTAATCAATTGTGCTTCCATTAGAGATTCTTGCCGCACCTTGTCTGCTTGCTTAGAAGCATTTCTAATTAATCCATCAGCATTGGCTTTATTTTTTTTTATTTTTTCAGTTTCAGACTTAATATATTGATCCGATTCTGATTTAAGAGCCTTAATCTCCAATTCAATATCTACTATCTTAGAGTATTTTCTAAGTGGCTTTATCTCATTTTTTAAATTTTCATATTTATCTTCTAAAACATGCAGATCACCTGTGGCTTTTTTATGATCAAAAAGTGATGCTACATAGAGTACTGCTAAGGCAATAATTACAGCTATTAAACAAGTTATTATTATTATGAAAATCATTACAGCCCCTCATTATTATGTTGAGAGCCAATTGAATTAATGCAAAAAAGGACAGGTATTAGGAAGGTTTTCATTTGCTTCTCCTGTAAGGTGGTACCGATTGAAACAATCGCCCTACAAGAGGTTCGCCAGAACCCGAAGAAGAACAATAAATCCCAACCAGCACCATAAACCACTTACAGAAGTGGACATGATGCTGAGATGAAAAGTATTGCGCTTCTTCTAAAAAACTGGCGATTTCTTGTAGCACAAAAACTTAGCTAACAGCTAAATAATTTAAATTGTTACATAACTAAATATTTTTCCCTAATTAAAGTTTTGCATATTTTACAATCATTAAAGATTGTTCAAGATAATGTTTTCGTGAATAATGGAAAGGTATTGATTTGATTTAGTTTATTTGGTCTTAATCGTAACTAATCTAATTTTTATCGTATTTCTTCATAATAGCTGCAATCCAATAATATTGAGTCAGCTTCTTTAACTGATCCCTATAAACATAGACCATTATATAATTGTAAGCAAAGATTAATTTCTTATTGCCGTTGAATCTCTTTTCATTTTCTATCTCAATTAACATCAACTCTCATAATTCTTTTGAGGCTAGTAGACTTTAGGGCTATAATTGGCAAATCATGAGAAAAACAATTAATAAGGAAGCCCAATGAAATACCTACTAATCCCCCTACTGGCTCTGATTGTTTCTTGCGGTTCATATGGTAATCAATTTGAGGAAACAATGAGATTGGAAAAAATTAAACAGAAAAAAGCAATAGAGAAATTGTTTAAAGAACGGCAACAAGCCAATGAAGAGCAAATGAAGAAAGAAGAAGCACAGAACGAAACACCTCAGAAGGACGACACCGAGAAATAAATGAAATACGTCTACTTCACAATCTGCTTCGTTATGGCAATATCAACTGCATTTCCTGTTATAGCACCTCAACCACCATCCCCACTCATACCATTAATTTGTGGCTGTTTATTCGTAGCCATAATATTATTTTTCTATCTCAAATTAAAGCTAAAAGGGAATAAGGATCTTATTGATAATGCCAAGCAGATAGCTATTCTCAGTATATCCTTTAATAAGATCAAGAGATCCAAATGCTTCCCACCAATAAATATATTAAATGACTTCTTTCAATGTGGTACAGATGATATTGAATCTGAAGAAACTCTAATTTGGAAACCATTTGACTTATCAAGTGAGGAATACTTAATATTTTACGATTGGTGTTGTGAACAGTATGGTGATCTTGAAATAAATAAATTTGATAATTGTACGGGATATTCAGAATGGTTTATTCGTGCCGGTGATAAAAATTAATCACTTCAACTTCCCACTCTCATCCCAATCCAACCGCGAAACCAAAACCCCATCCTTATAAAATTTCTCAGATATCTTAACGCACTAGCATACTAGAATTTTACTCCTACCTACTCGACAATTCTGGAGATGTGGACAAAGATGTAACCAGACGTTACTCGCTTTCTATCAGGACAACATTTTGGTCGATCGTTATTTTTAAAAACATAATTGTGATACATTCTTTCTCAATTATTTAGATGTTTCCAGCAATCATATTCCATTAATCATTAAATTTCGCTCATATACTATATTAAAGACCTCTTAGCATTAATTTAATACTTTTAAGCATAGAATTCTTTCAATTATTCATAAAATACTGTACTATATGTATTCAAGAAGTAGATACGAGTATATTTTAAAGGGCATACTATGTTAACAGAACCCCACCAAGACATAACAAGCAAGCTACTTCTAAATCTTCGCTTGATGAAATTAGAAAGCTTCATATATCCCAGAAAACTAGAAGAAGAAGATATCGATGAAGATTTGATTAATCTTGTGATCAAATATTACTCAACATGGGATAACTTTATTAAAACTAAACATGAGTTTTAAATTCAATGAATCACTCAATTTTAATAGTAGATGACGATAAAAATTGCCTTGAGTTTTTAAAAGATTCCCTAAAAACTAACAATCATTCTGTAATAAGTTCTTCAAGTGCACTAGATGCATTAGAAATCATGGAAGAACAAGCCTTTGATTTGATAATAATTGATGTGAATATGCCAGAGATGAATGGAGTTGAGCTAGCTCAAAAAATATTTGAACTACAACCAGATATAAAGACACTCGGCATTACTGGTGGCGGCTTTCTGGGAGATGCAGATCATGTTAAAAGCATTGCAGAATCATTCTTTACTTCGTTTTTAAAGAAGCCATTTGATATTGAAGTATTATTAAATATCACAAAAGAATTGTTAGACAAAGATTATCCTTTACAATGATGAGCAGAGTTGAGTAAGCTTAAAAGGTCTTTTTAATTAAGATCCCTTGTATAGATTTATCATACCTAACAAATAATGTTTGGATTAATAGTTTGCCAGTAAAACTAGATTTTAGAAAAAATGGCGTCATTCTATGGCATGAAGGTGTAATTGTTGATGCTGATTTGATAAATTGCCAAAAAGAACTCATGTCACATGAATTTGAAGAAGAATTTCAATTTCAATTAATAGAGGGCACAAATATAGAAGAATTTAACGTCTCTGCAAATACCATGCAAGGTCTAGGCTCTTCGGACAGTGAAATCAAAAATGTAAATAAACAGTATGCAGTTGCTGTTGCTCCAAATGATTTAATATTTGGTATGGGTCGTATTTGGCAAGCATTTGCGGAAGATGAATTGTTTATTTCTTGCCTGGTAAAAACATTTGACGAAGCTATTTCTTGGTTGAAAGAAAATGGCATTGAAATTGAAAAATAAACAATTTAACCGACGACCTATAATTAATTCTTAATGATAAAGACAGAAAATAAAATATAAAAAGTAAAGCCCCCCACATCCATCATCCGCGTGTCTGAGTATTTGTTTGTACTAATGGATAACATTAGTGTGTCTCCATAATGTGATTACTAATTTTCCTAATATCCAATTCCTTAAATTTTATAGTATTATTTGTTTTAATTTCAGGGCTTCTATACATTCCAATTTTCATATAATGTTGATATGAATTCAACATATTTGCTCCTTTATAATATACACTTGGTTTTATCTGATCGTTAACCCAAATTTTTAAGTGACCCCTTTTTACTTGAGACCAATTTATCTCTATCTTGAACTTAATCCACTGCCCCAATTTCACTTCTATTAGGTCGTCTTTAGATGGATTTTTATACATATACACTGGACTCAAATAAAATTTACCTTTTAGATACCCAAAATATAATGCAACTGGGGGTGAGTGACTAGGAAAGTTATTCCATGATTCCCCTTTAGATGTATCAGGTTGATCGTGCCATTGAGCAACAGACCACCATCTATTTTTTGGGGCGTCATGAATAAATCCATGTGGTAGCATCATTGCCCATTCATATACAATAATATCATTTTCAACAAATGAAACATCAATAGAAATCTCAGACCTGATTCCATTATTTAATAACTGCTGATCACCAAATAAATGAAGTGCAATATGGTCTTTATAAATAGTTATATTCTTTGATGATAAAATCTCAAGTGACGTATGTTGTCTAGTATTTTTATCTTTCATCAAAACTTTCAATATTTTGGTTCTTAAAGAATGTTTCGGAGGAGAAATAATCATTTTTTTATGCTGTGATTGATAAAAAGTTGAAATACCAATTAACAAAAAGAAAGCTATAAGCAAAATTATTATATTTTTCATTTAATTGTGCATGACCATAAGAGATTCTATTGGTACAGCATTTTTATATACCGAACAAAGACAACTTTGGTTACATATTTTCTAAAAAACATAGTAGACTGTAAAAAAAACAAAAATCTTACCACCCCACCCAAACAAATCACCTAATATCACTCCACCACCTCAGTCCCAACCAACTTCCCCTTTTCAAAGAGCTCTCTCTTTTGGGAGTTGCCTTTGGTGTCATAGTATTCTTTCATGTTTAGGGAGCCATCTTTGTTCCAATGAACTTTCGAGATATATTTGCCTGCTCTATATATTTTTATAAAAGATTTATTTCCATTTTTATACCATTGCTCAAACTTGGTGGTTTTGTTTAATTGATTACAATCTATTATAGAGTGTAGTCTGCCATCTAGATACCATTCTTTTGACTTACCAACCCAATATCCTTTTTTAAAATTATATACCCCACGTTCCTCACCATCTTCGTACCAAGACCTCCAAGTACCCGTATAATTTAAAAAATACTTATCAATCTCCCAATACTCAGGAATATATTTAATCATCCCTTTAGGCAAATATCTAGGCATCCAATGAGCCTGACACATATAGTGGTATTTACTTGTCTGACAACGCCCATACATCAAATGCCCAATGCAAACAAGCATCAAAATAAAAACACAAACAACAATAGGATTTAATAGTTTCTTAACCAAACCACACCCAAAAATAAACCCCAGTATACCGAATAAATTTGATTATGAAATTCTATGATTGGATGGTAGCGTTGAATGAGTGTCCTATTTTTCTATCTCTATTTTGAAAAGCTTGCTGTTATTAGGCTATCTTTATTGTGACTCTACGCGCTACGATTAATATTTTTTCTAATTAATAGAATCTACTTAACTTACTTTTCTTTGTACTAACTAGGTTCTATCCTGTGTATACTTCTTTCTTGGTTTTGATTAGGAAAAATAATGAACGCAAAGATATTAATCGTCGATGACAATGAAAACATCAGAGAGTTTTTGACTGAATTCTTAACCTCTAAGGATTTTCTGGTAGCAGAAGCAAAAAATGGAAAGGAAGCATTAAGTGTCTTGACTGAGAAAAAAGTAGACCTAGTCATTACAGATATATTTATGCCAGAAATGAGTGGAATTGAACTTGCAATAAAAGTTAAAGCAAAATACCCTCAGCTAAAAATTATAGGAATAACTGCTGGTGGAAACCAAATATCTTCTATGGAAGCTCTCGATATGTCTGCAATTCACTTTGAATATATACTAAAAAAGCCAATAGATTGTGAAGAGCTAATTGATAATATAAAATATTTATTAACGAGTGACCCACCCCAATAAAGCCCACAACCATTACCCCCGCGTCTGAGCTTGGAAAACTTGATCTAAGCAGCTAGCCTTTAACCCTCAAAAATAAGTTGAAGTGTTCTATATAGCAATCTATTTCCTCTTCCAAATAATTATGCCGATTTTTGTTCTTCCAATTATTAAATTCTTCATTGGACACTAACCCACTTCTCATTACTGGGCAATCCTGATAATCTTTAATAGCAATAGAAGCCTCATTATTTATTGGAAGCACCAAATATTCTTCAATGCTAAAATCTCGCCTTGTCAGTTCCAGCTTCACTATCAACTTTTCAGGCATTCGTTCTATATCTTTTGATACGATGTGATTCATTGTTTTAGTTT
>NVWA01000047.1 GCA_002746535.1 Planctomycetota bacterium
CCTGTAATTGTATCTTCTTCTAAAATACCTTTTAATGCTGTCTTAATGAAGGATTGTAATTCTTCACCCTGTTTTGTTTCATGGCCCTCTTCATCCAATATATAGAGGTTAAGCCCCATACAAGGCGTAGTGAAGAAAGATGGCGCTGCTTCTTGTAACATAGAACCGGATAAATAACCGCCCCCTATTTCTGTACCTCCGCAATATTCAATAACCGGTTTGTAACCAGCTTTTGCCATTAACCAAAACATGTCTTCGGCATTGGAGCTTTCCCCTGTCGAACTGAAGTTATGGATGTTTGTCCAGTCTATGCCGTCCAGCGCTTTACTGTTTTTCCAATGTTTAACCATGCTTGGCACCACACCCAACATGTTTACTTTTGCATCTCTCACAAATTCGCCAAACTCACGTCCCATAGGTGCACCATACTAATCAAAAAACCACGGTTGCCAAGGACTACCATAAATATTAAAACCTTCTATTTCAATTAATTCATCTTGCAAATAAATCCCATTAGTTAATAACTCACGTGCTATTCTATTTTGTTTTTCAAAACAAAAATCAAGATTACCTGCAATGATTATTTTAGATGAATGAGACAGTTCACCTAACCAAGTATTAAATTCTTTAACTTCATGTAATGTTCCTCTTTTAGTAAAATCACCGGCATGAATTAATATATCACCATTAGGCACATCGATTTCTCGATGCTTGAAATGGGTATCACTTAGAATTACAAACTTAGTCATAATTTATCAAATTATATTGGTGTGAAAGATTAAATAGTAAAATATTGGCGCGACCAAGAGTCGATAATAAGCAAATATATTTAATGAGAAGTTTTCTAAAAATTTTAAAAATAATTTCACGACAAAATAGGAAATGATAAAAGAAACAAAAAATCCTGTTACAAAAATATATAAATCATGAAGAGTAAATAAAGACTTTGAATCATTAAAAAACAAACCGTATATTTCATATGCGGACACCACTAGCATAATTGGCAATGCAGCAATAAATGAAAACTCGGCTGCAAGTCTTCTGGTCATCCCTAAACACAAACCACCTGAAATAGTCATTGCTGATCGAGACATACCAGTAAGTAAGCAAAAACTCTGAGCAATGCCAACAAAAGTTGCCTGGCGAACAGTCAGGTCATCTAAAGAGATTACCTTGCTCGTTGGTTTAAATTTTTCTACTAGAAGCATTACAATCGCTCCTAAAACTAATCCGACTAATGCTACTTCAGGTTTAAAAGGTTTAATATAATCTTTTAATAAATATCCAATAATTAATGTTGGTAAAGAAGCTACAATTAACAACTTCCAAGCATTTAATCCTGAAAAATTATTAGATGATGAAAAATTAAACATTCCTTTAACCCTATCTTTATAAATTATCATGATTGATAGGATGGCAGCCAATTGAATAATCATTTCAAATGAATTTTTTTTAAATTCATCATATTCTGAATAATGGCTAAAAATAATAAGATGACCTGTAGAAGACACAGGTAAAAATTCTGTAATACCTTCTATTATTCCAGCAATAATGGCATATATAAAATCACTCAAATGATCTCCTCAAAAAGCAAAACCAAAACTTAAATGAAGTCTTGCCTTATAACCCCCAATATATAAATTTTTTATCTCACCACGTTCATAACGTAAATCGAAAAATTCTTTTTCTTCTAAACGTTCGTTTAAACCTAAGCCTAAATCAAGTCTCAAAGGACCAATAGGAGAAACATAACGATAACCTATTCCAATAGCAGAATCCCACTTCATATCATCATAATCATCTGCAGACATTTCAAGAAAACCACCATCAAAGAAAAATACGCCAAATTGCTTTTTACCAGTAAGTGTTAGCGGAAATCTAAATTCAGAATTAAAAATCCCTCTCAACTCACCACCAATACTAGCATTGTCAATAATAGGACCTAAAGAGTTATGTTCATAACCTCTAACCGTATTACCTCCCCCACTAAAAAATTTGACCTGTAGTGGTATTTCATCAGATCCGCTAATTAATTTCATAGCGCCTAATCTAGCACCAAGAGAAAATGTGATACGATCTGAAATAGGTAAATGCTGAGTAAATTGTAATTCTATTTTCGCGAAATCGAATGATGAACCTAACGCTTTAAAATTTGATTCGCCTCCAATTCTAAAAAAATAACCTTTGTGAGGCAATAAAAAGCTGTCTACTTCATTTATTGAAAACTTAAGTTGAGTTCCAGAAAAAATTACAAAACCCGTTTCTTCTTGATTTAACTCTTCCACAACATCTTTGGCTGTATTACTTTCAAATTTATAACCAAAAGATAGATTCACACCGTAATCAAAACTTTTAATTAAATTTGTTTCAAATCCTGATCTAAAAGAAGTGAATTCATCTGAAATATTTGTTTCAAAAATACCGATCCATTGATTTCTAAACCCCCAAGCAAACCTAGATTCAAAAATAGGCTCTAACAACCAATTTTTAGTTGATGCACGTCCTTTAATGCCCACACTTCTAGTTGTTCCAAATATATTATGATCAAATGCTCTTATGCCTGCCTGAACTCTATCAAATTCACCATATCCAGTTTGAATTTCGAGAGAAATAGATTTATTTTCCCTTAATATAAACTCAACATCAATTTTTCCATCTCTAATTTTCTCAACATAATCAACTTCTCTAAATACACCTAATTTAGTAAGCTGTTTAACAGACTCACGAATATCTTTTAAATTGTAAACGTCTCCCTTATTTACTTTAATCTGCTTTTTTATTATTCTTTTTAGTGTTTTAAACTTTTTTACATATCTAGGTTTGTAAACAACATTGCCAAATTTATATTGAATGCCTTCCTCTACAGAACAAGTAATATCCTGCCATATAAAATCATTATCAAGATGATTATTTTTATTTTCTTTATAAGCAGGTAAAGAATAAAGCTCTGTCCATAATTTTCGAACTAATAACATTTCATTATTGTTATCTCGATCTAATATAACTTGCCTAAACAATAAAATAATATCGGGATCATTCCAACCTTCAGCCTTACTAAAATTTTGAATAAACTTCCATCTCTTACTATTACTATGAACAATTTGATTGAAAAGACGGTAATATTCATTCATAGAATAAGTTTTACTTTTTGATTTATATAATTCTGCAAAAGAAAAAACACCTGATTTCTCTGACAATAAAACTTTAAATTCTTTAGTAGCAATAGAAGGCAGAAAAGATTTTATATTATCAAATTCATATTTATGTTTTACACGCGCCTTAACTTTACAATTGTAATACCCTAAATTCTTATAAAAATCTAAAAGATAATTCTTCATCTTGGTCAAAAGAATCGAATGGCATCTCGCACCAACAAATGAGTTTGATTTCTCTTCAATAATTTTAAATTTTTTGAGTTTACTAAGAACGGCTTTGAAAATTTTATTTTTTGATATATTTGTGTTACCATAAAATTCCACTTTTGATACTTTATACAATTTCCCTTTATCAACCCAAAGAGTAACGATGACATTTCTTTTAGATTTGTTGATAGCATTAATTTTAATTCCTGTTTTCACATCTAGGTAACCTGCTTTTAAATAATACCCCCTTACTTGCTTACTTAAATATTCAGAATAAGAACTAGAATAATAAACGGGAACGGTTGGCTTTGAAGGTTTGAATTTAGTATAAGAAATTAAAATTGGTTCTAATGATTTTTCGACACCTGAAAAGAATAACTTTTTAAATCTAAATCGAGGTCCCAAATCAATTAAAAATTTAACCGCTGGAGTAGTCTTACCTTTCCCTATAAATTCATTATCAATTTCTTCCCATTTTACAGATGAATATGTATATCCCCACCTTTCACAAACTCTTTTGATTTTAAAAGAAGCATGATTTAAAAAAGAAACTTTATTAGTTTCAACATAACTTGTCATTTCATCTATTAACAAAGATCTCAAAGTCTTTCTCTGCTTTCTTTTCAACCCTTTCCCTAATATTCTTTTATTTAGAACATTTTTATTTTTTCTCTCTCTCTTTTTCTTTTGATCATTAGCCAATAAATCACTCAAAACAATATCAATTATTTTTCGATTAAACTTTCTAATTGATTTAATTGATAATCCTTTTTTTGACTTATCGATTTTATATTTTTTATCTTTTACAACTTTTAAATAATCAACTCTAAGAGGATGATTTGCTTCTACATTAAAACTTTCTTCTAAATTATTAATATGGACCAAATGATTTAATTTCCTTATCATATATTGAATATCAAATTCATTTTTTTCACGAACTACCACAAGTCCTTTTTTATATGTTTTTAATTTCAATAATATTTCTCCAATTTGCTTTGGCTCCAAATGCTCAAAGTCTTCTATTACGTAAAGATTTGTATCAACTGAAAAACCTAAAAAATCAAAACTTGCAACCAAGAAAAAATTGAAAATTCCATTATCATCTTGAATTGCTTTGACGGAAAACCATTCAGGCTCATCAAAAATATATTCAACAGCAATGCCAAATTCTTCTTGACCATTTCTATTCCTGGTACGGGTCTCAAAGGTAAATCTTTTCAGCCATTGCAATCCCTGAGTACTCAAAACATCAGAATAGTCTAAACTTGCCTTAACAAAACTTAAAAGGTCGATACCTTCTCCTTCTTGTCCAGGAAGTAAATTGTTTACCAAAAATCGCTGTAAATCATTTTCAGTCAATGCTGGAATGGAGGAATAATTAATATTAATGGATTCATCCGCATACTGATTAATCTTCATTTTTATATCAATATTATTAGATTTATAATCAGCAGAAAAATTAATAAATGGTGGCATGTCATTATCTAATCTAATTATTCCACCTTGAACAATAAATTCTTTTGAATAAATAGGCACTCTACCTTTTTCAATCCTAACATAACCATTTATTTCGCTATTGGCGACATAACCCTTTATGCTAAGTTTCCCAGAGCCTTGTAAAAAAAAAGAAGATTGTTTAATAGTATTGAACGCATTATGATCACAACGAAAATTTAAATCCAATTCTGTCCTCGGCCATATATCAAATTCGGTTGTTGGATTTCTAAATGTATTTATTTTATCCCCAAGATTTTGTGGATTATCATCATATTTAACCATGTCAATATACACAGAACCTTTTAATAAAGGATTGTCTATAGAACCAGTATATGTCACCTCTGGACTTAAAATTAATAAAAGGTCTTCATCATTTATTACTTTCAATTTCGTGCCCTTAAATGATAAATTTAATGAATCAACAACCAAATCAGATAAAATTAATTCACCATTTAAATTCAAAACCCCCTGACCCATTTTTGCCGTCATATCACTGATAATTATTTTTTTTCGCTGAAAATTAATTGAACCATTAATTTCAGTTAGAGGTGACAAATTAGTTTTGAAAGATACTCCTCCATCAACTATTTTTAGTCTACCTGAAAAATATCTCTTTTCTCTTATTTTATAAGAATTTAATTTTCCTGTAAGCTTACCTTCCAACGATTCTACTTTTGGTAATATTCCACTCAAAAATTTTGGCGATGCGTTATGACAAATTGTATAAAAAGATCTCTCTCTATGAGTATCTTCCACAATCGACAGATTACTTGGATCATAAACAATAGGAATATATCCATCCAAATGAAACCTGCTATTTTCAATTTTATGATTTAAATCAAATGAAATTATTTCAACTCCCTTAGAATCAACTTTGATTTCAAACTCACTCACTCCACCAGGGATTTCATGCACTTTTAAATTACTTATATTTCCAATTAATGTTAATCGTGGATCCATTAGTGAACCACTAATGTTTATTTTTGCATTTGTATCGCCATCGATGTTATAAATAAGGGGTAAATTAAAAAAATCACAGAACTCCTTGATTCTTAAATTATTGAGGCTCAATTCCAATGAACCTAAGCCCTTGTCCAACAAATTTATATAACCACCTATACTTGTCTTTTTCGATGAAAACTGAAAGGTGTATAAAAATACTTTCGATTTATTTATTAAAATCTCTATAGGTTTATTTAATGAATAAGGTTGTTTTTTTTCTCCAAATATAAAATCATTAACTTTAATTTTAAAATTCGATGTATCATCTAACTTGAATTCGCTTTCTACTTTTAAAAGTTTATTAGGAGATTCCAGAATACACTTAGGTATTCGGACATAGTTACCTTTAATGTAGGATTGCAAATTAAAATTGATTTTTGTTTTACCGTAGAATAAATTTTTGGAGAATAAATTTAATTCAACTTCTGGAACATCTATTGTTCCTCCAACATTTCCTTTTATTTTCAGCTCTCCACTCAAATCAATTTTATTTAATAATGTCATATCTGAAAAATTTTGAAAATCTTTTACTGACCCATTAAAATTACCAAATAAATAATTACTTTTTGAAATGCTAAAGGTGGAATTAAAAGCCTTCCCTTCATCAACAATATATTCAAATTGACTTTCAAAAATATTTTCTTCGTACTGCATTGTCAAATGACTCTTGACAATTTCATGATAACCTTTCATCTGATACATTTTTATATCTGCATAGCCGTTTAGATCTTTTGATAAATTTGCGTCAGATATTTGAAAAAATTTATTTAAGTTATCTAAATTTCCTTTCAATGAAACTTTTCCATCGCAAAATTCATCTATAAATTCACTATAAGAAGAAGGCCAAATCTTATTTATATTTAAACGATCCCAAGTCAAATTGATATTTGTAAAGGGAAACATCATCTCAGTTTCAATTTTAATTTTCCCCTTTTTCGCTTGTTCAAGCACACCGGAAAATTGCCAAATATCTTGATTGCTATTTTCATTCATATCACGAATGTCAATTTGCCAACTTAAGTTTCTAATTTTTTTTAATTTTAATTCCCCAGCCAATTCACCTCTTAGATTTAGCAGATACTCATGTGTCCCAAAGCCTGTTATTTTAAATTCAAATGGAAGTTTAAGCTCAATGAAATTATCTAAAAGAATATTTGAAATAATCACTTCATCTATTAATGCACCTTCATTTATAAAATAGTCGTAGAAATTAAATTTTATTTCGATTTGCCCAATACTGATTTCTTTATATTCATCAGGCAATAAAGAGGCATCAATATGAACCTTTTGCAATTGAAATGTAGTAAGACTACTCATTGTTACTTCTTCACACTCAACTACAAATTCCATATTTTTAAATTTATTATTAATAATCTGAGGCAAATAGTGCTTTAATACTAATGGAATTCCATAAATATAAAAAATGATGAAAACAGAAGTCACCAAGAGTAACCATGATAAAAACTTCTTAGTTTTTGATTTTTTAAGAGCCACTTAATTCTCTAGATTAAAATTTATCTTTTAATAATAAAACAAGACCTGCACAAATTCGCATATGCCCTTTTAATTCATCTTGATTAAAAAATATATCAACACGTTCAGGCTTTTTAGGTTGGTATAATGCAGCATAAATATATCGCATTACAAATAAAGGCTTTCCAGCTGGATCCATATATAAGATACCATTATTGAACTTTATTTTTGCTTTAAATTTAATAGATCCCTCACTCTCAATAGAGGCGTCTGGATTAATAGATCCAATATACTCTCCACTAGGATCATAAACCTTTCCATTGGAATAAATTTTTGCAATAAATTTATTTTTTCTATTAAATAGTTTTCCATTTTTTTTCAACACACCAACTTGCTTTTTCCTATAATCTTTAAAAATAATATCCTTAACTAATTTAAATTCTTTGACAATATTTTTTGCTTCAACCCAAACAGGAGACCAACCACTAGCTCCCATTGAGATTTTGAAATAATGCCCATACCTCTCAATGATCACACCAACGTACCATTCCCCATTCGGATGCAAAGCCTCAACATAGACTCCTTTATATAATTTAGGATAATCCTTATTATCTT
This sequence comes from Planctomycetota bacterium, assembly GCA_002746535.1. GTDB lineage: Bacteria > Planctomycetota. The sequence continues at coordinate 7,950 of NVWA01000047.1, forward strand.
GCTCAGGGTATTTATCATTATAAACGGCATTGACTCCTTTAATATCGCTTACAAAAATATTAAAAACTCTTTGGATATTTAATGATCCACTCTTGATAAATTTCTTTGTTTTTAATGTTATCATTTTTCCATAAAGGCCAACAACCTTCGACTCATATATATCTTCAGAATACCCCGCATCGATGATGCTTCCTTTTTTTAAGACCTCTGCGTTTAATACGATAGAATTAAATAAAAATAAACATGTCATTCCTAATAGTAACTTTTTCATATTGTTTTCCCCAATCTAATTAAAGCACTTCTAGCATGCCCTTCAAGTTGTTCAATTTTTGCTATTGAAGCAATAAGTGGACTATCTTTTTCAAAATCAATCTGATCATAATGAATAATTGAAGTTCGTCGTATGAAAGTATCAGCAGATACTCCAGAATAAAATTTACCTGTACCACTAGTAGGTAAGGTGTGAGACGGACCAGCTAAATAATCCCCCGCAGCCTCCGGGGAATAATTACCCAAGAAAATAGCGCCCGTATTTTTTATATCATTCAAATATTGATTCGGATTATCGACACAAAGTTCTAAATGTTCCGGTGCAACTAAATTGGATAAGGTTATACCATCAGAAATATTATCAACTACAATAACAAACCCATAATTTTTTAGTGAATAAGAAGCTATTTCTTTTCTTGGTAAATCTTCTAACTGTTTATCTAACTCTTCATTCAATGATTCAGCTAATTCAATCGAAGTTGTAATTAAAATTGATGATGCTACTTTGTCATGTTCCGCCTGAGCAATCATATCAGCTGCCACAAATTCTTTGTTGGCCGTTTCATCAGCAAGAATTAAAATTTCTGATGGTCCTGCAAATAAATCTATATCAACATATCCAACAACTTCCTTTTTAGCAAGTGCTACAAAAGAATTTCCTGGACCAGCAATTTTACAAACTTTCTTAAATGTTGATGTTCCATATGCCATCATGCCTATAGCCGGAATACCACCAACGCGATAAATTTCTTTTATACCTATTAAATCACAAGCTACTAAAACTCCAGGATCTACGGTCCCATCTCTTTGAGGTGGTGTAAACACTACAACTTCCGGCACTCCTGCAATAATAGCGGGCAATGCGTTCATGATTACAGATGAACAAAGTGGAGCTGTACCACCCGGAATATAAATACCAACTCTTTCAATAGGATGATAGTAGGCACCTGTGGTAGCATTTCCATTTTTCTCTAATGAAATGTCATTTGGCAACATTCTCTTCTGATATGCAGAAACATTTTCAATTGAAACCTTTAAAGCTTCAACCACTTCTTCATTTACTAATTGATATGAGTTTTTGATTTCAGCAGAGCCAACTAAATATGGATCTGGAATAACTTTATCAAATATTTCTGAATATTTGCAAACAGCTATATCGCCATCTTTCTGAATCTCACCAAGTATTTGCCGCACACTTTCAAGGGGTGTTAATGGTTTTCCAAATATTTCCCTGTTTCCTTCTAAAGGTTTTGAAAATTGTTCATAAAAATGATCAGTTCGCGATATTAATCTATCAATAATTTTTTCTTTTGTATCGCTATTAAATTTTATAACTTCAATCATTGTTTTATTCCACGGTAACAGATTTAGCTAGGTTTCTTGGTTGATCGACATCACAGCCTCTAACCACAGCGACATAGTAGGATAATAATTGCATTGGAATGGCTACTAATATCGAATTTAAAATACCTACATCCTCACTTACTTCAATAATATCAGATGTAATATTTTTCATTTCCTTATCACCTTCACTTACTATCGCAATAATTTTCCCACCTCTAGCCTTTACTTCTTCAATATTATTAATTATTTTACTATACCGCCGACCTTTCAAAGCTAATACAACAACCGGCATATTTTCATCAACTAATGCCAATGGACCGTGCTTCAACTCAGCTGCGTGATATCCCTCAGCATGGATATAACTAATTTCTTTTAATTTTAATGCACCTTCTAGGGCAACAGGATAACCTGTCCCTCTACCAAGAAATAAAGTATTAGTTGCATCTTTAAAAATAGAAGCAATTTTTTTAATATTGCTACATTTTTTAAAAGTTTCTCGAATTGAAGATGGTAATTTTAAAATATTTTTAATTCTCCTTTTTCTTTCATCAACATCCAAAATACCACGAATTGTACCTATGTGCATAGCTACTAAATACAAGACTAATACTTGAGCGCTAAATGCTTTTGTACTAGCTACTCCAATTTCAGGTCCAGCCCTTGTATATATAACTTCATTGGCCTCTCTTGTCATTGTACTACCGACTGCATTAACAATAGCTAATGTAGGAGTCTTGTTTTCATTAGCCAAAGCTAAAGCACCTAAAGTGTCGGCCGTTTCACCAGATTGACTTATGGCTATAACTAGTGTGTTCTCATCAATAATGGGATCTCTATATCTAAAATCTGAAGCATAATCAACTTGAACCGGTAATTTCGTAAACCTTTCAAATATATTTCTGCCAATCAACCCTGCATGCCAAGCTGTTCCACAACCAATTATGACAATTCGATTTATCCTATTAACTAAATCTTTATTTAAAATATCATCTTCTAAAGTTATTTCAGTTTGATCCTTAAATACCCTGCCAGCGATTGCACTTTCAATCGCTTCTGGTTGTTCATAAATCTCCTTTAACATGAAGTGATCGTAACCATCTTTAGCAATACTCTGTGGTGACATAGAACAATGTTCATATTTGATTTCAATTGGGTTTTCATTTTCATCATAAACTTTGACTTGATCACCTATGATAGAAGCTACGTAGCCATCTTTCATATAAAAAATATCTTTTGTATATTCAATGATTGGTAATGGATCTGAGGCTATAAAAATCCTATCTTTACCTTTACCAATTACTAATGGACTTTTTTTTCTGGCAACAACAAGTTGATTAATATCTTCATTGCTGACAACTGCAATCGCATAGGCACCATCTACTTCTTTCAAAGCTTTGTTTACCGCTTTCAACAATTGACCTTTTTCATAAAACTTTTCAATTAATACTGCTAACACTTCTGAATCTGTCTCGGAATTAAATGAATAGCCTTCTGAAATTAAGGACGATTTTAAAGATCGATAATTTTCTATGATACCATTGTGTACGACAGATATAATATTTTGATTTCCATTATGCGGATGTGAATTGGCCTCAGAAGGAACTCCATGAGTTGCCCAACGTGTATGAATTATCCCTGTCGAATACGCATCGTCTTTAAATAAATTAAAGCTCTCAACTTTTTCTTGTAGCCCAGAGACTTTTCCTTTATTTTTTATAGTAATCATTTCTTTTGTACTGGGAATAGACAATCCTGCAGAATCATATCCACGATATTCTAATTTAGAAATACCTTTCAATAAATCTTGCACACAGTTTTTTTTACCAATTATTCCAAATATTCCGCACATAATTTTCTCAATAAGTTAGTGTGAGACCGATCCCACCAGCAATACCATGCCCACCTTCACCAAGTCCATTCCCAATCCATAATTCTGATACATAAGAATCATAAACATACCTGACACCTACTGTATACTGCCCAACAATTCCACTTGGTGCTCCTTCAACTCCCATAGCAGGGCCTTGTATTGAAACTTGAACAATGCCATAAAGGTTATTTACAAATAAGGCAACAAAACTGCTGCCAACATACCATTGCTGATTAAATTCTGCTTCTGAAATAAATGGCGTAGGATCATTTGTATATACGAATCCTAAATTCAAATGAACGGCATATTCTTCTCGCTGAAAGGTTATTAATCCCCCCGTTGCAAAATCAAAATTTCTTGATGCTGCCAACAGCTTTGTATTATCCACGGGAATCGTTGCACTAACATAAAATCCAAAATCAATTTCATTCCATTTAATTAAATAATTTTTTACATATAAATCTATATTCCCTGTACCAGATTTTTTAATGTTTGGCTCAATCAAGCCACCTGTAGTTGTAATACCAAATTTATCACCATCAACACCTGCTATATTATAGTCGAGTATTATTTCTGTATTTTGAAAAATATTCATATCTATAAAAAAATTTAGTCGATACAACCCACCCTCAAAGTTATATCCGAAATTATCACCTACATATGAATCATCAATGCTTGTATACTCAAAAGAAGTCCCAATCAACCCTGAATCTTTTTCTAGCGGAAGAGCAGAAAACATGAATGGTTGAAATATCGATGTATGCAGAATGTGATCCCTTGTAATTCTTAAAGGTGAAAAATAAAAATTAGAGAAATCACTTGTCCTAACTCTATCATTCGTAAAACAATTAAAACTAATAAAAAGTAAAATTAAAATCAACAAACTCTTTTTCATAAATATCCTTTATGCAATTGAATGAGGCTCTACCCAAACACCTTGTTCTCTTATTAATTGAATTAACTCCTCATCAGCGACCGTCTCATCAATTCCTCTTTTTACCAATTCTTTTCCAATATATAAATTAACTTTACCATGTGCAGATCCTACATAACCAAAATCAGCATCAGCCATTTCTCCCGGGCCATTAACAATACATCCCATGATAGCAATTTTAACACCTACTAAATGTCCTGTTTTATCCCGAATTCGATTAGTAGTTTCTTGCAAATCAAATAATGTTCTTCCACAGGATGGGCAAGAAATAAATTCTGTTTTAGTAATCCGTTTTCTTGTCGCTTGTAAAATAAGATAAATCAATTTTATTTCATCACTAACTTTTAATGATGATTCCAACAAAAATCCATTTCCAAATCCATCAATTAAAGGAGTACCTAATTCAAATGATGTTTGCAATGCAATTTCATTAAAGTTTTTACTGGAGCATATTCGTTTTAATATTACAGGATTTCTTAACAATAATTGATCTTGCATGTTTTGAAATTCTCTTATTTTTCCAACGTAATTTTCTGATGAAGAAGATAAAACGAAAACTATTTGGCTATTAGATAAAATCTTTAAATGACTAATGAATTCTTCCGTTAAGGTGAATTCATCTAAATTAATTTCCACCCAAGCCTTATCTGTGATTTGCAGATCCAATGAAAAGTCTTTGTATTCAATTCCAATATTATTTTTTCGACTGCAAATTTGAAGTCCTGTTTTTTGCACTTCTGTTAATAAATTAAACTCTTCTGAATCAATTTCGCGATTGATTATTAAGTAATCCACCGAGACATCTTGCTTGACCCATTGTCCAGCTTGTAACTGATATCCTAACTCATTAAAATAATCAGAATTTAATATCGAGTTTGTCTTTAACTCTGAAGCGACTATTGGCACATTACCACCGCCAATATTATTAAACTCAAAAGTATCTTTCTGTAAATACTCTAAAGGATCTCTTTTTTCAACGAAACTTTCAGGTGTACATTGTGAACTAATTGAATTAAAATTTTCTAATAAAGCAAACGCAACAGGAACCTCTTCTTCGGGTTCTTCAGTAAGAGAAACTCTAATGGTATCTCCCAGACCATCGTCTAGTAGAGCGCCTATACCTAAAGCTGACTTAACTCTTCCGTCGTCACCATCTCCAGCTTCAGTGACTCCCAAATGCAATGGAGCATCCATATTGATTTCATACATTCGAGAAGTTAGTAAACGATAAGCTTGTATCATTACTTGCGGGTTTGAAGACTTCATGCTGAACATAAATTCATAATAACCTTCATCTTCACAAATTCTTGCAAACTCTAATGCTGACTCAACCATGCCTAAAGGAGTGTCACCAAATCTATTCATAATACGATCAGATAAAGAACCATGGTTCGTTCCAATTCTTAAAGCAACATTTTTATCTTTTAATTCTTTTACAAGCGGAACAAATTTATCGCGGATTCGCTGTAATTCTAATTCATATTCCTTGTCAGTATAATCACGACTTAAAAATATTTTTGTATCTGCAAAATTACCTGGATTGATTCTAATTTTTTCTACATGCTTTAAGGCTTCCATCGCAGCATTCGGATTGAAATGAATGTCTGCCACCAAAGGAACATTACAACCTACTTTTAATAATTCTTTTTTAATCTCACCAAGGTTCTTGGCTTCTCTTGGTCCTTGAGCCGTTATTCTTACAATTTCACAACCGACATCAACCAAACGTAATGTTTGCGCAACAGTTTCTTTAGTATCCAACGTTGGTGTTGTTGTCATTGACTGAACTCGAATAGGATTATTTCCACCTACTCCGACGTTGCCTATCATGACCTCTCGTGTTGGCCTTCGCTTCGTTTCAATCGTATTTTCGCAATATTTCATTTATGCCTAATTCATGACAATCTACTTTTTACATGATTATCGAATATTTTATCCATAGTTTGCCAATAGTTCAGTAAATGATAACAGATTTTCTTGTTTTTGCCCTAAAAACCTAAACATTATATGGGAGCAAAGCAAACCTGCTTAAAACGAAAAATTAATCCTACAAGATTTGAGATTCTGATCAAGAGGCTAAAGCATATAAACTTTATTCATAAGCTTCATCTTTAAAATCTATCTGCTTTTTTGTAAATGAAACAAATACATAAATCAGCGGTGTATCAATCAATGCAATTGCTAATTTATAAAGATAAATTACACCCATCACTTCGATACCTTGCATGAATCCCCAACCGAAGGCCCAATAAAATAAAAACGAATTCACAATAAATGTATCAAACAATTGAGAGATCATTGTTGATCCATTATTCCTTAACCAAAGATGCTTACCTTTGGTTAATCTTTTTAAATAGTGATAAATCTTAACATCCAGCAGCTGTGCTATCATGTAAGCTGTCATCGATCCTAATAATAATTTATATCCAGCATAAAATGTAAATTCAAATGCTTTTTGTCTTTCATCACCTTCAATTCCAAATGCTTTACCAGACCAATAATCATGAGGTTCTAAATGGATTGCTGCTTGAACGATAACTAACATCAAAAGACTCAAAAAGAAACCAAGAAAAACAACAAAGTTTGTTCTTTTAGCCCCCCATATTTCTGACATCACATCAGTTAATAAAAAAGTAAGTGGATAAGTTATGATACCTGTCGTTAAAGCAAATCCAAAATAAGGGGATGCGAATAATTTAGCACCAATAACATTCGTTAAAACTAAAAGTACCACAAAAGCACTAGCAAAAACTAAAAAATATTTATCACTTTTTTTAAAGTTTATTATATCACAATTCTCTTCCATTATCTCTCAATCTAAAGTAAACTATGCCAAAAAAATAGTGGATTATATAAAACTTCAATAGTTTGTAAATGTAGGTAATGCTTCAAATATGACGACTTTAATGATAAATGAAATTTACCATAGCATTCAAGGTGAGTCTTCATTTGTGGGTCTACCTTGTGTCTTTATCAGAACCATGGGTTGCTCCTTAAGATGCTCTTATTGTGATACCGAATATGCTTTTTATGATGGTCAAGAAAAAGAGATAAACTGGATCCTCAAAGAGGTACAAAAGTTCAAAACAAAACTCTTTCTATTAACTGGCGGAGAGCCTTTAGATCAATCAAACTCGCTCATTTTACTGACACTATTATGCGACCAAGGCTACACTGCTTGCATTGAAACAGGAGGACATCTAGACATATCATCAATAGATGAAAGAGTTCATATTATTTTAGATGTCAAAACACCTTCCTCTAAAATGGATAAGAAAAATCATTATAAAAATTTAGATATTATTACAAAAAAAGATGAAGTTAAATTTGTCGTAGGCAATGAAGATGACCTTAATTGGTCATTGAATATCATTGAACAATATAAGCTAGAAAACAAAACGAACATATTAATTTCTCCTGTTTTTGGTGAAGTTGATTATCAATGGTTAGCTCAAAGAATTATTGAATCAAATAAAAAAATACGACTTCAAATCCAACAACATAAAATCATTTGGGGTCCAAAGAAAAAAAGTGTTTAATCATTTATTAAGAAAGAACCATTGTGAATTCGATCAAATGTAATTTAGAAAATATGCAATTTAGGCGATGTGGAAATAGTGGTTTATTATTACCAGAAATCTCACTTGGCCTGTGGCATAATTTTGGAGACGTTGACGATTATCATAATTCCCAAGAAATGGTTTGGACAGCATTTGAAAATGGCATAACGCATTTTGATCTAGCAAATAATTATGGACCTCCCCCCGGTAGCGCTGAAACTAATTTTGGCCGTGTATTAAAAGATGGCTTCATTAAACATAGAGATGAAATTATTATTTCATCAAAAGCAGGTTATGACATGTGGCCCGGCCCATATGGCAGTGCAGGTGGATCAAAAAAATATCTCATTGCAAGTTTAGATCAAAGCTTAAAAAGAATGGGTTTAGAATATGTAGATATTTTTTACCATCATTGCCCAGATAGCGAAACACCATTAGAAGAGTCTATGGGTGCACTTGAACAAATCCATGCTTGTGGAAAAGCTTTATATATAGGGATCTCCAGCTATTCACCAGAAGACACTACTAAAGCCTATGAAATCTTAAAATCTAAAAACATACCACTTCTAATTCATCAGCCTAAATATAATATGCTTCATCGAAATATTGAAAATGGGTTAACCGATACAATTAAAGAATTGAATATTGGATGCATTGTATTTTCGGCCCTTGCCCAAGGGATTCTGTCTAATAAATATTTAAATGGAATTCCAGAAGATTCTAGAGCATTTAAGTCACACGGGTTTCTACAAAAAGAATCTATTACGAAAGAACTTTTAAGCAAAATTCAAAAGTTAGATGAAATTGCAAAAGTACACAATCAGACCCTTGCTCAACTCGCTATCAATTGGTGCTTAAGAAATAAGGAAGTAACTTCCGTAATTCTTGGTGCCAGTCGAACTAGCCAAATATTAGATGCGGTCGAAGCAATTAATAAGAAATCTCTACCAAATTCTGTATGGGAAGAACTAAACTCAATTCTTTAAAAAATTGAAAAAGAAGAATTCTTTTTCAATCAACTAAACTATATATTTACTTGCCAAGTGCTACATTAACAACATTTACCAATTCATCTAATTCAAATGGCTTTCTAAGCAAATAAACATTGTCGTTATTCACGATATTATCTAACACTACTTCTAAATATTCACCCGCTTGTCCTGTAATAAAAACAATCTTTGCTGAAGGATCTTCTTCTATTATTTCTAGGTAAGCGTCAAGTCCATTTTTTCGTGGCATTAAAATATCTAAAAAGACCAAATCAGGTTTATGAGATTTAAATAATTTAACGCCATCTTCACCATTTGATCCTTCAAGTAAATCATGTCCTTTATCAGACAAAGTCGCAGAAATTAAGCTTCTAATTATTTCTTCATCATCAACAATTAATATTTTTGCATTCTTTGATATCCGACCTGTCCCAACTTTTCTCTTTTTACGAGCTTCTTCATCTTCTTCTTTCACTGATTTAAAAGGAATCTTTACCGTAAAAGTCGTCCCTTTACCCAATGTACTTTCAACTTCCAATGTGCCTCGATGAATTTCAATAATACTCCTTGATACAGATAGACCTAAACCAGTTCCGGCTTTGTTTCCACCTCCCAAAGCACCTTTGGTTGTAAAAAATGGCTGAAAGATTTTCTCTAAATGCTTTTTTTGAATTCCTGTCCCCGTATCAGAGACAACACAAAGAACAAAACCACCTTCTCTGAAAAGTTTGATTTTTAATTCTCCCCCATTTTCCATAGCATGAGAAGCATTTATAACTAAATTTAAAATCACTTGAGACAATAAGTTTTCATCAGCTAAAAACTCTTCTACATCATCCAATTCAGCAATTACTTTAATATCACAATTTTCTAATTGTTTTTGGGTGAATTCTAAGACACCTTCAATCATTTTCACAATATTAATAGGTGCTACTTTCACAGGTTTTTTTCTGGAGAAATTTAATAAACCAGATGTTATACCCTCAACTCTTTTAGATAATTTTACAATGTTATCTAAGGCCTTATCAATAATTTCATCCGTTTTTTTCATTTGAGCTAATTGAGCGTAGCCCATAATGCCACCAATTATATTATTGAATTCATGGGCAACACCAGCCGCTAACTCTCCAATAGAATTTGATTTATCATATAATCTTAATTGTTCAGTAGCATTTTTTAATTCATCTTTTGTAGATTCAATTTTCTTTTCTAATTCTGTAGTAACTCTATTATATAGTTCTCTTTGATAAGATAATTCTTCTGATAAGTCTTTAGCTTTTTCTTCATAACTACGTTCGACCACAGAATCTTGGGCTACATATTCCTTTTCAAAAATTTGATCAAAACCAACGGCTTTAAACACACCCATAATTCCTTCATTTACGTTGACGGCAGCTACTTCTAGGCCTATTGATTTTAAAAATATTTTAATTGAAAAAAGTACCGATAAGCCGACAGAAGAAAGTGATCTTACGGTACTAAAATTTAAAAGAATTCTATGAATGTTATTTACTTTATGAGCGTTTAAAACCTCAAGTTTTACTTTTGAAAAAAAGTCATCGTCCATCTCTTCTGGCATTGAAAGAATTAGGTTTTCAGAATCAAGTTCTTTTAAAATACTCATAATTTTAAATATCTTTCCTATTACTTATAATTTTTATATATTAATACATCACAACGTTATTCACAAATTGTAATCTATTATCATGTATTTTAACTTTAATCTGTTAAACTGTAGTATAGCTCAACCTTGCTAAATTATCAAAATTAAATCTGATGATAAAAGTATTATTTATATCTATTCCAGATGAAATAAGCTTACTACTCGAACATTATCTTGAAAAAAAGGGATATTCGGTAGATAAGGCGTTGACACCACCAGAAACCCAAACATTTATAGAGTCAAATCAATACAATCTCTTCCTTCTCGAGCCGTTTAGTGATTATAGCTTAGGTGCTTTTGCACTAAAATTATTACGAGATTATCATTTTATCGAAAAAACGATCATATTTTACACCAATAAATCTGGGTCAGAAAAAACCATTGCTGCAAAAATTGCAAGCAACAAAATATGTTCCATAAAAGATAGTTGCGCTACTATTGAAGATATTATCGTTCGCACTGTTCTTCATAATAGTGACAAAGATGAATCAGCGTATCAAGAATATATTCATAAACCCAAATGGCAATATCTTAAAGGTGAAATTGAAAAAGCTAAAAGAGGCCAAACTTCAATAAGCTTTTTATATTTTAGTATTCTTAAAGAATCTGAAAAAATATCAAATAAAGACCTGTTACAAAAAGTACTCATTGCTGCAAATTATAGACTACGAATTTCTGATGACACGTTTGAATACAAAGAAGGAATTATCGTCATCCTTTTTGGCACAACCTTGGTAGATAGACAAATAATTATTAACACAATTGAAACCAGAATTAGAAGAATATTAAAATCTTTAAAATTATCCTACCATCAATTTATTAAAATGACAATGGCTACTTACCCCAATGATGGCACCAACTTAGATAATATTATAGAAATATTAGATAAAGATTCACAATCAAAATTAAAAGCAATTAATAAAGAATCTAACACTAATACATTAGCAAATCTACTGCGGAACCCTATATCCCAATCAGATATTTTCACACACATGAATCCAATTGTAGATAGCGCACATTCACCTATTAGATTTATTGTTAAAACTGGACCTACTCCACCTACATACTTAAGTGCATTAAACTTCTTGTGCTTAGATCCAGAAACTACTGCAAGAAAATTAGAAGAATTTCTAGAGAATGAAACGAACCTTTCACCCAAGGTACTAAATGTTGCTATGGGAATTATTCAAACATTTCCAGAAAATCATGATATTTCAAAATTTCCTCCTACTGATATAAAAGACGCATGCATGCAATTGGGCCAAGAAGCCATTAAAGATATTATCTACTATTGTGCACTGGATGAACATTTATTTTCAAACACTACATATGACTTATCATTTAATAAGGATTATCTTTTTAACTTAATCTGTACACTCCTAGAAATTTCAAAAAAACTTGATTATCCATCTAAAACAGAATTATTGCTAGCTGCACAAGGATATACTACTGGATACACACTGATGCAAGTCAGTAACAATATGTTATTTACAAGATTAACGAATGAAACAAAATTGAATGATATAAATCCGGCAGAATTATCTTTAAAATTATTTGGCTGTACTCCTTCAGAAGTTATAAAAGAGTTTTTAAAACAATGGAGTTTTGAAGATTCAATCATAGAAGCAACATCAAGCTGCACATATGAAACTATCCCTCAACTAAATCCACAGTTAACAGCTATATTACATTTGGGTTTATCAATTACAAATTTACTTTCAAATTTGAGAATAACTAAAGCTATGCCCTTAGCACAAATATCCTTAGATGAGTTACTACTCAGGAATAAAAATGTGGATATTGAAGAATTTATTTCTTTAGAGGAAAAGTTCTACCAACTTCAACACCATTACCATTGGCTCAATCTATAATTTTCAATTGAAACCCCAGCAGAAGAATAGTTTTCTATTTCAATAAAAGTTTATTTTTTGCAGTCTTTTTAGAATTGGTTAATGAAATCAAATCACCCATCACGTTCAAAGATTCTTTAATAAAAGTGGCGTTTTGAAACGGCCCTTTCAAAAGTGGATAATAAGACGCTAATAATTCCTGATTTAATTTTATAAGTTTGTTTTTTAATTCACTAGAAGATTTCAAGGCGTCTTTGGGTTGAGCCACAAATGATTTTATTTTATCTACTAACCTTCTCACTTTCAGGCTAGAACCATGTTTAACATCTAAAGGAATCACACTATTTAAATCTTTTTTAATCAGTAATTCTTTTACACATTCACTCAAAAAGGTCGATGCCATTTCATCAAAACCTAAATTCTTTTTAGGGAAAATATTTAAATCCAATAAATCTTTTAATATTTTCTTATGATTTACTTGAGTTAATTTATTAAAAAAACTTATATCATAATTACTTTTCAGATCCGTTTTAGCTTCTTCTTTTTTATAAAACTCTGAGATTTTTAATAATTTATTAAGTTCTTTTTCTTTCAATGATTTTGCAATATCATCAAGTATTTTCTTAAATTCTACGTTTCCATAAATTCTTGTTTTGGATTTAACCTTTAATTTTTCTATTATTTCTGAACTAATTAATGTCCATTTACTTTTCGCTAAATCCATATTGACTTTACTTTTAATTTTCTCAAATGGCAAGGCCTCTTCATATTCCTTCTCTCCAATAACCGAAGAGTCAAAATAAGATGGAAACTTTATATCACTCTTAACACCATCCCATTGTGTTGAAAACCCACCTGCTGTAAAAAATTGGTTAATAGTGATTTTAATAGCACCTATATCTCTAACTGCACCACTACGACTTAGATGATAGATTTCCTGAACAGAACCTTTACCAAAAGTTGTTGTACCCCCAACAATTAATGCTCTCTTGTAGTCTTTCAAAGCACCGGATACAATTTCTGAGGCACTTGCAGATTTTTTATTAATGACAACTACCAAAGGGCCTTCATAAACAACACCAGGGAATTTATCATTTTTAACAACAATTTTGCCTTTATTGTTTTTTGTCATAACAACTGGGCCTTTGTTTATAAAAAGCCCTACAATATTTATGGCATCATATAATGATCCGCCAGAGTTGTACATGAGATCAAATATAATACCATCTACATTATGACCTTTTGCTTCTATTAATAAATGGCGCACATCGTTAAAACAAGAACGAGCATTTTTATCCCCTCTTTGAATTCCTTCAAAATCTCTATAGAAAGATGGTAGATGCAAGATTCCTATTAATAACTTCTTATCGCTTTCATTTTTAGAAGAAACATACTCATAGCTAATTTTGGCAGCGTCTAATTTAGTTTTTACTTTACCTCGATTAATTGGCACCTCAATTAATTTAATGACATTATCAATGACACGACGTACTTGGATAATTACAATTGTATTCTTAGGACCTTTAATAATTCGGACCAATTCACCAATTTCAAATCCCACAACATTTTTAAAATCCTTATCCACAACCTCTTTAACGCCTATAATTTCATCAAACTTTTTTAGCAATCCACTTTTATGTGCCGGACCATCTGGAATAATTGAAACAACCATCGTAACCCCTGAGACATCGTCTCTTAGTAATCTAGCACCAATTCCTTCAAAAGATAAACGCATGTCATCATTAAAACTGCGATAATCATATGGAGAAAAATAAGAGGTGTGTGGATCAACCGCCGCGTTAAATGCATTTAAAAAATCTTTGACAGTATCATAATTCGTTTTCGAATATCTTTTTAAAAAGTTTTTCTTTCTTTCTTTTAATAATTTCTGTTTTGCTTCTTCAAAGTTGTACTTTTTCTTTTCTATCATATAGGCGATATTATATTGAATAAAAAACTCCAAATTCTTAAATCCATCAACAGTATTATTTGGAAATCCCCGATTTTTGGCTTTATCCACTAAAGTCAATTGTTTATCAATACTTTTTAATTGACTAAGATATTTAAATGAATGCTCCATTTGTTCTTTGTATTTTACTTTAAATAATTTATGGATTTCATACAAAAACTTCCACTCACTACCATCACCTATCGATTTAGCATATGCTGTTTTTATTTTTTTAGTGTTTTCCATTAAAATTGCATAATCGCTTTTTAGAAAATAAAGCCGCTGATAATCGAGCTCTTTTGCTAAAAAATTATGCATTGTCTTTTTAATAATATCATCCGTCAAAACAGATTTGTTATAATGATGGAATAAGACGGTTTTCATTATCCTGCTGATATCTATAACTGTTGCTCCCTCATTATTCAGGCCTTTTTCTTTTGCACTACAAAAACAAAAGATAAAAAAGATAAAAACAACAGAACTAATATTTTTCATAACCATCATTAAATTCCACCGAAAAAATATGTTTAATCTAAATTATTTCTTTACCCGTTTTTCACAAAAATTATTTCTTTTATTACCTATAAGGAGCTACTTCGATTGTAACCATATACAAATATTTGAACATCTATAAAACTCTAGTATGAATTTACTTTTTCATTAATTATTATCCACTTTAGTAATTTTGATGGATTTCCAACCCTCTTTTTTAGGGAAAGACGGCCACTTATTTGCTTCCTCTATTTTTTTTAAATATTTTGAAAAGATTTGGCATTTTTCATTTATGATGAATGATTTTAATTTGAGCTTTTTTTGTAATGGAAAAGCTAGAATTCCAAATGAATTTAAATTTGTAGATCTTATTTGAGTAGATGGGTCTGCATTTGCATAAAATAATCCAACAGAATCATACAATATCATCTTAAAACCATATCCCCTAAAAGACGCAAAATTAAAAGATGTGCTTCTATAAAAATGTCTTCTTGGGTCTATATCAGCTAAAGCTAATACTTGTGGGATTAGCTTAACTCTTTTACCATTGGGTTTTTGGTAATAATACAAGGCTGCAATATCTCTAGTCCAAAAATCGTTTTGCGAGTTTGAGTCTATATCGGAGTTTTTCCATTTCCATGAGGCTTGATAAATTTTTAACAAATTTTGAATCGCTTCCTTTTCAGAAACCTTGAAAGACAATTTTTTCTCGGTAGAAATAAATAGAAGCAAACTTCCTATAAAAGAAAGTCCTATAAAGATTGTGATTTTTAAAATAGGCATAATCGATTCATAAATTAAAAATTTGAACTTTTGCTCATTAACACACAAACATCAACATTATCTGAAAGTATCGTCTAAAATCCCCAATACTTTCATTCAATTCTTGTTAATTCACACATATATATAAAGGAAGGGATGAAATACAAATCAATGACAAATCATTATTTAACTTACCAAAAAAACCTGTTGACACAAATTGTCAGCACTTAGATGACAATAATTAACTTAAAAATTAGAATCACTGACAATTATGGTCATTTTATTGCCTCAAATCACTCATATTAAGGGATAAATGAAGAAAAATATTGGTATCAGTCTTGCTTCTTCAACTTTCAGAACCGGCTTCGGCCACAAATTAAAATTAATTATAACTGGGAGAAGAGTCATGAAAAAACTATCAAAACCATTCACGTTGATCGAGTTGATGATCGTTGTTGCCATTATTGCTATTATTGCTGTAATCGCTGTACCAAACCTTATGGATGCTCAAAGAAATGCTAAAGAAAGATCATCTATCGGTAACTTAAAAACTGTTATGGGTGACCAAGCCACT
>NVWA01000048.1 GCA_002746535.1 Planctomycetota bacterium
TTTTATATAGTAAAAAAACATCCTAACCCCCTTTTTAGACCCTTTTTTATAACTAAACTACTGGAACTAAAGCACTTAACCTTGTCCGACCCCAAAGTCGTAACTAGGGCATGATCAATTTAACAAAAAGTTCAAAATGGATTTGAAGAGCAGAGGTCATTCGAGAAAAATAAATAATGAAGGTGACAACAACACATTAAACAAAACTAAAACAGCATACGTAATCACAACAAACAATCTACCATTCCAAAACCCTTAGAATCAATTTTTATATAGTAAAAAACCATCCTAACCCCCTTTTTAGACCCTTTTTTATAACTAAACTATTGGAAATAAAGCACTTAACCGTGTCCGACCCCAAAGTTTTGCATGGCCTACTTGAAATTAAATATGGTTAGAGTGGGTGTCGTAATCCATCCGGCTGATTGGGAATTTGGAGGTTACCATGAAATCAGACAACCAAAGTCAAGATATAAAATCATTGATCAAAATCAATTAATTATTTCAGGAGGCCAACATACAACCATGCCTATAATTAATAAAATTGATGAAGAAGTTAAAACACGACAACAAAGCCAAGGAAACATTGATGAAAATCTTTTCTCTAGTAGCATTGCTCTAGGGCATGATCAATTTAACAAAAAGTACAGAATGGATTTGAAGAGCAGAGGTCATTCGAGAATAATAAATAATGAAGGTGACAACAACACCTTAAACAAAACTAAAACAGCATACGGAATCACAACAAACGATATACCATTCTAAAACCCTTAGAATCAATTTTTATATAGTAAAAACCCATCCTAACCCCCTTTTTAGACCCTTTTTTATAACTAAACTATTGGAAATAAAGCACTTAACCGTGTCCGACCCCAAAGTTAGTAGACTAAACTATTGGAAATAAAGCACTTAACCGTGTCCGACCCCAAAGTTATCTCTACTGGAACTAAAGCACTTAACCTTGTCCGACCCCAAAGTCCCCTTTTTAGACCCTTTTTTATAACTAAACTATTGGAAATAAAGCACTTAACCGTGTCCGACCCCAAAGTCACCCAAAGTTCACCAAAGTTTTACTCATCGGACCATATCAATTCAAACTTCAAACCTTTCATTTTATTTCCTTCATATACTTCTTTAAACTCATCCCTGATCCCCATACCCTCAATGGTAAATATACTGGAAATAGCCTCAGGGATTTTAAATAATGAAGATTCGGGAAGCATAGTTGTTTGAAACGCAAATTTCTCTACCCATAAAATATCACCTTCATCGTCTTTTTCAAATTCACAATTTTTTTGGTCTAAACAATTCACGCATTCTAATATATTAAGCAAATACCCATTAAACTCATTACAACTAATAGGAAATAGCTCCCCTGAAAATTCAAATATTGTTTGTAGCTTTTCACAAGTTACCTCATCTACTACAGTTGAACCACTAATATAACTAAAAAAATTTGGTTTTTTGGACTTCGGATTATATATTCGCAACTTTGGTACAATCCAATCCCCATCAAACACTTTCCCAACGCCAACACTGTATAAACTATTCTCATCTGCTGTTGAATCTTCATCATCCACTAATGTTTGATAATCATTCGACTCATGGATTATTTCGTACACTTTCATTAATATTTCCCCTTTTCAAGATCTCTTCTAATTCTATCCAAGACACCTTTTCTTTTTTCAGGTGATACATTTCTTAATCTTTTCGTCACCATATCCATAAATGTAGAGTTATGTGTAGACGGATGTCTAGTTTTGCCAAACGGATTCTTAACTTTATAATTACTTGGCAACC
This sequence comes from Planctomycetota bacterium, assembly GCA_002746535.1. GTDB lineage: Bacteria > Planctomycetota. The sequence goes on from NVWA01000048.1 coordinate 1,801, forward strand.
CAACTCCATTTACCGCGCTATTTTTATTAATCCCTGCTTCCTTAAGCAGTTTACGAGCTTCTTTGTGTCTTTTATGTCCACTTGCAACAATATGAGCAGCATCCTCGTTCTTTATTGGCCCCCGCCCAGCTTTATTCAAGTTCTTTCTTAATTTTTTGGAATGCTTACCAGTTTCCTTCTTCTTTTTCTTCTTTACCTTTGTACATTCTTCCTTCTTCCCTTTCCGTCCAGCATTATGCACCCAAACAGAACTATTGCCATCAGTTTCCCCCTCAGGCAACACATAATAAGTATGATAATCTTCAACCGTAAAGTTATAAGTCGTAAAGGTTTTACCTTCATCAGCAAACTCAGAAGTCTTTGTAACAATTTCAGCAGATTCACCACTTGCAGTTTCAAATCGATCGGCAATGGATAGATTCCTGACTGTCACCCAACCTTTATCAGCAACCCAAAATGGATGTTCGCCAGTTGAAACGATATTGTATAATTCACCATCAATATCTTTGTAGGAGATAGTGAACAGCTCGGAAGGATGAGTTGTAATCAAATGAGTAACGTTCTTGAAATCTTGTTTACTATTTCTTACTGATTTAGCTAGTACCTTATCGCCTACTTTTATATTTTCGATTTTCTTTAATTCTACCTCATCATCTCCATTCTTTACAACAACTTGAGTACCGGCAACGAAACAAACTACACCATCTTTAATCATTCTTTTTGCCTCTTTCATAGAATAACCATTTTTTGTCAGCGCCTTTAATTTGTCTTTAACCGTGCTAGCTTTTCTTGCTTCACTCATTCCTTTATTTCGTGCACTTCTTGAGAATTTATTTTTCACACGATTTTTGATTTTCTTAGCTTTTCTTTTAGCTTTGTTGTAATATTTTTTAAGTTTTTTCTTTGCCTTATTGAAAAATGGTTTTGCAGCTCTTTTTAATTTACCACCTTGACCACCAGTTACGACATTAATAAGTCCATTTTCAAAAAGCGAATTTTTAAGATTGAAACAAGGATTTGTTGCATAATCATAAGCAACATCGACAGCAGTATTAATCACAACTACAACCAAATACCTAACGAGTGCTGCTAAGATGAACGGTACGAATTCGCCGGACGGATCCACCCCATTAGTATCAAAATAATTTAAATAGAGTGACAACCCATCCACGTAACCGGCAGGGTCTACACTAATAAAGCGACCCATCTCAACTGAATAATATCGAGCTCTGAAATAATATAAGTCTGTTTCTAATTCTATTCTTCGGCTAGTATAACCATAAGTGAGGTTTTCAATGGCTGCTGATTTAACTTGACCATTACCATCAAGACATACCTGTTTGCCATAAGGATCATATCGATAATATTCGACAATAGATCCCGTTGAATTGGAAACAGATGTAACACTATACTGGTGATTATGATGATAATAATGATCTAATGCACCATTTGTAAATCGAGCTATGACTTCATCAATATAGTCTGCATACACATACTCAACAATAGTTTCAGTACCGGTGGCAGATGTTACGGACTCTTCAATTACTTGATCACCGGAATAAGTGAATCTTGTTTTAATATTTTGATTTACAGATTTTTTAATCCTTCTATTCAATCCATCATAGGCATATTCGACGATTGTATTGCCATCTTTCGAAATAACAGAAATCAAACGATTAAACGCATCGAACTGATATTTGAATTTATTGTCTTCTAATAAATTACCATTCTTATCATATTTATAAGCAACCCCGTTGGCACTAGTCATGCCATACATTGCATTATATTGATAGGTCGTCTTGTTATTGTTAGACGTTTTATCTAACCAATTGCCAACAGCATCTAGATTAAAACTCTGACTATCTACTATGCTGGCAATAGAGTTTTTATCGCCATTTAAAACACCATTTTGATATGAAATCAGTTGAAGATTTGAGTCATAACTAAATGATTGATTTTGATTTGAAAATTTCAAATCTTCAATTATTTTAAATTCATCATTTTGACCATATTGATAATTGAAGCCATCTAACAAATCACTAGTTGCACTAAATAGTTTAATATTTTTTCTTCTATTGAAGTCATATTCGTATTTAGAGACTAAAGTATTACCAAAAACCTTATCTGTTACTTGTCCTTTAGTGTTATGCAAATATTCTAAATACTGAGTACCATCAAAAGATATTTTCTTCATTCTGCCTGCCAATGAGTATTCATTGGTTGCCTGTCTACCCGACGGATAAATCACATTGCCAAAAATACCTTTACCAACATAGGTATACTGAACCTCTTTGACCGTACCATCAACAATTTGAACTTCACTTTTTATTTGATTTAGACTGTCATATTCAATTCTTACAACAGAATCATCATTGGCATCTGAAACGAGACCGTTGTCTTTAATTTCAGTTAATCGGCCAAGAACATCATAATCAAATTCTAAGACGGTAGATCTTACAGGTAAACCTACCCCCGGGGCAACATTTACTCGAATTAATTCTTCTTCAAGGTTATAAGTGTATGTGAAAATCGAACCATTCTTGTCTACTAAAGATTGGAGGCTACCCATATTATTGTAGGTATATTTCAATTCTAAATCATCATCATATTTGACTGATTCAACTTCACCTTTGTCATCAAATTTTGAAGTTGTTTTTCTACTGTTTGGGTCTACAAAACCAACACTTCGGCCTTCGTCATCAAACAATGCTTTAGTTGAATTACCTAAGGAATCAATCTCTTCAACCAATGAATTTATTTTATCAAATTTACGATCAAGACGATAGCCACCAGGGAATTTCAGCGATTTCAAATTACTATTTAAATCATATTCGAATTCGCTAACTCGCCCAAAAGAATCGACTTCTTTTATTGTGCGCCCCGATGCATCATAATGAGTCACATTTTGTATATCGACTATTTTTTGGATAATTTTAAAATTAGGATCATCATAAATATTCTCAACAACAACACCATCAGGATCAGTAAAAAGTAATATCCGATCTTCAGCATCATAGGTGGCAGTAGCAATGCCCCCATTAGGCGTCGTGATTTTTGTCATGTTACCATTGGGGCTATACTCATAATCCGTAATATAGTTTAACCCAGCAGGATCTTGAATTACTTTTGTTACTTGATCATTTTTATCGTTGGTGAATTCTGTCCTAGTCGAATCTGGACTTACAATTGCCGTTAGATTACCACGCTTGCTATACTCAAACTTATAACTATTACCCAGTCGGTCGAAGCTCTCTTTGACCATACTATTAGCATCATAAATATAATTGTCTTCACTACCGTCATTATAAATAATTTTAGATATATTATCTGCATCAGTATATACATAAGTGGTAGTATCATAGATTAGATTATTTACATCTCTAAGAACCTCTTTTGTAATTCGACCCATATTATCAAATTCAAAATTTAATGAACCACTAGGGGTAATGATTTTTACGGGTGTATCGCTTGGGGCTAAGGTAGCAGGATCATCATCATATTCTAATTTGATAATGTTACCAAGGGCATCGGTCTGCTCGATCATTCTGCCCTCTAAATCATACTTATAATCTGTTTTGTTTCCTAGAGGATCAGTAATCTGCGATAGATAACTTGTAGTAGCACTATAGGTTATTGAATACTCGCCCCCATCAGGTTCGATCTCTTTCGTAATTTGTCGATTTGTATTGAAAGTCATTTCACCAAAATTCAAACCAAATCTTTCGACCTTGGTAACATCGAAACTATTTTGATAAGAGTAATTGGTAATATTATTTAGGCCATCTATCTCTTTCGTAATTCTTCCGATTGAATCTTGCTCAAAGGTAATTATATGACCTTCTTTATCTTTTATTTTGGTTGGCTCATCATCAATACCGAACTCCATGAATTCAACAAAATAACCTAATGCATCTGTGAATTTCCAAAAGCGACCATGATCGTCATATTCAATAATTAAGACTTGATCACCTTCGACTACATCACCTTTTTTCGTGATCTTATTTAGGAGCTTATCATTGTTGTACTCATATATTATTTCAGACTCTTCAGGTAAACCCTGTGCAGAGATTATTTTATATAATAATTTATCGCTATTATATTCAAAGATTGTTTTGACTTTATTACGATTTTCAAATTCAACAATTCGAGTATCTTCATTATAAGCGTATTTCTCTTTTGTTTTATCAGGATATTCTATTTCGATCGGTTGTAAGCTATCATTGTATTTAGTCGTTTTAGTTGAACCATTTTCATCAATGCTTATTAATAACTCTTTGCTTCGATTATATTTTTCAACCAAATTACCATTTCTAATAACTCGCTTAATAAATCCATCATCACCAACAAAAACTTCTCTTATATTTCCGTCAGTATGTTTTTCGATGACATGATGCAATTCATCTTCAGGTATGTAAGCATATGAAAAGTTATAACCAATACTATTTTCATCAGTTACTGACTTAACTCTGCCACTATTAGAAGTGTATGAGATATTATATATCTTGCCATTAGGCAATTCTTTTTTAATAAGTCTTTTGAATTTTAATTGAGCAGTTGTGTACTCCCCTTCTTCAACTTTTACAGCAAAGTCAAAAGGATCCATGTTTTTAGCTTCAACCACATCAGATTGTCTGATTAACAAGGCATCACGAAATAGATCAGAAGTCTTTTCAACTTCTTCATAAGAGTATTTTGTTTCTAAAAATTCTTCATCTGTATAAAATTCTTTAACACTTAGAAGATAGCCTTCACCATCATAGATGTAATGTTTCTTCTTACCGTCTCTACCAGTAATAATTTCTGTATTTGCAACAGATCTATCAACACTAATTACTACTTGATCATTTCTGTCAGAAACTGAAATAATATTACTATTATTGTCGTAGGCATACTTTTCAACAACTCCGGTTAGATTACCATATTCAGTAACATAACCACTTAGGGAATATTTATAGTATGTTCCATCTTTATTTTCAACTAAAACATTATTAGTATTAAATGCTGGATCTTCAGGGTCAGGGATATCAACTTTTGTACCACCAAAGCTACTAATGAATCCATAACAAAATTTATATTCGGCAACATCCGTATGCCTTTTACCTGTAGAGTCAGTATATGTTGAAATAACTTGTTCATTAAATTCCCATTTATTTAAAACCAAGCTACCAATAACTAATGAGTTAATCCCTTCCATTGAGCAAATATCTTTAATTCCAACCTCATCATCAGCAATCTCACCATTTGAGAAAGGTGGATTTAGGATATAACCTTGAGGACCATCATTAGCAACAATTTCCATCTTAGGGGCATTGAATTCCATTTTCCATCGGCCATTTTCGAATACTCTTGAAAGGCCAATTTGACCGCCCATAACTTGATATGAAAAATCAGGAATATAATCACTGTAGTGCCCATGAACTAAGTCAACTGCACTACCAGTATTAGTCGTCGCACTTTCTTTATCATCTTCACAAGGGCACCCATCACAACCAAAACCTGGTCTAGGTGAACATTTAAATTCATCCCCCAAATCAAAATCAAATTCTAGCCAATTATCTTCAGTTCGACTATTGCCACCACCGCCACCACCACTGTCAACATAATTAATTATGTAATTGGTATCTCTAATAATCCTTAATACCGTTTCAGGGACTTCTGGCTCATCAGGTGTAACCTCATCACCACATCCTGCAAATGGCCATCGAATACTAATTTTTCCTAAATCAGTGACAACTGTTTTATTTTGGCATACATATTTCGTAATTAAAAATAAGGGTATATCAAAATATCTTTTACATTCTTCACCTGATCCGTTGCCTGTGATATTATCTTTATCTTTCAGACAAATTGCTTTATAAGGAATAGTAACTATCTCTTTTGCTTCAATTGCATCCGGCAAGTTATCTATTAATTCAAATTTAATATATTCTGTATCTTCAGGTAAAATAAAAGTGACATCAAAGGCACGAATCAAACCATAATTAATAAGTTGGAATTCACCATAATGCACATCACCCTTTTTCATTAAAGGTAAATCTAACTGAGCAGGATTCGACAAGACTACAGCAGCAGGGGCATCACTTAAAAAGTTCTGTGTAATCTTTACGTCATAAACAAAATCTAGATTACCGGTATAGACATCTACAATTTCTTTTTCAATAACATCCCATTCAACGGTGACAAGATTATATTTAAGGAATACTTCTTGGATTGAGACTACATTCGTTTTAACCCAAAATGTACCTTTCTCTTGCTGGTGACTATCAGCCGTAATGTTATATTTATAAAAACCCGGTAATAAATCATTGAACGTTATTTCACCTAAATCATCAGTATTGCCTGAAAAATAAATTGAGGAATCTGTATCGGATTGAATCTCAACTTTGGCATTATCTACCCCTTCTATAATTATGGGATTGCCATTACCGTCATTAATAATATTTCCTTCAGCATCTTTCTTGAATGTAAAGGTGTATATATCGGACAGCTTAAATAATGCGCCGCCTTTAATAGCATTCTCAGGCCCAGATGGTTGAGCTGCAGCATAAAAATAGAGAGGCACTAATTTATCATCAGCATTATCAGCAGAAACAACTAAGTTGGCACTATACCAACCAGCTACTACAGAGCCAGTATTAGATGGAGCTATCATGAACTCTATATCTTTTGAATCGCCAATATCCAAATTACCTATTTGCTTGAGAGTTATTAAATGAATCCAATTAGGTACAGTCGCTTCATCTAATGGCGAAAGAGATAATTCAATATTTTCTAACTCAATTAATCCGTCGTTTTTTAAAGTTACTTTTTCGGTAGTAATATCACCAAGCAATCCGCCAGATTCAACGAAACTAGGTTTACTTATCAATGATGGATTAGCTTCAGAAAACTCAATAGCGACTTTAATCTTTTTTATTAATTTTTTCGGAGTACCTTCCGAAATTCGAACATAAACCTCCCCAGAATCTGGAGCTGTTTGATCTCCTGAAATAGAAATCGTGACAGCGCTTGTGTTGCCTGATGCCACATCAAATACAGTCGGTAGTATTACATTCACACCTGTTAAGAAAGACCCACCTGGTTGGTCATTAATATCATATTCAAAAGTAACATTTGATAAATAAGTTCCATTTTTTGCTTTTACACTAATAGGCAGATCTTTAGAAGTATTCTTAGGAATATATGAAAGAAATTCATCTGGAGTAATTTCATATCCACGAATGACGAATTCTTTACCTATCAGCGGCAATGATATCTGATCAGGATGAAATGCTTTTGCTTCGAAAACCCCACTTTCTTTTGCCAATGGAACAAAATTAACAGAAAATAAACCAGCAGAATCAGAAACAGCATCAAACTTACGTACAAAACCATTTGTTATAACAGCAACCTTGACAAGGCTACCTGCTCTAAATAAATCATCACTTCGATTAAAAGCAGTTCCACTTATTGTTATTGGCTCACCCATTTCAGCTACTTCTGGTGAAACAGAATCAATTACTGCATAGTATGGTGTATCTTGTAAAGATACTGTCAAGCTTGAGCTTAGGCCCAGCAATTCTTTTTCGGTAGGTTTATCACGATCGAAATAAATTTTATCAATATTGGCTGTTAATTTAACCTGACTATCATTTACCTCAGGGATCAGTAAATTGATGGGCTCCGATTTATAGACTTGGCCTGGTTGCAATCTAACAACAGCTTCACCATTAGGCAAAGTAATGATATTTTCACCTAGGGCGTCTTTTAAATCAACATAAGATAAAAAGTTATCTTCTAAATCATATAGTTCAAAACGAACATCGTTTGATGCTTTTGTGCCATTGATTCTAGCTGTGACAACCTCAATTTGCTCATCTGAATTATTAGTTAGTACCAATCTAACTTGAGCATTTTGCCCTTTAATAATATTATCTGCTTGGAGAGATAATTCTAAGGAAGCGTTCTTGGCTGGTAGCTCGCGTGTCTTTTTGTAAGTGACTTTTTCAGTTTCTAATGGTTGATATATTGTTTCAAGTTCAATAATAGAAGTGATGTCTTCGGATGAATTGACACCAACAACAATAGAGACATCTTTAGATTCTGTACCATTAAGGGTAAAGATATCTGACGAATAGGTATTGCTATCAATGATTAAATTAACTTGTAAACCTATAAGATGAGAACTACTTAAATTATCAACTTTAACCATAACACTTGAAAAAATACCCTTGGTAATTTTATCGCTGGTAATTTCTGTTTTAATATCAGGGACTAAAAAACTACGCTCTAAACTCGTTGAACCAGAATCAACGGCTTCGACAACATACTCACGGTCACCTTTTGTAAAACCTTTATCTTCAAAGGATATTGCCGTTAAGATTCCGCTTGATAATAGGTAATTAGTAGAATTTATTTTTGCAGAAATATTATAGCCATCAATCGCAGTAGGATTAGGGTGTTGCCAACTTACTTGAGGGAAACTACCTTCGACCATTAGAACATCTATACTTGAAATGGCTTGCAATCCAGGGTTTTCATAAACAAATGTTGTTGGATCAGATTCGTTTCCGGCGGCATCTACAGCTGTTACCGCATAAAAGTTTTCGATAGCAGATATATTAGGATCATATACGGGGCTTTGTGTTGGACCTTCCATATAAACCGTATTGAGAACAGCACCAGTAGCACTTCGATAAATATTAAAATGGCTGAAATCTAATTGATCATGACTAAATTCAATTTTTATGTATTGGGCTAAGGTCGACAATTGTAAGCTAGTCGGGGCATTAGGTTTAAGTCTATCACTAACAGACGTAGCGGCTTCAGAATATTCACTAGCTGTAGATTGACCATTATGAGCTCTAACAGAAGCTACACGGTATTCATAATTTCCATCTGCTGGAGGTAAGTCTTCATACTCATTCTCGGTTATATTATCAATGATAGTATCTTGTGAATTGGATAAATCTTGACGAATTAATTTAAACCCATCGGCATCAGCAACTGAAAGCCAATTTAATTTAATCTTACCGCTTGCCAAAGAAACGGCAGATAATCCAACTGGTTTACCTGCTGCAGGCAATTCTCCCTGATACACTTTAAAGCTATTGCTTAAATTAAATGAAGAACCTACATTACCCATACCATCTTGGCCTTGCCAGTCTAGGGTAAAACTTGTCAACCCATTTTGACCAACATCTGCAGGGAATGTAAAGGTAGCCGTAAAACTACTAGACGTCGCTTCACTAAATACCACAACCGCACTTACATTACTGGTTGTACTATCTATAAAATTTGCTGATACAGTTGGTAATTGACTTGCATCTACAGGCTCATCTGTGGCAAGTGTGAAGGAAATACTCAAAGGAGTTGAATTATCATTTTGAAAAGGAGCACCAAATTCAGATGTAATAGTAGTTACGATTGGTGCCTTTGAATCCACTTCTAGTGTTTTGAAAGCCACAGGTATTACATTCGATCGGTTACCAACTTTATCTCTACCAGAATAAGACCATATGGCTGTACCTTCATGACTTAATAGGCTCAAGTCAATTTGACTTTGCCAATTATTATCTGTTGTTTTTACTAAATCTAATGTTATGGGTGATCTATTTTCGGCTGTCAATGCAAGGAACGGTTTCGTTAATAAGGCTTCACTAAATACAACATTAACAGTGGCAGTACCTGCCCCGAAAATTTCGCCTATCTTATTACCACTAAAATTAGTGAGCGTTAAGCTAACCACATCAGGGGAAACTCTATCAGAAACGGCTTTCACACCTGAGCTAAACTCACTCACATTACCTGCTTTATCAATAACTTTTACAAAATAAGTAAATTCACCATCGGTGGCAGGAAGATCTTCATAACGGGATAATTGTAGCTTATCTACATTTAACAAAACAGCATCAGTTGTAACACCCGTTGCACTTCTATAGATATCATAACCTTGCAATGAATTATTGAACTTTTGCCAGCTAACTTGTAACACACCATTTTCTTTTGCACTAGCAACAACACCTTGAGGTGCAGATGGCAATGTCGTATCAACAGCTATAATGACTGGAGAACTTGATGGCCCTCGACCGGCACTATTCTCAATTAATACAGTGATCTTATTGTTAACATTTTCATAGTAATTTACTGCAACAGAAAACTCTCCTTTGCTATTGAAGGCAAAAGGGAATTCGGTAGTAGCATTGTCATTAAGGTTTTCAACTATGATAACTCCATTACTTGCTTCATTATAAGGCAATACTGCTGAACCAATTACTTGAGATGTTAACAGGTTTGTTTGCTCACCATTGATAGGTGCAGATATAGCTGGGATTACTGTTGGTAATGCAAGTGTTGTTTGGAAATTAACCGTATGATTACTTGAATTGTTTTTACTATCGATTGTTGTTATGGTAAAGCTATGGGCACCATTAGTTAATTGGTTCGTTAAAAAGTCAAAACTTCCGGTTAACTTTGTAGAATAAATATGTTCTAATTCTTGGCCATCTAAATCAACAATTATTTCTTTAATACCACTTTCATCTGAAAATACATATGTGATGGTCGTAGAACTAACTATCGTAGAAGCTTCGACGGCAACATCACCCGTCTTCTTGAAATCAACTAGCACAGGGCCCACATTATCTGGTACAGGTTGACCTGAAATTGCCGTTACAGTTGATCGAATGCTATTACCAACGCCGACACTAACAACAGCAATGTAATACGTTTTATCATTATCTAAACCAGAAAGTGTCACACTTGTATCAGATGATGCAGGGCTAACTTTAGCAAAGAGACCATCAATAGAAGTGAAATCAGTCTCTTCAGCATAAATGGCATAATTAATTAAATGCGGAGAACTATTCGATTGCCAACTAAGGGATATGGCCGCCTCTTTACCTACTGCGGCTAATCCAGTGGGGTTTTGTAACCATGTACAAATCGTTTTACTGGTGCCCGCTGAAGCATTAGCATCTTGGTCAAGAGCTTTAACCGTAATATCATATGATGTTTCAGCAGTCAAACCTGTAATTTGATATGTTGTATTTGTCGTTGTACCTAAAACCACAGCACCTTGCAATACTTGATATTGATTAAAATCACTATCAGTGTTAGCAGTCCATGTTAAATTTAATTCAGTATCACCACCAGTGACATTTAAAGCTTGCACTTCAGCAGGTGGCTGTGTATCAACTAAATTCACAGTTAATGTAGACCAACTACCTTCTTGCACACTATCATCTATGGCAACAATTGCATAATAATAGGTTTGGTTTTTGGTTAATCCCGTTACGGTATAACCAGGTAAGTCACCATTAACAATTATGGGTGTTATTCCTGTAAAATCAGAAAAAGTAGCAGAAGAAATATAAATTTTAAACTGATTTATATCTTGATGATTGACATCATTGAAGAAATTCAACCAATTAAAAACTATTGCTTCGCCATTTGGTGTAGAAGTAATAGTTGCAGCAACATCCGTTGGGGCACTATTTACATATGTAATAGCAATAGCTTCTGATTTTTCATTTCCAAATTTATCAACAGCTTTAACTGTGAAGTTTTGAGCTACATTTTCGACTAAGACTATATCATGGCTCCAAGTCGTAACCCCTGTTACCCCAGTAACAATTAAAACATTGTTCACATATATACTCGCACCATCTTCCATCGTACCCGTCATTGAATAATTAGCTGCTTGTACTGTGGCCGTAGTCGGTGTAATTGGTGTAAGTATTGATAATGTAGGTTCAGTTGTTTCTAAATGAACTCGAACTGATTGTGACAATTCAGAATAAAATTCACGGCCAACATATTTAGCTTTAGCTGTCACTAAATACAAGCCATCACTGGTTAATGTGGCATTAATACCAAAACTACCATCACCATTTATTGCTACATAAGATCCTTGCTGAACTTGATTCAAGAGCAGAACAACTTCTGTTGATGATTCCGATGAACCAGAAATTAATTGACTGAGATCCTTAACATATAGATCTTGATTTGCATCATTTAGATTAGGAGCACTAGGGGAAGCCGTAAAGACCAAGTTAATATCAAAATCAACAATAGTTTCATTATTCTTGCTGTCTTTGGCTTTAACTCTAATTTTATAACTACCATCAGCTAATGAAACGGTATCCCAATTTTTCAAGAAATCATTTAATGGCTCAGTTGAGGCTAGTGTTTCGATTACAGCTGATTGATCATTTAAGATTTCATATGTAACACTAGCAACACCGGAAGGATCACTTAAAACAGCCGTGATGTTGGCTTTTTCATATAAGGCATTTGAACTTGTTTTATTCAGGTTTTGACCATTAATTTTTAATTGAAATAAATCAGGGCCTTGGTCATCTACTAGTGGGGTCCCTTGAATAATATTTAGGACATCATCAAAATGATCAATTTTATTTTTAGCAACTACAGCAATATAGTAAGTTGTACCATTCGTGAGTGTATTGAAAGTATGTGTTCTGATATCTTTCCCAAGAGTTGAGACAGGTGTCAATCCTGATAAACTGGTAAATGTGGCCGTTTCAATAAACAATTCATACTTATCTACAAAAGATTGATTTGTTAAATCTTGCCAGGTCAACTGAATGCTACCATCCAATACTTTTTTCTCTAAAATATTTGGATTAGAAAATAGAGGTAAAAACTCAGCATAATGAGAAGTATCACCACTTACTGTAATAACTAATGGATCTGAAGTAGAAGTTGTAGAACCGGTCCATGTTTGAAATTCCCAGCCAGCAGCTGGTACTGACTGAATTGTCACGACACTATTTTCAGCATATGCACTATTAAAAGGAAGTGTTTTAGGATCAGTTTGGCTATTAAAATTAACGGTGATGCTACCTTCACCTTTTAATGTCATGGCAATATTAAAATTTCTTGTAACTGTAATTGGTAAAGCAATTATATTATCGACTTCATTAGATTCAGTAACTACACTTGCATCATCTACTTTCAGAATTATAAATTTGGCCCCTGCAGATACGTATCCTGGCATGGTAAAATTATAATTTTGCGTATAACTTGAGTTAGAATCTAAATCACTACCATAAGTATATGCATTTAAAACTATATCAGCACCATCGATCACATTATCAGTAGAGAGATAAATTTTATCGGTCCACCTTAAAGTGATTTGATCATTACTATCATTTTTCACGCGCCAGCTCAAATTAAAAACTTCACTGACATTAAGAGTACTATTTGCTTGCAACGCTTCTAATTTTAAATTAAAACTGTTTACGTTTACGGCAACAGAAGAAAGATTATTACCTTCATTTGATTCAATGATTGAATTTGCTTCATCAAAAACAACTAAAATATTATAGGCACCTGAAGATATACTAGGTACCGATATACTCGAACTCAAATTTACAGAATTGGAACCATTAATATTGATATTTAGGTTTTGAGTTTTTAATAGTACATCTCCGCCATCTACAATTACATCAGCAGATAAATATATTTTTGAATTCGCTACTAAATTATAATCCACAACCAAATCATTATTGAGAGAATAACTTATAACTATATCTGTCCCTGGTATCAAATCTCCTGAAGTGGCAACATTTGAGATACTAAAATCTGGAATAATTATTTCAAAAAGAACTTCATGGTTCGCCGTTAAAGATAAACCGACAAGATCGACAACCGTATTTTTAACAACAAAACGATAACTGCCATTTGAATTTTGCGAAGCAAATTGAACTAATACTTCACTAACACTTAATTTAGAAACCGATGAAATTGTCACCAATTGATTATTATCATCATAAAGTTCAAAATCAGCTATTGCTGGCGTTTGAATGGATTCACTAAAATCAATCTTAATACTTGAGACTGCTTGACTTACTGTTGCTGCCATGGTCGTACTAATGATAGTAGGATTTGTATTATCGACCGTAAAACTTAAACTTATGGGTGTTGGATCAATATTACCGGCACTATCTTTGGTAACGACATGGAAGGTATAAACACCATCAGTCAATAGAGAATATGTACCATTGCTTGTTGCTTCAAACGTTTGACTCAACACATCACAAACGACAGTAGCCGGTGGGCAAACAGCATAAGTCATACCTACATTTACATTATCTGTACCGGCCCATGAAATTTCATATTGACCAATTGGTACAATTGAACCATCAGCAGGACTACTCAATAATAATGTATCCGGGAATTGGGTATCGGCGATATTGATTGTTGCACTTGTTGCGCCAGCATTGTTAGTTTCATTCTCTTCGAATACTTGACCTAGACCATCGGCAACAATCAGTACATAATAGTCACCTGCAATTGATTCTGGTACCAGTGCGTTGATTGAATAGTTAATAGCCACAGTAGTTAATGGCAAATCTGTAATTAATGAGTTTCCAATTAATACATCTGACGGATCAAAAATATTATCTAAGCTTAAATAAACAGATTCATTTCTTGGGGATACTACATTACCAGCACCTGAATTGGTGGTAGTGAATGTCATATTAATAGTATCACCACCTTTAATATTTGTAGAAGTAACAACTACATTCGAGCTGACTAAATCTGGTAGATCATCAAATGTAACAGGAGTAAATAATGGTCCATTGCCAATTTCATAGTAAACAGTTCCATCTGCACCTGCCAGAGACGAATTTGAGTGGGGACCACCAGAGGCATAAATATTAGCAAAATTAAATGTATTATTATTTTGGTGATAAACGGCAACTCGACCACCCCCACCAGATCCAGCATGTAGTGAAGTCACATTGTCATACCCATGAATACCATTGGCATAAATAAAACCAGTCCCATTAAAAACCTGAGCACTAATGTAAATACTACCACCACTTGGTCCGGCTTTATTAGTATTAGAACCACTTGTGTAACTAAAATAAGTACCATTTGCATAAATGTTACCATTAATGGTTAACGTATCTGCCTGAAGCATTAACACCCCACCACCATAACTATAATTTGCACTACCAGATCCAAAATCAACCGGTACTTGCTCTGAACCATATACTGGATTAGCAATGCCATTTTTTACACCTCCTAGGCCACCATGACTACCACCACTATTACCTGTTGACGGAGTGGCACCCAATGTTAAACCGGCACCGTAACCATAACCAACGACATTAATAAATGATGTACTATCGACTGTAATCGTTTGAGCGAAGATTTTGAGAGGCACAAGTTTTTCATAAGGGAATATTGTACTGGCGTTATTGACTGCTATGCCCGCCCCTTTTATATCGGCCGTGTATAGCAATGAATTATCCATGATAAATTCTTGACAGGAGATATTTTTAATTTTAAGATATGAATTATCAGTCAAATTAAATGATGGCACATCGTGCACAACACTATCATTAATAAATTCAGCATGGCCATAATCGGTACAAATAATTCGCATTTTAATTTCAGCAGGATCATCAGCAAAATTATCTTTATCACCAAAATAAATTGGAGTAATGGCTGTGAAATCCCGATCAAGGTTCTTTAAAATTAATGTAGCATCATTATCAGAGGTTCTTTTTAAATAAATCGTTCCATTACCACCGTTACTATCATAAGAATGAAAACCACCGTTCGCTAATATCCAATCAAGATTAAAATCAATGTTATTTTCATAATAGACGGCAATACGCCCACCACCACCTGATCCACCAAAGCTACTGGTACTAACATTTTTACCATAGCCACCATTAGCAGCCATTGTTCCTATCCCAGATAGTTCATTGACGGACAAGTATATACTTCCCCCGGCAGACCCCCCACCATCAGCTAACAAAAACTTCCCATGCGCTGAAAGGCTTCCATCTAAAACAAATTTATCAGCAATGATTTTTATAACCCCGCCACCAATACTTTTATTAGCTCCTGCACCATATTCAGTGGGCACTAAGAAGTCTCCATAGACGTCATTGGTTACCTGATCAGCACTGTAACCCTTTGCACCATAACCCCCGTGACTAGCTCCTGCATTATTTGTGGCAGGATGTGTTAAGGTAAAATCTTTCGCATACATAGCAGGATAACCTTTTTGGGAAACATCTATGTTGGAGCTACCATCAACTGTTAATTGATCGGTAATTTCTAGATCAAGCTTGTACAAATTACCTACCGAAATACCATCGTGACTTAACAAACTGGCATTCGTAATGGTTAGGTTGTTCATCTTTTTATAGGAATTGGAAATCACATTACAACTGTCAATAAATATATTAAACAACTCCAACTCAGTAGAATTAAATTGATCGAGCTGAAAGTTTCGACTTGTGGTCAAATTATTTTTTAGGTATAGAGACTCTAATCCTGTCGACGAATTTTTAATATAAATAGTACCTACAGCACCACTATTTTCAGCCTTGGCACCATTGTTTCCAGCATTAGCTGAAACATTTGAGAAATCAAAGGTTGTATTTGAAGAATAAATAATTGCAATTCTACCACCACCACCTGCACCACGTGTAATTTTAAGTGTGTAGCCACCGTTTGCTGTCACTATTCCACCACCTGAAATTGTACCTGTGGATAAATATATACCCCCACCAGCAGCGGCAGGGCTTACACCCCCTGTTGATCCATATTCACCATCAGCATATATATTACCATTTATAATCATTTGACCGGAAACAATCCTGATCAATCCACCACCACTGGCATTTCCGCTACTACTAGTACCTCCTGCACCATGTTGATCAGGATTTTTTAAATTACCATAAACAGGATTCGTACCACTGGCAACATCACCTTCACCACCAGTACCTCCATAAGATCCGCCAGCACTTGTATTGGTTAATGAATTCACCAAATTACCATTTGTATACCCCGTTAAATAACCTTTTGTGTTCACATCAATTTTAGAACCAGCATCAATCGTCAAATGAGTAATCAACACTAGATCGATTTTATATACGACAGAAGTCGTACAAGCTAAGTGGGTCAAGGTAGCATTGTTCTTCAGGTGTAGACTCGTAAAAGTATGAGCTCCATCTATTGTGACAACTGCACCATCAATAATAACGTCCTTGTTATCATATGTAGCATCACCTGAACTAATTGTAGTATCAACACTTATCGTTACTTCATCAGCAAAGATACCAATTGAGATTAACATTAATGCTGACAATAAAATAAATTTTCTTAGAAACATTTTTTAAACTTTCTGATTATTTAATTTTTACTTTTATATTATTTTTATGACTAACTAAAAATCGATGAAAACCAGCCAGGGGCTTACTTCTATTTTCATATATTTCAAAACCTAAATATTTACTTTTGCTTGGTTTAAACTTTTGCAATTGGCAATCAACTACATGCCAAGCATTATTTTGATAAATCTCAACCCAATTATGATATGTGGCATTTCCAACATTTAACCCACTAAGATCATAGTAACCACCCCTAACTCTTGCAGGAATATTTGCTGCACGGCACAAAGCGGTATATAAAAAACTGAACTCAGTGCAATCTACATTTTTTTTTATCAGAGCATAAACAGCTCCTCTATCAATTGGATCTGTAGGTCCTTGCTTCAATTTTCGAATAACCAACTCATATAGTTTTTTGGAATCTTTAGTTGATTTCACTAATTTTCGAATAATCTTGGTATCACTTTCAATGAAGCGTTCTGAACTTTTAAATTGATTGACTATTTCAGAACTCGCATCCTTTTTTGATGAATCAATCGTCAAAAAAATCTTGATGCTCATTAAATCTTTTGGAGCCATAAAAGGAATATTAAACTCCAATATATGATTACCTGCTTTGCTTTTGTTTTGATTGAATTTCAAGTTACTTTTTATATTCAACGTTTTAAACCCAACGTTTTCAATTGGCGCGTAACAGTAAAACTTCACATCTTTCAAGATTTTCATTGATGTATTTTGAAGCTGATATTCTACCAAAACGGTTTTTACCATTTCGGGCTTATTTATTTTCTCTTTAGATTTTAAATTAAAATTAAAACAAAAAATAATTGAGAATAATAAAATATGGAATTTCATTTTTTGCCTTTACATGAACACAATGATGACATGAATTGTTTTCTTTGTGAGCCCGTGATATTCAATCGTGCCATATTTTTATAAAAACCAGACAAGCCTTCTTCCAATGCATACCATTTTTTATGCTTGATCAGTTCAGAGCTTTTTTTTAATGATTGATAAGAACCATCTGCATCAATGAAGATGAACACAACACCATCTTTGGCTTTATCGATCATATTCCAAATGTCACCATTTATCTCGCCATCAATACTCTTGGTAAACTTGATTTCATTTTCATCTAATTCCTTTTCAAACGCCACATGATGGGTAAACAATATAATATGCCAATCACTTGATCCATTTTTAAAAAAATTAGAAAATCCAACCAGCTTTTGTTTAACAGGCACTTTTTTCCCTAATACCCAACTTTGGTAGCCACCTATCAACCATGAAATATTAAATCCTTTAGACGTTAAATTACTAATTTCACTAATAGGCTTTTCTCTGAAAGAATAATCAACTAAGACAATTTTTTTACTCCTTAAAAATCGTTTTAATTTAATTTGATTTAAAGGAATATTGATACTTTTAGCAATGCTAGCTTTATTAAAGTCTGCTTTATCCCGAATATCAACAACCACGTACTCAGACAATTTTTGTACAAGGGTATTTTTGGCAATATCGTCAGCACTTAACCCATTCCAAAAAACTACCACAAAAATTAACACAAAAAAGATTCTACTCATATTTTCACCTTTATAATTATTCTTGAACACCTTTTATAACCAACTCACCCAATTGAATGTATTGAGTACTGGCATCATTTTCACAATAGAATTTAAACTTAATAAATTTAGCAGACGTTTTAGGCAATGAGTAATTTTTCCATTCGCCATTAGATAAAGAAATATTATCAAGTGATACAACCAGCGATAAAGAGCCAGAAGTTTCACCCATAAAAATTTCAACCTTTTTAGGGTGGAATGTTGAATCTTCCACTCTGGCTAATGTTTTTATTTCACTTATTAAATATATCTGATCTAAAGTAAACAGCAATTCTACTGGAACTGTCTTATCTGGTATAGAAGCTGTTGACCATCTTGTTGCATCAACCCCATCTAGCATATTATCAAAAATATAAGATGAATATTCATAGAAAGAACCACCTGAGTGAGTAGGGTTAGATAAAGATATTTCTGGATCTTCCACAAATATATTAAAATCTTGACTATAAGTATCTACACTATCGTCCACATAAACCGTCACCGATTCAGTTGCCAATGATGTCGTGGGCGTCCAACTAATTAAACCCGTATTAATATCAATACTTAGACCTGCATTTACTGCTGAAGTACTAATATTAAATTCTAAAACATCATTCTGATTATCTTCAGCGACAACCTGATACTGATATAACTCTTCATTTAACGCCATTTCAATTGGCAATGAAGTTATAATAGGACTTTGAGAAATCTTACCTATAACTACAAGTTCTGTAACTTGGATATAACCCGACCCACTAGTTCTAGAAAATTCTAATTTAAGATATTTAGAAACCTCTTTTGTCAAATTGATGACAACATTTTCTTCAGCATTTGGCGTATAACCAGTCACCACAATTCTCTCTTGAAAGTTTATGCCATCATTGGAAGTAAATACTTTTATTTTTTCAGGGAAATTCAAATATCCAGCCCGCCCACCTACCGTAATCATACTTACATCAATGACTCCATTTAAATCCAATACTAAGCTTTGAATATCTGCGGTTGAAATACTTACTGTTGACCAGTAAGTGCCATTATCATCATCAAACATATCTACACTTGGTTTATACTC
Source organism: Planctomycetota bacterium (assembly GCA_002746535.1). Classification (GTDB taxonomy): domain Bacteria; phylum Planctomycetota. The sequence continues at coordinate 21,612 of NVWA01000048.1, forward strand.
TGATAAGCTGCTACTAGGATCAATGATCATATTATCTAGAGGGTAATCTAGTATATCAACAGACCAAGCTTGCAACTCAGAATCGGAACCATTCGAGACTATCAGAGAAACATCAAAACTTACTGAGGTAGCTGAAGTTGTAAAATAAATTGTATCTCCCACTAGACTCAGATTACTACTCGAAGAAGTTGCTGAATAGGTTAATGAAATCCCGTTAGGGTCTTCAGCAACTATTTGGTAAGTATATGTTTGACCACCAACAACCGCCAAAGAAGGTTCAGATAAAATAACTGGTACATCACCAATAACACCTTTAAATCGAACTTCTGAAAATTGAGCCGAAAATTCTGTTTCGGAACTTCCATTTAAATATTCGAGTTCATCAAATTCAATTTTCAGGTATTTCACTAATTCATTAGGGATATCAATTTGATACCATGCTTCATTCATATTAGATAAATCATATTGACCAATTAAAGTAAATTGATTTAAATTTTTACCCGCATAAAGTTTTACATTTATTGGTTTTCTAGTTAATGCAATGGCATTAGAATATAACTCAACTTCTGTTAATACAGCAGCTGTAGCTAATCCAAAGACCATAGATATGGCTGATTGAGTTGGTCCAGCATAAGAAGCCCATCTAGTTTCTGTATTTCCGTCCAATAAATTTGTAACGGGGTAATACTCTTCAACAGTGCTTGCGGATACTTCAAATTGAGATCCATTTAACAAACCACCTTCTAAATTAATATTATAAATTGCATTAACGGTATTCACACCATCTGAAACAATCACTTTAGCAGTTGAATCAACATGACTCAAATTAGGCTGCCAACTTAATAAACCATCAGTAGTAATGCTAAAACCAATATTAGAACTAGTTGCATCAACAGAATATGTCAAAGTATCTAATTGTGGATCACTAACACTTACTTGATGGGTGAATGAACTATTATAATTAGTAGTGAAATTATATGATGCTTCATAAAACTGAGGTTCTTCGGCTTTATGGCCAAAAAATTGCATCTCTGCTATTTGAACATAAGTCGCGCCAGTCAAAGGCGTAAATACCACTTTAATATAATTAGCACCTTCTGTTTCAATATTAATGGATTGCCAAACTTGAGAGCCCGGTCTTGTTAGACTCGACTCATCTATGATTAATTCAAAATCAATATTATTATTTGATACATAGATTTTTACACTACCTGGATAAAGATCTAAAGTTCCTACAGATGACCGTGGCAGTAAATCTAATCTTGTTACTTTATAAAAGTCATTTAATGTAAATAATAATTCTACTTCTGTTGTATCTGAAATACTACCCGTACTCCAATGGGTACTTGAATCATTGTCTAATGCCTTTGATAAATAATAGGAAGAATACTCATACCAAGACTCACCCGAATGGGTTGGGATTGGAGTAACTATTTCTGGCTCAACCACTGATAATTGATAACTTTGCTGATTTACTAACGTGCCATCTGAAACGGTAATAACTACATCTTGATCGACAGCACTTGAACTTGGCGACCATATTACCAAACCTGTACTTGAGTTAATACTTAATCCCGCCGTTGAAGATGTCGCATCAATAGCATAAGTTATCGTATCACTTTGCGGATCTGTGGATTGTACCTGATAGCTGTAGGCTTGAGTTCTGTAAGCCGTTGCCACTGGCGCTGAAGTAATCTGCGGTGCTTCAGCTTGATGACCAATTAATTGCATCTCGGCTATTTGAACATATGTCTGACCTGTTAAAGGTGTAAAGACAACTTTGATATACTTCGCTCCTGCAGTTTCAATATTAATGGACTGCCAAACTTGAGAGCCCGGTCTAGTTAGGGTAGGATCATCTACTATTAATTCAAAATCAATGTTATTATTTGATACATATATTTTTACACTACCTGGATAAAGATCTAAAGTTCCTACAGATGACCGTGGAAGCAAATCTAATCTTGTTACTTTATAAAAGTCATTTAATGTAAATAATAATTCTACTTCTGTTGTATCTGAAATACTACCCGTACTCCAATGGGTACTT
>NVWA01000049.1 GCA_002746535.1 Planctomycetota bacterium
ACATTTGATCAAACAGGTGATATATATGTTATTGATTTTGATGTACATGGAAATATGACTTCATTGCAAGATCATAACGGTACAGTTGAGTCATACGTATATGATGACAACTGGCGTGTAACCCAAATCAATTACTCAACCGGCGACAGCTGGCAACGTTCATACACAGGTAAAAACGGCCACCACTATTCWACWACSACMAAYCCAGATGGCGGAACATACACMGATGAGCTCAATCAAACAACTGATAGRATAGAAATTCAATCAAGAGTGCTWCCAAATGGWTCAACTTATGATTTCAGCTATGACGTAACCACCAACCAATTATCACAAATTGAATTYACWCCAAMKGGAACTTCATCAGTAACWYTWAAWAATACTTATRAMTTCAATKCTGATGGAACWCTAGCAAGTGAATCYAAAGATGTTAATGGTGCSAAYTCAACTAAATCATACACCTATGAAAATGGTCARGTGAAAACWWCAACYAATGAATTRGGCCAAGTGATCACWAATACCTAYAACGGCACACCAAGTCTACTAACAGGTGAATCAATCGCCAGAGATGATATGACCATCGATGTCACCTATGAATACAACAGCTCTGGATTATTAGAAAAGAAAACAGAYGGKCGCGGTAATTWCTTYACTAACCAATAYAACGCATCMGGTCAGCTAACYATTTTCACTAATAAAATGGGCAAGCAGACGGTYTATGAATATGATGACTTCGGAAATAAGAATAAAGAAACTTTGCCTAATGGTGAYGTTACTAGCTTCATATATAACGATAACAACCGACTAACCAATATTACCTTCCCAGATTTAACAACGGAAGTATATGCTTACGAYGGTAACGGTAGCTTAGAATTCTTCACTAATAGATCCGGCAATGTCACTCAATAYCTTTATGATGATCTGAATCGTTTGACATCAGTHAATGGTGTWWSTGAYCTRCCTAAACTTGGTGGWGAAGGTGGTGACTTTGTTTATAAGTCGGGTCACAGCTACACKTACAATCCTAGTAATCACATTGAAACMGAAACCAATCCTGATGGCATTGTGAAYTCATTTGTTTACAACACTACCGGTCAGTTGATTGAAGAACATTTGGATCTGAACGGTGATGATATTACKGAGCTTAGTGAATATGATGCWTCSATGTATTTGGTTAAGAAAACTAGAAGTACTGGTGAGGTGATTGAGTATGTGAATAATGCGCTTGGTCTTGTGTTAAAAGAAACTTCATATGATGGTAATACTGTTGTTTATGTGAAAGACTATACTTACGATGCGCAGGGGAATTTATTAAGTCAGGATGATAATGATGGGGATGTGCAGACTTTTGATAGGAATAACTCGGGGTTTGTTACTGACAAAACTGACATACATGGTCTGAAGTCTTCGTATGTGTTTGATGAGAATGATAACATTGTCAGCTTCTCAAATAGTAATAATGCTGAGACGGTGACTTTTAATTCTACTAGTAGTTTCAATGCTAGTAATCAGCTTACTAGTCATACTGGGCCTAATGGGTTGGTTGAGGTTTATGATTATAATGATGTTGGTGATCTTGTGTTGAAAAAAGATAAGTTGGGGAATACTGAGACGTTTGAATATGACTCAGAGGGTAACACTACTAAGCAGACAAAGAATAGCGATGTGTTAGACAGGACATACGACCAATTCAATCAAATGTTAACTGAAACCAAGAATGGGATATTAGCTTTAGCTAATGACTATGATTTGAGTGGAGTGTTAAGAAGTAAAACAATTTATGACGACAAAGGCAACAAGGTATATCAGTACAATGAAAAAGGTGATTTGATATTTGAGCAGATAGATAATAAACGAACGACAATTCAATATGATCTCAACGGTAGAAAAAAACTTGAAGAGGTATACCATTTCGGCCTTAATCCAACAAAAACATTTTTAACTAATTACTATTATAATTCGCTTGGGCAATTGGCTCAAACAATTAAAAGAGAGTTTACTACAGGTAGCTCCTATGTTAAAGAAGTAGTAGAGAGTTATAAATATAATAAAGTGGGTCAAATAAGTAAAAAAGAATTCAAGTTAAACGAAAATCCAATTACGACCATTGAATATGTATACAACAAAGACGGAAAAGTTACCGATACTATTGTGAAACAAAATGGAGTTATTGTTAGTGAAGAAAGCTTAACCTATAAGGGTAATCATTTACTTAGTCAATTGACGAAAGAAAACGGGATTGATATATATAACATGAATCAATCCTTTGATGAGTTTGGGAGAACTACTTCTTATACAGATACGTACGGATATAAAACTTATGTTTATGATGCCAGCGGGAAACCTGTATCCGTAGATAATAATGGTTCAGTTTATAACTATTCTTGGAACGGCAATCGTCTCCAAGGTGATGGCGCATTGAGTTACGGCTATGTTGGTAATGTCTTAGATTCAATTACCATCATAAGTACAAATGAAACTATCAATATTGCTCAAATACAAAACCCATGGTTTGGATGGTTGCCAGATATACGTCCTCATTTATTCAATAGAGGATATTGGGGAGTTTTAAATCTTAATTGTTTTTATACTGGATCTACCAAAAACCCTGGTTCAAAATATTATAAATGTTTATCAAACCAAGAACTTCAAAAATGTGTTCAGTTATTCAAAATAAGAAATAAAAGTCGTATTAAGAAAATGAGTAGCAATGTAGGTTATTACCGTGGAAGGTGGTATGGCAATTATGGTTCTTGGTGGAATAATTATTATTGGTGGGGTAACTCTTATTCAAATAATTATAATTCTCAACTTGGATCGTTAAGAACAACTACTACCTATAAAGAAATCTACAAAATAGATAATGAGCGAGTTACATCAAATGGAGATTTGAAAATTACATTTGATGATTTGAGAGAAAAAACCTCAAATAGTGAGTATTTGCAAAATTATTATCAATTGGCTAGATATACAGCAAATATATTTGGCTGTAATTACTATCGATATCATTACTCATATGGTTATTTGTCAAATTACGATCGAGTTGCTTCGAGACAATTACAACATGAATTGATTTATCAATGTATTTATAAGTATTGTGATATTTCATATTTAGATGCTCTTCAAGTGGCTAAGCAATTATTGCCAACTGCTAATTACGGATACAGAAGCTATTATGGTTGGCCTGGGTATGGTGGTTACTATGGTTGGTACGGTAACTGTGGTTACAATAGTTGGTACAATTATTACGGTTGGTCTTGGAATCAGTATTATAATAATTATTCTTGCGGAAATTATGGCTACAGCTGGTGGAATTATAGCGGCTGCTATAGTGGTCTCTGGAATTATTCAGTATGGTATAACATTGGTAATTATTACAACGGTATAAATAATATTTATCAATCTATGAGTACTATTAAAACTTTAAGCTCTGATAATGTTAGTCTAAATCAATCTGTATTCGATGGATACATACTTCTTAAAAAGAATTTAGAAACATACCCTAATGATGTTAGTGAAGATGTTGAGTTGTCTCTCTCTGGTAGTTATATTCCAGGTCAGGTAGTGGGAAATAATTATTCAGTTGTAGGAACCAATCGAAACTTATATAAAAAGACGGGCGAATATAGTTTTGACATAACCCATCTTAATGAAGGCTTGGTTAAATTCGTAATTATTCCTTTTAAATTTACTTCAATGAATGACAGTACTACTGGTGGTAAACTATTAGAATATGTCAATGATTATAAAAAGTCTCTTATATGGGATACGGATGTAAGGACTAATAATAAAGCCCCATTTATCGTAAATGAAAATTTACCATACACTTTTGACTTGATTGTAAGTAAGTTTGATTCAGAAGTGGTTGGGTCTGCTGATTTAAGTGGTAGTCTTGATTGGTTAAATTTTGATGTACCATCAAAGGTTGTTTCAGGTACACCGTTGAATGATGATGCTGGTGATCACAATGTAGTCGTTCTTCTTGAAAATAATCATGTGTATTTGGATGGTAGTAGTAATCCGATCGCATTAGACGATCTTTACAACGAATTTAAAATTAGTGTAGGTGGAATTAATGATGTCCCACAAACTGCTGATTTAGGGTTTAATCTTACTGAGGATCTCACCGGAATTCTTTTTAATTTATCAATTACCGATGAAGATACCGATTTATCAGATATCACCATTATAGTTAATGGGGATTTAGTTGGAGCTAGTAATATAGTTACTAACTATGGATTGCTGATACCTACTACAACAAAAGGCCAATTTACATATGTGCCAAATGCTAATTTTGATGGTGTAGATTCATTTACCTACATTGCTTATGATGACTTTCCAACGAGCGCTTCTAATATCAGCAAGGTTACTTTTACTTTAACTGCTGTTAATGATGCACCGGTTGCTGTCGATGATCCAAATCATAATATGCTGAAAGATACGACAGTTGCGTTTAATGTTATTTTCAACGATACTGATATAGATAATACGAATTCACAATTATCAGTAGTTCAAACGGCTTCATCACCACAAGGTGGGACCATTACATATACTGGTTCAGATCATATAGTTTATACACCATCTTCATCAACTTTCACTGGCACTGTTACTATAAATTATGAAGTTGAGGATCCTGGTGTGTTGACAATTGAAGTGTTGGGTGCTAATGTCGTTGCTCAGCCTGATACGTTGCCACTTAATGAAGATAATGCATTAGTTGCAATCAATGTTGCTGGCAATGATCAGAATATACTTGAGAGTGGACCAGTTAAAAATTTAACAGTTGAAATCGTAACTGGACCATCGCATGGAACTGGAAGTGTGGATTTTGTAGGAATTAATAACAAGATTGAATATCAACCTAACGCTAATTATGTTGGTGATGATGAAATTACCTATAAGGTGACAAATGCTAATAGTGATAATGCCACAACAACGCTTAAATTTACTATGTCAAATATAAATGACGCTCCGACTAGTACTGGTGAATCATTTACTTTTGTGGGTGGCAATGAAGTTCCTCTAGATGTTTTACCAAATGATGATGACATTGATCTGCCGCCAATTGATCCAAATGAAAAGATTGTTGTATCATCTGTTTCAGCTTCAACTCCAGCAGGTGCTACTATCACTAATAATACATCAAGTGTATCCTTTGATTCAAATGATGCTTTAGGTGTGTTTACTTTCACTTATAAGAACAAAGATGTTGCTGGTTTAGAAAGTGGTGACGCTACTGTTACCGTTACATTAGAAGATGACTCGTATGAACCAAATGATGATATTGGAAATCCTAAGGATTTGACTGGCAGTATGATTGTTGATACGCCACTAAATATTACTGGCTTGAAAGTTGGTAAATATGATGCGGATTATTATTCATTAACAACAACAGAAGTCACGGACTTCATAATTGAGGTTACTCCAACTACTGGAACTTTAGGTGATATTTCTGTTTCATTTATTAGTCCTGGAAATACTGAAACTCAATTTAAGGAAGTTGGCTCTAAATTAATATTAACAATTACAAATCAAGTAGTCGGTTTATTCAAGATCAAAGTTATTTCAGCCTTGGATGGTCAAGACTATACATTGAATATCAGAAATTCAGAGTACATGACTAATGATATCTATGAAGATAATAATACAGTCGCATATGATGTGAGTAACATGTTTGTGAAAGATCAATTGAGTATTCAAACATTGAAATTGCCTGTAGGGGATATTGATAAATTTAAATTCAGTAATACAGCAATAACCGGCGCTAGCTTTGAATTCATTCAACTTACCAGTGGTGACTCTGCTGGGGTAAATTTAAAAATAGTTGATGGACTTGGTACTACCGAATATGAAAAATCAAATATAGTTAATTACGATAAATTCACATTGACACTTTATGAGATCGGTGACTACACTATAACTGTTACAGATACAGCTGGTGTTGCTATAGATTACGCTCTCAATATTACTAAATTGGATTTGTTGAGTGATGATATCTATGAGCCAAATGATTTTGCCCAAGTTGGTAAAGCATATAATCTCGATACTTTGCTAGCAGACAATCACGGCAAGATTACTCTGTATGCTAAGGTCTTGAACCTTAATGATGACTTTTATACTTTTAACTTACCAGAACCAGGTGAGATAAATGTTACTCTTGAATTGTTTGATTTGGATGAGTCCAAAATATTAACAATGGCAGTAATTGATCCTGATGGTTATTTACTTGAGCTCACATATGATTTTTCTCAAGGTCCAAGAACTATTATATTGCCTGATTTACAGAAGGGTCAGTATTTTATTGCGATAACAGGAACGACGAATACCTATAAGATGGATCTCATTTTGCCAACCTTGTTAAATAATGATAATTGTGAAAGTAATGAGGATTTCGCAAATGCATGTGATATCTCACACTTGGTGTATGATGACGCTTATAGTACTACCATTAATGATTTATATATTGCAGATAAATTTGATGAAACTTCTTTACCTCGTGATGAGGATAAAGACTTCTACAAAGTGTTTGTACTTGATGGTGCACAATTAGACATCACCTTAGATTCTTTTCCAGGTGTTGGAGGCAGTGACCTTGATCTGTTCTTGTATGATGCAAGTTTTACTTTAATTGATACAAGTGATTCAGTTGTTTCAGGTGAGTCTGTTACTGCATCAACTTTGACCAAAGGGTATTATTACATCAAAGTAATTGGCAAGACAAATGCCGATAAAGGTGATTATAGTCTCTCAGTTGATATTTTGAATCAAGGTGCAGTTCCATACATTCAATCAATCACAACGGGTAAAGTAAACGGCTTTTACACGACAGTTAGTGAAGTGATAGATATAAAGATTTCATTCTCTGAAGAAGTAAGTTTAACAGCAGGTGATATCTTGGTTACATTAAGTACTGGAGATACAATTACAGTAAATGGCATTACCAATACTAAAGATATAAGCTTTAACTATACCGTTCCAAATAATGTTGAATCCAAATACTTAAATGTTGATTCTGTCACTTTAATCAATAGTGGAGTATTGACTAGTTATGCGAATAATACAGTCGATGCATTGTTAGTAATTGGTGACAATGCTAGGCTAGATAATTATCGTGAACTTTATGTAGATACAATAATTCCTACAATTATAAGAGTTGAAGGTGCATCAGAAGATGATACATATGGCGACAATTCTGGTTTCCGATTAGGTATTACAGTAGTATTTAGTGAGCCAGTATATTATACACCGAAGTTAACGATGGAGATGGATTTATCAAACGGATCACGATTAGCAGATGCAACTCGTCAAGATTTGCCTAATGAAATTACGTTTGGTATATATTTAGATAAGCCTGGTGACTATACAGCAGACCTGAATTATTTTACAGAGGTGATTACTATTACAAATGGTGGGATTTTAACCGATTACGCAGGTAATCCAGTTGTCCTTACATTACCAGATAAAAATGGTCCGAATTCACTTGCAAGCCTATCTGATATTAAAGTAATAGATTATTCTAATCAAGATCCTATTGCTGAGGATGAATCAGAAATAGTATCAAGAGATTCAACCATATTGATACCTGTTTTGGCTAATGACATTGATCCTGAATCTGCACCCCTGTTTGTAGATGAAATTGTTTATATATCTTTTAGTGGATCAGCAGTAATTGAAAATAATCAAGTTAGATACACACCTAGTATTGGATATTTTGGATTCGAGACATTTACATATAGTGTGACTGATGCCAAAGGAGGTTTTGATACTGGATTTGTTACGATCCATGTTAAAAATAATCAAGCTAAAATCGAAACGTATGATGTTGATGGTATCTTTGCAGTTATTTCTGATACAGGTACAAATCCAGAGACAATTGTATTTAGTTTGCCACCAACATTTGATCTAACCAAACTGAATCCCAACTTTACAACTAGTGGAAATGCTCTAATTGATGTAGCAGGTAGTTCTCAAACAAGCGGTTCTACGATAGATTTAAGTTCCGTTGTAACTTACACGGTTACTTCAGAAGATGGGCTAGTGGTTAAAACATATAATGTGACTGCATCTATTGATGATAAACCATATCTTATAAACGGGTATTCATTGATCGATTTTGATAAAACATTAAATTTTGATTTAAATGCAATGCTTTATAATTTTGATGATCAGCTTACTTATACTTTCACAATAGTGTCATCGCCACCAACTAATGGTGGTTATGTCCTTACTGATAATATATTAGCTTACAGCCCGTTATTTAGTTCTAGCGAAGAAGTGTTTACCATAACAGTATCTGATGGGACTAATGTTTCAAATACAGGTGTCTTAAGAATCTCTGTCAGCTCAACTATAATTAAACCAGTATTAAACGATGGTGCTCTTACTGTTGCCTATCAAGGTTCAAATACATTTGATCTATCTACATTGATCCAAAATCCAATACCTGGGGCGCCTTATTTGTTTAAACTATTAGCAAACAATACTTCAATTGGAATTGTGGGTATTAGTGGTGATATTTTAACCTATACCGCAAACTCAGGTCAAGATGGAGTTGATGTAGTAAGTGTGCATCTATTTGACGGTAATTATTATTCTAATTTTGCAAAACTAACAGTTACAGTTGGTAGTCCAGTTACACAAACGTTTACAGTTAGTGTTTCTACAATGGGTGAGGGGAGTATTTCTCCCTTGCCAGCTAGCTCTTATGCTTATGGTTCAACACCAAGTTTTACAGCTGTTCCAGATGCTGGATATGCATTTAAGAAGTGGCTAGGTTCTCTTGGAAGTAACGATCCTACTAATGCTACAGTAACTATTGGCCCAATTACGTCAAATGTTGGTATCGTTGCAACCTTTGTGAAAGATGGTGATGAGGATAATGATGGCTTGCCAGATGATTGGGAGCTTGATTATGGAGGTGATCTTGATCCTAATAAAGATGACGATGGTGATGGTGTACTAAATAAAGACGAATATCTTTATGGTACTGATCCTTTAAATCCTGATACTACGATACAGTTCACAACACCAGATGTTACGGTTGATGAAGTATCTCAAAACATTACCATAACAATTGGTTTTGATGGTGTTTTGGGCGATGATGCGACAGTAGAAGTATCAACTGATCTAGGTAGTGCCAAAATTGGATCAGACTTCACGTTATCTGAGTCAGGTGTAATTAATTTAATATCCGGAGAATTAGATAAAACTTTCACGTTAACAATACTTACAGACGACACGTTTGAGCCTGAAGAGGTTATCGTGTTATCCTTAATCAATTATGATGGAGTGTTGCCTGGTGAGAAAACAATTCTGAGAATCAATCTTAAAAATCATTTTTTAGATACAGATGAAGATGGTATGCCGGATAATTGGGAAACAACTCATTTCGGTGATCTTACTCAAACAGCAACAGGAGATTTTGATTCCGATGGTCAATCTAATCTACTTGAATATAGACAACAAACGGATCCAGATAAAGCTATTCTGGAAGTTGATAAATCGCTAATGAACTTAAGCATTAAAAACAAATTAAAATAAGGACGAAAGATGAAATTAAAATATTTAGGAACAATTGTTATTTTTTTAGTTTGTACTGGAAATGTGTTTTCTCAAGAACCTTCAGATGCTGAAACGCAAGGTGCGGGTATCTACTTAAGTACTATGGAGTCACTTTTAAATAGTGCTATTGGCTTTCCTGAAATAATAACTTATTTAAAAACTGATGTGCTACCAAAATTAAACGCCTATCACAAAGCTAACAAGCCACAAAGTGAATATGCGGATTATGTGTATATTCGTGATAACACAGTAGATAATGTGATTGGCGGGGATTTGATTAAAGAACTTTATAATTTTGCTGAACCAGTTTTAGGTAAAAAATTAAATTGGGTAGATTCTAATAAAAATCTTAGATATGACCCTGGTGAGGCAGTTGAAATTGAAGATTTAACGCCAAATTATCATGGGGGGGGGATATTTGATCGCGCAGATCCTCCTTATAGGTACAGGTCTAGAGCTGTAAACAGAAGTGATACTGATTGGTTAAAAGAAAGAGTAGTGAATATATATAAATATAATGGGAACAATGACAACATAGAGGAAGAAGACCAAAATAGAAATAGAGCTTTAGGTTATTATGATACCAATATGAATGGGGAGTATGATAATGGCGAGCCAAGATACAACCTATCACCTACAACAGTTGATGTTTTTTCATTTGATTTTAAAAAGTGGCAATCAACTTTTAGTAGTTCAGACTCGGCGCCAGATTCAATCTTAAAACTTAATATTCCACAATATTATAAAAGATTAAAAGTAGACTCCGGTAATGAGGAGAAAGACGAAAAGAGAAAGGAACTACAGCAAAAGATTATTGCTAGACATAAATATTTTGCTGGAATAAAAGGTTCTAATACAAATTTAAGGATCGGATATGGAGGTGGGCAAGGTTATCATAGTGATGGTGGTCACACTCGTAGAACATTCTTATGGGATGATATGAATGGAAATAATACATTTGATGCAGGCGATAAATATATTTATGGCTTAAGGCGTGAGGGCAGTGGTTTAACGCCATTTTCACTTGGTGAAACAGGAGATGATGACAATTTTTTCGATAAAAGAGAATATCTTAATGGTCTTGGTGCTGTAGATGATATTATTGGAGTGCATGGTGTAAAGCCGAATAACTTCTTTATTTTAGATAGGAACGGTGATGGGCACTTAAGTGATGGAGAATATGTTTATAGAAAACATTTCGTTTTACCAAGTGGAAGTAGCAGTCTAGATGTAAAAAACGAATTGAATTTCGGTCCAACTCCTGATATACAACAGTTTAATGACCTGAATATTGATGGGCTTCTTAATACCGGTGGCAGTGCAATTCCTAATTCTAAATTGCCTATCAATATTTTTTATTCTCATAAATATAGTCAGCCATTTACTAAAATAGTTAGTGAAAGGCATGGTAGCAATGGAAAGAATCTTGATGTAATCTACGTAAATAAAGAGCTGAAAACTTATTATTTAAAAAATCAAACATTTCAAAATTTCAATAAATATGAGTATTATGATGAAGAAAATAGTCATATTAAATACTCTGGATTTTTAGATATAAGGTTTAATTATATTAGTCCGGTTAATGAAAACTATAAACCAGCAAAAATTTCATCAGGCCGAAATTCCTTCTATAGAGTGTATGAGTATGACTATACAAAGAAGATATTGAAGGTGCTTGTTCATAGGCCATTTGGGACTAACGTAATATTTAAATTTGATTGGGATGTAAGTAGTGGTTATTTTAGTCCATTTGGTTATCCAATGGATAACCCTAACAATAGTGTGACAAATAGTAGAAACACATATTACTTACATAGAGATGTTAATGGTTTATATAAATTAATCTTTAATGACGGCATATTACATGATCTTAACAGCAATTTTAGAGTCGTAGATTTTAAAAATGGGATTGAATTTAAAAATTCTACAACTTCTTTTTCTATTGAACACTTAATTAATGGATTTACTCGTGGTGATGATTTTTATGAAATTTTCGAGTCAGTAAACAATGATAGTCGCTATAAATTATCTTATGCTTTATTTAAAGATGATGGCTTTGAGATAAAAGTTAATGCGGTAAGACCTCCTTATTTTGTTGATTTTGATGATTTTGATGCTTTTGAAAGCACATTTAAAGCAACCTTATTTGATAACGTATTCATAACATCTGATAATTCCTTTATTGTAAACCGAGATGGCGATAAAATTATTTATTCAAAGCCAAATACTATTTTAGGTTCAGACAATGCTTACTCTTTAGATATGGTTTATGACTCAGCTACTGATATGCTTAAAAGTGTTACGAAAGCAACAATTTCTGACTCGACAGTAACTACTTATACATATGTGTCAGCAACCGCAGATGAATATTTCGATAATGGTAGGCCTAAATGGGGTGCTATAGAAACTATCTCTTTTGACGGTAAACAGCAAGTTAAATTTATTTATGATCAATATGGTCGTGTTACGGAGGTTAAATCACCTTTCAAAGATGTTCTTGAAGGTTCTGTTATTAAAAATATTTATAATTTTGCTAGTTATCCTGGTACTTTAAAATATGACGAAGATTTATATATCGCAAGACCTACAAGTACTGAAACAAGTATTCTAGGTACTGTTATAAATAAAACCTTTTTTGAATATGATAAGTCTTACACTATTGGTGCAACTCAACTTTTCCCTCTTGAATATAAAATCAAAACTTCTAAAGATCCAAGTACTAATTATGGAGACCTAGAGACTACGGAATATAAACAAGATAAATTCCAACAGAATATGGAAACAACTAATGAGGGATATACAAATGTTACCACATTGACTTTAGGTTACGTGAATCAGTTAACTAAAATTGGTTCAAGAAAAATTAATGAATCTACAATTTCAACCGATTTTAATCTTAATTCTGTAAGCACTAGAAATACAGAGTTTTTTAATAATGTAGCTCGAACTATTACACCAAGTACATCATCGGGTGATAGCACAAACTTAAAAGTTGAAGGTAGAACGGGATCAACACTAGATATTAGTAATTATAATTGGCTTGATCAACCTGGGACAATCAAGAAGAATGATATATTATATTCAGTAAAATATGATTTATTTGGCAATCCAACAGAATTAAAAAGCTTAAATTCTACAGTTACTATAGACTATGACGTAATAGGAAATGTTGCTGAACAAACGGAAGTGATTGTTACGCCGGATTTAAGTGATAGTGATATAACTAAGACTTATACATATAAATATGATGCGAGGGGGCGTGTTACTGAGAGTAAGAATATACTTGCAGGTTGGACTACATCCTATCTCTACAATGATACAACAGAAAAGGTTACGGTTTCATTCAACGATTTAACTACAGATATTACCGAATTCTATTTAGATGGTAAAGTTAAGAAAAAACTGGGAACATCTATAATCCCTACAGAATATGATCATGGTGTGACCGGATCAAAATATTTTGAAGAGATTACATCTGGCTCTCAAACAAGAAAAGCTTGCTATGATGCCTATGGAAATCTTTGTACTACTGAGCAAGGTGGAACAACAGGTCCTTTGGTTACTTATGGATATAATGCTTTAAATCAAATTGATGATATTGTGTATAAGCATGGTCCTCATTATAAGATTTTGTATAACGAGAATGGACGACGAGAAAGTGTAGAGTCTGTGGGTGAAACGGGATCGCCAACTCAGATGGTAACTTTTGATTATTCTACAACGTCTAAAAATTCAAAGAAAGCTCTGTTAATTACCACGACACTTAAAGGTGGTGGTGGTGTGGCAGACATTGTAACTACGAAAATAGTTACTGATGATGGGAAAGAATCATATTCAAAAATCAATAATGATGCAAATAAAGAAATCCATACATTATTTGAAAGAAGTGAAAATAGTAAAGAAGGGACGGTGGTTACTACAACAAGTCCATCAGGTACAAAAATCATTGCAACCAACGATATATATGGATCAAAAACTGAATTAAAAAGTAATGGTAGTGTTCTTGATAAGGTAGAGACAAGCGGTGATTATCAGTTTCGTACAAACTCACTTAAGATTGCTGGTCAAAAGGGAAGCTCTGTTACTTATAAGGATAAAAATGATTTCTTAGATAGCGTTATTGGTTCAGATAATTCATCTACTCAAATTAATACTGATGATAACGGTAAATATACAGGTACAACATTCCCTAATAATCGTTCACAATCAACTACCATTAATGATCGAGGTGAAGTAACAGCTGAATCTGGGTATGGTATAAATGTATATACTTTAGAATATCACACAGATGGGACTTTAAATAAATTAAATACATTTAATAATTCAAATGAAATTTCAAAGTTAGCAAAAACTATTACAGAATTTGTTACTGATCCTGGAACAAGACTGCCGATTGATAAAAAGATAGCAGGCAACTCTACGGGTACTGTAACTTATGAGGACAATATAAGAGTAAAAACAATTACAGATGCAAATGGTAATACCTCAACGTTTAACTACTTTGCTTCAAATGGTACTTTACAGTCAATTGTTAACACTGGACCCAATGGTAATAGAACTTATACCTATACATACGATGTGATGGGAAGAGTTTCTTCTTTACATGATTCATCAGGGAGCGTGACAACCAACTATACATATAATGCCGATGGTCAATTTGAATCTGAAACTATTCCTCATATCCCAAATGCTAAATTAGTTTATGAATATGATATCTATGGCCGAATTATGAAATCTGAGATAGAAGTAGGTTCTACTCGAGTTACAAAGAATCAAATTACTTATGATGGCGATAGATTAGAAGCCATAATCGATGATGCCATAACCACAAAATATAACTTTATTGCTGGTGAAGGTTTTATTAATGATGTTCAATTTATTAAGGTAGCTGATGATATTGTAACTTTTGATTTTACCAAAGATGATGCATCAAGATTAGGCACGATATCGGTTAAGGTAAATAATGGTGCTACTGAAGTTGAAAAATACTCTTACCTATATAATTCATTAAATCAGATAACTAGTATTACTGATGATTTAGGGGCAACAGGAAATTGGACTTATTTATATGATGACTTCATGCAATTGAAACAGGCAGATCGTTCTGGATCTGATCCATTAAGTTATGTTTATAAATATGATTCAATGGGGAACAGAACATTTAATGCTGAGACCATTGAAGATACCAAAAACTCCTATGTAAGTAATAACTTGAATCAATATACTTTTAGAAGAATAGAGAATAATTTAGAAATATGTGGGTCAGCTGATGCAGATGTCACCGTTACAGTTAATGGTATGGCATCTGAACGATTTGGTGCAAGTAATGAAAGTTTCAGAGTTGTAATCCCAACTCCTAAAATTCCTGGAATAACTTATCAATGTTATGCAATTAGGGTAATAGGTACAAGATATGATTCAATACTTGATCAAGATGAAATTGCTAAAATTGAAGGTGAAGTAGGATTCTTGTCGGGTGAAGAAGTATTAAACTTTGATGGTAATGGTGCTATTACCCAAAATGACTCCTTTATATTTGATAGAGATGAAGGTGGACGAATAAACTTCATTGAACCAAAAGAATTTGTAGCAAGATTTCCATATTTGAATACAGATGATACTGTTACTGTGAGTGGATCAGATCACCAAGTAATTATTCATCTTGATGCCTTAGATGGTGACCAAAATATCAGTTATATATCTTTTATAGATACAGACAATTCTACAAGTAGCTATTTAGTTGAATATTATGATACAACATCAACTACATGGGAAGATGTTACAACTGTTGGTTCGCCGATAGTTGATGATGATCAAGTTATTATTGAATTTAATACAGAAAATACACACAAGTTCAGAATTACCGATCTTACTAGTTCGGATAATTTGAATGCTGTATCAATAGGTGATAAAGATAATCGTCTTGCTGAACCACAAATCAAAACTGTTTATGAATACGATCACCAAGGCAGACGTATTACAAGTAAAGAGTATGATCACAACGGCACTGGCTGGAACACATCACCAATCAAAACAACTAAATTTGCTTGGGATGGTTGGTTGCTTATAGCAGAGTTTGATGGTGCTGATGCTATTCAGAAGTCATACACATGGGGTAGAGATAACTCTGGTTCTATTGATGGAGCTGGTGGTGTACAAGGCTTAATAGGCATCCACGATCACATTACAGGCAAACATTACATACCAACATATCACAATATGAACGTATCCAAACTAATTGATATAGATGATGGCACGGTAGTAGCTGAGTATGAGTATAGCCCATTCGGTAGTCTACTTAAAAAAGAAGGTGTGGCTAAAGACATCAATCCATTCTTGCATCATACCAAGTATTATGATGAGAGGTATGGTCTGTATTATTATGGGTATCGGTATTATGATCCATCTAGTGGTAGGTGGTTGAGTCGTGAGCCACTTGGTGAAGGAGCATCGCTTAATTTGTATCGGTTTGCGGGGAATGATCCTGTTAATCGGTTTGATTATTTAGGTCTTGATGATAAGAATAAAAAGAATAAGAAGGTTGATGATTCTAAACTTTTATTGCTTAATCCAATAGCAGTTCCGTTTAATCTTTTGAATTTAGTTTGGAGCGATAACTTCATCTCTAATTACGGTAAAGCTGTTGTTGATGGACCTCTTATTGCAGGAATTGAAGGTTTAAAAAGTACAGTTGGATTAGGAGGGGTTGCTGTTGATGTTGTAGCAGAAAGTCCTGGGATATTATTGTCTGGACCTGCATTACCTGCCTTAATTGCAAAGGGAGTGGGTGGAAAGATCTATGATAATTTAAGTTCTCGAAGCTTGCCTGAGAATATAGAACTGATTTTTGCAGATGAATTAAAAGCTGGTGATAATAGTTTACCGTTAACACCGTATAATGTTCAAAGAAAAACTGTTGGTTTTATAAAGATATTCTCTTTGGCATTACCTGTCTATGGAGCAGGAAAAACTGCTATTACTAAGACAGCTGGTGTTTTCAGCAAGACTGTAAAGGCTCCAATTCCAGCATTAACACTTGAATCTGAATTATCATTTACTGGCAAGAACATTGATATGGCTTGGTCTTTTGAGCAAGGTATATATGTAGAATCTAAAGGTGTTCCACTTTTATCGGCTCCAAATTCTGTACCCCAAAATACAATTTCTATATTCAGGAAGCATTTTTCTAATAGTAATAAACTAGATAATTTTAAAGCATTTGATGGTTCATCAGCATCTGGCACTGCGGCTTTTGTTGAAATAAATGGAATTAAAACTTTTGGCGTTAACGGAAAACTTAGCAAAAGCTCGCTTGAACTTAGACAGCAAACATTCGCTCAAATTCAAGAAACGACGGGATTACATGCAGGTGGTACTTTAAATAAAATGCAGGCATTAAGCCATGCTGAAGGTATCGCCTTGCAAAGAGCTTTTGTTAAGAATGGTGGTGTTTTTCCAGCATCGGTTGTTATTTATGTAGATAGAGAAACTTGCCGATTTTGTAAAAGTCCTAATGGTTTAAGTAGGTTGAAAAAGTTATATGGTATTAAAAATTTGATTGTTATTGATTCTGAGGGCAAAATTTTTATAGTGCCATAATCTAATTAATGAAAGAGTAATAATGGGTATTAAATTATCAAATAATTTTGGAGTAAATATAGATTTCCCATTGTTGTCAGACATTGTGAAGATTCTCTCATCTTCAAAAGAATGGGATTGTATTGAAATATTAAAAACTGATTCTAAGAATACTTTTGAATCACATTTAGTAATAATATACGAACCTATATATGGAGTACTTTTAAGATATTGTTTTGGTGATTGTGAAGATGAATTTATTTATGTTGATCATAATAAGACAACAGAAATAATAGAAATCGAAACTTTTGATGGTGGCGATGAATGGGTTGTACCATCTAATTATTTTTCAAAGTGGAATGAAGTGGAATCAACAGTCGAGTCTTATTTGGCAAATGATGATAAGATTGATACAAATGGTTGGGCTATATTAGGGTTAGAGTAGATTTTAACTAATCAGCTTGGCAATTAAATTTATATGTAACGGTAAGCAGTAATTGAAAACCTAATATAAATAAAATATCCAATGAAAAATTCTTTATATACATTTAAAGAATCTAAAAATAGGATGAAGAGTGACAGGAAATAATAGTTATAAAGAATTGACTGATAAAGAAAATAGCAAAATCTCTTTATTAGCCAAAGCAAGTTGGATTTGCCCTTTAGTAATTTGTTTTACTATGTTTTCTAGAATAACTACGACTAAATCTATTTTGCCTCCAGACCTTGATAATCCAAATGCTATAGCCGATGTTACCTTCAAAATCCTAATTATTCTTGCAGGTGTTGTTATGGGTATTATAGCCATTACCAAAAGTAGGAAGCGGAAAGTAAAAGGAATTTTCGGTCACTCTATTTTTGGTATTATATTTTCTATTGGGACGCTATGTTTGTTCCTGTTTATGTTTCATTTTGGATCAGAACAAAATAATGAAATAAAAAAGCATGTTGAGAATTTTTCTAAATCTAATGAGGAAATAAATTCATCTAAATCTTTAAATGATTCAGAAAAAAAAGCTTATATTACATTGTCAAATTGGAAGAAAAATTCTTCTGATTTAAACAGTAAATTGCAAGTTTTTTGGAAGGATTTGAGTTCACCAAGGTTTCTTGATTCTTCACTTTTAAAAAATGAGGGTGAATTTGAGTATCAAAAGAAATTGGTTCAAGCATTTATTACTAATGCAGAAGCCTGTAAGATTAATTTTGTAAAGATGCCAATGCACTTTAGAACTGAACTTAGTGGTTTAGATTATAATAATAAAACCGTAAAGGGTGTTTTATCTGCAATAGATAAGAAGTTTGAGAAGGAAAGTCCATTTACTTTACCTTTATTCGATGCTCGAATGGATTATGGTTATAAATTACAAAAACTTATCACTTTTTTGGAAAATAATAATTCAAGTTGGTCATCTGTTGATAATAAATTTGTATTTGAATCTGTGGAATTGGCTTCAAAATTTAATATGTTAACTAATTATGTTGATGAAAGTCATAAAGCAATAGGTGTTTGTCAAAAAAAGTATAGAACTGGATTGAATATTGATTGAGGTTAATTCAAAACCCAAACTCCCCACACCAACAACATAACTAATCTCATATAAACAAAACAACTTTCAATCTCAAAACAAGTGCTAAATCGCTTTGGTGTGGTAGGATGCTTTTAATTGGTTTTAGAGAGTTAGAAGGGCAAGCAATTTACTCAATCTCAGGAATTGAGCGAAAGTATTCTTCTGTGAACATTGGATCAATGCTGTTGTAGAAATCTATAGTAAGTCTTGCTTTGATGCCTACTTTTTCGTAATTATCTACGTAAAACCAAAATTCTTCATTACCCGAGAATAGGTATTCCGCATATAAATTAAAATCATTTACCATAGAGGAGGTTGAGTAAAGTCCTAGGAATCCATTAACTAAATGTATTTCCCAAAATCTTTGGCCTACATTTCCATTTTTAATTGCATCAACCCCACCAGTACCATAATTAAAATCTTCAGGATTTGTTGAGTCCCAAGTTATTTCATCCAGTAAATTCGGATAATACTTTGAGAGAATACTTGAGAACTCATGATGAAATAACCTTTCATCAGTTTTTGAATTTCCTTTTTTAGTTATGTATATTCTTTTAGTTACGGATTCCAAAGTACCTCCATAATTAAGATCATAAAAGGAAAGCGTCTCTGTGACATAAACCTTTACAAGATTATCCTGCAAAATTGTCTTGGGGTATTTGTTAAGCCCATTGACAATGATATCAATAGCATCTTGTACTTGATCTTCAGCAATTGGTGTCGCAATCCCATTGAAAGGATCTTCAAGCCAATGCTTAGGAAATATCTCAGGGGTAGCTTCCCACGAAATGATCACGCCAGTTTCTACATGCAAATATTCTTTGCTGCTTAATTGAACCTCTTCACTAGCTACATCTGATGCATCTATCAAATCATCGGGATCAATTGTTGAAGTACTGCTTCCACTAGATCCACAACTAATATTCAATACAAATACGAAGGCCAATAGGTAGAGTGTAAGTAATGATTTATGAGCCATTTAGATAACTATTAAGGGTGATTATTTCTTGTGATACTGTAACAAAAACAGCATAAAAAGCAATGTGGATATGGTTGTGGGGCGAGTTACTTTTGATGGGATTAATCAATGTTTAATAAATACTTTACATTATCAAGTAGTTCTTCTTGGTCTATAGGCTTGCTTAATATATACTCAAAGTGATTTGCAAACATTTTTAGAGCTTGATTAGCTGTTACTTGATTTCCCCCTGCTGTTATTCCTAGAACTTTTATTTGTGGAAAATTGGATTTGATCTTTATTGCCAATTCAATGCCACTCATTTCTGGCATGAATATATCTGTTATGATTAGGTCTACACTTTTATTAGACATAATGCCTAAGGCATCTTTGCCACTTGATGCTTCCAGAATATCGTAACCACTAGATTCTAAAATTTCTTTAATTAGTGCTCTGATAATATCGGTATCATCTACTATTAAAATTGAATATTTCATTTTGATTAAAACTCATGTTTAGTTTTAATAAAGTTATCCCAAGTTGAATAATATTTGGTTACAAGATTATGAAGGTCTTCATCTATATCTTCCTCTTCTAGTTTTCTGGGATATATGAAGCTTTCTAATTTCATTAATCGAATATTTAACAGTAACTTACTGGTGATATCTTGGTGGGGTTCTGTTAACATAGTATGCCCTTTAAATTCTACTCGTAGCTACTTCTTCAATACATATAGTACAGTATTTTATGAATAATTGAAAGAAGTCTATGCTTAAAAGTATTAAATTAATTCTAAGAGGTCTTTAATATAGTATATGAGCGAAATTTAATGATTAATGGAATATGAATGCTGGAAACATCTTAATAATTGAGAAAGAATGTATCACGCTTATGTTTTCAAAATAACGATCATCCAAAATGTGGTCCTGATAGAAAGCGAGTAACGTCTGGTTACATCTTTGTCCACATCTCAAGAATTGTCGAGTAGGTAGGAGTAAAATTCTAGTATGCTATTGTGTTAAGATGTCTGAGAAAGTTTATAGGGATGGTGTTGTAGTTTCTCGGTTGGATTGGGATGTTAGTGGGGGAGTTAGGTGAAAAAAAGGCTATAAATTTTAAATAATTTAATACATTAGTTTATCCAGTGAAGCCCACCAATTAATTCTAAATATTTTTCAGATATTAATTTAAAACGACTATATTTTCCATTAAAAAATCCGGCTTTTAATGGCTCCCATTCATCATTCATTGATTCAGCTTCAAGTAAAATACTTGAGAAAGGTGATTGGAAAACTTTATTTCTTTCCTTCCAACCAAATCGACCAATTGGTCCCCAAATATTTTTATTTAAATCATAATCCAAATCAGCATGAATTAACGCCATTAAAACTTCAAACCTATTGAAGTGTGATTCGTAATCTCCCCCTAAATATAGATTATCGTCTAAAACTGGTTGTAGTAACTTTAATAAATATTCACTCAAGGGAGTAAAATTTCGTTCATGTCCAGGTAGCATTTTAAATACTTCTTGCTGATTTAGTTCTGATAACGCTTCTCCTAAAGCTAAAACAAGAGTATTTGATTGGCCGGATCTACTATTATTTGTTTTGCTCATTAAAATTGAAAATAGATTGTCGTAATTTGAATTTGCGATGGCACTAATCCCAGATGTGTATGTGAGCAAACATATGGGATACCATTTTAATGCTAACCAAATAACTAATCCACCTTTTTTTTTTAATGAATCTGCTATTCTGCTAAACGGCATGCTTAAGGTGTTTCGATTAGTTTCTGTTCCCCAGTAAGATAATGTTGACATAATTAATTGGAATGTTTCTGTTAATTTTTCATAATTTTTTAATCGTTCTAAAAAGTCATCCTTAATATTTAAATTTTCTAAAACAGGGAAATTATCTTCTGAAGTCAAAAGTATTAGAGTTCTTATTTCATTTACGACTAAATCATGAAGTTGTATTTTATAGCGGTTGTCTGATAGATATTCCTTAACAGTTATATTTACATTCTTAAGCTTTTCGGGAAGAGTTGGTTGAAATGATACAGGAATAGTAATAAGTATGTCAGAATCAATTTTTTCATTTTCAGTAAGCAATTCTAATACGGGTGCTTTAAAAATAAAATCGCCATCACCTTCCAAGTATCCATAATGTGGAGTTTGAATTGAATTATTATCTCTAGAAACCTTTTCTGTTACGTAAGCCATAACACTATTTGCCGTTATTATCTCGTCTTTAATTACTGCCTCGCCCTCTAGGGCTTGTAACAAATGACCTGTAAAAATTGAATGATCTGGTATTGGACCTCCTGAGTCTGCAACTTGCTCATCTGCTTTACCAGCTGTTAAGACTTGTCTGGAATATCTAAGTTGCATGTCCTTAAGGTATCGCATGCTTCCTGGTGATAAAGATCGTGTGAGAGCTAAACCACCATAACATGCATCCATTAAAAACAAAATATGTTTACCATCTATCAAATCAGAACTTTTTGTTATTTCTTCCCAACGAATTAAACTCGATAAATCTTCAGGATTACCATCGAATGGTACCAAGTATCCTACTTCACCACGTCTACCTGTAGTTGTATAACCATGTCCAGCAAAATAAAAAAGCAATCTGTCATTGGGATCTGTGCCTCCATTGGCCCAACTAAGATATGCTGAAAGAATTTTAGATCTTGTTGCCTTTTTGTCTAATAGTATTATTACATTTTCTTTTTTGAAATTAAATTTATCAATTAATATTTTTGCAATGGCTTTAGCATCATTTACAGCAAACTCTAAATGAGGAGCTGAACAATATTTATTCAAACCGATAATTAAAGCTCGACTATTTGCGTAGTTTAGTGTGTAGCTCTTTTCATTCATATGTTTATTTCTAAATCGTGATTAAAATTAATTCTTTAGGACTATTATGGTGTCACCGTCTACTACTCGGATTAACTCGGCCGGTTCTTTGGATATATTAGCCCAGTCAATTTTGGTAACTTTTTTAGGTGTGTATCTGTAAGAACCGCATGAGATCAACAGTAGAAGTAGGGGAGCTAGTAGGTATTTCATTTATTTCTCAGCCCCATCCTCTTTGGGTGCTTCGTCCTGCGCTTTTATTTTCTGTTTCCTCAGCTTTTCTGCCTTGATAAACTCCTCTTCAGTTTGACCTATCTGCCTTCTGAGTATTTCGTCTTTATTCATTCGCATTTGGGGATTGTTACCACAGGAAACAATCATAGCTAGTAGGGGGATTAGTAGGTATTTCATTTTTCTTCCTTTATAAAATAAATAAACTATCTGATTGCCTTTATCTATTACAAATATTTATGAATTGCACTCAATTCATATTTCTTTGATTATCTAACTAAGTTTGTTGATGAAAAAAAATCTCATGCTTAGTTTTATTGTAATT
>NVWA01000050.1 GCA_002746535.1 Planctomycetota bacterium
TGGGACATTAGTTGAATTAGCTGCAAATCAAAAAGTAGACTTAACTGCTGCAAATGTTTCTGGATATGTATATTCTGATTTATTTGCTCCTTCAAATGACCTTTTTGCTGTTCTTAGCATCCCTACTTCATTTGGATCTACTGGTAAGAAAAACTTCATTTGCTCTTCTTCAGGCAGTATTCGATATGACACAGCAACGGCTACAGCCTTAGATGATGTTGTTGTTGTTGAACAAGCAACAATTGATACTATCAATGGCTTTGATATAGCTAAATAAACAATTAAGATTCTAAAAGCCGGCTTTTTGCCGGCTTTTTTTTTGACCATTTTTCATTATAATTTCAAAATAATTTTGATCCACAAACAGAAGTTTCATATCAAGCACCTTTTACCAGAAAAAAGACTATGCTTCCAGTAGAGGTTAAAAATTTAAGTAAAACTTATAGAAGTAATTTCGGTTTCCCCGTAGAAGCATTAAAAGAAGTATCTTTTGGTGTAGATCCAGGTGAGATTGTAGGATATTTAGGACCAAATGGTGCCGGGAAAACCACCACCTTTAAAATATTAACCGGGCTTGTCAAACATACATCCGGTGAAGCATCCATTGAAGGTATCAACATCAATAATTATAAATGTAGAGCATCATTAGGGTATCTACCTGAAGGACCCTATTTTTACGAATACCTCACAGGTGAAGAATCTTTATTTTTCTACGCCTCCCTTTTCGGCAAGAAACATGCAGAAATTAAAAATAGAGTCTCGTTTTTATTGGATCGATTTGAAATAAGTTATGCCAAAGATAGAAAACTTCAAACCTACTCAAAAGGCATGAGACAACGTCTTGGTTTTGCCCAATGTATAATCAATGATCCACAACTTGTCATTTTAGATGAACCAATGTCCGGATTGGATCCCATGGGCAGAAAACAATTTCGAGAAGCCATTTTAGAATTAAAAGAAAACGGTAAAACAGTTTTATTAAGTTCACACATCATGAATGATATTGAAATGATCTGCTCAAGAGTTGTTCTCTTAAAGAGTGGGAAAATAATTGAAAATGCCACTATTCACGAAATCCTAAATAAGTCAGAACTTACAACTGAAATTGTTTTTAAACCTTGTGATGAATCCTACAAAAACATATTTCCCGCTAATGAAAAGATTCGAAAAGTAGCCGACCTATACTCCTGCCAATTAATCGACCTCTCCCTAAAAAATGAAATTATAGGAAAATTAATTGCCATGGGACATGATATAGTTCAAGTAAATCAAAATCATAAAAGCTTAGAAGAGTATTTTTTAGACCTTTCCAAGGATAAATTATGATTATTTATTCCATAGCAAAAAATACGTTCAAAGAAACAGCTAGAAATAAAATTTTTCTAGTCATTTTAGGATTTGGAGCCGTTGGCATTCTACTTACAAAAATTGTAGCCTTTATATCCCCTGAAACAGAACAAAAAATGATCATCGACTTTGGCTTAGCAACAATTTATTTTTTCTGCACAATCATTGCCATTTTTAATGGTGCCAGTTTAATTCATAAAGATTTAGAAAAAAGAACTATCTATACAGTTATTACGAAACCAATTGGACGACATCATTTTCTGATTGGGAAATTTTTTGGTTTAATTGCTAGTATCAGCGTTAGTATCATTTTATTTACCATTATTTTTGTCTTGTACTGCCATTTCATTAACATAGAGATTAATATTACGTTCTATTGGGCCGTCTTCTTTATCTTTATTCAAATATGCATCATTTCATCTGTATCAATAATGTTTTCACTAATCTCATCACCATTGTTAAGCGCAACATTCACAATTGCCTTTTACATGTCTGGCTACTGGGTTGAAGGGCTATTAGATTTAATCTCTTTAATTAAATTTGACTTTTTCAAACAACTCATGACCTATGTCTATTATTTATTGCCAAAACTATTTTATTTAGATATTAAATGGGAAGCTTCAAGTGGCGCAGACATCTCCTATGAGAAACTATTATATATGTTCCTTCATGGATTATTTTACATCATATTTTTCTTACTTATTAGCAATTTACTTTTAAGAAGAAAATCGTTGTAAATATGAGCAAGCTATCTACTTTTCTAATTTATGGTGGAGGGTTCCTTTTTCTAATTGCGGGTATTATTCATACTCAACAATATTTAGATAAACAAACTAATAAAAATAAAGAAACGATTTATTTCGTTCCCAAAAAGAGTCAATTAAATTATACCACATTTGGCTACAAACCTGTTATAGCCGACATGATGTGGCTAAAAAGCGTTTCCTACTTCTTAACACATTTGGGAGGTGATAATGATTACAAATACCTTGGCGGAATGTATAGAACTTGTATCGCCTTAGATCCAACTTTCAAACAAGTCTATAAAGATGCCATGAATTTTCTTATGAATGATCCAGAAAATTATCATGAAGGAGAAACCATTTTATTAAAAGGCGTTGAGAATATGCCGAATGATTGGGAGATCAGCTACATGACCGGTTTCTCATACAGCTATTATTTAAAAGATCCTCAAAAAGCGATTATATACTTAGCTAAGGCTCAAGAATTAATCCCAAAAGATAGTAAACATGCAGGCTATTTAGATAGCATTAACATCCTCATCCGATCCAACTCAGAGAAAAAACTTGATAATTATGGTCTCGTGAAATATTGGATTGAAAGGCTTAAACAAAATAAATCTAAAGTCTTAAAAGAATTTATTAAAAAGAATATCATTAAATATCTCAACAAAACAATGGCCGACTCACTGAATAAAAAACTTAATGTAGAAGCATTTCAAGTTGAACGAAAAAAGTTCTTCGTATTTTGCCAAGAAAACAAAATTGATCACTACCTCAAATTAAATTGGAAAAATATTTTCATAAAAGAAGATGCAAATGGGTATCAATGGATTTACTCAAATCATAAGAAGAAATTCTACTCTTACGGCAATGCTAGAGAAAATATTGAAAGAAAATTAATTCTATTTAATCTCAAACTATGGATTCTATTAGAAAAATATTACACCATATCATTTAAAGAATTACGACTGAAACCATATGAAAAACAAGCGTCATTTATAAAACTAAAACCTGATTTCAAATCATTCCCTACATTAGATGAAATTATCAAAATGGGCTTTAAAATTAAACTAGAAACGCCCCTTTATCCATTCTACGATCAAGCCAAAGGGTTTTTTAGACTACCAGAATTGAATGAATTAAAATCAATCCCAGATTTATATAAATAGCTAATCAATGATTGGTTTTATTTGTTTTCTTCTTCAAAAAAATGGCGCTAAATTCTGGATGAAAAGCAACTCTCAAACGGCGACCATTTTTGAAATGAAATAGCGCTTTTCCCAATTGATTTGTGGCATAGTAATTATAGGCCAATAACTTATGACACTCACTCAGCAATAAATTCTTCTCATAAATTGGTAAAATAAGTTCCATTGAAGAAGAGTATTCCTGAGCATTATAAAGCAAAAGTGCCAATCCTAATTGAGCACGATAATACTCTTGTGGCTTTTTAGTTTTTTGAAAAATATTAATGATTTTCATATACTGCTTTCTAGCCAAATTTGGATTACTCAATTCAAGAGTTCTACCAACTATAAAAAGAGCTTTGGGATCATTCTTAGATATCTCGAGAGCTTTTGAAGCAAACTTATTAGCCAATTTATTCTGCCCTTGGTCTAAATAAATCCCTGCTAAATTTATAAATGGTCGAGCTTTAGTTGGTGCTTGCTGAACTGCATCAGCCCATAATTTTTCCTCCGAAGACCATACTTGGTTTCGAAAATAATTTAAAGGCACTAAAAGTAAAACGAACAATACCAAAATAAACTCACCGACTCTATTTTTAATCATAAAAGATAATTCTAAAAATATAAAATAAAATCCTACCGAAGGAATATAAAAGCGATGTTCAGCAACAAGCTCCGTATTTGGAATCAAACTAGATGTCGGACCTAGCGTCAGGATTATCCAAAACACCCCTAAAGAGGCTAAAGTGTACTTTTTTATAAAATTTATTGAACATAAAATAATGAATGAAAAGATAGAAATATAAATTAAATTAGCAAAGCTAAAATAAGAAACCAATTCAACTGATGGATAAACAGATAAGTCTAACGGAAGAAAAAATTTACTTGAATAGAAAGAAAATACTGAATCTATTTGTGTCAATAAATAATTAGCTCTCGAAATTTTCTCCAATGGAGCCCAGGAAGGTAAAAAACTAGAGCTAACCGTTTCAGAAGATGGAAACCATGCCGGCAAAAAATGGATGACTGGAATCGTTAACCCCGTTAAAAAAAAGGGTAAAGTTAAAAAAACTGACTCAATCTTCTGCTCTTTTTTATAAAAGAATATAAATTCGAGCAACGGTATTATTACGATCAAACTAACCGTAAACTCTTTAGATAAAAATGCTAGCAATGATGACACTAATGAAATTATAAGAAGTTTTCTTGATTTAGTTTCACGACCCCAAAGAAAAAATAGCACTGTTCCCAGAAAGAAAAAAGCCGCCAAAGAATTAAATCGCTGAGATAAATACGTCGTCGATTGAATCGCTAAAGGATGAACTATAAAAATACACGAACATAACAAAGGAACTACACAATCTGAAAGCTCAACAATTTTTACATTTTGCTTTATCCTTACGATTGTATGCAATAACAAGAAGACAAGAAAACCGTTGGCTAAATGAATCAAAATATTAAATATTCTAAACCCAATAGGTTCATTCCCAAAGATCACTTTATTCAAATAAAATGTAAAACTAACAACGCTTCTATTTGGGGAAATTGATCTGTCCCATAATATATCTGTGGTCGGGGTTTTTAAGACACGAATATCGTCGTAGACAAAGGGGTAATTTAAAGTCTGCCCATAACAAATAACCGTTAAAATAAACAGAATTAATAATACTTTTTTATACAAAGCTATCGGATCCTTCATCAATAATTAAAGAAATTATAATCGCTTTTCAACAAAATTCATTCGCTCTTTCAAATTACCTAAATATTTGAAATGAAGATACTTAACGTCTCTATTTTCGAATTTCTATTAGTTTCATATGTTATCGTAATTTGGTCAAAACTCCCAAATATATTTAACATCCTATATCATTAAAATAATTATCAAATAAAAAGAACAATTTATTGACATTGTATTCATTGGCATATAATTAGTGATTTAGAACATCCCCATTCAATTACAGGAATCTATTTTGAAAATTACAGACATCGAAATTCATATATGTAATGCAAAAATGCGCAATTGGATTTTTGTAARAGTTATAACCGATCAACCTGGTCTTTTTGGTTGGGGTGAAGCAACCCTTGAATGGCACACCAGAGGTGTCAAAGGTTCTATCGAAGATTTAAAAGAGTTACTCATCGGAGAAGACCCAACAAGAATTGAATACCTTTGGCAAATGATGTATCGCCAACATTTTTGGCACGGCAATGGAATCGTAAGAGCAACTGCGATAGCAGGTATTGATATTGCCCTCTGGGATATAATGGGCAAACATTGTAACCTGCCCTGCTCAAAATTATGGGGCGGTCCCGTTAGAGATTACGTCAGAACCTATTCACATTTAGGTGGTGGTAACATGGAAGATTTTTATGAAACCGCTGATAATGATTCCAAACGATTTGCTGAATTAGCCATAGAAGCAGTTGAAAATGGTTTCACAGCATTCAAAGCCATGGCCGTTCCACCAACAATGCCACTAGAAGGGTTAGCACCTATCAAACATGCAGTTGCCAATGTCCAAGCCATGCGTGAAGCTGTCGGTGACAACATTGATATTATGGTAGACTGTCATGCACGACCTTCTCCATTAATGGGATTAAAACTTGGCAAAGCATTAGATCCTTATGGTTTATATTTTTTCGAAGAACCCTGTTGGCCTGAAAGTTTAGACGGTCTGGCTAAAATTAATGATGCTATCACAACTCCTGTTGCTACAGGTGAAAGATTTACCAGCCTTTCAGCTTTCAAAGAGTTATTTGATCGCAAAGGTTGCGATGTAGTTCAACTTGACATTACTCACTGCGGGGGTTTAACAGAAGCCAGAAAAATTGCTGCTTTAGCAGAAGCGCACAGATTAGCCTTAGCTCCTCATAATCCACAAGGACCCGTCAGCACAGCTGCCTCATTAGAATTTGGATTTTCTCAACCAAGTTATATGATTTGCGAAACAGTCACAAACGATGTCCCTTGGCGAGATGACATTGTCAAAGAAGGCTATATAACTGAAAAAGATGGTCAAATTGTAAGACCAAATGAAAAACCTGGATTGGGCATCGAAATTGATGAAGAAGAAATCAAAAAACATCCCTTTCAGCAAGAAGTTTTGCAACGAGTTTTTTATAAAGATGGTAGTATTGGCGACTGGTAAAACAGTCACAATAACTAAAAGGAATTCAAATGAAATTTGAAAATGACATTGCATTTATCAGCGGTGGCCTCGGAGATATTGGCCATGAAATCGCCCTGCAACTTGCAAAAGAAGGTGCTCACATTTCAGTCGCAGATATTCAAGAGGAAACTTCATCAAAAGAACTTGAAAATAAAGTAATAAAAATGGGTAGAAAGTTTTTATATGTAAAAGCTGATTTATCCAAAGCCAAAAATGTAAAACAATGGCATCAGAAAACTATCGAAAAAATTGGTGTACCGAATCTCATCATTTACAGCTCAGCTATCGTGAATAAAGTTAGCAGTTTCATGGAAGTTTCAGAAGACACTTGGGACTTAGAAATAAATGTTAATTTAAACAGTGCCTTTTATATTTCAAAAGTTTGCTCTCAAGCCTTAATCAAAAATAATTTAACTGGTCGAATTGTATTAATCGGAAGTTGGGCAGGTCATCGACCGCATTTGCACATACCCACTTATAGTGTCGCAAAAGCAGGATTAAGAATGTTCTGCCAATGCATCGCCAAAGAATTAGCACCCAAAGGAATCATCGTAAATGAATTAGCACCAGGTTATGTAGATGCTGGTTTATCAGGGAAATTTTTTAAAGAAAATCCTGAATCTCGCGAATCAGCAAGAGAAAGAGTTCCAAACCAACTTTTAATTTCAAGTGCAGAAGTCGCAGAATACGCTTTATATCTATGCGATCCAAAGAATAAACACATGGTTGGCTCTACCCTCCTGATGGATGGTGGACTAAGTATATAACATAAAGGGAAAATTATGACAACAACTATTGCTGCACCCAGTTTCACTGGTCAAATCGGATTCGCAAGAATAGACATTACGCCGGAAATTGGAATTTATTCTAAAAACTGGGGAGCATCTACAAAGTCAATTTTAACCAAAGTTCATAATCCCCTATTCATTAACACAATCTCATTTAATTCAAACGGTAATTTATTCCTCATGTCTGCATTTGATTTAGGTGGTTTTTCCAACGAAGAAGAATTTCACCCAAGAGGTCTACTTCCTTTTTTAGCTGATAAATACCAAATCCCTGAATCTAATATCCTTTTGCATTGCGTACATACCCACTCAGGCCCAAGTCTTAATACAACTATTGAAGACCCTGGTGGTGAAAAAATTCTCCCATTCTTAAAAACGATGAAAGAAAAATTAATTAAATCAATGGATGATGCAATAGCTTGTCAAAAGGAAGCAACCATAGAATGGGAAAGTGGCATCTCACCTTTAGCAACAAATCGAGATTTAATTGATTTCGATAAGGATAGAGTTATCACCGGATTTAACCCTCAAATTGAGCCTGATCAAACTGTAATGGTTGGCAGAGTAACTGATGAAAAAGAACTACCTATTGTTAATATTGTCCACTATGCCTGCCACCCGACAACTTTAGCCTGGGAAAATGAACATTTATCTGCCGACTATGTTGGTTCTATGCGATTGAAAATGGAAGAACAAACTAACACTCCTTGCATGTTTCTTTTAGGTGCTACTGGAGACCAAGCGCCAAAAAATCAATACAAAGGCAATATCGATTGGGCTGATAGAAATGGCAACATCCTAGCCTATTCTTCTTTAGGTGTATTAGAATCTATGTGCCAACCAAATCATGAATTAACTTATACAGGTGTAGTTGAAAGTGGAGCCCCTCTTGCTGTTTGGGATCAACAACCAGGAAAATCATCTAACCAAGCCACTTCATTAAAAGTTGATATTAAATTAAAAGTAAAATCTGAATATCCAAAACTCAAAGATTTGCAGGAACAATTAAAAGACACCGATGACCATTTTATGCAAACAAGAATCAAAAGAAAAATTAGCTGGAGAAAACAAATCGGTGATGAAGAAATGATAAGCAATCCCGTTTGGCTTTGGAAACTTGGCAATATTTTCTTTGTCGGTGTTCCTAATGAAGCTTATAGTCTTTTACAAAAATCATTAAGAAAAGATTTCCCCGATTATGCCATTATTCCTATGAATATTACTAATGGTTGCCAATCATACTTACCTGATCAAGATCAATTCCACAAAGATTCTTATGCTGTTTGGGTATCAATCTTTGAAAAAGGTTCTCTTGAAACTTTTTATGCCGCAGCTAAAAATGGAATTCAACAACTAATCGATAGTGAAAACAATTAATTAAAAAGAAAATATATGACAGAAAATTCAGAAATAGAACTGCTAGAAAAAAATAAAAAAAGTATTGCTGGTGGAGTCGTATCCATTAATCGTGCAACCAATCCAACAAAGGTTTTTGCAAAAGCAAAAGGCGCCTACTTATGGGATATCAATGGAAACAAATACATTGATTACCATGCAGCCTTTTCACCTTACTTTTTAGGTCATAACTTTGAACCCGTAGAAAACGCTGTCATAGATGCTATCAAATCAGGGCAATCATTGATGGGTGCCGGGACAACTACTTGGGAAGGCGAATTAGCAGAGCTGGTTAAAGAATGTGTGCCTAATATTGAAAAACTACAAATCACTAATACAGGTTCAGAAGCGACCTACTTTGCTTTAAGAATCGCCCGCGCTCATACTCAAAGAGATGAGATCATTATTATGCAAGGCGGATATAACGGATGGCACAATGATGTCTGTTATAATTTAATGGATCCAGCCGATTCAATGCAGGACTATACACCGGGAAATGAACACTCACTCAGACCATTTTCTGCAGGAATGCCAAAATGCCAAAATGATTTAGTCCATGCTGTTGAATATAATGATATTGAAGCGATTACAAAATTACTCAATACCAAAAATATTGCTGCCATTATTCTAGAACCCATACTACAAAACATTGGTATCGTCAAACCTCAAAATGATTTTCTACAAAAGTTAAGAAGCGCTTGTGATTCAACAGGGACCCTTCTTATTTTTGATGAAGTTAAAACAGGATTTAGACATGCTTTAGGTGGCTATCAATCAATCGCAAAAGTAAAACCTGATCTTTCAACATTTGGTAAAGCAATTGCCAATGGCTATCCACTTGGTATCATCGGTGGCAAAGAAAAATACATGTCATATTTTCATCATGAAGATTCCTCCAAAAAAGTATTAATAGCTGGTACCTATAATGCTCACCCCATTCCAGTAGCAGCTGCAATTGCCACCTTAAAGTTCTTAAAGGCAAATGAAAAAGAAGTTTATGAAAAGGTTGAATCTCTTGGAGCATTGATAGAAGAAAAATTAAATCAATTATTTCTTTCATTTGATCATCATGCTAATACAGCCAGACAAGGTTCTGCTTTCGTAACTTATTTTATGGATCATCTACCAACCTGTTGGACCGATATTGCCAAAAATCATAATTTTGATTTGGATACCAAATACCGTCAATTATTAAT
This sequence comes from Planctomycetota bacterium, assembly GCA_002746535.1. Classification (GTDB taxonomy): domain Bacteria; phylum Planctomycetota. The sequence continues at coordinate 9,827 of NVWA01000050.1, forward strand.
CGAAGAAAATATTTTCCAATTCCCAACCCCAACTAAACAAGGCAGTATTTCATTTGCACATACAGAAGAGGATATTCTTGAAACCATCTCAAAAACTGATACAGTTCTACAAAAACTCAAGGATAAAATTTAAATATGCAGTTAATAAGAATTGGTGAACTAAATCAAGAAAAACCAGGTGTTTTAATTGATGGTAAACAAATAGATTTATCAACTCAATTTGATGATTGGAATCAAGATTTTTTTGAGAATAATGGCCTATCTAAATTAAAAAAAGCTTTAAAAGAAAACTCCTTTGAAGAGTTTGAACCTAACCAACGTATTGGTTCATGTATCGCAAGACCTCGTAAAATCATTTGCATCGGTTTAAACTATTTTGATCATGCTAAAGAGGCCGGTATGGAAGTGCCCAAAGAACCAATTGTTTTCATGAAAGCGACTAATACAATTTCTGGACCATACGATAATGTATTAATTCCTCCAGGTAGCATAAAATCTGACTGGGAAGTTGAACTGGGTATTGTCATTGAAAAAGAATGTAGCTACTTAAAATCTGAAGAAGATGCGGAAAAGGTCATCGCAGGTTACTGCATATCTAATGATGTTTCTGAAAGAGAATGGCAATTAGAAAGATCAGGACAATGGACAAAAGGCAAATCATTTAAATCTTTTAATCCAACTGGCCCTTTTTTAGCAACCAAAGATGAAGTCTCCGATCCTGAGAATTTAAAAATGAATCTTTCGATAAATGGTGTAGAAAAACAAAACGGCAATACAAAAACAATGATATTTAAACCAAATTTCATCGTACAACACCTATCTCAATTCATGACTCTTGAAGCGGGAGATTTAATTTCAACCGGCACCCCTCCTGGAGTTGGGATGGGGTTTAAACCTCAACAGTTTTTAAAACATGGTGATGAAATTGTGCTGGAAATAGAAGGCTTAGGAAAACAAAAACAAAAATGCATTCAACTGGATTAATTGGGTAAAAATTATGCAATCATGGAAAGCAGAAGTTTTTCTTAACTGCGAAAATCAATTAGGTGAAGGTCCCGAGTGGGATCCTACTTCAAAAATCTTCAGCTGGGTTGATATCATAGGGAAATCTGTTCACACCTATGATTTCAAAAGCAACTCACAAAATAAAATTGAGCTAGATAGTCTAGTAGGGTTTGCGATCCCAACTGATCATGAAAATAAATATATACTTGGCATGCTCAATCAGCTTAATATTTTGGATATAAAAACTAAAGATATTGAATTATTTAAAACCATCCAATTTGATACAAAGTTCCAACGACTAAATGATGGTAAATGCGATTCGAAAGGTCGCCTTTGGACAGGCACTCAAACAAGTGATATTGAGAAGCAACCCGGCTCTTTATATAATATCGAAAAGGATCAAAACATTAAAACTATATTTTCAGATGTAGGTTGCTCAAACGGACAATGCTGGAGCTCCGATAATAAAAAAATGTTTTACATAGACACGACAACGCTAACTTTACGATCTTATGACTATGAAATAGAAACAGGTGATTTTTCAAATGAAACCGTGATTTTAGAATTTCCGAAAGAAAATGGATTTCTAGATGGCATGACCATTGATGCCGAAGATAAATTATGGATCGCCCTTTGGAATGGCTCAAAAGTAATCCGATATTGCCCCATCACAAAATCAATCATTGGCGAAATTGAGGTTGACGCTCGACAAGTAACTTCAATGGCATTTGGCGGTGAAAATTTAGAAAAATGTTTTATCACAACTGCCAGATCTGGCATCGATGAAAGTATCCTCAAAAATCAGCCAAACAATGGTACCTTATTCATATGTGAAACAAAAATCCCCGGTAAACAAAATTATAAATTTAAACTATAAAACAGAAAATTACTGTTCGTCTGTGAACGTCCGTGTGGGTCCGTGCTATCAAATAGAATTATAACATTTAAAAAGAAAGAATTAAAATGGCAAAAAAGAAAATAATTAAAGTGGGTGTTCTAGGTGTAGGCCGAGGAAGATCTTTCATGGGCAACGGTGCCAAATTAAATGGATTAAAATTAGTTTCCATTTGTGATACCTGGGAAGAAAAATTAAATTCTGTTGGCGCTGAATTAAATGTAGATACCTATTCTGATTTTGATGAGTTTCTAAAATCAGATATTGATGCCGTCGTACTAGCCAATTATTTTCATGAACATGCCCCCTTCGCTATCAAAGCCTTAAAAGCCGGTAAACATGTAATGTCAGAATGCACAACTTGTTTTACACTAGCAGAAGGTGTAGCTCTAGCAAGAGCTGTAGAAAAAAGCGGGAAGATTTACATGCTTGCAGAAAATTATCCTTATATGAACTATAATCAAGAAATGCGACGCCTATATTTAAAAGGGGAAGTTGGTGAATTAAAACATGCTGAGTGTGAATATGTACATCCAGACACCCCAGAGGTTCAAACTGCTAGATCATGCGGTATCAATCACTGGAGAAATTGGATACCTTCTACTTATTATTGCACCCATTCAATAGCACCCGTTATGTATATAACTGAGACTAGACCAGTCATGGTCAATGGTTTTGTCATACCTTTTGATAAAGATGATCCTCAATGTAAAGATCGATATACGATAAGTGATACTTCTGCGACTTTAATGGTTCGACTAGACAATGATGCAATTTTAAAATCAACCCATGGTGGTCTAAAAGGACACGGTAACTATACGCGAATTCACGGCAGTAAAGGTTTAATGGAAAACAGTAGGCATACTGACCGAAAACAATTAATCATTACAAAAGATTATATGGACAAAAAGAAAGGTGAACCCAGTCAAGTCATCTACTCTCCTGATTTTCCAGTGGATAATGAATTAGCCAAAAAAGCTGGCCATGGTGGTGGTGATTTTTTCACCAACAGAGACTTTGCAATAGCGATAAACACAGGTAAACAACCGTTCTTAGATGTTTACAAAGGCATCGATATGAGCCTATGTGCAATTCAAGGATGGAGATCAGCCCTAGAAAATGGAGCACCGTATCCAATACCTGATTTCAGAAAAGAATCGGTTCGTAAAAAACATGCTAACGATCACTGGTCACCAAGAATTGATGGCACGCCAAAAAAATACCAAGCGCCAACTAGCGTTTTAGGTAAAATAAAAACATCCAAAAAAGCCATGGCCTTTAGTCAAAACAATTGGGATAAACAAGGCTACAAAGAAAAATAGTACCGAGGTTTTTTCTCTAAACTATAAAGACCCGCAACCCTAGGGCAGAATCCACTTCTGCCCTAATTTACACATAACCTTTTCGCTTAAAATCTAAATTAAAAATAATCTGAATTAGGATTACTGAAAGTACCGAGAGCTTCTAGCTCTTGGTAAAAAAAGCTGGGAGTTTTTTTTACTTTAAGTACTCTTTCAAAGCTATACTAATTTTTTCTGCAAATAATTCATATCCCTGATCATTTGGATGCACCCTATCTGACATCAATGAACTTTCTGAAAATATTCCGCTCATAATATTATCAACAAACACACAACCCATTTCTCTTGCTAAATCATAATAAGCAGCATTGTATTTAGAAAATAAAGGCAATTTAAATCCAACCAGAACAACCATGGCCCCTTCACTCTGAATTTTAGAGACCATCAAACGAACATTTGAAATACTCTTATCAAATTTTATCTTTCTCCTGATATCATTTCCACCTAAAAGTAAAATTACAATTCCAGGCTCTTGCTCTAAAACATCTTCTTCTAATCGAGCTAATGCTTGTGTGGTTGTGTTTCCTGAAACACCGGCATTAATAATTTCTCGATTAATTTTACTTGATAATATAGCCGGATAATCGTTTTCATTTGTCGCACCTACACCTTGAGTCCAACTATCCCCAAAAGCAATTATATTTTTATTAATCGAATCTTTGTTAATAATTGGATAACTAGAATTGGGCCAAGATACTATTAATGCAATTAGGGCTAAAACTACACCACCGACGCTATACTTATTCAAATTTCATTTCTCCAATAACCTTACTGCCAATTTTATCAAAACTATTCAATAGTCCAATTGATTGAATTCAAAATAACTCTTCAATTACATCCATTAATAAATTCATCGATAATTTTTACGAAATTTTCCTGGAGGTAGTTTAGAAAGCTTTTTAAAAACCTTAGAGAAAAAATAAATATCATCAAACCCTACAATTTCTCCAACTTGTTTAATAGGATACTCAGTGTTCTTTAACAAATTTTTAGCCGCTTCTATTCGAATTTGATGTAAATAATTAATAGGCGTTTTTCCATAATTCTCTTTAAATTTTCTTGAAATATAATTTTTTGAGAGACCTGTTAATTTTGACAACTCTTCTAATCCCAATTTCTTTTGAAATTTTTTATGTAAAAAATCATGGATATCAACAATCGGTTCTTTTAATTTACTTCGATCATCATTTGTAAAAAGGTGAATATAAAGATCTCTAAATATTTCAGATAAAACACTGACAATATCAAGACTAAATCCAAATTTTTGATTTTTTCCTGTCATGACAAGAAATTGAATTTTTTCTAAAATCAAATGCTGCAATTCTGGCTTGACTAATCCACGATCCAATTTTCGACATGAACGACCAGTCCAATTTTCTAAAAGCTTATAAAATGGTATGGTAAGTGCCTCACCTTCTTCATTTAAAAACTCAAAAGTAACTTCAGAATATTTTTTCGACTCACCTGGTATATTTGAAAAATCATGCGCTTGACCAGGTGACGTTATTAATAACCAACCTGCACTGACATCAAGTATATCATTTTCAAGGATCGCATGCCCGACACCTTCATTTATAAAAACAAAATGATAGACATCGTGTTTATGATAATTATTTTTTAATGGTCCTACACGAGGAATATTACTAAAAGAAGCATGCAGAACCCTTCCTTGATAAAATACTCCTTGATTAGCAATGCAAAGAATTCCAGTATCGATGTTTCTATCAGGTCTATTTACAAAGTGTTCTGTTTTCATAGGGATAAATAGTACAAAAATAATAAGTATTATACCATTTATATTAAGATAAAGGTATATATCGTATATATCAGATCGAAAGAACTTCTATAAAGAGGGAAAAATATGTTATTAAGTAATGAACAAATTCAACAATTTCGCACCAAAGGTGTACTGATTGCACCTAATATTTTAACCGAATCTGATCTCCAACCAGTCATTGACGAAATAAATGATTATGTTGATAGAAAAGCATATGAGTTTTTTAATAAGGATAAAATTAGTTCTACATTTGCAGATTTACCATTTGAACTACGCATTTCTAAAATTTATGCTGAATGCAAAGAGGTTGTTCAGGAAATGGATATCATGTCAATGCGAGGAAAAGCAATGCACAAATTTTTAAGTAATTCGAATTTATTAGACGCCGTTGAAAATCTAATTGGTTCAGAAATTACTTGTAGTCCTATTCAACATTTACGTGCTAAAATGCCAAACAATGCTTGTGAAGAGATAAGTGGATTACAAGGGGTTGTACCATGGCATCAAGATGCAGGCGTTACTTCAGAAGAAGCTGAAAACTCCGATATTGTAACTTGCTGGATCCCCCTATTAGATGCTACTAAAGAAATGGGTTGCATGGAGGTCATACAAAATGCTGCAAACAAAGGATATCTAGAACATATTTCAAGTAAGGAATATGGTACAACTATAAGACCCGATTTAATTCCTAAAAACAATTTTTTGGTAGCTGAATGTCCCAAGGGTGGTGTGGTATTTATGACTAAATATACACCACACAGAGGATTACAAAATAATTCTAATCTTGTGCGTTGGAACATCGATCTTAGATTTCAAAAAACAGGTACGCCTACAGGTAGAGCATTCTACCCAGATTTTCCCGTACGGTCAAAACATGATATTCTTCAAATGGCAAATGATCACGCACAATGGTCAAACAATTGGGAAGAAAGCATTGGAAATAGCAAAGAAGAAGCATTTCATCCAAGAGTTTCTAAAACCAAATTTTCAATTTAATAAACTAAAAGGAATTCTTTAGTAACACCTTTAAACAGAATACTAAAGTCTCCTCCAAAACCATTGATTCAGCTATACATCTTGATAAAATCCTCGGCCTTTTACTTGATTTTTTACACTGTCGAAAGGTTGACAAATGAGCTCATCACTTCTTAATAATTACCTACAATCAAAATCACCTTCTGAATATAAACCAGAAACTTTAGCTTATCTAGCATCATTAGAAGTTATAGGAAAAGATAATCCTCAAATTGTAGAAAGCATCTTAAGTGAACTTAAAGATCAACGATCAAGTTTAAAAATGATTGCTTCAGAAAATTATTGTTCATTGGCTGTTCAATTAACTTTAGGAAATTTATTAACAGACAAATATGCAGAAGGATATCCACAACATAGATTTTATGCGGGATGTGATAATATTGACACCATCGAATCATTAGCCATAGAAAAAGCTAAAAAATTATTTGGTGCCCACCATGCCTATGTCCAACCACATAGTGGAGCCGATGCAAACCTAGTTGCATTTTGGACAATTCTTACAAAACGTTTTGAAGATAAATTCTTTGATCAATTTGATAAAAAAACTGTTATGGACTTTGATGATGCCCAATGGGAAGAATATCGTCAAGCAGTAGGAAATCAAAAATTAATGGGATTATCATTAGACTGTGGAGGTCATTTAACTCATGGCTTTAGACAAAATTTATCCGCCAAAATGTTTAAGTATTGTGCCTATGGCGTTAATCCTGAAACACAATTAATAGATTATGATGAAGTACGTAAAATTGCCAAAAGAGAAAAACCTCTAATTTTGTTAGGAGGCTACAGTGCTTATCCTAGAAAGATTAATTTCAAAATATTTAGAGAAATCGCCGACGAAGTTGGTGCTGTATTAATGGTAGACATGGCTCATTTCGCTGGTTTAGTTGCCGGGAAAGTTTTTACAGGCGATTTTGACCCTGTTGCACATGCTCAAATCGTAACATCAACAACACACAAAACTTTAAGAGGTCCTAGAGGCGGAATCATTTTAACAGATGAAGAATTTGCAACCACAGTTGACAGAGGTTGCCCGATGGCTTTAGGAGGCCCATTATCAAACGCCATGGCTGCCAAAGCAGTCGCTTTTGAAGAAGCATCAACGGATAGTTATAAAGAATATGCTCAAAAAGTAGTTGATAATGCCAGAGTATTAGGGGAAGCACTAATAAAAGAAGGCATTAAAATCACAACTAATGGCACAGACAATCATTTAATTGTAGCCGATATTACATCTTTTGGCATTACTGGTAGACAAGGTGAAGGTGCCCTAAGAGAAGCTGGGGTCACGTTAAATAGAAACTCAATTCCATTTGATCCAAATGGCGCATGGTATACAAGCGGGCTAAGATTAGGTACTCCTGCATTAACAAGTAGAGGTTTCGGGGAAGATGAAATGAAAACTATTGCATCCGTTATCAAAAAAGTTCTTTCCTGCACAGCTCCCAAAACAACAAAATCAGGAAAACCAAGTAAAGCCACATTTTCGTATGATGAATCTATTGTAGCTGCTGCAAGAGCCGAAGTAGATGAAATGCTTTCTGTAAAACCACTTTATCCAGAATTAGATTTCTAAAGCACAGAGAACATTCATTAAAAATATAATTTTCCCATAGGGGCAGAATCAATTTCTGCCCTTAATTGCAGACAACTTATTAAATATCAATCGATAGTGTATTATAATTAAATGATCTAAAGAGCTCTAATAATTGAATCGCACAAGACCTTAAGCATTTTTAAATCATAGGGTTTATCGAATAAATATATTTTATCGGGATGAATTTTGGATAAATCGATCAATTTTTTATTCATAGTATTGGTACTAATTATGAATGATTGATTTGAATTAATTTTTAGCATCTCTTCAATGAGCTCATCACCATTCATTTTATCCATCAGGAAGTCCGTAAAAACAATACCAAAATTAGTTGGATTTTCACTATAATGCAAGAAAGCTTTTGTTGAGCTATTATAAATATCTATTTCATAATCAGCAGACAAGATTTGACGAACTACCTCGGTAGTGTACTTATCATTATCTATTAAGAGAATATTCATAATTTAGTTTAATCCTGGCAGAATACATATTCATAATAATTTAAATTTAAGAACCAATCTAAACCTATAAGTTTACAATATTCTAATTTACCTCATAGTCAAGATCAATGTTGCAAGAGTTATACTTTTTAAATCAGGACACTCAAATTCTTATACTAAACACCAAACAAGAGACTGAATTCTTGAGTAGCTTATCCAAAATAATCCTAAACTATGAGGCCCTCGCTATTCTATGACACTCTCCAAAAAACCACTGATCAAAAAAAATGAAATTGGCACATATCATATTACCAATCGAAGTATTCGTCAATGCTGGCTGCTAGGCATCCCTTACAACCCTGATCGAAATTATAGTCATAGAAAAAAATGGTTTACGATACATAAGAAAAAAATCTATATATGTTTTATTGATATTGGTGGCTATTTATGTCTATTCATTATCATTTTGTTTTCCAAAATCGACCTCAGTCTTAACCAACTTCCCTTTTTCAAAGAGCTCTCTCTTGTATAATTCTCCATTGGGGTCGAAGAATTCTTTTTTATTTAGCGTGCCGTCTTCATTCCAATAGCGCGAATACACTATTTTTCCTTTGTTGAAATATTCTAAAAATTCTTTCTTTCCATTTTGATACCATTGAATGGCACTACCGTCCTCTTCTCCATGTCTAAACTCAAACTCAACTTCCTTATTACTATTTTGTCTCCATATTATATCCTTACCATGCTTTTGACCGTCCTTCCAGGATGTTTCTATTTTTTTTATGCCATTTTCAAACCAAACGATCTCTTTCCCACTTTTTTCACCATTTCTCCAATTAATTTCAACTTCAATATTTCCCTTTTGACTCCACCTTAACTCTTTTCCATGTTTTTCATTTTTCTTCCAATCAATCTCAAATTCCTTGCTCCCATTCTTATACCAACTTACTTCTTTTCCATGCTTTTCACCATCTAACCAAGTTCGATTAATTTTAAGATTAAGATTTTCGTGCCATCGCTTCTCAGCTCCATCTTCATTTCCCTCAGTATAATTAACCTCAGTCATCCTATGACCTCCTCTATACCAACTTCGCCACACCCCTGTATAATTTTCGTATATATCTATTTCATTTAATAATGACTTTTTATTTAAAATAAATGTTTTAGATAAATAATTGGGCATCCAAAATGCCTGGCATATGTAATGGTACTTACTAGTTTGGCATGAACCATACATGAGATGGGCAACACTACCAAGCAACATAATCAATATGAATACTGATACAATTATAGGGTTTAATAAATTCTTAATCAAGCCAACTCTCTAAAACTAATTTAAAGGATTATAACAAGCTTTGGCCTTAGTTTTGATTAGCTGGTCCTTTTAAATCTTTGATCTCTATTTATTTCTGAATAAAGGTCAATTGTTTGTTTACTATTTACAAATATATTTGTCCGACATGATATATTTAAGAAATTAATTAAATTAATCGCGAACCTTTATATTATTGGAACATCTATATTAATATAATCTGTCCAAATATATTATATTTTATTCACGTATACTATTTCAGATCAGGAGAAAGAATGAGAGAAAATGTTTACGACGTATCTGACAAGGCTCAGTTCTACGCTGGGCATTCTTACCGACACTACAAGAGTGAAGTCTACCCATTGTTTGCGAACATTCTTAGCACACTCAAGGATGGTGATGTCATATTAGACATTGGAGGAGGGCCAGGTCATCTCCCATATGAATTTTTTAAGAAACAAACTGAAAAGAGTATTGAATATTGGATTCTCGATGGAAGCAAGGCACTACTCAAGCATGCGGAGGGTAAACTCGCTGGTAATGACCAAATTCATACCGCTCTAATTGACTTCAACAAAGAGGACTGGGGAAAAGGATTACCTTCGGCAAATGCAATTGTATCTAACAACGCACTTTTTCATCTCAAACCAGAGAGGATTTGCGATTTCTATACAGGGCTGAGTGGTATACTTAGGCCGAATGGTTTTTATCTCAACCAGCAGTCTATGTTATACGCAGGTGGTTATCATCCACACCAGAATAATGTGATTACTAAATTTCTAAATAAATTGCCATATGATGTATTGCCTCAGATGCCACAATTTACGGAGGAAGAATTCAATAATATGATGGAATCGGAGACTGAAATTAAGAATCGACACCAAGAAGAGATCAAACAGGCAATGGCACAAAAAGACCTCGACCCAACCATATATTATTTCCACTCAGTAGAAGATCACCTGAAAGCTCTGCGTCAGACCGGCATGGAAGCAACGACAATATGGCAGAAGAAAGAGTTCTATGTCATTCTGGGGGTCAAGGAATGAGTATCAATAAATAAAAAAGAGACAATGTATTGGCCAATCTAAATTCTTATTGGCACACCAACTTTAACCTTCTCATTTAAACATTAAAAATAATATTTACACGTCTGGCAAATTTATCCCAAATATAATAAATTAACTATCTAATTATTCGAACATCACTTAAAACTTATCAAACCCAACAAGCTAGCCAATCATACCACTTTCAAAAGGATGTTTATTTTCAGAAGTACTTGCTGGGTTGGAAATGATATGTGTGATTATCGAAACAGATGGTTAATTTGACTCTTTGGCGATTTTAAATCAATGATCTTAAATTAATTAGGATTTCATTTCTTGGGAAGGTAAGATAGAATGAAACCCTATTTCAAAATAAGATAATTGAAGGATTGGTAATGAATAAATACTTTTTGATGATTATAATTTACAGCTTTATGTCTACATCTTATAGTGTTGAAGAGCCCAAGAAAGGTGATTTGAAAAATAGCATAATTACTATTCAAAAATGGGTTTCGTCATTAGACGGTAAAACTAAAAAGCAAATAAAACTAATTTTTCCAAAACAAAAACCTTTTAGCTCCACTTGGGAATTTAATAAAAAGAAAGAACTATTACTAGAATATAAATTTCATGACAATACCGTCTTAATTTATTTTTTAGGAGACAAATCAATCAAAGTTTCAATACAATTTCTATCAAAATGAAATAGAAACTCATCACTCTTCCACCTCAGTCTTAACCAACTGCCTATATTCAAATAGGGAATTCAAGGACACCCTAAAATTTAGTAAATCTAAAAGTAAAGCTCTCATAGCAAAACCATTCTCACACTCTCGAATACCAACATCTTTTAAATTCTTAAACGATTATTTGCTAGATATCTTGGTGGGCTTTGGCTAGTGATTTATTAATTACTTTAACAAACTATGATATTTTTAAAGTTTGAACATCCGAGAATACTTTGCTCATGTATCTCCGACCCTAACAACTACTGTCCGGATTACTATTAAATCTTATGTTTCCATATAAAGTTCAACGTGATATAATTGTCTTATAATAATTAAGTCCAGCGAATTGCTGGAATGCCTACGAGGATTAATTAATGCATGAAGATAAAAAACAATTTTCTATTCCAAATAAAAGGACTTTACATCCTAATAATAGACACAACCAACTCTATGATTTCGAAGTGTTAATCAATGCGAATCCCGAATTAGAGCCTTTCGTTTTTACTAATGAATATGGTACACGAACAATTCATTTTTCATCACCTGAAGCCGTGCTGCAATTAAATAAGACATTGCTTAAGCAATATTATCAAGTCGACGATTGGAGTATTCCAGAGCATTACCTTTGTCCACCCATTCCTGGAAGAGCTAATTATATTCATTATCTAGCTGATTTACTTGCTGATGAAAAAGGCGCTATGCCAATTACAGGATTAGATATTGGCGTTGGAGCAAATTGTATTTATCCTATTCTTGGGGCACAAATATATAATTGGAAAATGGTTGGGACGGATATTGATGAGCAGGCAATAACTTCTGCCAGAAAAAATGCAAGAACTTCAGATAAGCTAAAAAAGCACATCGATATCAGGCATCAAAAAAATAATGCTAATATATTTGAAGGGATTATTTTAGAAAATGAATACTATCATTTCACGATGTGCAATCCACCTTTCCATGTTTCAGAAAATGAAGCGAGCAAAGGAACCTTAAGGAAATTAAAAAATCTTCAAAAAGAAAAACCAAACAAAAAAGAATTGGTTCTGAATTTTGGAGGACAGGCTAATGAACTTTGGTGTAATGGTGGTGAAGCATTATTTATAAAAAGAATGATAAAACAAAGTGTGGCTTTTAAAACACAAGTATCCTGGTTTACGACATTAGTTTCAAAAAGTGACCATCTAAAAAATATATATAAACAATTGAATAAACTTAATGCCATACACAATACAATAACCATGTCCCAAGGTAAAAAGCAAAGTAGATTTGTAGCTTGGAAATTTTAGTTATTTTCATTTGGCAGGCTCACCTCTTTGTATTGTTAATTCTAGGACACCCTAATAATAATTTTAGAATAATTCTAGTACCATCAATTGGAAGAATACAAAGATCAATTTAAAAGATCGAGGACATCAAAATGGATGTCACCCATTCAAAGTACTGATACAAAAAATAATAAATCTTTTTTAAGAATGAATCTAAAGGATTATTTCATGCTTTTGGCATTATACCGGACGAGATATAAGATCCGACAACCGAGTGTCAATACCTGAAAAGGTTCCACACCTTTTAGAAATCATGGATATCAATCATTAAGAATGGATTTCGCATATCCAAAATTACGGAAAATGGTATTACCGTGTATTAGGTAAGGCTTCAAAAATAAAAAATAAATTAAAAGATACTGGTCAAAATGGTTCAAGGGCACAAAGAAAAACAGCAAGCTCTACCTTTCTAATAACACCACGTAAAATCCATCAAAACAAACT
>NVWA01000051.1 GCA_002746535.1 Planctomycetota bacterium
AAAGAAATTGACGTTGTTAAAGAAAAAGCTGAGGTCGAAGTAGAGGTTGAAGTTGAAACTCCTCCAATAGTGACTGAAGAAGAATTTGAAGATCACAACGAAACAGAAAATGAAATGGAAACTGAATCTGCTGAAGGTGTTTCAGAAGCGATTTCAGATATGCCCTTAGTTGGCTCTGGTGTTATGGGTAACATTGGTGGCGGAGGCGGAGGCGGAGGTGCCTTTGGTTCCCGTACTGGTGGTGGTCGTAAACGTGCCGTAATGCGCGGTGGTGGATCCAAAAAAACAGAATCAGCCGTAGACTGGGGTCTATATTGGTTAGCTCATCATCAAGAACCTGATGGTCACTGGGATACAGGTAAGTATGAAGGTGCTGGAACGCCAGAATCAGATTCAGCTTGTACTGCTGCAGCATTGTTAGCATTTTTAGGTGCAGGTCATACTGACAGAGTCGGTAAATGGAAGAAGAATGTAAAGGTTGCTATTAGATGGTTGATTGATGCGCAAAGACCAAATGGTGCTTTTGATGCAAGAAATTATTCAAATGGAATGTGCACAATGGCTATTGCTGAAGCTGCTGGCATGGGTGCTGGTGGTTCTGAAGCGAAAAGATCTGCTGAGCTTGCCGTTGATTATTTGATCAAAGAACAAAATGCATCAGGTGGTTATAATTATACAGGGCCGTCTGCTAGAGATGATATGTCAGTAACCGGTTGGTGTGTGATGGGTTTGAAATCAGCAATGGTTTCAGGCATCAAAGAAAATGCTATCAAGACAGTTTTTAAAAAAGTTGGTGAAATAATGGACCATAATGAAAATGCTACTACGACTGCCGATAATACCTCTACGACAAAAGGTATGGCTTGGTATACATCCGGTGGCAAATCTCATTCTTCTTCTGCTGTGACTGCGATTGCTATGTTGATAAGACAATATCTTGGTTGGCAAAGAAGTGAACCTTGGTTAGAAGCTGCATCAGCTGGCCAAGTTTCAAAACTACCGGGTAATTATGCTAACATGAATGTTTACAGAGTTTATTATGCTTACTTAACTTTATTTCAACAAGGTGGTGCCAAGTGGAAAGCTTGGAACAAACCAGTTAGTGATATCATCGTAAATGCACAAAGAATGGATGGGGATTTTAAAGGCTCTTGGGATCCAAATGGCAAGAGTCACATGTCAAAAGGTGGTCGCGTTTTATTCACTGCCTTTTTAGTACTTAGTTTAGAAGTTTATTATCGTTACAAATCAGTTATGGGTGGCGGTCACTAGTCCCCCAATATTTTCTATGGATGCCCATATGGGCATCCATTCTATTTCTCCTAGTAAATGAATATATAAGTTTAGGGCAGTCTTACTTCCTAAATAAAAAACTTATAAGACCTAATTCAGAAAATATTTTTATATACACAACTAAGGCTTCTCATTAATTCGTTTATTTTCTTTTAATTCTGTATCGGTTTTATTTGCATTTTCAACAGCACTTTTAATCTGTGGTGCTGCAAAAGATAATAGTATTGCCAGCATTAATAATGGGATAAAACCATCAATATTACTTGGTGAGGAACGAATGAAGTTTATTAGATGAAAAAAAAAGAAAAGGGGTATTACTATTAATGTAAATGATTCATTGATAGAGAAAAAATATAAAATGGATGCGTTAATTATAAACACGATTAAGTGAATGATAATATCGCTTATACCTTTTTGGGGTGGTGTGTATTCGTTCATAATATAAATTTCTAATATTTGCTATCGACAATACATGGTGAGGGCATTTGTCTGTAAGGCATTGTTGGAATTTCTAATTACTTTATACTGGTCAAAGACCATATATATTTTTCGTATACCCAATTCTTCATTTGGTTGTTTTTTTGAAAGACATAAAACCGTGTGAAACTCATGGGAAATACTTTTGTCACTGGTACCACACAAGAATACACCTTTGGTGTTAAATATATCGTTACGTCTGAATTGTTAATATTGCCTATATTTATGCTGCCTCCATTTAGGAACTTACCTTGTTGGACTTTAATCCCCTTTACGATTCTGATATTTATATCATCTATTTTGTCTGGATAAGTGCCATGTTGATCTTTATACTTTTCGAGTAGCATTATTACTTTATCACACTCCACACAAACCGCTATTTTTTCATGTACCAGAGTCCATGAGCCAACAGCTAGTCCTAAAAGCCCTAGCAGCAAAACTATTGTGCAATTGGCGAGATAGTGAAAAAAGTTAAGTTTCTTGCTAAACATTGATCCTAGTAAAAGAACCATGCCGAACATTACAATAAGAGACATGTAAACCAAGAAATAGACGTATCCGTTTAATCCAATCATTAATCCAGAAAAAAAAAGGATAAGTCCTATGGTGATTCCTGATATGTATTTCTTTATTTTAAATTTATTGGACATTAAGCTTTATGGTAATTGGTAAAATTAATTTGGAAATCAATTAGCTGGGTTGCGTTTGCAATAGATAATATAATCTACGTAGTGATCATACAACCATTCGGCATCAATAACCTTGCCTGTTTCAATATATCCTAATTTCTCAGCAACTTTTTGACTTTGTATATTTTCTTGAGCCACATGGATCTCAATCTTATTCAACTTCAGTTGTTCGAAGCCAAGAGTTTCTAGGTCTCGACATGATTCTGTCACTAGGCCTTTGCCTTGATGATTTTCGGCAATCCAATAGCCGATATAGCCGGCTTTGATTGAATTGTTTATTGAGTTGAAGCTACAGATTCCACACACTTCTTCAGCTACAATCACATTAACCATACTTTTTTTTTCTACATAGTCTTTAAGTGAATTTGTAATAAATTCCTTAGTATCTTCTTTGGAAGTATTCCAATCTAGCCAAGGGAGCCATTTTCTAAGGTAGTCACGATTCTTTTCTATCAATTTCCAAATACGTTCACAATCTGTATGTTGAATTAGTCTAATCATATTATTATTTCCAGGTGATGATTAATTGCAGCCTTATTTTGCATGGCTAATTTTTTCGGTAAAATATTATGTTTGGTTTTTTAATTAAGGTTGTATATCCAAATTGTAATCTTTGGTAATGATTTCAAGTACATGCCCATTCATGTCTTTGAAGTATACACCACGACCGGCATTGTTGTGGTTGATTTTTCCGTCTTCTTGTGCGAATGGACTTGAGCCATAGGTTATGCCTTCATCTTTGACATTATTAAATATTTGGTCAAATTCTGATTCAGAGACTTTGAAAGCGAAATGTAATGAATGGAACTTATCATTATTCATGAAATCAAGTGTTAGGGTTGAATTCACTTTTACGACAGCAAAACGCCCCCACTCTTTGACATAATCAAAGCCAAAAATTCGTTCATAAAATTTGGCAGTTCCAATATTGTCGTACGTAGGGATTATTGTGTGGTTTAGAGTTATTTCCATTGTTGAGTAGATCATCTAACGATTAAAATAACTAGCGCGTACTTTGATAATAAAATTGAGCTAGCTTAAGTGAATATGGTGTCATCAGCAGTCTTGCCATTGCACGCAACTACTGCGTTGCGTTATTATCTGAAATTTATTCAAACATGAAAGGGGCATTTAAATGCGTAATATGAAATTCTACCAGGGAATCAAGGTGAGTTTTGTGCTTTTTTTTTTAAGTATTTGTTGATATGCAATTTTTGCCAATTCTTTTTGAAAATTAGCTTTGCCGTGTTTAAATATATTTTCACTTTTATCAAAGCTGCTTGGTTAAACCCAATTAAAGGAATTTAAGTAAATGCTCATTAGAATTCTATTAAGATCTTTATCTTAATCTGTTGTTTCTTTTGCATTAGGTTGAGGTACAAAAAAAAGGCACAGAAGGAATACAATTTGGTATTTCATATATTTATCTCAGCTTCCCTTGAAAACCTGTGGGAGTGTCAGCGCTTGGTTGCATTTTCTTGTTAACCCAGGCCATTGGAGTGGACCAAGCACCCCGTTTTAGAAATCCCCCAAACCCATCTTTTTATAAAATGGGACTGCTAAATCTGTTGAGCTAACTGTGACATCACTGAGCTGATGAATAGTTTGTTCGATCAATGGTCTTCCTACTCCTTTTCCTTGAAATGATGACGAATAAACAGCAGGGACAAATGGTTTGTGCGCTTGAAGGCAAGGATTAGTTGAAATAAAATAATAAAAAGATTTCCAACATAAGTTTTCTTACAATTTTTTAAAATATTTAGCATTAAAAAACAAGCGAGTCATTTGCGGACTCGGGATAAAATAGGAAGCGAGAATAAAGTCTCACCATTTCCTGAGTTGTTTTGTTTGGGAAGCAGCAAGATCTTTGTCTTGCTTCTTTTTTGTGTTAGAAGTGAAATAAGATGGGTCTTATTTCCTTGGGTTTTTGTAGCGGATGAAAGCATTTATGAATATAAAGCTAAACAGTAAGAGCCAGAATGTTTTGTTGGCATTTTGTGTATCAGTGTCTAGATTAGGTGAGTATGAACAACCACCACTTCCAGACCCTGTGTCTCCATCATTGCCGTTAGGGTCTTGAGGGTCGTTACCGTCATTGTCACCGTCGCCTTTGTCACCTCCGTCGTCTGAATCATCATCATTTGCACTTGAGTCTCTGATAATTATTTCTGATAGACTGTTACCTCCTTTGTTGCCTCCGATGAAATTAAATAATCTTACTTGAAATGCTTCCTCATCTTCATTAATATCGTCAGATAATATTTGAATTTTTATTTCTTTGTCATTATCGTCGCCATCTTCCCAGATTAGTTGAGTGGTTAATTGCGTGTAATCTAAACCTTCTTGAGCCGTTAGGCTAAGCGTTTCTAGTTGAACTGTCGCWTTGCCTTCATTCCCATTCTTACGGATGACCTTGATGGTGAYTTCTCCRCCGGTTTCRGATACRCTATACTTTGCAAATTCKATTTCAATTTGYCCTGGGTTTTTAAGATTATTTTCATAGATGATAACAGTATAYYTTTTTGTGCTCCCATCTTCTGCCGTAATATTATATTCTACAGGACTTCTGAAGTCTAAGTAAGAAACGCCACTTATTTGCGGAACCCCTTTTACTTTTGCCTCTACCCCTGTATGAGTAAACGTTGCCGAAAGACCAAAGATCTCTGTTCCCGCAGGAACAAAAACAATGATCTCATCATCATTAATYTCTCCAATAGCTGGTATGTYAAAKTTTTGAAATGAAAAAGTAATGATTTCTTTTGTTGAACTTAATTCGATTTTTTTATATTGAACATCAATGGTGTGATCAGTTGTAACATTAATAAACTTATAACTTTGTGGTGAACCTATATTGGTTCCGTCAATAGATACTTCGTCGATTTCATARCCTGAATTAGGTGTAAAAGTRAATTCTTGGCTATCCTTGTCAYTGACTATTACTAGACCGATAGGTGACATAACACCATTWGCYCCTGAAGTGCTYGTAATGTTRTGAGTTATWATGGCTGACTTGAAAGATACGCTAATWACATGGTCMGAAGAGATRTTRGTTAGYTTGTACTCGYTAATRGCACCTTTATTTAMGCCATCAACCATAACTTCATCAATTAAAAAYCCTCCATCAGGMGTAAACTTAATMGTTAGATCTGYGCCAGCGCCCGCAGTGATRCTTCCATTTGGTGTGGCGTTYCCATTTGATTTAGCAGTTACAAATATACTATGAGTGACGAGGATGTCTTTAAAGCTTACCGAAATATTGTGATCCGCAGTAACTGATGAGAAAGTGTAGCTACTAGGTGTGCCAACACTGGTGCCATCGATTARGACATCCAGGATTTYTTTTCCAGCATCAGGAGTTATAGAAAAAGACTGGTTGAGTCYATCACCAAYTATAATGYTTCCGTTGGGAGAGATTGATCCACCAGTGTTGGCGWTAGCTAYGATTGTGTGRGTGATAGGRATCAARCTAAATGAAGCTACGATGGTATGATTRCTGAGGATRTTRTTGAAAGTAAACGTRYTAGYAGTTGGTACYGATGCTCCRTCCACGATGATAGATTGRATTGTATATCCMGARTCAGGTGTGATYGTATAATTTTGTGAAGCATTGATAGCARCAACAGTAMTRCCYGCTGGTGTTATRCTACCATTKGCTCCGGCRCTAGAATTKATWGTGAAGGTGAYAGCRCTAAGTTGRAAGCTRACWRSRATRGTATGATYMGYTAAGATGTTATTAAATGTGTAGYTKGAWSCATTGCCAACAGATGCACCATCAACTAATATATCATCAACTATRTARCCGGMATCWGGTGTGAAKGTAAATGTTTTWGARCTTCCRTTGYTGACTGTKATWGCSCCTGTTGGTGAWATTGAKCCRTTRCTRCCATTGCTAGCCGTTATTGTGTGGKTAATGAYGGTTGCTTTAAAGGTTACMGAGATTGTATGGTCAAYGGTAACATTAATGAAGTTGTAAGACGTGACATTGCCAATRCTAGCRCCGTCTACTTTAACATCATCAACTTCATAACCACCATTTGGTGTAATKGTATAGGATAGATTATTTCCATCGCCAACRGTGGTAGMTCCTAATGGTGARATTGAKCCATTTGCTCCTGAGGATGAAGTGATGGTGTGWGTCACAGGAACCAAMACGAAGGAAGCTACAATTGTATGATTRTTTGYAATTGTGCTGAAAGTGWAATTAGTGATAGWGCCTTGACTTGCTCCATCAACTAAGACATCATTGAYKGCATAGCCACTATTGGGTGTRATKGTATAAGWTTGATTGGACCCATGATTAGCTGATGTYGAACCATTTGGAYTGATTGATCCGTTTGACCCWGCGGAAGATATAATATTGTAAGTTTTAATTTTAAAGGAAACGTTGATAGTATGGTTTGCTGTAACGTCACTAAATGTGTATGAAGATACATTACCCGCAGACCCACCATCTACTGTAACAGTATCTACTTCGTAGCCAGTATTAGGTGTCATGGTGAATGTTTTGTTGAAACCGCTTGTTACAATAATGGCTCCTGACGGATTGATTGTGCCGTTACTTCCGTTGCTAGCAGTAATCGTGTATGTGGTTAGTGCTGTCCATTGTGCATATAAAGTTACATTTGAAGATTCCATAGTCAGTGAGGAGGATGTTGCATATGTAGTCCCCGAACCATTTGCTGCGGTATTCCAGTTGTTAAAAGTAAATCCTGATTTCGCTAAAGTTCCTGAATTTGTTAATACTGTGACGGTAGCACCATTTAAATAATTGTTGCCATCAGTTGGTACACTACCGCTAGTATTTGTATTGCCGTTGTAAGTTACAGTGTAAGTCGGTAGAGCTATCCATTGTGCATATAGCGTAACATTTGCCGATCCCATGGTAAGAGATGCAGCAGTCGCATATGAATTGCCTGAGCCATTTGCTGCAGTGTTCCAGTTGTTAAAAGTAAATCCTGTTTTTACTAAAGTTCCTGAATTCGTTAAAACTGTGACTGTTGCACCATTTAAGTAGTTATTACCGTCAGTTGGAACGCTACCACTTGTATTTGTGTTGCCGTTATAAGTTACTGAGTAAGTAGGTAGAGCTGTCCATTTTGCGTATAGTGTGACATTTGAAGATCCCATAGTTAAAGAAGAAGCTGCGGCATATGAAGAGCCTGATCCGTTTGCTGCAGTGTTCCAACCATTAAATGAATAGCCCGTTTTGACAAGTGAACCTGAATTCCCAAGAACAGTAGCCGTTGCACCATTTAAATAATTGTTGCCATCAGTTGGCACGCTACCGCCTGTATTTGTGTTGCCGTTGTAAGTTACGTTGTAAATCGGTAGTGCAGTCCATTTAGCATATAGTGTGACATTTGAAGATCCGATAGTCAGAGAAGAAGCTGCGGCATATGAAGAACCTGAACCATTTGCTGCAGTGTTCCAACCATTAAATGAATAGCCCGTTTTGACAAGTGAACCTGAATTCCCAAGAACAGTAGCTGTTGCACCATTCAAGTAGTTATTGCCGTCAGTTGGAACGCTACCACTTGTATTTGTGTTGCCGTTGTAAGTTACTGAGTAAGTAGGTAGAGCAGTCCATTTTGCGAATAATGTGACATTTGAAGATCCCATGGTAAGAGAAGAAGCTACCGCATATGAAGTTCCAGATCCATTTGCTGCCGTGTTCCATCCATTAAAAGAGAAGCCAGTTTTGACAAGTGTTCCGGAATTTCCAAGAACAGTAGCCATTGCTCCATTTAAATAATTGTTGGCATCAGTTGGAACGCTACCGCCTGTATTCGTATTGCCATCATAGCTTACTATATAAGTTGACAGAGCTGCCCATTGGGCATAGAGACTTACATTAGAAGAACCCATAACAAAAGTCGCCGATGGGGCATAGGAAACACCACCTCCATTAGCAGCGGTATTCCAACCATTGAAGGTAAAACCCGTCTTAACTAAAGTGCCTGTATTACCAAGAACCGTAACTGTTGCACCGTTTAGATAAGAATTGTAATCAGTAGGCACAGTGCCACCTGTATTTGTATTTCCGCTGTATATTGTAGTTAAATTTGAAAGGGACGTCCATTGGGCATAGAGAATTAGATTTGAGAATCCCATTGTTAATGTAGCAGATGGGGTATAGGAAGAACCACTGCCATCATATGCTGTATTCCATCCATCGAATGAATATCCTGCTCTAACTAGGTTCCCAGTATTTCCCAGAACTGTTACCGTAGCACCATTGAGATAAACATTACTATCAATTGGTACCGAACCACCTGTGTTTATATTACCATCATATACTATCGTATAAGTCGGTAAAGCAGTCCATTGGGCATAGAGGGTTATATTAGAAGAACCCATAGTAAAACTTGATGTAGGTGCAAAAGCATTTCCGCTACCATTAGTCGCGGTATTCCAGCCATTAAAGGTGTACCCCGTCTTAACTAAAGTGGCAGTATTACCAAGAACCGTAACTGTTGCACCGTTTAGATAAGAATTGGAATCAGTAGGCACAGTGCCACCTGTATTCGAATTGCCATTATAGCTTACTGTATAGGTCGTAGCCGCCCCTAATTTAAAACTGACGCTAATGCTATGGTCAGCTGTAACATTCGTAAATGTATAAGTAGAAACAGCACCTATAGAAGATGAATCTACTATAACATCATCCACTTGATAACCAGAGTCAGGACTAAATAAAAAGACTTTATCTTCACCTTCTATAAGCATAATAGAACCTGATGGTGTAATATTACCATTTACACCTGAGCTTGCAGTTATGATATGGCTTACTGCAGGAATAATTGTTAGCGAAATAGTCGCAACATTACTGTTTAATACTGCATCAGTTGTTTGAAAAGTAAACGTATCGCTCCCTTCATAATCAAGATTCGGTGTATAAATGTAATTTGGCCCTACCCCAGATAAATTACCATTAACAGGTGGTGTAATAATTGAATAAGTTAAAGTCTTGTTTTCAGGATCCAAACTTTTAACTGTTAAATTCTTAGGAATATTTTTATAAACGGTGAATCTATCTCTTGCAGCAAATGGTGGCAAATCATCGACAGGTCGCATAATAATTGCGCGACTCGTATTATTATTTGAATTGTATCCCGTTGCCCCAATCGCACATTGATTGTTGACTTTAATATTACTCAAGTCCCAATTAATTGATGTATCTACTAGAGATATGATATTTTTTGAGGTATGGCCCGGTCGCCAAAGTGTCGCTTTATTTGTTTCATTGATGGTATTAGTAAAACCAACAATATAATTCAAATCATTAATTTCTAATGTATTGGACGTCGTAATCTCTGCAGAAACGTCAAGCTCAACAATACCATCAGTAAAATTTCCTAAAAATCCCCTTTTAATATTAGTCGCACTATATCCATATCCAATGATCTCACCATTATGATTTATTTTATTTGCCGAGGAAATGTCATTAGTCACGGAGTTATTACTTGGGGGGACTTTACCAATACTTCCTAGGCTTTTAATTCCATATATTTTATCCCAGATTATTGCAAATCTATTTTTTGCTGTATCAATTGATTCACCAACAATTTCACCGCGATTATTAATACTTTTAATAATTGTTTGTGTACCCAGACTTCCAATATTAATTATTCCTGTCTGCTGAGACCAATAAAATGAAGATAAGGTATAGGTACCATTACCTTCAACATATCCTTTACCCGCAACTTCTCCATTATCATTAATATCTACCAAATTACCGTTAAGTATTTCCTGCGAACCTATCTCAATTAATCCATCAGATACCGACCAAATGAATGGAATCGTATTCGAACTTTCATTATAATAGTGTCCTATTACGACGCCTGCATTATTAACTTTAACCAAATTGGTAAATCCAGGCGTTGGGATAGCAAACATACCACCTTCTTCGGTCCAATAAAAATAAATTTGATTGCCTTCAGAATCTTTACCCCATCCTATTACGGCACGATTATCATTAATATCGATAGCATACCCACCATTTTCAAATGAACCAATTTCGATTGTTTCATTTGAGTCTGCTTTCCATAATATAGGAACACTTATTATTTTGGTGGTGTATTTTTCAGCAGTACCAATAAAATCACCGTTACTGTTCATGGCCACTAAAGAACTGTTATTGCCCCCAGCAAAAGGTTCAATTGTTTGTATTTGATATTCCGTTTTTTGTAATGAGAAGTTTACATTCGATTGATCTGGTGGCATTGACACAACTATTGAGTCACTTAGAGCATAGCCATTTTTATGAGCCCACACATTGATAGAAGATGTACCATTCGTAATTATATCAATTGAATAGGCACCATTTAGAGT
Organism: Planctomycetota bacterium; assembly: GCA_002746535.1. Lineage (GTDB taxonomy): Bacteria > Planctomycetota. Next base: position 10,791 of record NVWA01000051.1, read on the forward strand.
AGAAGTCCCAGAACTTGTTATAGAATCATTTTCATAGTAAATAGTCGCTCCCTCTAATCCAAAACCAGAATCAGAATCTAGTATAGCGCCACTCAATGTTGATGAATTAAAATTAAAATTTATATTTGTAATCGATCCAGGCATTATTAGGTTTGAAACTTTTTTTGATAAAACACTATTATTGTAAAGGGCTTGTATAGTATATGGACCTTTGACTAATCCTTTAATCTCATAAGTGCCATCAATTGAAGTAAATACATGGCCACTATAGCGAAGACCTGTATATAGCATTTTCACATTATTGGCATTAACACCATCTAAAGTTACGGTTCCGCTAATTTCAGATTGAACGGCAGTCAAATTATGATTAACTCTTGTTGGTCCAACATTAATTGGATTCACAAAACCATTTTCTACAAAAACAAATCCATCCTTATATACTTCGATGTTATTTGAATTCGTCGATAAATTTGTCAATACATAATTCCCCATGCTATCAGAATAAGTAATCTTAGAACCCCACTTAACAAGAGCATTTTCAACTACTTGCGAATCATCACTATCAAATATATTACCTGATATTTGGAACTTAGTTGAAGAGCCAACAGTAATTAAAATTTGTTTGGCAGTTAGCCCACCCTTCATATCACTTACTTCACATCGGACAGCATACGTACCGGCTATGGCCCAACTTTTTTCTTGGGTACTAGCATTGTTAAATGAAATATTACCATCATCAAAATTCCAATAATAAGATAAATTATCACCATCCAAATCAGTAGAAATTGCATTCAAAGTCACAACTTGACCTATATTCACATTCAATGAGCTTGAGTTTAATGACAGAGCAGGCTCGTTATTATCAGGAAATGGTCCTAGCTTCACTGTGAAAATGATTGATTCAGGTGTAGTGCCTCCCAATCCCGTTGGTGTAATGTGAATGTGATTTTGTGAGTCAGTGAAAGTTCTGCCAATCGTTAATGTTGAATCATCTTTTCCTAGAATGGACCCGGGCGTAGTATCTAACAATCGATAGTTATTGCCCTTTCCTTTATAAAGAAAAATACCGTTTAAAAAATAAGGATTATCAAATAATTGACGAAAACCAATAAAATATTTCTCATCAAAATATTCTAATCCCTCTACTCCAATTCTGGCGGCTGCTTTAAATGAATAAATATCCTCTTTATCGTGTGCAACAATTTGATAATCACCACTTACTGCAATTGAATGAATGTCAGAGTCTACTAGATATCCTAATAGAGATTTAGCAGCCGTCGATAAATGGCTTTTGGCAACCATTAAATCATTACCTTGATGGGGGCTATCTCTCATTCCCATCACATCAAAATCATTACCATACTCCTCATTAAACCCAAACCCTATAATACTTTTACCTAAAGTATTCCAAAAATTTGCATGCCATAGACCCAAATTATGTCCTATTTCATGAGCTGTAATAAGAAAGCCCCTATCACCAAGACCATCTAACCAAATTCGTTTTCCTTCTATTTGTCCATAGGCTATCCAGTTGAATGCATTATCAGAATGCACAATCCAAAGATCATAACTATTTATATCATAGCCTAGATCCTCAGCTAATTCCACTGCATCAAGATGTGAAATAAGATAGTTGATACTATAATATGCTTTAGGATTTGGCATGCGTAACGTGTCGGTAACTGTTGCCTCAAAGGAAGGCAATCTGTTATAGGAGCAAGCTTTATAATAATCACCAACTTTAACTTCAATAACATTTGTGGCTTCTTCTACAGAAATTGGTTCCCCCACATGATCATCAAAATCTATTCGAATATATAAGACTTTCTTGCTTCCGATGGACGGAGGCGAGGCTAGAACTAAATCATCCGCTGTATGAATTTTTTTTCCTAAATTAATAGAGTCACCTCCTGGTGCATTTAGAACACATAAGCACTCATCAAAAACTTGATCACTATCAGGCGCAGATTCAAAATAAATCTTTCCACCAACTTCTACAGCAGACTTAACTTCTTCAATTGGTCTTTTAGAAGAATAGTTTAAACCATTTAAAGTAATATGTACACGTTTACTCAGGTCATTCTCCTCTAATGGATTTGAAATTCTTTCTGGATGCAATACAAGCTCATTCTGAAGGTTCTTTCCTCTTAATAGTTTTATTCTGTCTTCATGCATAGATACAAGATTATCAATTACTAAACCTCTAAAGGGAATGTTTGTACGACTTATTACATCTAAACCTTTTCCATAAGTGAAAACATCATAAGCTATTTTCCCATGCAAAAATATTCTTTTTTCTGCTGGGAGGCTAGAACCTTTAGGTTGTAATATTTTCAAAAAAGAATATTCACCTCTAGCACTTATAAATTTTTCTAATAATGGTTGAAACGATTCAGGTAGACTTCTTTGATCCCATTCGGAAATAGAATTTTCCCATGCTTTTTTAGGATCTTTTCTTATTAATAATTTTAAAGCCTCTCTTCTTTTGGTTAATAGTTCTATGCCTTCCTCAATAAGACTGTCACTAGGAGCCATCTCCTTAGTAGTCAAATATTCTTCCATCCACCCATCGAATTCAGCAAAGATATCTTTCTTCTTTGGGGTCAGAACTTTACCTTTATCTTTTAAATTTCTATTAGTCTTTATAAGAGATGCTTTTTTAATTAGATCCTTTTTTATAGCATCATGATCTTTTTTAGATAAGAAATCATCGGCTGTTTTTAGTTCATCTATAGCAAGTTTCTTTATGATTTTGTTAACAATTATTTTTTTAGAAGAACGTTTGGTTTTAAGTTCAGCATAATTATTACCTGAATTCCAAAGTTTAAACCCAACAATAATGACAATCAACGCTAACAGCGATAATATATAAAAAAATGATTTAGATGTATTCAATTTATTTTCTCCTATTTAACTTCATAAAACTCATATCAGTTTTCAATTTAAATAAATACTGAATATCCATAATGTAATATGATTTCAATTACAATATATATGGCAAGCTCGTTACCTACCGGACACTATTTTTAAAATTAATTCAAGATTTATTGAACTTGACAAAACCATCGAAATAATGAACTTATTTCTGATGAATTTATGAATGGAGTCATTAGGTAGTGGTAATAAAAAAATGAAAATTGATATGACAGAATTATTATTTTAGATTTATAATGAGAGTCAAATTATCTCAAAAAACTCAACCTGGGTGGCGAAGCCTTTGTTAATTTCCTACATCAAGATTTGCTTCTATAAAGCTTTACAATACCGTTTGCCTAAATTCTTTTGGGGTTTACAATTAACATTTCTTTTTATTTATAACAATATAAGTCAGATGCAATGGCTTAAGGATACTTAGTAACATATGACTCAACGATTTGTATTTGAAAGACATACCTGTCTCTCTATTCAAGTCAAGTCTAACATCATTTCTTAATTTTTTAGTAATCCCACTTGTTCTTTCAATAACTTTTAAGGTATAATCTATCCTATAATTCTTGAAACTTTGCATTATATTAATTTCTAAAGAGCTGACCTTAAGAGGAGAATTACATTTCTTCTTTGAATCCTTTTCTGAAACTTTTATCGCAATTTTTTTTTCTTTTGGTGCAAGATTCTTATTAATTTTCGCTGATTCAACAAACTCAATATTGTCGTTTAAGTTATCAAATAATTGATTAAATAAACTATCAGAATGAACATATTTAATGCCAAATAATCCTAAAGAACCTACCAGTAATAAAGTGAGAATATTAATTTTAATTTTTGATAATAATAATAAATTCGAGGATCCTGTTTTAGTTATCAAGTCATTTTTAGACAATGTTAATGTTAGAGCCCTAGACATAAAAACCGATTTAACAACGACCCCTTTAACACTTGAATTACTAAAGTAACTAGAAAAATCGATACTGAAAATGTGACATATTTCGTTTTCATCTTCTGTTGTAATTTATTTATCAGTCTTCTAATGCGTTTACGAATTGCATCTTCAGTGCTATTTAAAATACTTGCAATCTCCTTGTATGTTTTATTATCAAAATAATACCATAAGATTAGATCCGCGTTTCTTTTAGGCATTTTTTTCATTTCAGTATCTAAAGCAGTATACATCTCATCTTTCTTTTCATCATCACTATCAACATTAATTGAATCTTCAAATGAAGGATCGCTTCTTAATCTCGTAAGTTTGCGCTCATCCCTATTAATATAAATACATGCATTGACGGAGCTCCAATAGAACCATGAAGAAAGATCAGATCTTGATTCAAATGGATTTGATTCAAAGAATAATAAAAATACTGATTGTGCTGCATCTTCCAGGAACATTTTGTTTTCAAGCCTTTTTTGGCATATGGAATACACCAAGCTTTGATATTTAAAAAAGATCTCTTCTTTTGTATCACTAAAAACGGGTTGAATCATATATTTACGAATTCCTAACCATTAAATCAGGTTCAAAATTAAAATTTCTAATCATAACTTACTCACTCGCAGTTTAAGACGTACAACTCGTATTAAATTTTAATTTTATTTTAAAATATTTTTTCGACACAGTTTATTATCATTTTTAAACTACCGTGTTAGGGCATATATTTCTTTAGATATATTTTAAAGTTTGAGTGTCCTAGAATGCTACAAATCATAGTTCATATTAAACTAGAATATAATCTAGCATGCTACCTAGTATGTAACCTAAATAGTAAATTCTAGGGCACGCTAATTTTAGTTCGATTATCCCAGCAGTTACCCTTTCGAGACATGGATGTGTAACGCCATAATTTGCCAACACCTCTCTGAAGGAATTAGAAGCGTATTGTGAGCCTTTGTCAGAATGAAGCATAATATTGTGATGCCCAAGCCTAATACCTTGTTTGACAACAGCATTTTCGAATGCTTTGATAATTAAAGCTGAATCTATTTTAGGGCTTAATTGACATCCTACAACTTCACGATTAAATAAATCATCACGGCTAAGTATTGCCATCCGTCGGCAGTTGGGATAACCGTGCTTTAAAACTAAGTTAATTTCTTCATTCAGGATATTGTTCTGTTTTGGTTAGCATGTTGCTTTTGAAGAGCTCTCTTATTAAAACAAAAATAAAAGTAATCGTAAATACAGTAAAGATAATTACCCTATTGACCAATAAAGGGTCATCGCTAAATGAACGGCTCAGAGAAACCTCTGTTACAGCAGGCAGCACCCCAATAAGATAAATACAAATCCCAGTTATCAGAGCAACGATAAAACCAGTTGCACTTGCAACATATACACTCTTTATTGATATATCTTTCATCACTCACTCCTATAAGTTCCTATTCAGATCACGTTAAAGACAGTTAATATCCCAACAATTAATCCTGAAAACCATCCAAACCAGAATAGGTATGTGCATAATTTACTAGATTTTACAACATTCCAAGTCCATTTACCATTTCTACAAATTGAAATTAATCCCATTAAAGGGGCCAGTAATATAATAATTCCTTGGTTAGCCATTGATTTTCCTTTTATAATTTAATACACATCCATACCAATATGTAAGGTATGAATTTACTGAATTCTGACATTAAATTTTAAAATTTCCTAATTTTTATCATAAATTATTTAAATATCACGCACCTCCCTACAATACCCCGATTTTTTGGAGGAGGACACCATGAATATATTTCCCATTATCGCATTCTTAGTACTTTGGCAAGTATCTTGTATGGAAACACATCTTAATTCAAGCTCTAACTCATAATTTCATTGTCTTGAATAGACTATTTCTCGGCAATTTTTGATTGGATTAATATTTTTACCTTATGGGATAAAGTAGGTTACTTATTTCTTTTAATTGGGAATTCAATTAAAAATGTTGAGCCTTTGCCCACCTCACTAGTAACTTTGATTGTTCCGTCATTACTTTCTATCATTCCATAGCTTAAAGAAAGCCCTAGACCAGTTCCTTTTCCAATAGGTTTTGTTGTAAAAAAGGGATCAAAAATATTGAGTATATCTTTCTCAGGTATTCCACATCCATTATCGATAAAGGAAATAATTAAAAGATGATCAATAAGAACTGTTTTGATTATGATAGCCTTTTTTTTACTTATATTTTCTAAAGCATCTTTAGCATTGATGAGTAGATTTGAAATAACTTGCTCAAATTGTATCTTCAATAAAGATATCTTTGGTAAATTAACTTCAAATTCCTTTATAATTTCAATTTCATTTAATCTAAAATCATTTTCAAAAAGTAAAAGCATATTATTTATCAAATCATTTACTTGATAAAATTCTTTTTGATCTTTACTGCTTTCCCGACTGAATGCTCGTAATGCATTTATTATTAAAGTAACTCTTTTAATTTGTTCAATATTAAGTTGGCAAAGATCAGCAGCTTGCTCTGTATGATCTCTTTTCAAAAGCTTTACGATTGACTCAGAATTTATTGATATAGCCCCTAACGGTTGATTTAATTCATGCGCAATTCCACTGGCCATTTTCCCTAATGATGCCATTTTTGATGACTCGATTAATTGAGTTTGCGTTTGTTTAATTTTATGTGACATAAGGTTAAAAGATTGAGCTAAATTTTCAAATTCGTCTTTGGAATTAATTATAATTTTATGGTTTAGATTTCCACTGCTAATTATACGAGTGCCTTCTAAAAGCAAAGAAATCGAATTAAATATGGATTTAGATAAAAAAGCTGTAAATAAAAAACAAATTAAAGCTGAACTTAATATAAAGTATAATAGATATAGTATAGAATTATTTACTGCTTTTTCCGAATGTATTAAATCTTGTTCTATTTCTATCTCAACCTGTTTAATAAATGTGCTGGAAATCTCTCTTAGTTCATCAATAATGCCCTTACCTTTTCCCTCACCAAGCAAATTGGATAAATCATCAAATGATCGTGGATCTGTTTCGTGTTTAATGCGAACTTCAATTTCAGGTATAGCGGCCTGATCAATCCAATCTTGATATTTAATTTTGATATTTGACAATAGTAATAATAGTTTCTTTGAATTCTTGAATCTCTGTTTCAAAAGATCGTAATTATTTTGAAATTTTTCTTGACCTATATAAAAAGATTCTAAATAATTAGTTTTACCACATAGCAGAAAAGTCTTTTGTCCAGATACAGAGGTATGGATGCTTTCACTCAATTTTGAAATAATTAAAAAATAGCCTTCTACATTTAAAATATTAAGCTCAGATTCTAATCTAAGAATAATTATTTTTATTTGTGCTAAGATTTTTTCTCCAGGCCCATTAACAATCAAAGAATCTATTTTTTTTAAATTGTTATTTGAGCTTGTAATTTCTTTTCTTAGTGTTATTTCCGGACTTCCCGCCTGACCTTCCCATCTTAATTTTAAATGCCAAATTTTTTCTAATAATTGAAGCAACTTTTGGTTATTTGTGATTTGACTTTTTATTGACGAGAAGACTATTTTGAATTTATTATTCGCTTTATAATATGGGTCAAGAAATTCAATATTTCCAGTTATTATATATCCTCTTTGACCTGTCTCGGCATCAATGATTAAATGTCGGAGCAACTGAGCATCTTTAATTAATTTGCTGTTGATCCTTATTGATTTATTAAAGGCTGTCTTAATATTTACCAAAATCCTATATTGATAAAAATTACTTATCACTAAGCAAGCAAAGAAGACTATGCTAAGAACAGTAATTTTTCTGGCTAAATTTATTTTCATTTTTAAATAAATATTTCATCAAAGTAACGTATTAGTGCATATGAAGTTTTGTGAAGTTATTTTGAATTTCAAAATCTATAATATCATCAATTTCATGTAAAAGATCCCAAAATACTAATTTCTCATTATAAAAATTGTTCAAAAGAATTTCGTATTGAGTTAATAACTGGCTGATATTTACCCATTTATTATTGAATTCAACAGCATGAACAATTTCCTCAGAATTAAGTTTTAGTTGCTTGTATTCACCAATAAAATTATTAATTTTAAGAATATTATTTTTCAGCTTATCTTTAGGCTTATAAGACAGTTTATGAGTGTAGTAATTATTATTACTGAATACTTGCCAAATACTGGTTTCAATTTTTAGTATGAGACGTTCTTTTTCCATTGCATTGATAGATCCTTTTTTAAATGATGGCTGAATTTTGTATTCAATAATGTCATCTAATTGATTAATCGTGTTCCATAGACTCTTTTGAAGCAGTTCGATTTTATTTGTATCAACAAATAAAACATCTGCTTGCGCAACAGTCTTTTTCCAGAGTAAATTAAACTTTTTAAGAATAGCTTTTTCTTCTTTTGAATTGATCACTTGGGAGTATTTTGTCATAAAACTAGTGACATCTGCCAACTGTTGCAAGTATTCCTGTTTGCTCGTTTTGGTAGGGTAACTCGTATAAAAAAATGTGGCATTAGATGTTTCCCATATGCTAACTTCTACTTCTCGAATTAATTGCTCTTTATATAGTTTTTGAGTAATCATTTTTTTTTCTATTCTAATGTCATTGTTCTGTTTAAGTAAAAATGCAATAGTTAATAATAAAAGAAAAAAAAATATTATAAGTACAATTTTCATTTCAAGCTGCTCCTAATTAGACTATTATAATTTAGTATCCCGCTTAAATTTTAATAAGGCAAAAAAAATAGTTCAAATTTAATCCTTTTGTCTAGATACAGTAATTCCTAATTGTGATCAAAATAAAAGTCGATAACAAATAATCATAGAATTACTATCTTCTTTAACGAAATTTTACGAGATAAAATTTTAAATGAGGTCTAAATTCGTCGAAAACACTTTCTATATTACAAATTTATGACGAAAACGACAAATGCGGAAACATTACTTCTAAGTCATTTATGAGTTTTTAAATTAAGAAACTTCTTGAGGGTAATAATATTAGGGTATAGTAGCGCGTGTTTTAGCAGCATTAGTCGCTTTATTTAAGAATACAGAGGATGAGAATCAACTTTTAATAGTTTGTATTTCTGTATATAAATAAATTTAATTACATACTAATTAAACCCAATAATAAATCTACTTAACTATACTGGAACAAAGATGGCGCTTTAAACTTAAAAGAATACTACGATTCCTAAGGCAACTTTCTAAAGAGAGAACTCTTTGAAAAGGGAAAAAGGTTAAGACTGAAATGGAAGAGTAACACTTGATGAGTTAATTGGGAGCACCACTATTTGGTATGCAAACTTAATTGTAAAAGGATTAGATTATTCCAACAAAATAGATATGTTTTTTATTAATTTTTCTGTACTAAATGGTTTACTTAAAAACAAAGTGAAGAATGACTTAGACATTTTTTCTATACTTGCTTCGTCCCCTCGTCTTCCACCACTAACACCTAAAATATTTAATTTAGGATACCTCTCTTTAATTTTTATAGACAATTCCATCCCATTCATCTTTGGCATCCACACATCTGTAATTAAAAGATCAATATTCTCCTTGGCTAATATCCTCAAGGCCTCAACTCCATCTTTCGCTTCAATTGATAAATAATTTTCTAATTCTAAGGCTTTCTTTATTGCCAATCGAAAACCATCATCATCATCCACTAATAGTATTTTTATAGTCACAAAATATCCTATCCTAATATTCAGATTTAAGTCTATTTTATAAATCTATAAAATTCAAATATATAAATAATAATATTAAAAAAATATTAATTATTGGTAATAATAAAAAAGTTCTAAATTATATTTTTTAGGCAAGTATTTTATTACTAAACGCATCCTACCCTATCATATATCAGCAGCATTTAAAATATAATTACTATATAAGTAAATTTATCATCCTAATAATATATTGTTTTGGCAAGCTTGTCATTACTATATACATATCGTTTTATAATTTCATTTTCATTATATTTAGTCTGTTTAAAGCTTGGCTTAACAGAAGGAATTGAGGTGCATATACTTGGTTTCATTTCGGGATTAGCCCCAAAATGGCCATTTTTCAAAACACCCTTTAACAATATTAAAACACTAAAGCCGAAACCAATGAAATGCTCCTATTGCTGAGTAGACTTCTAAAGTTAGGCAAGTAATTAAAGAAGCAATAAATCCGTCATCATCGTCCAAAAATAATATTTTAGATTTCATATAATACCTTCATATAATCAATAATAATTTTTTAACAAAGCCATCTCTCTAAAAGCAAAGAAGACATTATACAAATGTTTACTGTTGGGTTTAGGGGGTTTTATTATTTGGGTTGGGGGTTGATTGACTTGTTGCTATGTAATGTTTAAGAAACCCCATCAGACTTTTCGAGTGCTATTATTTTTTCTAATAATTCATTAACTTCAAACGGTTTTTTAAGAAAAGTTGAGAAAAATGGTTTTGACATTTTTCTTACACTTTCTGAATCATTCAATCGGCCCCCTCCCGAAATACCAATGGTCTTCAATTGCGGATACATTTTTCCGATTTCAATGGACAGTTTTACACCATCCATCCAAGGCATCAACATATCTGTAATTAAAATATCAATTTTTTTATCTAACAAAATCTTCAAAGCCTCTTTACCATTAGAAGTTTCTATTACAGAATAGCCCTCTAATGTCAAACAAGTAAAAAGAGATGCTCTAAATCCGTCATCGTCGTCTACAAGTAATATTTTAGGTTTCATATAACGCCTTCATATAATAAAAAATCTTAACCAAGCCAACTCTCAAAAGGATTAGTGAGCATTGTACCAAGGTTTGGATTTTGGATAAGTGGATTTATTATTTGGGTTGTGGTTGATTGGCTTGTTGCTACGTAATCTTTAAGAAATCCCATCAGACTTTTCGAGTGCTATTATTTTTTCTAATAGTTCATGAGTTCCAAATGGTTTTTTAAGATAAGATGAGAAAAATGGTTTTGACATTTTACTAACACTTTCTGAATCACCCAACCTGCCTCCTCCAGTCATACCAATGGTCCTTAATTGTGGATACTTTTTTCTTATTTTAATGGAAAGCCCTATACCATCCATTACAGGCATCAGAATATCTGTAATTAAAAGATCAATATTTTGATTATATAAAACCTTCAATGCCTCTATTCCGTCAGATGCTTCTATTACTGAGTAGCCTTCTAATGTTAAACAAGTACATACGGAAGCTCTAAATCCATCATCGTCATCCACAAGTAATATTTTAGGTTTCATATAACGCCTTCATATAATCAATAATAATTTCTTAACCAAGATAACTCTCTAAAAGGATTCGTGAGCATTATACCAATGTTTAGTTTTGGGGTAAGGGGGAAATGCCTTAGGGTTGAGATTTGAGTCTTAATTATGATCAAATTAATATTTAAATTCTATTTTCTTTTTGCCAGATATTAAACTTCAATCCAAATGGATCTTCAATGTAACAATCTTTCCCAACTCCTCCCCAACGAATTATTTAACAATTATTTAACAATTATTTTCTTGCAACACTTTCTTTGCTTCTTCAAGATCATCCACAAGAAGTTCCATTACAACGCCATTAAATTCCTGCTCTTTTTGAACAAACATTGTTAATGGTGAGGTAAAAATATCCATACAAGAGTTCAGAAATCCTTTCTGGTTTTCGGAAATGTGGCACTATCTAAGACGATTTAACGTGAAAATCGAGTCAGATGATTATTTGTCGAGTAGACAAAGGAACTCCCATTACAATGCTGTAACAGTTGCTCCAAAGTCCCTCACAGAACCGGACAAGCAGATTTCCCACATACGGCTCTTCACTTGAACATTCGGAACTCTGCAATACAAAAGCAAATACTCCTATTCATGAAGATTACGTGGTCACAGTTATACTTCCTCATTGAATAGGATCTGTGTTTCCTCTTTACAAGTGTTCAAATGCGAGAACCTTCGCTCACCGAGGATTAGTCGGATCACAGCTAAACCGGTTCTCGTCCCAATACAGATAACCATTTGAACTGCTCTTTTTACATTGCTAGTTCATACTCGGGAACATCCCAA
>NVWA01000052.1 GCA_002746535.1 Planctomycetota bacterium
CTTGGAGTGTCCTTGGCCTATGACAATTAATGGTTAATGACGACAAACATTGACAAGTACCAATGCTTATTTAAGTCTTTATTTTGAAAGTAGTTATACATAAAATATTGGTATAAAATGAGTTAGATAAAAAGGTACAGACGGAATCCTATGTTCTAGGCCTATTTCCTTTTTACTACCATAACTACCTACCTACTATATAGTTATGATGCTTCTATTTTTAATATACAGGGACTGTCCTCAAAACTGTCCTCAACTTGTCCTCGAAGGTACTCGGCCTTTTTATTTTGTGAGTAATGAGGGGTGAATTTATTCATAATTTCAAGTGAATCATCATCAGATAATTTGTAATAATGATCCATTAAAACTTTTAAATCTTTGTGACCACTCCATTTTATGAGAGTGGTTGGTGGTACGCCAGAATTAGCCATGTAGCTACAAAAAAACTTTCTGAAACTATGTAAGCAACCTTCTATTACTAAGATGTCACATATCTTTCTGAGCCTTTTCAAGACCTTTCTTCCACTTATGGGTCCATCGATTAATGGGTACTTCTTACTTTTCCCAGCATTAAAAACAAAACCTTCCTTGTTTTCAATTTCTGACAATACTTTTATAACTCTAAAATGCATTGGAATCTTCCTAGACATGCCCGATTTAGTTGGATCTGCTATTGTAGATACGACATTGATAAAACCTTCGCTGAAATCCACATCATCCCAAGTTAATCTCATAAGCTCAGAAATTCTCATTCCGGTAAAGGCTAAAACTTCAAAGATCTTCTTGTCTTGCTTTCTTGCATTCTTTAAAATGGATTCAATTTCATTTTTACTAAACCATTCTAAAGGTACTGACTTTGGCTTTTTAATTCCATCTAAAGAAAATGGGATAATGTCAATGATTCCATTACGAGCTAAATACTTCCCAAATGATACTAAGCATTGTGATTCGAGGTATCTCGTACCATCTGAGGCAGTTTTTCTTCTTTCTATTCTGTACTGCTCGAAAAGCCTTTGATTAAACTGAGATAGCTTAATAATCTTTTTTCTAAAACAAAATAGATTGAAACGATGAAATACTGGGCGGTATCTAATTAATGTACCTGCCCTCCTACCTTCACTCTCTAAATACTCAAAGTATTGATCAATGGCATCCTTTATCGTTCCAGGAATATTCACCAAAGGAGTGAAATCTTCTTGAAGGTTCTTATCAATCTCAATAGCCAGTTTAGTAGCAACTCCCAATTGAGTCGTCCCTAAACTTTTTGAGACTTGAATTCCATCTTTACGATAAGAGTAATACCAATTCCGTACACCTACTCTTTTAAAAATACTTATATATCTACCTATTTTACTGCTTTTAGTTCTCTTCATATCAGGTCCTTTCAGTTTGGACCTGAGAACATTTGGTCAAGTAGCTTGTCTCTATGTATAAAAAGATGCTTACCCTTTTTACAAGAACAGCTATCCAATTCACCCATTGAAGACCAACGATAAATTGTATGTACTGATACCTGCAACAGATTTGCTACTTGCTTTACTGACAGTATAGGTGGCAGTGAATTTATTTGTTCTGAATTATCAATGAGCGATTGATCAATTTCATTATTATCTTTGAATGTATTTTTTCTATTAGTTTTCAATCTTAATCCTTAAATAATGCTGATAACTCTTGTTCTTGACGTTCATAAATTAATTACGTTTGTTCATTAATTTATTTAACTGTATTTTATCACGAGCAATATAAAGATTCCAAAGAATTTTTTGGGTATTCAGGAATTGGACTTTTTGAACTTTTTGGACTAAGGAACTTAAGTATAAAATAATTTTATTTATGCTGAGGATATTAAATTAATTCCCTAGATAATTTGGTCTAAATATTCAAGATAAAATTAAAAAGAAATTAAGAACTACCATTATTATACTTAGAAACAGCCTAGATATTTAATACAGGAAAATTTTAATCTAATTGGGACGATCTAAATGCGAAAGGATTTGATTGAAAATATCCTCCAAATTAGCGCCTAAAGACTCTTTTTCAAAATACCAATTAAACATTTCATCGTTAAACCTGTGTATCAATGTAACTAAATCAGGATATCTCATAAGTTTAGAAGCAAATGAGCAAATTGCAAAATCCCATTCTTGTAAATCTTCGTCTATTAGGTCGCGTGGAGGAAAATCATAAGAACCGAAAATATATTGATAAACAACATCACTCAACACTTCTTCAAGCCCATCATATCTGATTTTATTAATAGCAAGATTAACCATTGGGATTTCATATATTTCATATATGCACCTAATTCTCTCCTGTAGCTCTTCAATGCTAGAAGGTAATACTAAATCCCCTTTTTTTATAGAAAAAAATGTACCTTTACCCACATGATAAATTATTTCAGATAATTCCGGCCTTTCGCTAATATCATAAATTTCTTCTAATTCTAAATGCTTTAAGTTTCTTAATTTTTTAATACTAAATTCCAATAATTTTATATCTTGATTAGAAAGTTTTATTCTTTTATCAGTCATTAATTTTTAATTCCAAAAAGTCCAAAAAGTCCAAAAAGCAAAACCATTAAAATAAGCTTTGTATCATGCATAAACCTAAATTATAATAATGCAGAATTGTATTAATGTTTAACAAGAAGTATTTGTTTTATTCAAAGGAGAATAGGTATGAGTGAAAAAAACCGAGATCCCTTGCTTTTAAACGCATTTGAAACCTATGAATTACTGTCAGGTCAAAAAAATCTAAGTATTAAAATTGTAAAATCAAGACTGTCTTACCTTAGAAAATATCATGGCCTAAACGGTATTAGAGTAGGACGTGATTTCTACTATTCAGAAAATCAGATTAAAAATTTCATTAAAATGAAAGAAGAGAAAAGTAAGCATGAGAATTCAAAAATGGTAATTTGACTCTTAAATGAACTTTTTATAGAAAGAAATATATGAATTAAAAATAGCCTTTATCTGATTTGAAATAAAGACCACTTTGAGAATATTATAATACCGTAGTAGCATACTCATTATAACACTTTCAGATTATATTTCAAATTATTACAAATAAGTACCTTCTTCTCACCTAAAAATAAAAATTGTTGGGTGGTGTAAGAGAGGTGCATAAAATTTTAATTTGGAGTAAAAAATTATGGAGAAGCTTATCAATCCATTTGAAAAAAGCTTTAACAGTAAAAGGATGGAAGTTCCTTTGACTGATAATAACTGCCTGACCTTTCTTAGTATTGAAATCATATATCAGCTTAGACCGAATATTAATCCTAGAATAATCGCTACCAAGAATAAAAAGGAAATGTGGGAATTAGAAATTCACGAATTAGTCAAAGATGTTACTCCATGTGATGATCACGAAAAAGCACTTAGAACATCGTGTTTAACCCCAAAAGGATATAATTTTCTTTTCAATAAAATATCAATACCAACTACTGCTTTTGCATTGAATCACAAAGCAATAGAGCACTCTACACAAAAAGTAAAAATCACTGAAATATTTCGGAAAGATCCATTTTGTCTGGAACAATATCACTTTTTTATAAGGAAATTAAAAAATGGAAGAATGTAAGATTTCAGAATTAAAAATGTCTGCGTTTGAAAATATTTTAGATACAAGCCCAAGGCCTATTGATCTTGAAAAAACCATTTCGTTATTTGACTTAGACGAAATAAAGAAAGATATTAAATATTTAAGAGATCATATAGTTAATGGGGATATTAGAAAATACAATAAGGAAAAGAAATTATTACCAGCAATATGCTATTCAGGTATTTTTGAAGGAGGAAAGGAAAAGGATAATTTTGTAAAAGAGTCATATACAGGTCTATTAATGCAAGATATTGATCTCCCTACTAAAATTAAAAAGGAATTAGAAAAAGATAATCTATTAGAATATAAAGATGAAATTAAAGAAATTAAAAAGAAATTAGAAAAAGATAAAAGAGTTTTGTTTGTTTTCATATCACCTTCAGAACTTGGATTAAAAGTTTTATTTAAATCTAATTTTGGTTTTGAGAATCATGCACATTTCTTTAATACAACGAAGGAAATCATAGAAGAATGCTTAAACGAATCAAAAAATTTTGAAGTGGACAAAAAATGCAAAAATATAAATCGACAGCATTTTATTTCTTATGACGAAGAGAAATATTTTAATCCTGAATGTGAAAATACAGAAGTAATTATTCCAGAGAAAAAGAAGGTCGAAAAGTCTAAACCGAAAGAAACTACGAAATTTAATCAAATAGTTAAAAACTTAAAATGGTTTGAAGATAGAAATGTAAAGGTCTCTGACGATTATGGTGATTGGGTTCAAATGGGGTTTTTGTTTTTAAGTTTATTTGAAAAAGAAAACGCATTTGACCTTTTTCATAGATTTTCAAAACTTTCAGATAAATATAATAAAGAGGACACCGAAGAGAAACTAGAAAAAATGCTGTCTGATTTGGATGTCGATAGAGCACCTTCGCTTGGTAGCTTTATGAAGTTCGTTTCAAACGCCAAAAATGAATATATAAAAAATCATGGATTGAATAAAAACTTGAAGGAAGAAGAAGCTCCTTTTTATGTGATTTACTCCATTGATCATAATTCTTATATTCGAATTAATTATCAATCCAATGAACACCTTTATAAAAATAAAGAATCTATTCAAGGTGAAATTGGTTCCGTGTTAAATAGATTAATTACTCCAGAAGATTTACTTAGTATTCCAAAAGTAAGATTACAATATTGGCCTGAAAAAGATGATATTTCTGAAATTCATGGTGAAGAATTGGTAAATAGATTTAAACCTTCACCACTCCTATTTAAAAAAAGAGATTCTAATAAATTGGTAATCCCACCCATTATTAAAATAATGATAAAAAATAATATTCCCAATAAAAACGATAGAATGCATTTTCTGAATTGGCTTGCAGGTATGTATCAAAATAGAATTAAATCACAAGTAGCTTGGGTTTTAATCTCTGTAGTTGGAACCGGTAAATCCTTAATCTTTGAATTAATGAGGAAAATATTAGGTGAAGATAATACCAGAGAGGTATCTCAAACTACATTTAAGAGCCAATTCAATGAATGGGCTGATTGTAAAATGTTTATAAATCTAGATGAAATTTCATTACATACTAATGATAGAATTGCTGATAGAGATCGCATTAAAGCTTTAATAACTCAGCCGAGATTAGAAATTAATAATAAGTATGGAATGAAATATGAAACTAGGAATACATTTAATATATTGTTTACAAGTAATAATAGTGTACCAGTTAACATAGAACAAGGAGATCGCCGATTTTGTGTATCAGATTCTAAATGTTCAGCAAAAAAACTAGTTGATTTATTGGATTGCGAACCATTAGAGGTAAGAAATAGGGTATTAAATGAAGCTGATGAATTTGCTCAGGCACTTGCAAATTTTCCCTTTAATCAGGGTTTATACGATACTGCCTTGGAAAATTCAGATAAATTGGACTTAATAGAAAATTCCAATTCTGATTATGATCAATTTAATATCGCGTTAGTAAATTCTGATTTGGAATATTTTGAGGAAGCATTTAAAATTGATAGCCCAGCATATAACGATAGGACATCGCCTCGAGATTATTTTATTAAAGAATGTAAAACTGGTAAGATTACCAGTGTAGCAATTACCAAAGCCTTTAATTATATATTTAATAAAACATTTAATCCGCCGGCTTTAATGAAAATGCTTTATAGAATCGGATTACCCAAAAACCTAAAATCTAAAGTCAAAAATCATAGAGGAATAGTAGTCAAACCATTTAAAATCGCTGGGATAAAACCTAAAGAGAACATACTTAAAATTAGGACAGGAGAATAATTCTGCCGTCATTTTGCTGTCCACCTAGCCAAATTTAAGGGACAGGAAGGACAGCAAGAGACAGCAGAATATTTTTTGCTGTCACCACTTAAACCATTGTCACAGTTGTTCTTACACCACACTTGGACAGGGAAGGACAGGAAAAATCTAAAATAGTTCATATCTTTTTCTTTGTATAATATTGGGTGTTTTGGGGGTAAATCTGTGAAATAAACATGAAATATGGATGTTTTATTTTATTTGTATTTAAGTTTGGAATTTGCCGTCTTTGCTGTCCTTCCTGTCCAAATCTAATTAAATAGTATTTTAGTACTCTAAAAAGGCGTGTTTTTGCCTAATAAAATGGGCCAACATATTTTTAATTCAAAAAACTTTTGAAATTATTACAAAGTAAAATAGGCTATTTTAAAAATCAACACAGCGGTCAAAATCACTATTGATAATCAATTATCAATAAATATGATTTCCTTATTGATAATCTATTATCAATAGTTATGCTCTGGGGGTATGGGGGACGTTGTCTCAAAATCGCCCCCCCTTAAATTTTAATTTTTGAGTTTTTAACCCCTTGAACACTTGAGAATGACTATTGTTTTTCACCAGTAAAAGTTCCTACATAATCACAATTTTTACCAAAATCTAAAAACGTAGCGGATATAATTACCTTCCCAGACCAACCAGTATCTGAGAACTTACCATCAAAAGTATAATTCAATAATATAGGTCCTAGAGATTGAATTGTAACTTCCATTACTACACTTAAAACAAATGTGTCATCGCTGCTGACAATACCAGTAAAATCTGTACTACCCCCTATTTCAACGGTGGTTATTTCACCAAATCCAGCATCATTGCTTGAAGCAGGATCTGAGTAAACATTTATAACATTTCCGCTTTGGACTATGTTAAAATTCAAAGCTAATTTAGTACCTTCTCCCGTCTCCCCATCATCACAATCAAATGTCAATTCAGTTGAGATAAGAGAATAAAGGCCAGTAAAGTCTTTTTTCTCCGCATTAATTGTAGTTGTAGACCCGCCACTTGACCCGCAACCTAAAATTAAAATAAATAATATATATGAGAAATATTTCATACCAAGAACTCCAAGGTGGTGCCGACTGAAGAATGCCCACCTTGAGGTCCCGCGAAGAACCCGATGAAGAACAAAACCCCAGACGACACCATAAACCACAGAGTGGTATGATGTCGAATAAAGGTTTGCGCTTCATCTAAGAAATTTCGCGGGTTTCAAGATGCACAAACTAACACGACGACGTGTTAATAAATTTAATTATTTAAAAACTCTTTTTCTAAATGTTTTCCTATTAAAATGTTGTTCATCAAACGACCAATTAATGAATCTTGCTCTTTTTAGCAAAACCCAATTGTTGAACGCCTATAATGAATTTTATCAAGAATTATAATTATTTACCTCCTTACTTTCAAATTCTTTTAATGCTTTGAATATCTTTCCTGTACTAATTTCTAACATTTCGGCAATGTCTCTATAAGAATATCCCTCTTTTCTGAGTTCGCAGGCTGTTTCCATATCAAAACCCTTAAATGGCCTACCTAGTTTCCGGCCTTCTTGCTTCGCCCTTTGTAATCCGGCCTTGGTTCTTTCAATGATTAAATTCTTTTCAAACTCAGCAATTCCGCTAAGAAATACAAATACCATTTTTCCCACGCTTGTACTTGTGTCGATTCCTTCTGAAAAGCTTACAAAGTCTAAACCCAAATCTTTAAATTCATTTAATGCATTTAATAAGTGAGTAGTTGACCTTGCAAACCTATCAAACTTCCAAACCAAAACCATTTCAAATAAATGATTCCTAGCATCGTCCATTAATTTATCTAATGCAGGGCGTGAGGACTTAGAACCACTTACCCCCTCGTCAGCATAAATATAAAATATTTCTAGTCCTCTAGCTTCGCAATATCTAAGCAAATCCCTTTTTTGATTTTCAACTGTTTGAAGCTGAGTTGAGACTCTTAAATATATACCTACCTTTTTATTTAGCATATTAGATTGCCTCCTAAAATTTAATCTATCAATTCAAATAGAATTCTTCAATGTGGATTTCTATAATCTCCCAATTTATTCCGTGATTTGCATCGAATGAATTTTCTATCTTGTCTGCTATTTCGCGCGCAGTTTCAAGGGTTATTCTAAGATCCATTTCTAAAGCCTTCTCCATAATGTCCTCTAGTTGCCAATGACAGCCAAAGTTATTGAACTTTAGTTTTTCAATTTCTTCAAGTAATTCAGAATGGTCTATTTTGTTTTTTATCATTTCGATTAAAGTATTGATTCTCATACTACAACCTCCAAGTCGCAAAATTTGGCTAAATGAACGCATATCACGTCATTATTTAACGCATTCACTAGTAATTGATGAAATTGAGATTCTTCTTGAGACATTTGATTTGCTCCTATTATAAAATTAATATAATAGGTTGCCGATGGGGCAACCTGTCGCTAACCTTGTTTGCTTAGTTCCGCCAAAGTTCAAAGTAAACAAGGTTTCTTTTTTAGTAGGCAACATACCTACTAACATACTTATCATTATTCATTTTATAATTCATTAAATCAAACAAATAAAAAGAATAAAAACTTTTATATATAAATTATTTATTATTTTGTTTTCATATTCTCAACAAGGTTACGACCTACTTTTGCAATTTAGCATTCTCGGGGCTATCCGGCAAGCATATTACCATCTAAAAGACTTTCGTGTTTCGAGATAAAACCTCTATAGCAAGATTTCTCCTCTCGGGTTTGACTTTTTTTACCGAGATTTCATATCTCGCGCGCATCACGTAATGCGCCAGCATTACATACAATATTATAGTTTTAATGGGGGGCACTAGGGGTAAAGGGGTATGGGTCATGGGGTGTGGGGGTACAAGGGTCTAGCGACAAACTATTTTAGAATATAGGCATTGCTACCTACTTCATGTTAATTCTGTTTCTGGCAAGTTGCGATAACTAATCTTGGAATGTAGCACTAAAACACATTCTAGATTTATTCTTTTAATTCTATACCTAGATAATTAGGGGCAATTTTGCCATATAAATATTTAAACCTATAATTGGTAATAATTATACTCTCTTAACCACCAATTGGCATTTCCTCGTCTGAGATTTGAAAGGCAGGTTATTCCTAAAGGATTCTCTTTTATGTTTATACTATAAGTGGAGTCCAACGATTATTTATACCTTACGAAATAACATTTTTTTTATTATGCTTCCTCAACAGGATTTGGAATATCTTTAAGAATTTCTTCACGATTACAATGACGTAGGAAAAAATATAATGATGAATCTATAATTTTCAACATTTTCCCCCCTCTATCATAATCAACAAATGGTGGTCGAATTTTTTTATTTACTTGATGTTGGGAAATATTATGAAGAAAAACCCCTAAATCTCCAGATCTAACATCTTCTGCCCTATAATGCATTTTTCTAATTTCCTTTAAAAGAATTGCACGGGAAAGCCCTTTTTCTAATTCTGCAAAATCATGTGTAAGTAATAATTTAATAAAGTAATATGGGAATGCTAAAGTTTTCCTTCCACTACTATCACTTGTCCTTCGAATTGAGCTTACAAATGCCTCAAAGTTTCTAATGTGTCGCGTGCCGTAATCATCAGCTTTATTCTTTAATGCAGAATCCAAATTTTCTTGAGAAATTTTTACTAGTATTTTAGAAGTTTCTTTCACACCCGCTTCTAAACAACATAATTTACATATTTCTTGAACCACACCTATACTATCAAACGATGCCTTAACCAATCGGTCTTTTACTTCTGAAAAATCTACATTTAAAAATTGTGACCCTTTTTTTATAACCTTTAAAAAATCATTTTCTTGCCATGGCTCTACGGGGACTTCTGTCACTCTATCCAACAAATCACCATTAAATTGTATTAACCTATTAGCTTCTCGCCATATACCCAAAACTATAAAAATTAAATGATGGTCTTGAAAAATTCTCAGATCATACGCAAGAGCTTCCTGAGCTTCGAGTCCTAAATAATGAAAATTCTCCAATACAAAATATTTATTTATAGCTAAAGATTTTAACAGTTCTGATACATCTTGTGCAAGTGATAAATTATATTCAATATAAGTTTCTGTTTGTGTTATTTTTTCGGTTTTTTTATCTGCCAACTCTGCTTGTGTATTAACGCCACCAATAAAAGGGACTTTTATTTTAAACCCAGCGTTAATTTTACCCCCATGCTCATAGCTATTGTCTGTAATCTCAGATTCTAAATACTTAACACCAAGTTGCCGTAGTATTGATCTATATATATCAATTGTCTCAGTCTTGGGAGAACATTCTACTTTTACATATTCACCCTCTGCTAAATGCTTGAGTATCAGAGATGTTTTACCTTGTTTAGATGAGCCATAAACTATCACCTCATTACCATCACCAATTGCTGATTTAAATTCAGTGTCAACCGATTCTCTTTCAATGTATGATTCAATTAGCTTACTTGAGACTCCAAAAACATCTGTTGTTTTGTAATTCATTATCAGCATCTCCTTAGTTCCCTTGCATTTTATTAATAATTCTATTTTAACGATTTAATTAAGGTGAATTTTAATGGATTAAATCTACTTGAGTTTATTGCTGTAAGATTTGAATTATAGTCTAAAGTAGATAAATTAAAAATTTATCTTTATATAGTTAATTTGCATAAACGCTTTCAATAAATCAAATCAATTAATATTCCATAATTCTACCACCCACACCCAAAAAACAGAACCCAATTCTTATAGGCACTACTACCCACAAAAGAAAGCATCTACTTCATACAAAGCAAGTTTTATGGTAAGTTGTAAAGCCTAATATTGGAATGTAACACTAAAACACATTCTAGATTTATGCTTTTACTTCTATGCTCAGATAAAGATATAATTATAATATCAGGCTTAGTGAATTGACAGCTTGTTGTCAAGGAGATGTTGAATCTGTAGTTAATAGAGTATGAGCTTAGAGTTTATGAGACTAAGTGGGAAAGAGTAATAAGCACTATCAGGAATTTAACAAATAGAAAGATTGAAAATACCACGGGATCATTTTTTACCACAATATTATCAAAAAGGATTTTTAAATAGTTCTGAGAAAATATTTGCATATTTCATTGATGAAAAAAGATATTTACCTAGTTCTGACACAAAAGAGATCTGCATAAAGAAAAATTTTCATGAAAAAGAAACTGAAGATTATTTCACCCAAAAAGTTGAACATCCAGCAAATTCAGTTATTAAAAAAATAAGAGCACTTGAAAATTTTGACATAAATGAAAAAATATACATGTCAAGATATATACTTATTCAAACATTTAGATCGCCTGCTTACAGAGAAAAATTAAAAGAAGAATATCCTAAAAGTTTAAAAGATTTTTCAGATAATTTTTGCAAAAATTTAAAATATAAGAATGGCAAAAAAATTAGTGATTCTGAAATAAGAAGGCTTTATACTAAAATTGCTGTTAATCATGAATGCCACCAAGAAACATGGCTAAAAATGATAAAAAGCCTTAGTAACTATGATGGGGATGAACATATTAATGTTCTTAAAAAATTAAGTGAATTAAAATGGCAATTTTTTATAACTAAAAAATATTATTTTATAACGTCAGACAACCCTGTTTTTATTTTTAATTTTGGTATTGACTCAGAGCTATCAGAATTATCCTTTCCTATTTCAAAAAACATTTTGCTTTGGGCATCAAACAGAAAAGATATTAAAGATTGTTGCTACTACAAAATTCCAGAAAAGTACGTTTTAGATTTGAATAAACGACAAATAAATATTGCAGATCAATTTATTCTTTCACCAAAAAAAGAAAAATGGATCCATAACCATGCAATAAAAAAAAATAACGTAAATAGACATTTAATTTCTATTAAAAAGAATAAAAAGAGCTATTTAAGCGGTCCAATGATTCATCTGCCATAATCCCCACGCCACAACCATAACCCCCACGTCTGAGTTTTTTTTGATCTTTATTTAACTTAAAGGGTTACACGCCAGTTGTCATCAACTGACATGGCGTATGGGCTTAAATTGTTATTAATAAAAGAGATGTGATATGGGAAAATTGGAGTTTGGATTTAGTTAAAGAACGATCTTTTATTGGACAGATTTTCAGCTATACTCTATACATAATTTCCTAGTCAGAAGTGAACGTGCAAAATGACAACTGAAAAACGAAATGAATTTATTGATATGCTTTATTGCTCTAGAGCACAAGCCTTAGAAATGATACGCCTAGATAATACTGTTCTTGAATGTAAATGTGATGTTGGAGAAACCGCTCTACATTATTTAGCAATTGAGAATAAAATTGAATCTGTTAAATATTTAATTTCTATTGGAGCAAATATAAACACTTTTGACAGCACAGGTGAAACACCATTAACCCAATCAATTCAATTAGGTAATGATGAATTAACAAACGAATTAATAAAATTGGGTGCTGATATAAATCAAAGCGATGACGACTTAAATACACCGCTACATTATGCATCTCAATATGGTAGAATAGAATTAATCAAGAAGTTGTTAGAACTAAAAGCCGAAATTAAAGTGAATGATTTGGATGAATTGCCAGTTGATGTTGCTCTTCCTAGAAAAAGGAAACAGGTTGAAGCTTTATTCTAAACGTGTATGAATAAAACTAGTTAATTAGGAAACCATGACAATAAATGTACATAAAAAATATGGAAGATTTCAAGTTTGGTCAGATTGGCCACCCACAATTCATTCCATAAAAGACATCAAAAGTAATCAAGAACTCGTTTCATTTCGTAGGATAAAAAATTCACATAAAGGAATTAACGATTATAAAAATATAAAAAAACTAATCGCACATTCCGTAGATCAAGGCTTTTTGGATGAAATCGCAAAACTGAAAAATCTTGAGTATTTGTACCTTGACACAATAACTGCGCATAATCTATCATCATTAAAAAATTTAAATAAATTGAAAATATTGAAGCTAGAAGGAGTTCGTAAAGCCAAAAGTTTTAAGCCATTACTTGAGATTAAATCATTAACGTCATTATTTATTGAAAATGCAAAACATCTATCAGATTTAGAAGTATTTTCAAATGCCCATAACCTAGTTGCACTTGGAGTAGAAGGCAGTATGTGGACAATGCAAAAGATTCCTACACTAAAGCCTTTAGATAATTTAAAAAATCTAGAAGCATTATTTATGAGCTCAGTACAATTGAAAGATAAAAACTTAACCTATCTAAAATCTAATAAAAAACTATACGCACTAGAATGCTCACGATTTGCCCCTAAACATAGCTTTACTCAATTGAGAGAATTTATGCCAAATCTTCAATGTAATTGGTGTGATAATTATGAAATAGAAGAACAATAAATGACTGACAAAGAGAATTGTATAAAGTGCGAAAAACCTGTTCCTAAATATCTATATGATATAAATGCAGGATACTGTATGCTCTGTTATAATGAAGAGATACGAATGGATTCTCTTAAAACTGCACGCTTGAATGAAGAAAAAGCTATGAAGATAGCTGAAGAATATCTTGAACATAAATATATTCCTGAAAGACCATATTATAATTTCAGATACACCAAAGAGGAACAAGTAATAGGTTTATGGTTTGTTAGCATTGATTTTGGAGGCACTACACCTGAAGAAACCACTATTGATACAAACCCTATTGGCTTCACTCTGGTTATTGATGACGCAACAGGTGAAATAATTGAGGATACTAGATGATAGTTAAATTCAGAGGTTTTATTACATTACCAATTTCGCTGACAATAATTTCAATCATATTTTCAATAGCATGCACACCTCAACATATAAAAGAAGAAAGCAACGATGCTAAAGTTCAAAGCTATCTTGAAAAAGCCAAAGCTGACGATAATGATCCACTAATGTGGGCTTTATTTAATAATAAGATTGAAGCTATAGAATTGCTTATAAAATCAGGTTGTGACATCAATAAACAATCTGAAGTCGGCAATATACGGCATCTTGGTAAATTTGGTGGTCACACCATATTACATTTTGTTGCAACAAGTAACAATAAAAGATTAATTAAATATTTGATAGATAATGATGCTAATTTAAATCTTCAAGATGGGTGGGGCTTGACACCATTAAATATGTGTTCAAGGGAGGGCACCGCTGAAATGTTAAAAATATTAATTGATGCAGGTTCAAAAATTGAAATTAAGGATAAGAAAACTAGAACAGCTCTACATAACGCATGTAGATCAGATAATTTCAAAAAAGTAGCGTTTCTAATAAATGCCGGTGCAAAAATAAATGTAAAAACTAGGTGGGGTCAAACACCTCTTGATTATGCTCTTGAAAAAAACTCTGAAAGTAAAATAGTTAAATTACTTAAAAAGCATGGTGCAACAACTGGTGATTCAGACTAATAACAAACTCAATAAGTATAATTCAAATTTCAAAACCCAACCCGCGGATGAAACAGATCAGCAACCCTAAAGATATGGCTGCTATTCATCATCAAACTCAAAAGCAATTACAGAGCATCGCTCACATTTAAATGCATCGAGCTTAGCCCTAAAAAATGGTGAAAATAATGGAAAAAGTCTCTCCCCAAAAATGCTTAAACTATTAGCTGGATGCCATTTTAACTTTTTCCTTTCGGTCAATTGACCAAACTTCATTGACTCATTACATTTTGGACATTTCATTCTATCACCTCCCCTAATTTAAGATTCTAACCATCTTATAACTAAAAGAATTATATCTGAAACCTAGACTAGGAACTATTACATCTTAGATGAAAGATTATAACAACAATCAATGAAAGATAATGAGTGAGAAAATTCTGTAATAACCAACTTTAAGGCATTATCCAACACCAATCACACAAGCAACCAAATCATTGGGTTTGCATACAATAACCTGCATTAGCAATTTCCAATAACGTTAATACTTGATTTGGTATTGTTTTGCAATAATATGATATGCTTAAATTATTTCTATTAAAATGATTCTCATTATGACCTTAGTTAGCAAAATTAAAGAATTCTTCAAACACACACCACCTGCCGAGATATCAATTGTGATCAAAGACGGCAAGTTGTGTTATATTGAAGACGGAAGTGTCACTCTAGAACTGTCATTAGATTCAGTGACGGAAGTCTTTGCCTTTAAAGTAGACCTCTGGGCTATAGATTGCATCTGTATTGGTTTTTGCATAGAAGGTTCAGAGAATTATTATGAAATAAATGAAGAGATGATCGGATACAAAGTTCTTTTAGATCAACTGCCTAAATATTTCAAGGACATAAAAGAAGACTGGTTTGATAGAGTTGCCTTCCCAGCATTTGAAACAAATTGTGAAACTATTTGGGGTGAAAGCACAATGCCCGAATTGTGGAGTAAATGATGAAATTTGGAACACCAAAGAGTTTAGATGATATCACAATGGAAGATGTACTGGAGCATCCTATTTGGTCACCCGTTTGGGCAATAGGTATGGAAGAAGACTATCCGGAAGATTATCAAGCCCCTCTTTTAAATGAAAACGATCTCGATGAAGAAATTGATCAACCAGTAATAGCTCTAACTGTTGAGGGAACTGATCTAATAGCAAGTGGCGAGTTTGATTGGGAGAAAGAAATGCTTACTACCTTCGCTATATGGAATGATGACCAATGGCTTCTTCCAAGTGATCTCGAATTACCTACCCCATTATATTTAGTATCAATACCAAAAATACAGGGGCAATCTAATGTTAGATTTGAATGTCTTGATCTATCAAGCGAAACTGCAAAGTTGGTAGAGTAGTTAATTGAATTATATCTATTCCACAATCTGCTTCATTAAAATTGCACCTCCACAACTAACAGCAATTTCAACATTAATTTTGGGTGGTATATTTGCAATCATAATGCTATATTTCTATCTCAAATTAAAGAATGGAGAAACACTAGATCTTATAGATATTGCCAAACAGATAGCAACTCACGGCACGTCATTTAATGAGATCAAGAAGTCCAAAGACTTCCCCCCAATAAAAATTTTGAATGATTTCTTTCAAAGTGGTACAGATGAAATGGCATCAAAAGAACCTCTAAGCTGGAAACCATTTAAATTACAAAGTGATGAGTATTTAATATTTTATGATTGGTGTTGCGAACAATATGGTGATCTTGAAATCAATCCATTTGAGAATTGTACGGGATATTCTGAATGGTTTGCTCGTGCCGGTGACAAATCAAATTAATCACTTCAACTTCCCACTCTCATCCCACTCTACCATGGAAACAATCGCCCCATCCTTATATACTCTTTCAGTCATCTTAACTCCATTATCCCTCCAAGACACATGCTTTCCTACCTGCTTACCATAAATAAACTCACCTCTATAAGCTAGATTTCCATTTTCAAAATAAGAACGCCAAACACCAGTATAGTTTTCGTATTCACCAGTTGCAATGGATTGCGTTTGAGGCATGTAATTGGGCAACCAATGATTCTGAAACATATAATGATATTTTGTTGCTTGACAGCTTCCAAATATTAAGTGCGCTAGGATGGATAAAAGCATTAAAGATATGAATGCTGATACTAATAGCGGGTTTAATAATTTCTTTATCAAAGCAATTACCGAAATTCAAGAAATTATACGTTACAAATGAATTTTTGTAGCCCTATCTTTGCAGTAAGCTAAAATTCTGTCATGATGGATAATAAATGTAAAATCTGCAAGAAGTCATATTATAATGTGAAGCCACATATCACGAGAGTCCATAATATGACTCTTGAGGACTATCAAAAATTATATGGCTCAATAAGAAAACATTATATGGGCATCACTTGCAAAGCTGAATTTGATGCATGTCTAAAGAAGCTAGATAGCGAATCAAAACTTACAAAAAAGGTGTTGGAAAGATTACTTTATATGTCCAGAAAATACCATGGTGGCATGCCCAATGCCAAAATAGCTAATGGGATTGAGAAGTAAATATTATTCACCAAAATCTGAGTTAAGTCATCGACCTATATCTCAACTATACAAGCCAATACTAGAATTGATTTTTACTAATAGGAAGAACACCATTATTAGTTGCATGTTTAGTATGTTAAGTTAACCTATAAACATTTAATCTATTTAAGAAAAAATCTATATGAACCCAGACATTCCCGTTTCAAAAGAAGAGTTCGATAAAGCCTATACAAGAGTTAAAATTGCCTTTAGAAAGCACAAAGGTAATAAATTCCAAATGGCAAAAGATATCGGCATCTCTTATCATTCAGTGCTACAAGCCTTGAGGGTTTATGAGAAAATTGGGAAGAAAATAACTTTAAAGAAAGATACTAAGCCAAAAAAGTAAGATCCCAAAACCTTCACCCCCGCGTCTGAGTTTCAGAAAGTTTCCTTTGTTTAATTAAATTTATTATGAGAATAACTATCATAAATAGCATGTAAACTGGAACAACAAAAAATAAAGGATAAAACCACCATGGAATATCCACATGGCGCAAGTTAAATCCACCATGCAAGAATCCAGTTGCCATACAAACAAGTGATGAAACAAGGAAACAATACACATGAACATCTAGAGAAGGCTTCTTCTTTGACTTATAAAACAAGAATACCATTAGTAAGACTAAGACTGTTAGTATAATTAGAATCATAAATCTTCCATTTCATTCATCACAAAGATTCTACCACCCAACAAGCTAATCACCAAATAAATAAGGTTTTTGATTTTAACTGAGTCTGGATATAATTTATTCATTTAAATAGAAACGATCAGATTAAATGACAGAAAAAAATGACAACATATTTTACCTTCTGAATGTCATAGTTCTTCAAACAACCGGTGTGGCTTTAATCGTCTTCGGTTTATTATTTGGATTTATAGATAATATTTTAGCCCCTGCCGGTGGGATTATTTTAATTATCTACGGACAGCTTTACAATTCTATGAACAATGATTTAAAAAAGAACAAGAAGTCAAAATGGAAGATGGCAACGAAGGTTTTATTCCTATTCATAATAATTCTTGCTGGCACTTCTTTTTTTTGGTTCTCAATCGACGGTTATCTAGCATTTAAAAAACACGCTAAAGGTATAAATGAAATCGTCATACATAGCCAAACTAAACTCTATGCAGAAGTTGATAAAATTAGAGAAGAAGGAAGCATTAAGACATACAACGAAATCGTTAGGCAGGCTCATAATCGTGCAATTTTAAAGAATATTACAAACAAAGCTAAAATTGAGGCTTTTGTAACTGGTATCAAGCCATCCTTTTTCTCATTTAACTTGCTAGGCTGTATGTGTGGTGGTGATCCCATAGTAACTTATAAATATGATGATGGCTCTACATTTAAATTTGGAATAGCACATGGTAAAACGATTAAAATGTCTGGCTATAGAGATTTAAGCTTTGTGAATAATTTAGGCGATTTGTTACCTGCTTTGCCTTTGGATGAAGAATAACCAACCATCACTCCGCGTCTGAGTTTTGGAAAGCATGTTTTATTTATTCAACTATAGGACTATGCTGAATAATAAAGAATTGCTGCGGTGTCATGTAGTGTTTGCCGCGGGATCCTCCCCAAAACATCAGGTTATATCCACCATTATCCTTACATTCAAATGCAGATACCTCCCCATCACCATCACTATCTTTTAAAATATCACATTCTAACGTATCGCTCAACAAATCAAATTGATCGCCTTTTTTCTCTATGGTATGGGAAAGACCAAGATAATGCCCTATTTCGTGAGATAATGCACCTGACAATTCTTCTATATCAAGACTTCCGTCTTTATTCATTAAATAAAAAAAATTAATAAGTATATAATTGTTGTATGATTGACCTTGAAAAGCAGGGACGCCACTCGCTAAACCTAATGGTTCATCATCTTTCTGTAAATATGCTTGATAAGAAAATTTATCGACGAAAAATATTCTAATTTTATTCTTATTTCCTTTAAGTAATATTTCTGAATCTGCCACTACGCGGGATTGTCCAATTGTAATAGATTTTTGGCTATCAATCAGAGTAACAGTAGGGTCGATTTCAAGCGAAATATTATAATTATTAAAAAATTCTTTTGTAAGCTCTAAACCTTCCAAGACCTCTTCTGAAGTAAAAACATCTGAACTAATAATAGGTTCTACAGTTATAGTTGGTCTCAGTGAAATCTCATGTATTCGCTCTATCAACAACACTTCCAGATCAACTTCAACAATGCTAATTCCATGCTTTGAAGCTAAGGTATATTCCCATTCACCAGCTACTACTTCATTCTTGCTGAAAACAGGAAATTGCAAAGAAGATAGTGATCCCCAACCTTGTTTAAAATATTTATTTAAGGAGAAATCGTGTATATCATCCTCAATAATATACTCAAAGCCATTAGGATCAATTAAAGTTAAAAATCTAACTGAGCTCGTCTTACCTGCTTTCAACTGTATTATAAATGATTTAGTATTGGTTGAAACCGTAAATAAACCTTTCTTGTATTTATTATGACTAACAGGATTTATAATGACTGACTCAACATCAATATTATTGAAAATAGCAACCTCGCTAATTTTTAAATATGGATGATCATATTTTGATTCAACTTCAATATTATTAATATTTGAAATAGATGTACCACCACCACTTCCACAAGAAGCTAAACACAATGTTGATAAAAATATAAAAATTAATTTCATTTATTATCTTTTTAATTCCATCTCTCTAAAAGCAAAGAAGCCATTATACCAAGGTTTGCTTGTGAGTTGTACTAGCTTTTTATTTCTTTTCTTTTTCTAGCTTTTTATTTCTCATTACTCTCAATTTATTTTCGTATCTTTTATTCAATTTAGTAATTATTTTTTTTGATATATCATACTCAGCATTGTGATACAAAACATCGGCAACATTCATTTGCATCAATGCTTTTTTCGCTTCTTCATTTTTTGGCATTGGTGGATGAGTCTGCAAAATCATAAAAAAGCCTTTCTCATCACCATAATCATTGATTGTTTTCTTTATATCACTTATTAATTCTAAATACTGTTGTTGATATGTCATCGCAAGTCTGTCATTATTTAATTCTTGAAAGAATTTAAGCCTTTTTTCACTTTTCATTCCTAAGAATTGCAATTCTAAAATCTCCTCTTCATCAGTGGATTCTTTAATATCTATTGAAATTTGCTTCAATTTTTTATATCTATTTTCAAGTTCTACTTTGATTTTTGTTTTTGTCTTTTTCAATTGTGCCGCAAAATCTATTCGTTTTTTATACACTTTCATAACTTCTGATAAATTTACAAAAGCAATCTTTTTTTTATCTTCACTAAAAAGGTTAAAATTAAAAAGTGAAAAAGCCACTAACAATAATATTACTTGTCTCATATTTATTCTCCTAAAATGCTGTTACATAAATAATTAAATTCTGCTGATTTAAAAATTGAGAGATTTTAACCCTTATAATCACCCAAGCAAAGATATATTTTTATCATTAGAGCTTGTTGTTTTGGCTTTAGTATTTTCTTTGAATACAAATTATAATATGTAACAAACTAGATTGTAACCTAGATAGTATTCTAGTTATAGTTAGTGATAATTAAGATCAATAAGAATTCTATTACCCAACCTCCCAAACCATCACCCCCGCGTCTGAGTTTTGAAAGCTTGGTGTAAATAGTTAGCCCTTAACCCTCAAAAATAAGTTGTAGTGTTCTATATAACAATCTATTTCCTCTTCCAAATAATTATGCCGAGCTTTATTCTTCTTGGTGATAAAGTCTTTATTGCGTAGTAATCCATTTCTCATCACTGGGCAATCCTGATAATCTTTAATAGCAATAGAAGCCTCATTATTTATTGGAAGCACTACATATTCTTCAATACTAAAATCTCGCCTTGTCAGTTCCAGCTTCACTATCAACTTTTCAGGCATTCGCTCTATGTCTTTTGATACGATGTGACTCATTGTTTTATATTTCTTAGTTGAGTCATCTTGAACAGACTATGTTTTGGCACTACGACATCACAAACACATAAAACAAAAAAATAAGCATAATGAAGGTTGAGAAAAAAATGATCCCCTTATTATCTTTTCTAACTGCATGATCATCTTTGCTCCCAATAATCAACAATAATTTATTATCGCACACGCAATAAGTCATGACACCAAAAATACTAAAACACCCACCAATAATCATTAATACCTTTGAAGGCTCTAAACCTCTAATCAAAATTGGTGCACCTGTATTTAAATTAACAAATAAAAGGAAAGCCCCACCCAAAACTAATAGAGCACCAAAAAATTTACCAATAGAATGCAATAACATATTTTTCTCTATTGAGAATTCAAATTATAATGAGTAGATTTTATCACACTAAGTCATTATGACACCAACAAAGAAACACAACGCATATCATCTATAATAAATTTGGTTTATGATTTGAAATTCTATTGATATAATAAAACAAACTTACAATTTGATTAATTATGAAAACAGTACTTTCTATTTTACTTTTATGCCTAGTGCTTCTATTCTCATTTTGTGCATATCAAATTACAAATTCTGAAAAAGGTGAGAATGTAGAATCGGTATCATGGCTTCCTAGTACCGCATCAGAGATATCTTACTATAAAAGATTCTCCACAAAAGCTTATGAGTTCACTATAAGTGAGACTGGATTTCTAAAGTGGGCAAAGGAGAAAAATTATAAAATCGAGCCTATAAATAAAGTAAAAAGTAATCATAGATATAAGTTGCTTTTAGAAAAGCCATATCCTGATGAATATAATTATGAGAAATTGGAAGAATTAAGAAAAGGAAAAGCAGAAGTTTATATGTATTACAGAATGGTATATGCTACGAAGGGTTATTATGTACAAGATTTAGATCCAGGGACTTCAGGAGGCTACGTTTTGCTATACTCAACAACCAATAATAGAGCATATTATTTTTGGTCGGCAAATTAACCATACCAACATCCCCCACCAACTAAAGGAGTTGTTACAGGTGGATAAGCAGGAAATGGTTATTCTTTCGTCTCTGTTTTGATTGGGTGATTTGATCTAATCTTTTCTTCTACTTCTTTTAATAATTTAGGATAACTATCAATAGCTGGATAAAGCTTTATAAGTTTTTTATATATTTCGGCTTCACTATGTAAATCCTTACCATCCAATTTATCAAGGTCTTCATGTAATTTTGCTCTGTAAAAATTTTTATATGTATGATCAACTATAGGAACACAGAACATAAATAAAAAAATAATAGAAAACAATATCAAAACGGTCCTTATTATTTTGGTATAATATTTTTTAAGTTTACCGCCACAAGTTGGACAGTTCAAGCTCTTATTGTCAGTGTAAAATTTGCACCCACTGCAGTAATATTTAGATCGATTCCAACACAAATCTAAAAAATAAATTATGACAACAATATAAAAAAAAATCTCTAATAAAAATATCAAGTTCATAAATAACTCACCACAATGTAATGCCACTTACTCGCCTGACAACTCCCATACATCAAATGAGCAAGAGAGCCAAGGAGCAAGGTTACGATGAAGGCTGATATGATTAGTGGGCTTAGAAGTTTTTTCAAAATTTAGTCTCAGTCTTAACCAATTTACCTTTTTCAAAAAGTTCTCTCTTTAGGAACTTGCCTTTTTCGTCGTAGTATTCTTTTTTGTTTAGGGTGCCGTCTTCGTTCCATACAAATTCAGAAATCAACCCACCACTTTTATATACTTGCTTTGTCTCTAAATTACATAGAGGTAGGAACATCCGTTACCAGATGTCCCCCTCACAGATCCCTGCGTGCGGTTTTCTCGCACAAGGCTCTTCAGATCGACTCCCATTGCACAG
>NVWA01000053.1 GCA_002746535.1 Planctomycetota bacterium
ATAGTATATGAGCGAAATTTAATGATTAATGGAATATGAATGCTGGAAACATCTTAATAATTGAGAAAGAATGTATCACACTTATGTTTTTCAAAATAACAAACGACCAAAATGTGGTTCTGATAGAAAGCGAGTAACGTCTGGTTACATCTTTGTCCACATCTCCAGAATTGTCGAGTAGGTAGGAGTAAAATTCTAGTATGCTATTGTGTTAAGATGTCTGAGAAAGTTTATAGGGATGGCGTTGTGGTTTCTAGGGTGAATTGGGATGTTGGTGGGGGAGTTAGGTGATTATTTTTATTCAGCTTCCGGTGGTGGGTTGATTTCAAAATTCGTTCACCATTAGAATAACTGCTACGATAACTAAAACAGCCATAATTAATAAAATATATTGCTTAGCTTTATTGTTAGTGGTTTTTCCTATTCTCTCGTTCTCAACTTTGATGGAATTGGAACAAAATATTAATAAAAATACTGAAATCGGAGATGTCAAAATAAATAAAATATAGCCAGTTAAAGTGCTCAGAGCAAACATAAACAGTAGGCCAGAGAACCAAATCACTACAAGAAATTTTAACAATAAGAGGCCAAAGGGGTTTTGTGTTTTATCTTTATAAGCCATTTGGTGTTGTGTTACATAATTAATATGTTCTTTGGCATTTGTATACGTTTTATTGTTGATATGGTTATTTGCAGTAGAAGATTCTTCCAATATAGAAATGTACTCGTCTTCGTTTCGCATTTTGGCCATATCTAATGCCGTTTGGCCCTTATTGTTTTTTACACTTATATCAGCATCAGACGTTAATAAAGTTTCGATTAATTCTTCAGCATCTTGACATAATGTTGAAATCATCAAAGGTGTATCACCTTCTTTATTGATAGCATTAATATTTGCACCATTAATTATCAGTAATTCAATAGCTTCTGAATAAGCAGCTAAATGCAAGGGTGTTGTGCCATCATTATTAATAGCATTTACATCTGCACCGTTATCAATTAAATATTTAATAGTTTCAAATTGTTCTTCACCAGCAACTTCGTGTAAGGCTGTAAACCCATTTTCATCAGCTTGATTTATTAGGCTTGGATCTTGTGATAAAAAACTTTTAACTTTATCCAGCTCCCCATATAGGGCAGCTTCAAGAAATTCTTTGTTAAATGACATTAATTATATCTCCTAAATCACCGAGCGCGCGAAACAAGTTCTGACCATATTTATAATTGCAATAAACTCGTCATATCATATTATTCCAAAACAATGCCAATTCAAGTATTAATGTTATTGGAAATTGCTAATGCGGGTTATTAAATGCAAATCTAATGATGGGTTGCTTGTAAGATTTGTGGCGGGTGAGTTATATTTATCGTTAGTGATTTTGCTTTTATTCGTAAGTTTTAAAGTCTCATCGCTTTTGGATAATTCTTAGGTTTCTTTTTGGTAGGTTGCTCGGAAAACCATCTGATAAAACTCTCAACATGTACGTAGTATTTCTTTTTGTTGATCCGTCGTAAATAAGGGATCTCGTCCCTAGTCACCATATTGCGTACACTGGCAATATTCATTTCTAAGAATTCTGCTAAATGGTGAGTATCCCACAGTATCATATCTAGCAATTCTTTTTTTCTTTTGTCTGATGTTTTGTTTTTGATCATTTGCCGGTTCCTTTAAATGTGATTTCTTGATCCTTTTAAGGTCGAATTATATAGAGACATATTTACAAACACTAATATGGTACTTGGGAAATTTATGGATATTAATATTATACAGGGTGGCGATAAGTGCGAAATTCTAGATAGGCAAGGTTGGGGTTGTTGAGCCGACTTAATGGGCACATGATCTAACTGTCTATAAAGCTAAAATATGCTCTAAAGCCTCAAGCCTTACATAATTGTAAGACTTGGATTTATTTTAAATATGGCTATGGTGTTCATTAGGAGCGACTTCCTCAGCAGTAAGCGATTTTCTAAAAAATTCTACCGACAATTTTTGACCGACAGTTTGGAACCCATTTATAGATGCTCAAGGGAGTACCTTTTTATAGGGGGGGGGTGCCATGCTTGAAGGTATCAGGGGATATATTTGGCAACAGTGGTGATATCACCACTGTTGATTTGGTCGCAATTATGTTATTGAACCCAAAACAGGTAAGCACCTTAATCTGGAATTCTTCAGAATCTAATTGTAGATTGATACTTTAAGATCTCATGCTTAAATTTAGAAAAGGAAAATAGAGTTTGTTGATGGAGTTTATAGTTTTAGAGACGGATATTTCTCGTTAATCGTTATTCAGTTAGTTTAAAGTATACAGGTTATAACAAGTATATATTGACTATTACCGCACCTATATAGTTTGCAATATGATCCTAATTAACTTGTGACACCAAACATGTGGCACATACCCCACTCGCAGGTAAATAGTGGCGATTTCAGGTATATTGTAATCTATATGTAAATAAAAATCCGTGTGTGTGACCCCCCGTGTCAGAAGTGCCACATGTTGTAAAAAAAGATATAAACTACTAATATATATATACTTATACTCTAAAACATGTGGCACACTTCTGACACATGTGACACACTTTTTTAAAAACTTCTGACACATGTGACACGGCCTTTGTGCCACAAGTGTGCCAGAAGTTATTTGTAATATGAAAACTAATTCAAGTTAATAAGTATATATACATGCTGACTTCTACCCTTAGTTTGAAGGTGCTTTTCTACAATATCGCCACGATCCAATAACGTATCAATTACTTTCCTAAACTCATCTTTTCCCATTCTCATTTGACGAATTAAATCTCTGTGAATGATCATTCCTTTTACCGAATCCTTAATTTTCTTCAAGCATTTCAAATATTTATCCATGAATGGACTTTCGGTTCCATGGTCCTGAATCATATACAACATTCGTTTTGCCTGATGCATCGAGAATTCCATACCCCATAATGCCGAATCCTCATGGATAAGTTCTGCTTCCGGGTTTTCACTAATCGAATGAATTAAAGCCAACTTCCTTGCATGCTCATTAACCCTTGCCCATACTGTTGTACCTGGTATGTCGTTGCATTTTTCAGAATTTTTATAATAACTATCTGCTAGTTTCCTGCAATCTACCAAAATTGATTTAGCATTTTCTGAATGACCGATGATCCTTGGTCTAGGGTTCATCATAAATAGGTTACCTTCATTTGGTTTATAATTTGCCCACCAACTAGATGTATCAATTGTAGATTGCGGGATGCTCCTAATTTCAACTTCCTGCCCATTTTCGCGACCACCACTCTCTATTATTAGCATACGCGCAAACAAACCATTGGTCAACATTCTATCACTTAGCGCATCATAATAGTGGTTGGGGATAGCAGTACCAAATATGATTAAACTTGGTTGATTAATCGTTCCACCTGAAGTAGTTCCAGACGAACTAGCTTTCTTCCTGATATTATAATCTGAATTAGCACTGGAATAAAACTCTAAAATACTTCCCATCATCCGTTCATGTAAACCATCATTTGAGTTTTTCATAGACTGCAACATCGTGTCAATTTCATCAGTTTGAAATAGCATCGCTGGTGTTACATTTAATGTATCTTCGAGACCTTCACCACTAGCGAACTTATTGGCAATGTTACTCTCCATACCAATGGAGTTAAGAACCTTAATATTTACCTTTCGAGGCCAGTCCTTCCCTGTACCTGAATGAGCTAAACTAAGAATATACATATTTGTCCTATTATCCCCAGAATCCCTGACTTTACGGCTAGCTAGGAGACATTGAAGAGATAATGCGCCAGAGAAGGCGAGGGCTTTATTTGGATATGGAGCTGTTTCTAATGAGTATTTCATAACATCATTTATAAATCCAGGCACATTGAAATATTGTTCTGATATTGGATTAACTTTTTTATCTTCAACGGACTTGTCTTCAGTATAAACTTCATATTCTGAATCTATCGATAGTGCTTTATTAATATCGTCACCAAATCCTAATTGAGAAACAATTAATTGCTTTGACGCATTTGAATTCAAATTTCCTTTAAAATCAAAACCAGTTGAGAAAATCATTGACGATGGTGATCATATTGCAGATCAAATATTATTTGAAGATTATACTTATACTCAAATTGCTAAATATATTGACATGAATAAGAAAGCAGAATTTAAGAATTTCATCACCATAATGGCAAAAACATTTGTGAATAATTTTAAAGGTTTTGATAATTGCAGAAGTAGAAATGAGGAATTCACAAATGATAATGGTGTAAAAGGGCGAATTATCATCCTGACAATGGATGATGATTTGGGAGAGAAAGATGATTTTGCATATACATTTGTTTTTCCACGAGGGGATCATTGTTACTATGTTGATTGTATTGAAATTGACTACTGTGAAAAATATGTGATTTATGAAATTTTTAATACTATTAAATTAAGCGAACCAAAAACTATAAAGAATGAAATAAAACCTGATTTATTAGATAAAGTTGATGAATCAGAACTATATGTCTATGATCACATAACTTTTAAAAAGGGAAGCGATAAAAAATTTACAGGAATAAAAGTTAAAAAATACAGTAATGGTAACAGGAGATATGAACATAGCTTTGCAAATGGTTTTTTACATGGCAAGGTTGAGTCGTGGGGTAAAAATGGAGAGAAGCTTCAAGTGGGTTTTTATAATCATGGAAAAGTAGAAGGTAGATTTGAGAATTGGTTTCTAAATGGTAATTTGGACACTGTTACCAATTATTTATATGATAAGCAAAATGGTAAACAAGAGGATTGGTATAAAAATAAAATAAAAAAATATGAAATTTATTTAATTAAAGGAAGAGCAGAAGGTAAGCAAGAAGGTTGGTTTGAGAATGGAAATAAAAAGTATATTGAACATTGGATAAATGGTCGCCTAAATGGAACTCGTGAATTTTGGTTTGAGAGTAGTGAAAAGAGAAAAAACGAAATTTATAAAATGGGATTGCCAATTTCATCTACACATTGGAGTAAAAATGGGGTATATGAACTTAAATTTACATTTGATGAAAAAGGAGAATTGCTCAGTAGGGAGCTATTCGAGAGTAATAAAAAGATAGCATTTAAATTAAAAGATATTCCAATCTTATTGAATGATCCTCATCTATTACCAGGCGATAGTCAGATAAAAAAATAATTATAGCTCACTCTTTGAATCTCAAAACAAGTGCTAAATCGCTTTGGTGTGGTAGGATTGTTTTATTTGGTTATAGAGAGTTGGTTTGTGAAAACATTAATGTATATATTAATGGGCATTATTGTTTCAGTGGTATTAGGTTATTTTTGGGCTCTTTCAACAAACCCATTTGTTACCAAAATAACTATTGTAGGTGAAATTAAAAATTATAAATCTTTGAGCTCAAAACCTACTGAAATTGTTGTAGCTTTATCAAAAGGCAATCCCTTGAAATGGGAGACTGATAGAACGCATCTAATTTATAAAATAGATGAAAACGGCAAGTTTAATATAACAGAAATTATTGGGAGTAAACCTTCAATTCATTTTAGAGATTCTTCATGGAATTATTATAAATCGTTTAACCTAAAAGATGGGTTTAATGATCTCTCGGTTGATTTTTCTACATTAGAAAAGTTTGAAAGAGACTATAAAGAAGACAAACGTTTGCAATTAAAAAGAATGTATTAGATTGTTAGTCACAAGAAACAAATGACAGACCTTAAAAACTAGCCATAGCATTCTCACTCAAGATATTCCATTTAATCAAACAGTAAAATTGGTATAATGCTCACTAATCCTTTTAGAGAGTAGCCTTGGTTAAGAAATTATTAAATCCTTTAGTCGTATGTGTATTTATCTTTGTCGTATTATTATGTCCAATTGCTTATTTTTGTTATGGGAGTTGTCAGCTATCAAAGAGTCATTACATGATGCAGCAATTCTGGATGCAAAGCTATTTGCCAAGGTGGGCATTAAGAGGTGAAAGAGGTCTTTATGGTGGAATAAGGGTATACAGAAATTATACAGGTACTTGGAGAAGTTGGTGGAAAAATGGCAAAGTAAAATATGTAGGTGAGTATATTAATGGGGTCAAAGTCGGCACGCATATGGAATGGTCTCATTTTGGAAGCTGGAATGAAAGTAAATTTGATTCTGGTACTTTATTATTTGAAGAGAATTGGAATATGAAAATTTATAATGGTTCAAGTAGAACTTATTATAATAAATTGGGCAAATTTCAAAAAAAAGATATTTTTAAAAATAATAAACTAATTGAAACTGAGACAGAAACAATAGTTGATGGTTGTAAAATTAAATTAGTGCATTCAGCAAATAATGGGTTGATTATTAGTAAAGAATATTTTAATAAAAGAGGTGGGCATAAAAAAAGAGAATACTTCGATAAAAACGGTTATCTCAAGCAAAAAGATTACTTTGACTCCAATTCAAATTTCCAAAAAAGAGAACACTTTAAAAACAACAAACTATTTAAAACAGTATTGCCAACAACCTCACCCTGATAAACAACCTCTTTAGTTGGTGGGGGATGTTGGTATACTGATTTGCTATGATTTATGAAAGCAAATAATGCAAAATGAGAACGATAGTAATACTGGAAAGATTTTTCTTCTTGTCGGTATTATTTCAATAATTCTTGCCACATCATATCTTTTTATTTATAAATATTATTTATATCAAGCTGATGTGAATGCTAGAAATAATTGCATTGAGTTAAAAATCGCAATAGCTAATTATAAAATGGATATTGGTAGCTTTCCAACGAAAGTTATTGGCATAGACGGATTAATCATAGACCCAGGTGTTAAAGGGTGGAAGGGTCCTTACTATTCTTTGTCATTGATAGACCCGTGGGGAACCAAATATATATATGATTTGGTGAAAGGTAAGCCTATTGTTTCTTCAGCGGGAAAAGATTGCATACATGGGAATGATGATGATGTCTATGAGCGCTTTTAAATGAAACCCCTCCTAAACCCACTAATCATATCAGCCTTCATCGTAACCATGCTCCTTGGTAGTCTTGCTCACCTGATGTATGGGAGTTGTCAGAGTAGTAAAACTCATTATATGATTCAGAGTTATCTAATGCCTAAAATTATGCCTAGATGGATGTTGATGGATAGGTATTTAGATTCTAATGAAATTGAAATTTATAAAAACTATACAGGTGTCTGGATCGATCGATATGAGAATGGTGAAAAGAGAATTCAATGGAATTTAATTAATGGCAAAAAAAATGGTTTTGCTGAAGGTTGGTTTGCAGATGGTACAAAGCAATACAGGAATTATTGGAAAAATCATGAATTGGAAGGCAGAAGTGAATCTTGGTCTAGAAGTGGCAGCAAGACTACAATAGATTTTTGGGTAAACGGAAAAAGAGAGGGACCATACATCCGTTTTCATGAAAATGGGAATATCGCTT
This sequence comes from Planctomycetota bacterium, assembly GCA_002746535.1. Classification (GTDB taxonomy): domain Bacteria; phylum Planctomycetota. The sequence continues at coordinate 7,438 of NVWA01000053.1, forward strand.
ATAAAGGTATATATAAAAATGGCAAACAAAATGGTCTGTTTGAGCATTGGTTTGAAGATGGCTCTAAAGAGGGGAATTGTATTTATATAAATGGGGTTAACGATGGTGAAGAAATATGGTGGTATCGAAACGGTAATAAAGAACATATTCGATCTTGGAATCTAGGAAAATATATTTCAGAAATAGAATATAATAATGACGGCACCCTAAAGAAAAAAGAATTTCTCGACTTCAAAAGAGACTTCTTTAGAAGAGAATTCTATCAGAAAAATAAGCTTCACAAAATAGAAACAGAAGAGCTTATTGAGGGCTGTTGGGTAATAAGTTCCTATTCATCAGAAGAGGAAGAGCTAATAAAAAAGGAATATAGAGACCAGTCTGAAAACTTCATTAAAACCGAATACTTCAAAGATGACAAGCTCATCAAAACAGAAACCAAAGAGTAATTATTCTCAACAACTCCTCCTTAAAACAACTTCTTTAGTTGGTTGTGGATATTGGTATAATTTTAAAATATTATCTACCTCATTAGTACCATTCAATATACATTGGAGTATGGATGAACAAAACTAAGCTTTTATGTTGGTGGCTTGCTTTGATTTGGCTATTAATTGCATTTGTGTGGTCAATCAAAGTTGGCGAAACTATAAATAAGGCTCAAGAGGACAAAATCATTCAATTGTCTATTGCCATACATCAAAATAAAGAGGCTTTTGATAAGATAACCATTGGCAAATATGAATCTTCGCAATATCCCAAGCAAATTAGTGTAGGGCATGCACTTGTAAATAGATTTTTTACAATATCAATAGCGATACTTTTTTTCATTATATTATTTTTGTTAGCAACTATTGCGACCATGATAAAAAATAGAAAAGCTATTCAAGAATTAAAAAGTCCAAATGAAAAAACTTCTTAATCCTTTAATAGTATCAGTCTTCATCGTAACAATGCTCCTTGGCTCTATTGCCCATTTGATGTATGGGAGCTGTCAGAGTAGTAAGTGGCATTATATTATGCAAAGGTATTATATGCCTGATTATTTACCCACATTTGTACTTGGGGATTACTCAAAGAGAGTAAAAGACACTTTAAAAGATTCAGGTGTCATAACTACTACAAGTATTTTGAAATTTGAACCTTTTATCATTTCAGCTAAAGGCTTTGCACTGTATGTGCCTAAAAACTATACTGGCATTTGGCGAACTAGGTATTTGAATGGTGAGGTAAGATGTGAATATCTATTTCAAAAGGGTAAGTTGGTTAAGACTGAGGTGGTGGAGTGATGTTTGGTGAGTTATTTATTTTTCAGCTTCAAATACAATTGTTTTGCAAAGAACACATTTAAATGCTTCTGATTCTAATCCGCAAAAGTAACGCATAAATGATCGGCCGAAAAGTGATTGACTAGAAAAGATAGATTCTTCAACAGGAATCCAGCTTAGATTTAAGGTATTAAATAACTTACCTTTTTCCATTTGGGAATTACACTTAGGACAGTTCATAGTAATCTCCTTTTCTTTAAGTTTATAATTATTCTATTCGATGCTGATATGATAACAATTACAAATAAAGCTAATATTTGTAGACGGATTAGGTGGTCAAACCCACCAACTATTTATTTTGGCAAACTGCAAACCTTGATATAATGCTCACTAATCCCGTAAGGTAAAATAATAATCCAATCAAAAATTGCCGAGAACTAATCAATTAAAGACACAAAGGAGATAGCACAACACTATCTCCAAACTCCCCACACCAACAAAATAACAAATCTCATATAAACAAAACAACTTTCAATCTCAAAACAAGTGCTAAATCGCTTTGGTGTGGTAGGATTCTTTTCTTTTGCTTTTAGAGAGTTGGCTTGGTTAAGAAATTATTAAATCCATTTGTTGTGTCTGCTTTTATTCTTGTCTTGGTGCTTGGCTCTCTTGCTCATTTGATGTATGGGAGTTGCCAGACAAGCAAATATCATTACATGTGTCAAGCTTATTGGATGCCTGATTATTTACCTGGGTGGATGATTGTTAACGCACCTTTAAAAGACGCAGAAATACTATGGCCAAAAAGATCTTATTCAGGAGTTTGGCGAAGTTAGTGGAGGAATGGAAACAATCAGTACAAATCTATTTTCTTAAATGGCCTGCCAGAAGGGAAATATACGAGTTGGCATGAAAATGGCAATTTATCTATAATAGGAAATAGGAAAAATGGTAAATTCTTTTTGTTAAGTTTATTCAGTGTTTAAGCGCGTTATAGTTTTATTTTTATAATATGGCTTTTGCCCAAGCTATTTACTTGTAGGTTCAGCACCTTTTCTTCTAAAGTTAGTGCTTTTTCATAAATTTCTTTAAATTCTTGCACGGAATTAATGATCTTACCGTTTATTTTTTTAATAATATCTAAATTATAAACTCTATGGATAAAAGCAGGCTTACCTCGAACAACTTTGCTAACGATTATTCCGGATTCATCCAATTTTATGTTAAAAGATTGTCTGACTTCATAAGTTAAATCTTTTATATGGAGGCCTATTTCTTTGCAAATAAATTTATCGGCCGTTTTATAGTCTTTAGGTGCTTTTTCTACTGTAAAAATTTTCGTTAATATTTTTCCCTCTCGCACAAATTTTACTTTAAGAATTTTTCCTGGTTCAAACTTAGAAAGTTTATTCATTATTGTATTTTTTCTTAAAGGAAAAGGATATCGTTGATACTTATTTTGCTGATTTTCCATATCTATATCAAAGCTTTGGCCATTTTCTTTTTCAAAACTTAATATTATATCGAGTGGCTTAATGCCTATCTTGTGCGCTGGGCTATTTTCATATACATTGTTAATAAGACATCCGATTTGCCCTTGTGATGTCACTGTTGAGGCGTTGAGTTTTTCTAACATCGTTTTTGATAAAGCTTGAATATTTACACCAAACCAGTTTTTGCTTTGTGCTTCACTGGTTTCTGGTTTTATATTTAATTCAAAGTTGTTTTGATTTATTTCGTCTGTGATATGGTTAATTGTGAGAAATTCATATTTAGGATCATAATAATCATCCTGTGATTGAGTTTTTATTAAATATTGAGTGATTTTTAGGTGAGTCTGGAAGGCTATAATTTTACCTTTAGTTGATATATAAAAAGCATTCTTTGCCGGCGAGTTTTCTATAGGCATGAAAATGAAACGATTATTAACATCTAGTTTTTTCTCAATTGAAAAATTAGGATGTAATTCAAAATAATAATCTGTAGCACTCGTCCAAGAAATTGGCACTGTAAAAAATAGGTCTTCTCTCCCCAGCTGATAGCTTTTGTTTATCAGTAAAGAGTTCGACTTAAGTTCTTTACATTGAACTTTTATACCATGAAAATTTTTATAATAGCCAACAAAATTTGCAGTAAATTTTTTCGTTTTGGTTATGATCTCTATTTTTTTTATTTGTTTTACTTTATCTGTTGGAATTAAATAGGGAATTAAGATGTTTCCCTCATTGTCCAGATTATATCCAACAATCTTTGCTTCTGATGTATTTGCATCAAATAAGCTGTCGGAACTGGAATTGTATGAACCGCCATTTGTTTTTACCTTAAAAAAAATATGGACAAAAAATATAGAGTTGTGAATCTGATTATTTATTTCAGTTTTAATTTTTTTTATTTCATCATATGAAATTATATTCATTTCTTTTGGGTTAAACCAAGATTTTTTGTTTGGGTCTTTATAAATTTTTTGGGAAATGATTGAAGTTGGTTTTTTTTCTTCATTTAGTAATAAGGAAAATGGTGAATAAAAATCATAGTGATAACCAATTTTTAGAGGGATTATAAGGTTGTTCTTCTGATGAGGCTGGAAGTAACTATCAAATGAAAAGTGATTCGTTTTAAAATACAATTTGTTTTCATAGATTAGAGGTGAAATTACACTATACTTTTTGCCTTTAGTTATTTGCTCCTCTTTAATTTTTGAGAATTCTAATTTTATTGATGTCTTAAATACTTGAAAAGGATATTTGCGCAATAAGCCAAATGGTTTGCAATCAATTTTGCTACCGTTATTTAAGATTAATGTCGCTTTTTCAATATCTGATTTTTGTAAAAATTGATAGCGAGTAATGATTAAGTTTTTATCTACAATAATTGCAGGTACATAAAGCAAATTGTTGTTATCTATATAATCTTGGTAGAAATGATCATTTTTGTTAAATTTTGAACCTTTTGGGTTTTCTTTAATCTTAATTTCTAGTTTTACAAAATTATTTAAATATTTTTTGTCATCATTCGCAAATAAAAGCCCAAATGAAATGGATAAAAGTGTTATGATAAAATTACGTTTCATTCGTCTTCCTTAACTTTTTTGTAGTCAATGCGAAAATCAAAAGCTATATGATAAATAGTTCCTTTTCTCATGATCTTAAATATTAACTTTTTCTTGCCGTCATCTAATTTTAAGCTGTCATTATAAATGGACTTCAATTCACTTAGCACTTCTATTTTTTTGTTTTCAATTTCTAAAATTATATCATTGCGTTGAAATCCATACTTTGCGGCGTTTCCAGTATGATCAACACCTAAAACAAAAACGCCTTTGTTTTTAAAATAGGCTATTATAGGAGACTCAAATTTATTTATTTCTTTAAAGGTCATGTTCCATCGTTCGGCTTCAAAAGTATTACCTTCCACTTTTCCTTTTAATTTAAGTTTCATTGGTAAATCTAGAATTTGCTTTCCGCGTTTAATTACTAACTTTGCAATGCTATCAGTTTTTAATTTTGAGAAATAAGTTCTAATCTCCGGTAAATCTTCTAAATATACAGCATTTATATCCTTATCATTACACTTGGTTATAATGTCGCCCACTTTTAAACCTGCTTCAGATGCAGGCGAGTTCTTGCGAACACCTGCCACTAAAACGCCATTGTTTGCATCTAAGATAACGTCTGTATTAAAGTCTTTTAATGCTTGAAAAGTAATGCCAGTCCAAGTCCGTGGGACACCATTTTTACCATGGATTTTTAACTGATCTATTATGTCTTTTACTTTATTAGATGGTACGCTGAACCCAATATTGTTCCGGCCACCAAGTGTGTTTATCCCAATAACAAGACCTTTGGTATTTACAAGAGGACCACCAGAGTTACCTGGGTTTATGGCAGCATCTGTTTGTAGCCATAAAGTGTATGGTGAATATTTTAAATATCTTTTAGTATAGCTAATTAATCCAAATGATATGGATCGGCTAAAACCAAAAGGCGCCCCCATTGCCAAAACAAATTGTCCTTCAATTACTTTGTCGCTATCACCAAGTTTTGCAAATGGCACTTTTTCTTTAATGTCTAATTTAATTAGTGCAATATCTGTATCTTTATCGGAGCCTATTATTTCGGCTTTTACTCTTCGTTTATCGGAGAGTATACACGTAATGGATTTGGCCTTATCTATGACATGGTGATTGGTTATAACATAACCGTCTTCAGATATGATTACCCCGCTTCCAAAAACAATTTTATTTACCTTATTTCCTGCTTTGAGATTTTCAACGATTGTTTTGATAAAAACGAGAGCAGGAAAAACTTTTTCTTTTGAATGAGCGATTATTTTTGTGAAATCCGTATTTTTGTCATCACAATTTGTTTTGATAAGAAATAAAGAAAGGCAGAATAAGACAGCGACAAAACGTATCATACATCATTCCTAATAATTTTATGCACACTTTATAATAAAAGCAATTAAAAGCAAGGATGTGATGACTTCCTTGTACGCATGGAGTCATTAATATTGAGGTCAACCAAGTTTAAGTATTTAAATTCCAATAATTTATAATAAATAAAAGCTAAATATGGTTCTTAGAAGAACGGTTTTAGTTAAAATTGACGTTCTAAGAAAATAAAACATTGAGAATTTAGGGTGTCCTAGAATTCACTTGATCATATAAAATTTAGAGATTAACAAGGATGAATGTCATCCGAAAACAAATAAAGTATTAAATGCAATTAAGCTGACCAATAAAGATAATGATTTAGACATAACTCAATTTAGTAAAGAAGCCCAAAATATTATGAATGGTCTTCCACCCTTTATCTAAACAAAAATGAATACTACGATCCCAAAGCATCTTCCTACAGAGAGAGCTGTTTGAAAAGGGGAAGTTGGTTGGGACTGAGGTGGGGGAGTAGTTTTTTGGTGGTTTGATATAGGTTCACTCAAATCATGGATTTGTGTGTAGGTGATTATTTAATTATATGGCGGTAGGTTATTTCTCTCTCATCAAAACCAACAAACTATTTGACTTATCTATGAATAGTCATCATTTATAATGAGTATTTTTTTTTGAAATAACATTTTTACTAGATTGTTAATCTTATCTAAGTCAAGCTCATTATTTTTTGCGGAAATTGATAAGTACGTTGGTCCTTTTACATGTTCTCTTGCATTAAAACGGTCAAAACTTCCAATATTAAAAATTTGATCTTCAAATATTAGGGAATTTTTTTCTCCTAATTTGACATCTGTGTTTGCAAGTTGTGCCGTTAATTGTGTCTTTCTTTTAATATAAGAAATTTCAGTAGTGAAATCAAATCTTAATTGAATTTCACCGTTATCGCTATCAAGAATATCTTTGAGAATTTTAAATGCAATTGGCGTTAAACTTGCCATTAAATTTGGATCTATATCAAATTGAATGTAGCCAGGATTTAAACGATTTTCCACCATGTTTGTTTTGAATTCATATCCAAATCCATATAAATTTTGATCATTTTGCATAAAATCAATATCACTATTTTTCAACCCTTTGGTTGCTTTTTGTGGAATTTCTTCGATTTTGCATGAAATGCTTCTGCAATCATTAATTTCAATACATAGTTTCTTGATATAATTGCAAATTTCACCTAATGGATTATTTATAAAAGAGTCACCTAGATGTATTAATTCGTTGTATTCTTCATCGCTAAAATTATTGTCATGGTTGTGTTCATATTCATCATTTACAACTGAAATAAGATTGTCTAATCCGTCTTTATTTGAGATATTAAATCCTTGCAATAGACCTAGTGGGGGTGGTATAGTGGAAAGATCAATGTCAAGAAATCCTACTGGCACGACTCTAATTTTCTTAGAATAAACATAGCCAGCTTCAAAATATATCCAGTTTGAACGTAGAGAATTTGGAGTTACAAAAACTATCATTAAGGTCGAGTCATTCATTCCTTCTTCTACACGGTGAACCCAATTCCTTCCAAACGGGATGCTTTGCCCATCGCTTGAAAGAAATACATCTATGGCTCCACCTGTTTTAGTAATAAAAAGATCTTTTAATTTTAACAGAATATCTTTATCTTTTGAAGAATGACTAAAAAATATTTTTGGTTTTTTGATGCTCATATTATTTCCTTGATATTAACTTTTAATTTTCAAAATCCCGATGATACTTCCCACTCTCACCCACTTAGTCTCATACTTAGAGTGCCCATTCTCAACAAACCAAAGATTAAGCATTTTCCCACCAAGAGCATTTAGAACAGGCACCTACTGTGTGGGCTTAACTATGTGGCACCCAATCATCCTCAGATGAATAGTTATAACTTCGTTCAAACCCAAATTCTCTCCAAATATAGTCAAACATCGGTCTAATTATTTTAGCAACATCATGTTGAGTAGAAATATTAGTGCCACTTGGAATTTGAATAAACGGTGGACGAATATCTTCCACCTCTAGAATTCGTTGGTTATCAATCATGTACTTAGGTCCAACATACATCATATATCCTTGAATATTTAACAAGACTGTATGTATGAAGAACGAGCCAGTAACACCAAATTCTTTTAGTGACGTCAGATACTTGTGAAAAGAAGTAATAATCTCTCGTTCGAATGCTATGCTTGGTACGTTTCCAACGCATTTTTCAGGTAATTGGGTATTATTTTTGTCTTCGAATATAAAGGTATTGAAAGCTTTGACCTCCCCAAGATCATTGACTTCAGTGACAGTATATGGAGCAATATCAATTTTTCTTTTGCCAAAAGTAAATTTAGAATGGCCAGTAATCTCAGAGCCCCAGCCTGAACAGTAGATGGGTGGAAATGATGAATTAAAGTCACCAGGTAAATTACCTATATCTAATTTGATAGATGATACCTCTGGAATTATTGTTAATGCACAAATACCTTTTCCTTCTATTCCCTTAAAGTATTTTTTTTCCTTCAGAGTTCCATAATAGGTGTCAATAGTTTCTTGAACATCTTCTTGGCGGGTATTTGTGCTAGTGGACTTAACAAACGACTCAACATCCGAGCTTTCCATAGTAATGGTAATAGTGCCCACTCGTTTGTAGAACCTATTGTCGTTATATTTCACTTGGTGGAGATATCCATCATGCTCAATTTTAAGAACAAGTACTTGGAGTCCATTCTTGAGATTTATTACATGGTCTACTAAGCTCTGAATTCTAGGTGTGATACCGCTCATAATAATTTGGAAGAGCTGTTGGCTTGTGGTATCATTGAATGTTATTCCTGGAATGTCACTAGGGATATCATTAGTCTCAGAAATCCCAAAAAAGAGATAACCACCTTGCGAGTTTGCTAAAGCACTTACATCCTTGCATAATTCACGTTTGTCTTTGTCTGATCCCATTTTAATTTCAGACTTGTATTCAATTTGTGCACTCTCAGGGATCTTTAAAAGAAGTAGTGAGTTCAATTGATCCTCAGTTATATCCTGTAGAGGGATACCATCAAGTAGTTGTGTCATATTAAATTTTCCTTATGTTTAGTCTAACTCTTGAATGCTCAGGGGGGGGGTAGAGCATGCTATTTCTAATAGTTTTATAATTGTAGCAATTAATTATTGAAAGTCTTAAGATAGTTGGAAAGTTTAATTTATCATTTGTAGTAATTCTATTGTAATTTAATGAGTGTCTTCGTTTGCTCATTAATAAGTGCTCTAAAGTACCCATTTTTCGCCCTAAGCCGATTTCTACTTAATAGATGGGAACTTAACTTTTTCTTTTATTAAACAAAACTCGTGTTCAAATTCTTCCTCACCAGAATACGTTAATGCTATTCTACCCTTCCAGTGAATGTCAAAGTAATCTGAATTATCAATTCTTTGAAAATTAATGTGATGATATGCAACTGAATCATGACCACATAAATATATATGGAATGCAGAATCATCGTGGTCTTCAAATTCCTCTGGTGACATATCTACATCGATTTCTAAGCCATCAATTTTTTCAATATTATAATCGTCTATTGAACAAATTTTAAATCCTCCATCATGCCAATCATTGGAAGATAATGTGCAACTATGATAATTATTCCAGACTATGGATGCTTCCCAGTCAGAGCTATCATCCTCATCATCTTCTTCTTCTACATTATCATCAATTTCTCGTTCTGAATCATAGTCTTCACTTTCCAAATGAAAATGAAACCATACATCATTATCAACAATTTTAGTTTCCCAATCAAATTGCTTAATTGGGTGTCCTTCTGGCCACGGATTATTAAGAAAATAAATTCTATTTGGTTTCAAATTATCTGTCATAAATTCCTCCAATTCCTCACTGATTTTTTTGTAGTCAATTTTTATTATATTTTTTCGTAATTTTTCTTCTCTATATAAATATAAGACAGTAACTCCAGCAATGTTCAGCTGCGATAGAAAAAAAAATATGCCATGGATGCCGTATACATCTATTAATTCACTTGAGCTATTATTGATTCCTCTTTGAAATAGTGATAACACTAAAAATACAGCAAAAAATCGATCTCTATATTTAATAATTCGATAATAAGCCACTAGAACAAAGCATGGGGGTATTAGCATATAAATTGTTAAGTTATCTTCTCTACCAAGTAAATGAACTTTGTAGTTAATGAATACTTCAGCGAAAAAATACAACATCACCGAAAATGTGAGGTAAGGGTATAATAATTTTAAATCATTTTGTTTAGAATTCATTTATTCCATCTAATACTTCTGATTAATCTGACTAAGAATAGTTTTATCTTTTATCTTCTTATCCTCAGCTAATAGAAATGCCTTACTCAAAATTATAGACATAGTTCTATCACCTTCAAAGGGTAGCATTACTTTGTCACCGCCTTTGCCAGACTGATTTGCAACAATACATAAATATTGATCATTCGGTTCCATTAATATATTGCCACTACCAAGATGAATTTTATATGTCCTAATTTCCCCTTTAACTATCAGAAACTTTTTATCGAAGGAACATCTATCACCAATTTTTAATCTCGGCACTAATCTTTCTAAAACTGTTTTTCTGGTTTCAGCGGTAACACCTAGATCACCAAAAGAAAAGCTGTGCCAGTAATCATTAAATCTACCTTCGTTGCCACCATCGGCCCATGCTGGATCATTACCCACACTCGCAACACCTACAAACAAGTCCACATCACGTAAAACTTCAGATAATACTAATGGGGGAATTGTGTCTAATTTTAAAGAGTGGTTTGTAGCATTATCCTCTACACCATCTGTTGAGTAGCCACCACCACCTGCATGAGCATAGTTTTTTCCTGCATCAATTGGATAAAATCGAACTTGATCTGTAGCTAAATAGTAATAGGTTCCTGCTTCATTTGTATCAACGCCGTAATCTTCACCAACTCCTTCAATCCAAAACTCAGCTCTTAAATTCCATTGAGGTAAAATTATTTTTGCCGGTTCGTAACTATCATCGACCATTAATCTCAGTTGATTCTTCCAACCTCTTGCTCCACATAATGCATTAAATTGATGTTGCTTAATAATATGAGCAGCAAATCTATTTGAATATGTATCAGTATTTTTTTCAGCATCAGTTAGTAAATAAACTTCTCTATGGGCTTGTTTAAATGGTTGAATTATCTTGTTGGTATCCAACCAATCTCTCCAGCCTAATACATCATCCATCGGTTTACCAACTGGATGCCATAAGCTGATAATAGTGTCATCGTTTGGTTCAATGGTTTCATCGATTGAATTGACCAATTTTCCCTTATAGTAGATTGCTGTTCTTTCAGTTTTACCATCTCTAAAAATCCAAATAATCCTCCTGGCTAATGTGCCTACTAAAGGGTGGTCTAAATATCGATCTTTCCATTTATTGTATTCCCATTCTTTTTGGCTTAGGAATAAATTATCAATTCTTTCTCTTTGAGCTGGAAGCATTTTTTGTATATCTTTTCCAGCACCCTTAAGCTCTTTTAAATCCTCTGMAWAATTATCCTTAATATCTTTTGGGACAGACTTTTGTGGCTTACCATCTGATTTTATCCAACGWATTTCAGTTGATAYTGTGCCWGTRATTACMAGTTCAGCTGTGAAWTCTCCAAGTTTCTCWCGGCGAATACCWACTTCTTYYAAGCCATARGCTGGKATGCTCATTTCTTCAATTTCATCRCGGGGRATRTTTTCTCTTTCRGAYGCRACAGTCAATGCWGTCTCAATCAATTTTTGGGCAGGTTTAAATTTAATTCGRACTTTGAGTAGRGCTAGTTGACCAATGGCATTTAGACCYTTCATTTGACCRATTGCATTAATRCAGGCATTTCCAATTTTCATTGCTCGAGGACCTTNGCCCNGGTATTTTYTTRTAWGTTGAAAATGCTAGGGCRGTTARWGCRCGATTGATATCATCATTTTCAATGAATTTACAAAACCAAACTAATCCTTTTATGATTTCAACATTTGGATCGCAAATATAAAAATSATCATCGTCTAATGGCTTATCCACAAGAGGCATCCACTTTGTGAAATATTTTATGAAACTTTCTTCTCCCAATTCACCTAATAAAGTTATTGCCTGCTTTTCCCATTTCCCAGTAGGTTTTGCTCCACTTATTTGTGATCCATGCCGAATTAAATTTGACCAAGATAAATTTAATGGCTCATCCATTGCATTGCAGTCTTTAATTGCTTGAATGGACCAATGTTCTCTCGATATAATGGTTAGCTTGGGTGCTAAGCCAAGTGCATTTTCTAGTTTATTGGCCATTTTAATCAATTCAGAACCATAGCTATTGTGATCTCGCAATGTCACACTTAATAACTTTGCAGCCTCTAGAAGTTCATTACTAGGTTTGTTGTCATTTAAATATTTTGATAATAAAGTAACTGTGGCTCCAGTTGGTAGAAAGTAATCTGATAAATCTTTAAACTGAACTAACCAGGTTATTATATTGATTAGATCAGTTTCTGAAAAAGGTAGTTTTCTTTTAAATAAGTTCCTGAGAAGACAATAAGAGGTCTCTTCGTAGTTTTTTACCGAATCCTTTTTTTTGATTTTCTGTTTTAGCAATTCAATTATTTTCAGAGTGACTAATCGATTTTCTTCATGAGATAGATCAGAAATCTGTTTTCCAGCTTTTGTGCCTTTTAGTGAAAAATCATATATATAAGATTCGTCTTTATATTCCAGCAGGAAATCATTTATTAATTGTTCTAGGTGATCTGGTTTATCAGAAGTCTTTGAAGTGTTTGAAGAAGGAGTTTTAGATTTACGCCAAAACATTATTTATCCCCCAACCAGTGGCACAAGTTTTAAAAATGAAATTTCTGTATCTAGCTTTATTTCAAATTCTTGTTCTAGTGAATCTGCTTGTTTGTTATTAATGAGCAATATGATTCCATTGGTTTTGAAACTTTCAATGGCTGCCTTATATTGCACTTCCCAATCAATTTTCTTCTTCTTTTCCTGCTTCTTTCCATTCAACATTATTTCGGCTTTATTAGGTTGCACTAAACCCCTGAAAATACTATTTCCTTTGGCGTTATGTTCAGTAACTTCCTGATAGATTCGCTTTTTTATTATTTCATCAACTGTTATTAGGCTTGAAGTGAATTCTAGCGTAATGGCTTCTTTCTTTTCGCCAGAAGTTGTTTCATCGTGTATTGTGATTGTAGTGGTCATAATTTCTCTCTAATAGAATTGATAATGGACTGCATTATGTGAAATTCGGTGATGATTATATCATCAAACATTGGAATGTCTTTTGGGCTATATAATGGGTTGGGGTTAATGGACACAATTAATGGGCACATAAGCCAACTGTTTATTATGCTATATTTCAACCTAAACCCTTTATGGTTAGCTAATTATATGGCTTTGAAATATTTAAAATATGGCAAATGTGCTCATTAAATGTGACTACTCGCACAATAACACTATTGTTTAAAATTTCTGTCGACAATTTTTGACCGACAGTAAGCTACCCAAATTTAATGTTTCTGGCAAGTACCTTTTTAGGGGGGTGGGTACCATTCTAGAGGATACCATAGACTACCTATATCCAACTGTAGAAGTGGTCACCACAATCGATTCGCTCTCAATTACGTTTCTGATACCAAAACTCATAATCAAATTATTCCACAATCTTTCAAAGTCATAAGTAGGTTGATACCCTATATACTTATTGTTTCCAATTCGTAAATACTATAAAATCCATATGAAGTTGTGTGTTTCGCTCCTCAGCATTACCCTTGCAGCTACAAGGTAAAAACACTCAACGATAGTGAATCATATATATACCATATTTAATGTTCTCACGCTCTCTAATTTTGAATACGTGGGGATCTGGCATACATTAAGAGATTTAAGTGAAATTCCTCGTCTTGCAAAAATAACTTCTCCTTGCAGTTTTTTGCCTCGTCTTGCACGTTATGCAGGTTATAGACGATTTTTTTCTTTCTTTATTTATCTCTATTTCTTTGTCCCTCTCTCTCTTTCTCTCTTTCTTTTTATTATTATTATTATATTTAAAGAATACACTGCAAGACGGTATTAACGGTTAAATTCTTTGCCAGTATTGGCGTTTTACGGCAATCGATTTTTGCTTTTACCTGCAAGACGGAAGCTATTTCAAATAATACTTTGATATTTCTACTTCGGTAGCAAGAGGGAGGGTCTTTGCCCAAGATGGGGGAGTGCTCATCACCTTCTCAACAACCTTTGCCACTTCACTTGACCTCTGATCCTCCACCTCACATATTACTTCATCATGAACATGAAAAAGCACTGGAATATCCTTTTGCTCAAGTTTTAGGATGATATCGACCAAAATATCCCGGGATGTCGCCTGAACAATATTTTCAACTAACTTCCCACCATACAACCCAATACCTTTGCCGTAATAAATTGAAGTCCCCACAAGTTCAATCTGTTTTTCGTTGCCATCAATATCATAAGTTGAAATTGTTTTCTCTTCTTCCACTAGTTCTGGCTTCGAATAACGTAATTTTCTTGATGAGGGTAATGTCACATGAATATCTTGATCTACAAAATCAAATTTAATCGTATTGCATTCACTTGAAGTACAGGTATCTAACGATAATTCAAAAGCTTTCTCACACCCATACCAGAAATCCTTGATACCTGACATGCTTGACCGATAAGAGTCTACTATGGCCTTAGATTTGGCTTTATCAATAACACCAGATTCCACCAATTCCTTAGTTTGCTCATTATCTCTAACCATTTGATAAAAT
>NVWA01000054.1 GCA_002746535.1 Planctomycetota bacterium
TGCAAAAGGACTCTGCAGTGGTAAGGTAAATCTTAATCTAATCACAATTTGGCAAGAAAAATTCTATTCAAGATACTCGTTAGATTAAATTAAAGATCAAAGATAAAAAAGTAAGCTTATCAAACCCCAGTTGTGGGAATGATGGCTGTAGTTACACCTTTAGATCATCGGGAGATGGTTAGAGTTATTGATTTGTTTCATCCGCGGGTTGGGTTTTGAATATTTATTTTTTTGTTTATGGAATATTTTATTATCTGATTATTGTTCTTAAAATTAATAACTTTAATATTTGAAATTACGAATGCAAATAAATATATAAAGGACTGAACAGCTTATAAGTATTCGAATCTAAGCTATTCAGCCTTTCTATGAAAAAGTTAGCGTGCAAATTTTACATAAAATAATTAATAAATACATTGGAAAAGAAAAATAATAATAATTAAGAAAAGCCAAAACATATTAATTTTTAATAAATAGAAACTATTTACTTTTATAAGTAATTAAGACTAATTATCACAAATAGAATGAATTAATTTATATATATCTATATAATCCCTCAATCATAATTTAATTTTTTGTAAAGGAATTCCTATATGATTAAGCAAACAATCATTTTTGTTTTACTATTTTTTAATGTTCAACTATTTATTACAGCACAGGATAAATCAGGTGATTTTAAATTTGATTCGCCATTTCTTGAATCACTAAAAATTGATGGTAGTGTACGTGTAAGGGGTGAACTTAAGAACCCAGCCAATTATTCCAATACATCTACGGATAAAACTACTGATAAAGTTTTCAACCGAGTACGTCTTGGTTTTAAAGCCGTGATCAATGATAATGTTAATGTTAAAATAGAATTCCAAGATAGTAGATTATGGGGTGATGAAGGTTCTACTACATCTGATTTAAATAATGTTGACTTACGTCAAGGTTATCTTGAACTGAGAGAACTATGGGATAAGCCCTTGACTTTAAAAGCTGGTAGAATGGCTATTAAAGGCCATGGTAACCAAAGACTTATTAGTGGCTTAGGTTGGCACAATATTGCTAGATCATGGGATGGTGTAGAATTAAAATATGAACCTGATAATTATTCTCTTCTCATTTTCGGAATGAATCTTAGAGAGGGTTTAGCATTTAATGCCACTGCAAACAGCGATGATTATTTTCTTGGGGGAGTTTATTTTTCTTGGAAAGGAATTGAAAATCATAATTTAGACGTGTTTATTTATAATAGGACTCACGGTGATACAGGTGGATCTTTAGAAGATCGCAAAGATTTCACTCTAGGTCTTTCTGGTAAAGGTAAGACCTCAAATTTTGATTATTCTGGTGATTTATTCTTTCAAACCGGTGAGCAAGGTAATAGTGACGTCTCAGCATATGCTGCTGCAATAACAGGAGGTTATACATTTGATATAGATTGGAAACCGCGAATCGGATTAGAGTTTGCTTATGCAAGTGGCGACGATAATACAGGTGATAGTGATATAAAAACATTTGACCCTATACTTCCTTTTGGTCATTTTTATCATGGCCATATGGATTTCGCATTATTCAAAAACTTACAAAGTTTTAAAATTCAGTTTAGTGTTAAGCCGATCGAGAATGTCAGTTTTCATTTAGACGGACATATGTTTTGGCTACCAGAAGAGACGGATAACTTTTATGGTATAGGATTCTCAAGAAGCAATGATACTGGAACGGATAAAAATACCATAGGTAGTGAAATTGATTTTTATGGAAAGTGGAAACTGTTTACTAGAGTCTATATTTGGGCTGGTGTTTCTTATTTTGCTCCTGGAGATTTTATTGATGATACTTCAGGAGAAGATGATGGAGGATTCTGGGCATTCTTTCAAACAAACGTAAAATTTTAGTAATAAAGAGATCTCATGCTTAATTATACCTCTAATTATTTTTAGAGGTATATGGTTTCAAAGTAAATAATGAAAATTTGATTATAAATTTAACGTTTAGGGAGAAATAATATGTATTTTAAAACTAGCCTATCATTAATAATAGCTTTCATTCTATGTGCAGGGATTTCAACAGGAAATATTAATGCGGAAGAATATTCTCAAGACGAATTGAAAAATATCTCTTTTAATGTTACAGCTTTGTTTAGGGCTTATCGAAAAACAATTTCTTCAAATAAAGAAGCTATACATAAGCCTAAAAAATATTTTGAAAATGTAGAAGGTCGTTTAGGTATTATGCATAAAAATGCTAAGCAACATTATAGAGTTATGACTAAAAAAAGTTTAAAGGAAGATGGCATTGAAGGCAAGATCGTCAAAGATTTACAGAAAGCAGTGGATAAAATTATACGTTTGGCGGCGAGTGGTAAATTGGGATTAGCGTGGAAAGGGAAAAATGATTATGTTAAGAAATGGGACGGAAAGCTATTACCAGCACGTTTTGCTGCTTATGTTGCAGAAGAATTCAATAAAAAATCAAAAGAAGGGGTAAAAATAAAACTTACAACTTCAAAACAACTTCTTGTAAATGAAAATAATGCCCCTGATGAATGGGAATCAAAAATAATTGAGGATAAATTAATCTCTTCAAAATCTTATACCGGAAAACCAATTGGTGAAGATCAAGGAAAATCATACCGGTACATATTACCAGAATTCTATGCTCCGTCTTGCATTAAATGTCATGGTACAAATGAGGGTCAAGATGGCCTGAAAATTCATCCTAGCAAGCTTAAAAGAAAAATTGGAGACTTTGCCGGTGCCATTACTATCTTTTTAGATAAAACTAAACTGAAAAAGTAATTGAGATGCTGTAAGGCCAAAATAATCATCTGGCTCGATTTTCACGTCATATCGCCTTAGATAGTGCCACATTTCCGAAAAACCAGAAAGGGTTTCTGAAATCTTATCTGGTTAACTTGCCATATAAATCATTTTGATAGTTGGTATAAGTAGATAGGTACTTCCATAAAAAGCAAATAAATTGAAATTACTTACTTTAAATAAGTAAAATATAATTGTAGATAACTTCATAAATAATTAAATAATGCATGTCATTTAATACCTGAAAGACTTGCCTTGAAAATATTGATTGTAGATGATGATGAGATTGTTACTTCGATTTTAGAAACGTTCTTCAATGAATACTATGAAGTCACAGTATTTAACTGTCCTGTGAAGGCACTAATTCATTATTCCAATAATGTGGATTACTCAGTTGTCCTTGCAGATATTCAAATGCCAAAATTACAAGGCGATGAGATGATAGAAGAAATGTTGAGGATTAATTCCAAACAAAAGTTTATTATTTGTACGGTATCCTTAAAGCCAAAACTTTTTAAACTAGCTGAGAAATATAGCGATCTTATATATTTAGTAGAAAAGCCATTTAATTTATCTAAGCTCAAATCCTTGATTGAGTCAATATGTAATTCTGATTAACTATTTTAAACCAACAATCCTTCATATTTATTATGATATTATTATTGGTAGGACAGTAGAAAACGTATAATAATATAACTCGTTAGGTAAAAATATTAATCTAATCACAAATTGCCGTGAAATAATCGACTCGCCATACAAAGGAGATCGCACAACACTATCTCCAAACTCCCCACACCAACAACAAAACTAATCTCACATAATCAAAACAACTTTCAATCTCAAAACAAGTGCTAAATCGCTTTGGTGTGGTAGGATTGTTTTGTTTGGTTATAGAGAGTTGGCTTGGAAATGTAGATGAGAATATATTCAGTTGTTGTAGTTTTACTTTTATTTGCAGGCTTTTGTGTTTTGTATTCTAATAGGCACATTAGAAGTGTTGATTATTTATTTGATGGTAATGTGCCTGCTTCTGTAAAAAATATTTATACATCTGCCACTTTTAGAGGTGTGCATTATTATGAATTCAACATAAACAAAAAAGAACTTGAAATATTATTCAATAAGTTGAAATTCAATCAAGGTAAAAAATTAGACTGGTCAAAAAACCATAACCTTAAAAATGAAAATTACGAAAAACATCCATTTGGTGATGAAATACAGAGTAGGCTTAAAGAATTTTCAAAGTTTAAGGCTTATATTAGCAAGGCAAAAAAAGGTTATCATCAAATTTTGAAATATGACACCATCAACAAAAAAGTCTGTATTGTAAAAATTAGTCTTGCACGTTAGGTCATTGTAACATTCCCCCTTACCCCAAAACCAAACCTTGGTATAATGCTCACTAATCCTTTTAGAGAGTAGCCTTGGTTAAGAAATTATTAAATCCTATTTAATCAAATATTGTTATAGGTTGATTTTAATAATTTATTTAATGATAAATTTTCGCGGATTTATTTTAATATAAAATAAGCTGATCGAGGAGACGAATTAGGTGTTATTTTAATTATGTAGTTTTCATCTATTAATAGCTTTAAATATGTTGAAGCTGTGCTTGAAGATATTTGAAAAGCCTTTATTATTTCACTTCTAGTTAATCTGTTATGTTTTTTGAAAAGGATTTTAAGTCTTTCAATTCTTCTGTATTTATTTTGATCATTCAAGATCAGTTTATCTTCAGTTGTTAAGCTTTCCTCCTTTTCACTTGCTACTTTAAGTGTTTCGCCTGATTTAGTGGACTCATTATTGTTGTAATGAGTAATTGATTCTGTGTTTATGGTGAAATCTTCTTTTTCGTAGGATAATTTTTGAGAATTAAGCATTCTCATTCTTTCCACTTCGTGTCTTAATTCGCGAATATTACCTGGCCAAGAATATTGATTCATTTTATCTAATAATGACTGCGATAAACTAATTTTATTTTTGTTGTGATGATTCAATTGATGAAAATATTTTGCAAGATAGGGGATATCACCTGCTCGGTCTCTTAAGGCAGGAATTTTAATTTCGAATTTATTTAAACGGTAGTATAGGTCTTTTCTGAACAGTTTTTCCTCTGAGATTTTCATTAAATTTTTATTTGTTGCTAAAATTATGCGGCAATAGTATGGAGTTGACTTAGTATTGCCAATTGATCGGAATTCACCACATTCTAAGACTCGTAATAGTGTTACTTGTAGTAATGGTGAAATATCGCCAATCTCATCCAATAGTACTGTACCTTTACCCGCAGACTCAAATATTCCCTTGTGAGTTTGATTAGCTCCAGTATATGATCCTGCTTTGTGACCAAAAAGTTCGGACTGAAGTAACGAGTCAACGATTGCCGCACAATTTATTGCTATAAAAGGCTCGCTTTTTCTATCAGATTCTTCGTGTATGGCTTTAGCAACTTCTTCTTTGCCTACTCCAGTTTCTCCTGTAATCAAGATGATACTATCGATTTTAGCATACTGCTTTATACTTTTCTTAACGATCTCGATCTCTTTGCTATTGCCGATTAGGCGTTTAATACCGACATTATCTTTTGATTTTTGATTGTTTTTATAATTTAATTTTGTAGACGTTGGGCCTTTTCTGTTTTGCAGATTTGTACTGAATATATTCGTTAAAAATGAATGTAAGTGCCCCTTGCTTAATTCGCATGATAAATCTAACTCAAACTCAATTCTTGCAATGGCATTTAATTTAAGGGCATTTTTTAATAGTCTATTATAGTTATGAATAGCACTCTTTTCTTTTCCTTGCAATAGGTAGGCTCGAGTGTAAAAAAAATCATCTAAAAAGTGAGAATTTCCAGAAGCAATTTTACTATTTAATAAGTTAATTGCCGCATTCGCATTATTATTTGCTATTTCGGCACGAATCAAGACATAGACGTGTAAGCTTGAAGAATGAATATTCGATTTAAGAATTATAACTGCTTCCCTTGCCCAAAACAATGCCTCTTTAGGTTTGTTGAGAAGTAAACTCTTTATAGATTTATAGGTTGGATTATTATTAATTACAATCTCGCTATATGTTTTATTATTTTTCCATGCAGTTAGAATATTATAAAAATGTAAAGATTCATTTTGTTTAATAAGTTCTTGAAAGGCTATATTATCATATTGAATATGGTGTTTAATTTCTTTGAAATGATCCTGAGCCTCGTCCATATTTACATTATTTATTGCATTTACATATTGGAAAAATAATCTTTGAATTCCATCTAGTTTTGATATGGAAAGTTCTTTTGATTTAAACTTATCAAGACCTTCATTTAAGCGCCCGTGGTTAGATAAAAAGCCATAATATTGATTTAATATTTTTTCTCGAAATTTAATATTTACATTATTATTTGAATAGGTAATCGCCTTAAGTAAATTGACTTCTCTATTTTCTTTATCACCAAGTGAGCTGTAGTAAAAGCTTTTCACAACTAAAAAATAGGTTGATATTTCATTACACACCAGGTTTTTTTTAATTAGATCTATTCGAGAAACTAATTTTTCTGCTTCTACTAGAAGGTTAAAGCTAATTACTTTGGTCGTCCATATGATGAGGAATAAACTGAATAAATTTATTTCATAATTATCAATTTTATTGACGAATTTTTCAGCACGCAACCTTATCTTTGTTATTGAAAGATTAGATGAATCCTGCATAGCGAGAATCGTTTTTACAATAGGCTGTTTTGAGTCACATGAGTATTTTAAAATATCATGAATTATGTGATCAGCACTTTTCCAATTTTCAATAACTGATTTATTTTTATCTATATTCATAGTCTTATATTTGGCCTAAATTAGTCCTATTAAATAGTATAACAATAACCTTTTTTTTTAATATATCTTCTAACTCTATTATTAACAATTGTTTACGATTTTGGCACAATTATTTCTATAGGAACAGCATATTATCAATCACAGAGACTATAAATATTGGAGAAATAATGCAAACCTTTGGACTGAAAGAAAATCATCGTATTCAGGTGGCTGTTACGGCTGAGCAAAAGAAATCCGTTTATAAGTTAGCTTATAATGTTTATCTGCAAAAAGGATTTATTTCTGAGAATTTTGAAAAAGAATACAAAATCCCAAATGACTTAAATGATAAGACCAGAGTTTTATTTATTGAAAATGAGCATAAAGAAATACTAGGAACTGTCACGGTTCTATCTAACGTATTTGGTAGATTGCCTTACCAGACAACATTTTTAAATGAATCTAAGATTTTAAAGGATGAGTATTTTCGACAAATTGAATTTACTAGACTTGTCCTTTGTGAAAAATCTAGAGGTAAGATGCAAATTATTAAATGTTTAATGAATTTTGCTTATCTGTATTCTTATTATTTTTATCAGGGTGATTCGATAATATGTGAAGTAAACCCAAGGCATGAATTCTTTTATAATCAAATTTTAGGATTTAATAAAATAGGTGAAGAGAAGAGCTGCTCTTTAGTAAAAGGTGCTCCTGCTGTATTAATGCATGCGAGAATTTCAGATATTAGATTTGTGATTTATAATAGTCAGGTAAATTCAAACATACTCAAAAATTTAAATCATCATCAGATATCTTTCTATAAATCTTTTTGCCCTTTTGATTGCGAAGAAAATGCTTTTGCTTCTTATGTGAAAATGTGACTTGTGTATTTATTTATCTTACAATTGGACTATATGTTTAAAAAAATAATTGAGTATTTAAATTTTGAGTTTATGGATCTGGAGGTTACCCCTATTTCAATAAAAGGTGTTTTAAGAGATCTTTTAATGATTGGAAATAGTAGTCCATTTCGAAACTACTACAATTGGGTAATTCAGGCAATATCCGAAGAGATAAGTGATGATAGCGTTGAGAATATTTTTGAACTTGGTGCTGGGATGTGCCCTATAACTAAAATGCTGATTTTGAGTAAGCCTATAAGAAGTTCAACAATAAATATTATTCCAACTGATTTACATCCGGATATTAAACAATTTAAGCGATTACAGAACATGGATGAGCGGGTGAAGCCTGTTTTTGGTAGCTTTGATTACTCGCAGTTAAATAATGTTCCACCAAAATCAATTGCTGTGCTTTCGGCTACGTTTCATCATATTCCTGAAGAAAGCAAGTTGCATGTATTGAATTCCTTAATGAATGATTTTGACAAGGTTTTCATATTCGAGCCTATCAGAAATAAACTATCTTCATATTTATTTGTTTCTTGTGCTCTCTTTGGTGGGTTTGCCTTGCCATTTTTTTTAATAAGAAAAGGTTCATTTTTACGGTCAATGTTATGGTGTTGGTTAATACCAATATGTCCTTTTTTATTTTTATGGGATGGATGGGTTTCTTGTAGTAGATGTTGGAGCGTGGATAGGTGGAAACAGATCCCTGGTGTTAAACTTAAGATGTCACGATTTTGCATTTTTAGTAATTGTGAAAAGAAAATTTTAACCAGATGAAGGTATGAAAATAGATGAAATGTGAATTATGTCATATTGGTGGGTTCATTAATTTAATTTTAAATGGGGAGAAGGAGAGAAAGGGGTTAAGTATGATTAAATCATAATAATTTGTAAATGGATAATTCAAATCAAAAATATTAATACTGCATCTAATCAATTACATTTAAAGGAAAATCAATGAAAAAAATAAAAGTAGTCATTTCTTTATCATTTATTATTTTAGTTCTATTTACAATACCTACATTACTAGCTGATACTATCAAGAGGGATGTGCTGACCAAGCCTTGTGTTGTCATAACCGGCACTGACAGCCATGTTTCAAAACGTGGATATCAGCGCATTACATCCAAGAAGGATTGGATTAGAGCGTGGGAGAAAAACAAAGGGCAGAAGCTGGGCAACAAATACGATCATAACTACAATTCCCTTGGACTACCTTTAATTGATTTTGAGCGATACATGGTAATTGCGATTTTTCAAGGAAGTGGCCGGAATAGTCGGGGGCTTAAGGCCATCTCAGTTTCAGAAGAACAATATCGTATTGCCTTCAGATTCGATGATGAGTCATACCAGACGATTGGAGGACATATTGAGGTAGCTGTTTACGGGTTTTTTATCATACCACGTTCATCCAAGCCCTTAATTCTAGAAGAAAATGTTCAAGGTCTCAATGGCAAGCCACCAGTGTGGAAGAAACGTATCACATTTCCGAAGATATAACAGGAAGAACAGGAAAGACAGGCTAAGTATATTGGAGAGTGGGTAGGTGCAAACAGATCTCTGGTGTTAAGTTTAAGATGTCGCGATTTTGCATTTTTAGTAATTGTGAAAAGAAAATTTTAAATCAGATGAAGGTATGAAAATATATAAAATGTAAATTTTGTTATGTTGATTCATTAATTTTGAATGGGGAGAAAGGGGATATGTATCATTAAATCATAATAAAAATATCAATATGATGGTTGTGGGTGAGTAGTCTTTTTACTGTGTTTGATAATTGGGATTGTGTATATGGAGAAAACATGTAAAATTGTTAAACAGCTCAAAGCAAAAATGATAATTTAATTCCCTATTATTTAGATAAAAGCAAAAAGGATGTGGTATGAAAAATGATGCGTTTAATTCAAACATAATTGAAAATAATGGTGTTTCTTGGGTACGTGTTGGATACGTCATAGCTTTATGTTTGCCTGTTATAATACTGAATACACTTCTTCTTCTTGATTATCTAGTTGGGCAAGAGATTACTATGATGACTCTCAGTCTCAGCATAGTTGTCATTGGTTCACTGACTATAAAGAGAAAGTTTTTTTTCAGTGATCTCTTTAAGTTAAAATAAAGATCGAAGTTAACATATCAGAGAAATTAAATTCACTAGGAGATTGTGCAAAGCTATCTCTAAAAATCCCAATTACATTTCCCCTTACCCCAAAACCAAACCTTGGTATAATGCTCAAGAATCCTTTTCGAGAGTTGGCTTGGTTAAGAAATTATTAAATCCATTAGTTGTACAATCATGACTTCTCATGGGTGTATTCCTATGATGCGATAGAAATCTCCCTTACTTTTTTTTAATTTTAATTTTGATTTGGTATTTTGGTGTTGAAGTTCAAATTCAATTGACAACGGTTTGCTCAATCTCACTTTTATTATTCCTGTTTTCTTGTTATGGGTAGGCTTGGAAATTACTATCTTAGTCACATCTGTTTTTGAAAAAAGAGATTTAAGTTCTTTGATGGTATAGCTTCGTTTTGGCTGTTTTTTAATTTTATCTAGATCAGCATACTTCTTGAGATATTTGACATCATTTTTCTGGAGTGCTTTTATAAAGCCTGAAATAACTAATTGCGGTGCTCGTGCTTCAGCGATCAATTGAGTTGTAGTGACTATTAAACAGAGTAACATTATTAAGTAAAAATTAATTTTCATATTTTTCTCCTAAAATTTGAGATAAACAGCAATAACCAACATCTATTTCTGTGTAGTCTACTATTTATTTTGATTTTATCTGCTAGACGCTTCACTCGAAGAGATTATTACAAATTTTCATATTTTATATATTTAATCTATATTTATGGGTTACATATCAAGTTTGCCTTGTTTCCTGACACTAGCTTAATCTCGTAAAAATCAAGGATTCTTATCTAACAACAAGCTTTTAAAAAATCAGACGAGGGGTGATGGTTGTGGGTGAGTGGCTTAATTTAATGTGAATCCTAGCCTTAATATAAGCTGAATTCATAATAATTATGGGTTTTTTGTAAGTAAGTTTTCACCGATTATCGATAGAGCGGGACTAAGGCTAGTCCTGAGGATTACTATCAATAGTTAATTGGGTGGAAAAATGGGGAGGGGGTAAGGATATTAAAATTTGGTAAATCCAAATCTAGTTGCTTTTTCAGTAAACTCTTTTGATGATTCGCATTTTCGAAAAAACATATAATGCTTTACTTGGTCAATACCATTCGGAAATGAGTTTTCGTACAAATCTCCGACAACTCTTGAAAGGACATAATCGAAATACTTGAACTTTTTCAAATAATAATGTCCATCAGAACTCTTAAAAATAATTATCATCCAACCCTTAAAAGTAGGGAGACCATTTGATGTAGCGTAATATATTTTTACAGTGTCATTGTTATCCAATTTCAATGTACGTAAACCACGATGTGACATATCGTTAAAATATTTTTGATACAAGATTTCTGATTTAGAATTTTTTAAAACAAAATATGGATTTAGGAAAGTAATGTAGGCCATATATAAAATAGCTGTTGTAATTGCAACAGACAATAAGCCGAGAATGTTTTTTATACTTATTTTTTTATCTGTGCTCATAGCATGGTTAGATGTGGGCATCTTGAAATAACTTTCTTGTCTTGATAACATAGACAATTTCTATACCAATAGCTAGTAATGGTAATGACCATGAGATTGGAACGATAACATGGAGTAAAAAGAATTGAGGAAGAGCAATAGCTTTAAATGAATGACTTAGCATTGCAAGAGTGAATAATACAAAACCTAAGATGAATAATCTTTTGAATAGCCGGTGAATAGTATTTGGAATTATGGAAAACCTTAACATTATATTTGAAAGCAAGAACATCTTGTTTTGAAGAGGTTTGACAATATGAATAAACCAACGGATTGTAAAAATCAGTGACCAAATAGGTATGAAAAAAAGAATATATATCTGAGCGCCATCAAATGCTGAACCAAAAATACATCTGAGTATGTCTTTACCAGTAATTATAAGCAAGCAAGATAAACTTATTGAAACAACTATTGATTCCGGTAGCAACCAAATAAATACAATAGGTTGTTTTTTTGATGCCACAAATGATATGATCAAAGATACGATAATCAAAAAGAGGGAAAAAGGGACTATCCAGTAAATATAAATAGCAATATAGATTAATCCACCCCATCCCGATTGTTCAATATATTGTACGTATAGACATAGGTAGAAGAGTGGATGCACTAATATCGCAGAAGCAAGAAATATAAGGGAGGTTTTGGTCAATCTACTCATCTAATGCCTAGCTATTCAGCTTT
Organism: Planctomycetota bacterium; assembly: GCA_002746535.1. Classification (GTDB taxonomy): domain Bacteria; phylum Planctomycetota. Next base: position 11,857 of record NVWA01000054.1, read on the forward strand.
CCACCCAATTAAACAATCTATAAATTGTGAAGAATACTTTTGTGTTTTCAATTAAATCCATTGATTCCTTATAAGACTCTTGGTTATGCAAAAAAGAATTAAAGTAATAATCCATATGCAAGTCTTGTATTTGCTCTTTAAGTCACTGAGTTCTATTCTAATTTCAACTTTATAATATCAGACCGTTCAAAATTTAATGGTGGGGTCTTTTTATGGATTACAATTAATTTTTCTTTCGCTATAGGTAAAGTCTTAATTATTCTTGGTACTTTTCACAAAATATTCAGTTTATCTATTGTGTGGTTTGGATTTATTTTTTAAAGGTGACTATTATCTATTTATTAAAAATATTTTTTTTAAAATTAATGTCAATAGAATTATAAAATGAAAGCCACAGATCTAATTTCTTTTTTATTAAAGTATATTTTTTAGCTAATTTTTTGATGTGGATTGGATTTGTCAAAATTGAAGCAGAGTATAGATTAAAATCTTCCTCTAACGCGGAAATTGAGTACTCAGCTAAGAACCCTTGCTTATACCATAAATGCGATCCTATTAAGCCTGCTTTCCCTGCTTTTAAAGCTTCAATGCCCCCATCAATAGAATTGTTAGTATATTTAAAACCTTTTAGATTAAGAGACTTCCATTTTTCTTTTGGAAAATTGTAATTTCGAAATAAGATTGAGCTGAATTCATGATGAATACTATTAATCAAATAGTCATTCGTATAGCCTCTACTAATTCCTTTGCTAGTTAAATAAACAGTATATGTTGAGTAGGTTCCTCCGTATTGGAGACCATAAAAACTAAGGGATTTTGCTAGTACAATTTTTTTTAAATTTTTCAAAAGAACCTTTTTGGGATATTTAGACAAAACATTTTTTAATATCATTGGATACCTAAGAACTTCATTTTCATCAATTTGAACTATTTTGGCATTAATTGGAGGCAAGCGCCAAGATGGATGAAATAATTCAGGAGTAGCTTTCATAATAATCTTAACTCCATAAGTTGATTCAATTTCACTAAATAAACTATTGCTCTGAATACCTTCATCTTTATTATCATTTGGGCTTAAACTTTTATTTTTTCTAGCTGTTTTCTCACTGCAACCAGCTAAATAAATGAATAATGTAATTATTATTAAAATATTTTTCATGGGCTTACCTCTATAAGATAACTACGGTATCGTTTGGTTAATTTAAATTTTTCGATTGTGATGGATAAGACATTTCGAGTATTACAACTTCACCTTCTGCTATAAAAGGCCCATGAACTTCACCGGGTGGTCGACTAGCATAAGTCCCTGCCTCAAGCCAAATGTCGAATGCTTTGTCGAATAGTCGGCCAGAAACAACGAATATTTCTTCTGGATAGTCATGACTCTTTGCGCCAAAGAACTCTGTTGAATAGCCACTTTCGAATTTTGTTAAACGGGTGTAATCGCCACTTATGGTATCTTCAGCTATAGTGAGCTGAAACAAATTGCCATCAGATCCTTCTATTTCCTCCCATTTATCAGAGCAAGATGAATCGAGAGGATTGAAATATGTGCATGTAGATTTCATAATTTTCCTTTTATATATTTTTTCAAACTAAAGATTAGGATCAGCGGCACTTTACGAAGACAATCTTGAGTAGAGTGGGTCGCTGATGAATTTTATTGTGATGATTTACAAGATGCCGTCTAATATTTTTTGCCTTATAGTAAGAGCGTCAGCTTTAGATTCAGATAATGTTGGTACTCCGGAAGCAATACGCTCTGCATCAGATACAGCCGTTTCATCAATTTCGTAAAGCTCAAATTCTTCAGAATTATCTTGTTCAGTAAATTGGGTACCATACCATTGAGGTCTTTTACGATACTCCATATGACGATCCCAAGCAGCAGCACATAACCAGCTAGTATCTTTATCATCAGGATTAAGAAGTGATGAGATCCGCGCAAGTGAATAAGCAAGTTGAATATCATCTACGCTCGGACCATGCTGAAAAATGAGAGCAGCATTATAAAAATCTTCGGCAGATCTGACCTCACCGTTTTTTAGTATTTCAGTTACTTTCATTCGGCGTTCAGTATCTTCTTTAGATACAATTTCCCAATCAATATCACCGACGGCATGTCGAACAGCTTGATCTTGATTCTTAAGTTCTTGCAAATATTCATTCATAATATATCTCAATAGTAAAGTTGAAGTGTACTATTGACATAGGTGCTCTTTTAAAATTTAACAGACACCGTCTACGTCAATAATAATTTCGTTCAATCAGCTTTTAATAAAATAATATTCTACTAAATTAGCAATATCATGGAAGAGTAATATCATTATTTATAACCTAGTAGATGATGAAATTCAGTAGTTTCCAGAAAAGGGGATTTAGTGAAACGTACTTAATGGAATTGGGTTGTGGTTTCTCGGATGGACTGGGATAATAGAGGGGGAGTTAGGTGAGTTTTATATAAAAGCCCTATAATTAAGAAATCATAAGACTCAATCATAGTTCTATTTCATCGAATGTAGTCCAATCATATTACCTTCTGTGTCTAGGGCTAAAGCAATGAAGCCATGCTCTCCAATAGAAAACTTCTCTCTTTGTATCGTGCCTCCGTTGTTGGATATCTTTGCAGATTCGTTTGCACAATCTTCACAATTGAAATATACAACAGTACTATTACCACCAGATGGAATACCTTCCATTTTTGCTAGTGCACCTGTTGCGCCTTTAGAATCAATTTCACACGGAAAACACCACATTTCAATTTCTGGTTGGCTTATGTCATCCAGTTTTACATCGAATACTGATTCATAAAACTTTTTTGACCTATTTATATCTTGAACATAAATTTCAAACCATCCTACAGGGTTAATTGACATTGTTAGACTCCTTATAAAACATTAATATTTAATAAATATGCAAATTCAATACGATTTATTGAATTGCCTACAGCTGGGATTCTAATTATTAATAAACACTAGTCAAATATATAGTATATAATAATCTGATATAAATATAATTTATTTAAAGTTCATAGTAAGTTAGTGAGGTATGGATGGATTAGAAGGAGTCTTTGAATGATAATATTACTGATGGTAGTTTATTTCTTAGAAACATGTATAATAGGCGCGTGAATACTATTGTAGGAGTCATAATGCTAGAGATCAGACCAACGTGTGAAAACTGTAATAAATTTTTACCTCCATCATCAACAGATGCAATGATTTGCTCATATGAATGTACCTTCTGTAGTAATTGTGTTGCTAAAATTATAGAAAATGTCTGCCCTAATTGTGGTGGTGGATTTTGTCAACGACCTGTCAGACCGATAGAAAATTTAAAAGGTGGGAACTACCTAGGGATTGATCCAGCTTCTACAGTAATTATTCACAAACCTGTAGATAAAGTTGTACATAATGCATTTGCAGAAAAGATTAAATATATTGCTTCCTACGAAAGATAATAATGAAAATACTTGTTGTTGAAGATGAAGAGGATTGTTGTGAATTATTAAATGATCATTTAAGTAAAACCCATAGCGTTACAATATTTAGAGATTCAAAAAAAGCTTTTGATCATTACAAAGATAATCAAGATTATGATGCAATTATTACAGATTATTTGATGCCTAACTTAAATGGTGTAGAGTTGATAAAAAAGGTTCTAAAATTAAATCGGAAGCAACAAATCATTATGACATCTGGTTATTTCTCAGAAAGATTTATTGATTCATACAACAAAGAAGGCATTCATATACCTGTAATTAAGAAGCCGTTTGATTTGGATCATTTGAGTATATTGTTAGAAATAATCCCAGATGGCATAAATTAAAGATCAAAGGTATTCTCCAGTCAATTATCTTCGAGATCCGGAAATATTAACCATAGAATGTGTTTGTATGTTACTTTTAAAATAAATCAGAACTTATTCGTAACTAGATATTTTAAAATATTATGGACTTACAACTAATGCTTAGTGCGTACGTAAAAAACTACTCTTTTTTGAGCTTGGAACTTTTAGGTCATGAAATATATAGTCTTCACTATGTAAATTGTTGATCTTTTATTTAACAAATATTTGAATTTATTGTTTTTATGATCTAGAATAATTACTCACTTAGAATAAACGGAATGCCATTATGAAGAAAAAGAAAATTTTAATTATTGAAGATGATGAATTTATACAAAATATTCTCGCAATTAGTCTTGAAGTGGAGGGATACGAAATTGTCTGTGCTAACGATGGCCAAACAGGATTTAACCAAGCTGTGACAGATAAATTTGATCTTATTATAACTGATTTAAACATGCCAAACTGGAATGGTATGGAAAATATTTATGGGCTAAATTTAGTTGGTTGTAAATCTAAAATAATTGTTGTATCTGGTTATCTTAATGATGCTGTTATAGCTGAGCTTAAAGATTATAAATATGTATCAGAAATAATAAATAAGCCGTTTGATTCACATGAACTAATTAAAAAGGTTAATAGTATTTTAGGAGAGATATTAATCGCTTGAATATTTAATTATTAACCAACTAGCGAGTGAAAAGAGTCAATGTAGTGGATAAACACGAGCCATGCCGAGAAAAACGAATAATTTATACCAAGTTTCCTTCATTATTTTTGATAGTGGTTTAATGAATTTCTTTAGGATTATATTATGAAAAAAATTACTGCCATTGATAAAACAGGAAAACATATTGAGCTTGATAATATCGAAAAGATTGTCTTTGAGCTTGATGGGAAAAATGAAATAACTTTGATGTTGAACAAAAATAGGGAAAATGAAATTCACTTGGTCACAGGTTATTTTGGTATAATTAACAATGAAAAGGCAACGTTGAAAGTACACCCAGGAGCAACGAACTCCATATCAGTTGAAGTTGTAGATTAAAAGCATACTAATTAGTATATCTCTCTACAACCTAAAATTAAATTAAATTTAACCCACCAGCAATCCTTGGCGAGGGGGTTACCATCCTACAAGTGCTATACTGTAGAGTTCTTCTGTTGCGTCTAATTCCCACCTATCGAGTCATGCCTAGCCTTATTTTGTAAAGGCAGATGGTAATCTTTTTATTTTTTACCTTTCAAACCATAACCACTCAAAAACTTCAAACATTGCGGCGCCGGAATTATAATCTCAAATCCAGTCGGTTTCAAAATACCCGTTTCTACATTAATAGTAAAAGCCACAATATTGTTAGTACGCTGATTAGCCACCAATAAATATTTTCCCGAAGGATTGATCGAAAAATTCCTAGGCCAATCACCACCTACATATTGATGACCCACCAATGTTAAAATCCCCGTACTCACATTTATTTTAAAAATAACAATACTATTATGGCCACGGTTAGAACCATATAAAAACTTCCCGTTAGGATGCACATGAATATCCGCACATGAATTCTTTCCAATCCAAGACTTAGGTAATGTTGTAATCGTTTGCTTAATTTTTAATTCCCCGGATTTAAAATAATCCATCAACACAACCGTACTATCAAGTTCATTGATTACATAGCTAAATGGTTTCGTCGGATGGAAAGTTAAATGCCGCGGACCGGCACCTTGTGCCATCTGCACAAAAGGTCGGTCATGTGCAACAATCTTATTCCCAGTCTTATCATATTTATAAATAAGAATCTTATCGAGACCTAAATCAGAAACATAAACATATTGGCCATCAGGGCTATTATATGCATTGTGAGCATGCGGCTTATTCTGGCGTTTAGTTTTCTTAGCAATTGTATACTGATCATGTGAATGATAACGCGGTTCACCTACCAATTTACCTCCCTTATCTAATGAAGCTACCATTACTTTGCCAAAACCATAATTAGCCACGACCACCGCATTTCCCTTCGGCGACAACGTAATATGGCAAGCACCTCTGCTATTACTTTTGATATCATTCATTAAAGTTAAATGACCATCTTTACCAATCGAATAAGCACGAACAACCGAAATCTTTTTTTCCATACCCAAACTATACAAACGAGAATTTTTCATATCAATTGTTAAGAAACTTGACCTCTTAATATCTTTACATTGATACACCATTTTTAACTTACCTGTATCCACATTAAGGTCAATTAAGTAAATCCCTTCATTAGAAGCAGTACCCACATAAATCTTCTCACCAGCTAGTAAGTTCATAAATATTGCCATTAACACTGCTGATAAAATTAAATGTTTAATCATTGTTTTTCTCTGAATAGAGGTTGTTATACAAGTTCACTTTAAACGATTGTGACATCTCTTGTGCATCGGTTTAATTCTCTGTTATAGTATAAAGAGTAATTGTGAATATCAGCATCCCTAAATTTATTAACCAGCCCAATATCGGTATAATCTTATGTTACGTCAGAGCCAATTTGTAACAATCTTGATTTCAAGGGGTTAGGGTGTAAGGTCATAAAGGACAAACCTTTAGGGTAATTAATGGTTTATTTGAGTATGCCTTAGTATGTCTGTAATTCACACTGTCGGCTACGAACTGCCAAACATATGCCAAATAGAATCGCTAAGAAATATCTAATCATACGACTCTAATTTAATACCTAAGATGCCAATATTCTATGTTAAAAACTGACCATATATAGAACATTTATGACCTGAATATATTATCAGCAATGTTTGTATAAAAGGACACTTTTCGTGGTTGGTGAATTTATTCTGAATTATTAAAGATTGGTTACATCTTGTTTTTCTGCAATAGATAATATAAAATCTTGTTCAGTTATAGTTTTGAAATATTTCAAATGTATATACCTAATAAATATTCTTTACGTATCATTCTCTTATTTCTTTCTAGAAGGACGCTTTCTTATTCTTATTTTTGGTTTTACTATAATTGGATAAGGATTTAATTGTTCTTTCCAATTGGAATTTGTTTTGTCTGAAAACTCACATTTTATTGGACATCTTGGTTTAGTTTTAAAATTATTTGGTGACATAAGAAAATGATGTCCGCAATCATTGTGAATGTGTTCAATTGGAGTTGCCGAATTTAAATATTCATCAAGGACTTCAAACTCATGTCCAATAAGTTTTTTGATTTCATTTTTATAGATGCTTGTGGTCTTTTTAGCGTTATTGCTACAATGGGAACAATTACTATTATTATAAAAGAAATCACCATGAGTTACCCATACCTTTTTACATTTTGTATGGAGTAAGTGTATCCCCTTTGACATAACCACGTATCCATTTTCTATGCACTCGAACTTTAATAATTTATATTCATTCCCTCTTGTTTTAAACATTTTTTTTTTAAATTCATTGGGAGAAAGTAGTTTGCCAATATCACAGATCGGACATAAGTTGCATTTGTTGATACTGTGAATTTGAATGTCAAAAATATGGTTACACGTATTATGTTTGATTTTAATTTTGTTATCACCGGTTTTAAAACCATTTTCATATCTGAAATCTTCCCCCATATGTTTTATAACATAATTTTGTAGCTTTTGGTCATCCCAAAATCGACCGTTGCAATGTGGGCATTTAGCTCTGTCTAATTGAGATGCATATAGAATTGTAAAAGTTTTATTACACGCTGAATGATTAATTGTGATTCTTGATTTAGAGTTTTCATAACCTTCTACGTAACTAAATTCAAACCCCATTCTTCTTTTAATATTTAATTTTACTTCTTCAGTAGTGCATCTTCTTTGACAATGTTTGCATGAGGACCTACTTTGTATACTTTTGAAATTTATACGGAAATCTTTTTTACATTTTTTATGAAAGATTTTTATGATTGATGAGGTATTTTTGAACCCAGAAATATAGTTATAGTCTCGCCCATAATTCTTTTTAATAACTTGTTCTATGTCTATTGTTTTAGTTCTTTTATTCATTCATCTTATGATTTAATAGAATGGTTTAGAATAGCTCTGTAATTTTATTGCTAATGTTTGCTAAAGTAAATCATAACTTTTGATATATTAATACACTGATATTATTTTATATTGAATATCCTAGTATTCTTCATAGATTAGACATTATATGATTAAAACACTCTCGTCCTTTATAGGGATTTATGATTAATGAGTCGATTTAGTAAACTTTATGTTGAGCATAAGTGCCCAGAATGTAAACTGAAAGAGAATTTTAATATTCAATTCCAATATGGTGAGCTTGAGAATCATCATTACAAATTAGGAAGTAGAGTCAAATGGGGAGAAAATAATAAAGGTAAAGAAGACTTCCAACAAGTGATTGTTGATGGCATGGGTACATGTTCTCTTTGCAAAGCTGTTCCAGGTTTTATATTGAACATTACTAATAACATAATATCTAAAGTAACATTAGCCACTTCAAATTCAGAAGCATTTGAAGAATCGGGTTACACTATTTTATAGTCATTCAAATTTTCTACTCGCGATTAAATCTATTCCAAGAATATTTCAGAATTGATATATTGTTACTTTTAGATTTTTAATATTTAATAATTTTTAAAAGTAGTAAAAAATATACCATTGGCTTTATTCGTACTATTTATTGAATATCGAGATATTCTAAAATTAAATTCATTCAATTTTAATTTTATCGAGATTTTTAATCATTAGTTAAGTAGATACTAGATATGAAAAAAGAATGGATTTTTTGAAAGTGTAATTTGCTAAAAAAGAAAGGTGTCTCATATAAAAAGCCTAGTATCTATTTCGTTGTAAATACATTATTAGATCACTAGAATGCCACGCTGAAAATAGCAACTGACTAAATAACTTACAGGAAAACCCTCGTGAAAAAAACTATCTTATTACTATTGATTGTAGTACAAACATTCGTATTTAGCACATTAAGTGCTGATTGGGAAGTTGCGGACTCACATTCTGACCCAGAGTCAAAGTGGACAACAGAAGCAAACAGTTACGATAACTCAAATTCAACGTATGCCTCTGATACGTCCAACAGAATGGGTTACGGAGCTTTCTTGCATTTGGTCTACAACACTCCTATCAACAGTGACAAGCTAAGGATCAATGCTGATTTTGGTTTTGGCATTGTGGACAAGGTGAATGTTTGGATAAAGCGTAATGGTGTATGGATTGATGTACATGACGGTGTTGTAGCTAATAATTCAGATACAGAAATTACGTTTACAGAAGGTCCAGTATCTGAAGTAAAATATAGATTTAATTATATTGCAACTGGGTACTACTTTTGGATTTATGAACTTCAAGTATATGAGAAAGCGATTGTCATAACAGATCCTAGTGCTTCCATTCAAGTCGCTACAAGTATTGAGTCTCATCAAGGTATGTTGCATGCTGATTTAACAAGTGATGGTGGTTCTCCTGTAAAAGCAAGATTTGAATATGGTGCAACTGCATCATTGGGTTCTCAGACTGATTGGATAGAAGGCTTGTATACTGGTGCAAAAATTAATCATTTGTTGCTTAATTTGGCGCTAGGACAAAAGATATATTATCGATTAGAATTTCAAAATTCTAATGAGAATGTAATTAGAACAAATATTCTTGATTTTACTCCAGCAGTCGTAG
>NVWA01000019.1 GCA_002746535.1 Planctomycetota bacterium
TGAATAATTCAGAATTGTTTCAGCATTTGCATAAAATGTTGGCCATCGCCTAGGCTCACCCCAACCTACGGCTGACGCCCATTTCAAGAGAATTGTTTCTAATTCGTACAACCATTGCCACTATGTGGGCATCCAAGTCTTCTTAATAGTATTTGTTAATTTAATATGGGCATACCACTAAGTGGCATGCCTACTATTAAAAATGATCCTTTATTTTTTCCAGCGATAAGCCCAAACTTTATTTTTTGCTGAAATAAAAATATAAGCATTTTCAAGTGAACTGTAAGATAAACACCAGCTTCTCATTGATCCAGGTTGCCCACCTTTAATATCTTTTGAATCCCATTTTTTAGTTCTTGGGTCAAAAACATAAAATTTATTATTTGTGGGGCCACCACCTAATACTTTATTTTTGCTATCATAGTTAAATACGGGATAACCCTTTTTTTCTTCTGGAATTAATCCAATTTTTGTAAGTGTTGTTTTTTTCAAATCTTGTCTATTTAAATTGATTGACCAAACTTGTCCTTTGCCAAAAGCATACATTTTTTTATCAGGTGGATAATAAACTACTGATCCTGAATAGGATGAGGCACCCTTATATTCTTTTTTGTCAGAATACCAACTAATGATTTTGACCGTTGTTTTAGTTTTCGGATCAAATGCCCAAATATGTTTTTGACTCATTCCAATTACTCTTTTTGAAATAGGATCATATTCTGCAGATCCTCCATAACCTCCGAAATCTCCCATATTCTTTTTGTCGACCATTGACCATTTTTCTTTTTTGAAGTCGAAAATACCTACGGCACCTCCCGTGTAGCCTAGACCAGATGATTTGCCAGCACGTGATGGTCCTGTACCATGTCGTAACATTAAAAGCTCTTTTCGATCTACAGGAACAATTAACAAATCATATGTGTGACGCCCGATGGGTCGTGGATAATTTCCAGTTTCGCCTGCTTTCCAAAATGCACGATCACTATTATCTTTGGTATAAAACTTATGAGGAGTTGGCGTGTACAACGATTTAAAATGTGGATTTAAAGTTTTGAATTCAAAGGCATAAATTGAATCTGTCCAAGTCGCTGAATGTCCACCACCAAAAAGTAAAATACGATTATTATGTATGTCATAGGTCATGCCACTATAGTCGGTTACTTTTCCAGATTGAGGTTCGCCTTTTGGGATTTCCCATTTAAAGCTACCAAGATCAATAGCTGTATTATCAGCAAGTGCCACAAGTTTCGGGTTTGGTTTCATTTTTTTTTTATCTGCGCTTATTACATTGATAAAAATACAACATGTTAAACCAACATAAAGTAAACTCAAAATAATAGATTTTTTAGTTATCATGTCTTTTCCTTTCATGTGTTTAAAAGTTTAGTGTAAAAAGAAGACGAAAATTATCGACAGAAAATAATTCGATGAGAAAATTTAATTGGTAAATAAATGGTCTAAAAAAATAGAGGCTAAGTTTGTTCTAGATTAAATACTAGATGTTATTCTAGGTGAATAGTTTATGCTGAAAATGAAGATCGAGAAACGCTGTAAACTTCATTTCCAGTTTAAAGATTTAAATAAATTTGAGTATTGATCTGTCCAAAATTCGATGTCTTTATTTATTGTTGGTTTAGACCAACCTTTAGATTTTAACTTCGCAAATATATTCTTTGAAATAATAGTTTTCTTTGAAATAATGATCCAAGAAGATGATGTATTCCACATCTCTTTTTTGTTTTTAAAGTTTGATTTACCTAATATATTTAAATTTAAATTATCTGCCAATGACGTAAGGACAGGTTTTAAGTTTATATAAATGTTTGATATATGAAAAACAATGATGGCATTTTCACTTGATCTTTTTAAGTATAATTGAAGAGCTTCCTTGGTTACCAAATGAACTGGTATTGAGTCACCGCTAAAAGCGTCCATTATGATCAGATCAAATTTTTCATTTATCATAGATTTAATTTTAATTCTTGCATCACCTTCAATGATTTTGATAGTCGTTCCTCTTTCAGTAGCATTTTTTAGATAACTAAAATATTTATCGTTTTGCGCTATTTTAATTATTTGAGGATTGATTTCAAAAAAAGTATATTTTTGATCTTTTGATCCATAAGCTGCAATGTTGCCGGAACCCAAACCTAATACGGCAATGTTTTGATAGTAGGTTTTATTTAAGGACATCATTAATTCTCCAAAGGGACCTTTTTGATGAAAATAATAAATTGGAAAACTATTTTTTAAGGGAAGCATTGATTTTTGATTTACTAATTGACCACCGTGATTAATAGAACCGTGATAATAGTCATTTACAATAGAAGTTTGATTTTCATCATCAATAAATGTATTTTGACAAATTCTACTTATGCCAAAGTGATTTCTTTGCTGATATAATATTGTATTTGATGTTTGATTGCATAAGAAATGAGAAGTCCAAATGAAAAAACATAATAACGATAGTACTTTTAAATTTTTAATATTAATTAAAGATATCGATATTGGTAAAATAACAGTGCACATATAACGAATTCTTTCCTGATAAATATCTAGGCTATTGAATATCATAATGATGATTATGGTGGCAACCGAGATACAGATTGCCTGAATTAATATGCTTAAATGAGATAGTTTTAATTTGAATTTTGTTTTTGGAAAAAAGCGAACACCCATTAAGAATCCGCCAAATACTAACAAAACGGGGAATTCAATTACATGGTTAAATAAGTTTGGTGCTATAAACGTAATGATGAATCCAGAAACGGTTGATCCAAAACTTATAATTAAGTAAAAGATGGATAAATAATTTTTATGAGGTTTGTTCATAGATATTTTTGCATGTAATGCTGAAGCGATCAGAAAAAACCCGAAAATATGGAAGGACCACCAGAATGCATGTATAGAATGTACTAATAATAAAACTAAAATTATGATCATGCCTGGGATGTATAAATTAGGTAAAAAGGCGGTTAGCTTTGTTAACCTTTTGTCAAAAACTATCATGAATGAAATGAGATATAGACTTAATGGTAAAATCCATAAAAATGGAACTGCAGCGATATTGGTTGTTATGTGATTTGTAACAGAAAATAATAACCCTGTCGATGTGAAGCTTAGAAGAAACCATAGAATAGCAGATCGTTTATTTGGAATTAATTTTTTTGGAATATCATTTTGTTTTGATTCCTCTTCAGATGAAAGATGTGATTTTTGTCTAGAACGATGTATAAAAAGCAGGTAAATGATGTTGCCCACGGCCCAAAGGGTAAATAGTAAATACCATGTGGAAATAATTAATTTTGATGGCAAATAAACTTCAATCAAGACTGGGAAAGAAAGTAAAATCATAAAAGAGGCTAAGTTACTAATGAAGTATAAATGGTAAACTTGACTTGAAGTCTCTGTTGTGATCTCTGAATACCATTTTTGTATCAGCACGCTACCAGTACATAATAGAAAGTAAGGCAGGCCAATTTTTTGTATCAAAATGATAAGAATATGATTCTGTAATAAGGTATCATTTTCATAGGGTTGTATAGTTAAACTAAATATCAGGCCGCTCAATAATAAAATCGTATGTATTATTCTTTGCCGGCGATAATTAAAATATTCAGACAATAAATGAGCATAAAGATAACCGAGAAACAGCACGGCTTGAAAAAAGAAAAGACAGTAATTCCAGACGATCGGGCTTCCACCGAGGGACGGAAGTAATAATTTGGCTATTGTTGGTTGAATTAAAAATATTAAACTTGAGCCAAGAAAGATTAATATGCTGGCTTGCAATTTCAAATGAGATACCAGTTAATCAGTATTTTTTCAAATTGTTTAGCTTCAAACTCTTTTATAGTAATAAGCATGATTTATTTATTTCTTTTTATTTAGTTCAAAATGTGAACCGGTAAGTTCAATGTAATCAAATACATTTTGTGCTATAGATTTTTTGAAAAACTTATGTGCCATTTTTTTATCATTTTTCGTGAGAGATCTTAATCCAGCATAATAATAGGCTTCACACAATTGTTGTCGAGTTTTATAGTTTGACTTTGTTTTTGCGGAGTCAAAAAGTTGTTGGTCTGTTAAGACTCCACCAAAGTAACCCAAAAGTGGTAAAGGCCATATTTTCTTATCAGTATCATTAATTTTTTTATACCATTTTTTAAAATTTTCGGTTGTTGCTTCTGATTTTTTTCCTTCATTATGAAAATGGTTTAAATAAAACCATATGCATGAAAATAAGACGTGATTACTATTTATATTGGTTGATCTGATATCTTCATTTTCTGTAAGTCTAACAATAGTTCCTTTAATTAACGTACTTACTTCCTTTAGTGCGACTTTCGGTTGTTTGAAGTAGTATCTGTTTAAAATATCAGTAATTGTGAAATCATTTTTATTCACTTTTAGGTCGAAAAATTTTTCTAATATTAGTTTTGCTTTTTTAGGCTGATTACTTCTTACATAAAACCAAGCTAAGGTACTGTGATATCTAGTTGTTTTTGAATTGGTTTTTATCAGATTGTTTATATTTTTTTCAGCTTTGTCATATTGTTTTGTATGTTCATATACAATTGATAATTTATTTAAAATATTGTCAGGGTATCGTGACGTAGGCAGAGCTTTTTCTAGATATATTTTTGCTTTGTTAAGTAAATTTCCTTCAATACAAATATTTGTAAGCCGAATAATATAAAATTCTCTATTGAAGTTATCAATCTCGACAGTTTTTAAATACTTCTCATAAATTGATACGGCCTTTTCGTAATCCCCTAATTTGGAAAGAACCTCGCAATATTGCATGTTGGCATCTTGAGAATTTGGGGAAAGTTTGAGAGCTCTAATACTAAATGCTAAAGCCTTTTCATAATTGCCTACCGTAACTTCGTGCTTACTCTCTTTAATTAAAGTTCTTGTTAAATCTTTATATTTTTTTTCTAATGTGAATACTATTAATTTAATTCTTTCTTGTATCTCAACATCTGTAATGATTTTTAAATTTTGATTTAAAATTTTAATTCTTTTCTGTATCGCAATTTCACCAACAGTTTTTATTTTTTGATTTGAAATATTTTTTATGGTGAGTGTATGGATTAAAAGTGTATTGGTGGCTTCTTCCCGAACTTTAAAATCATCATGGCCTAATTCTTTGATTAATTTGAGTATTTGCTCTTTTTGTTTATCTTTTTCTTCTGCAAAGCAACTTGTTGAAAATATTATGAACATAAAACTGATGAGAATAAATTTCATATGAGATTCCAATTTTTAAACTACCTTAATATTAATACGTCTGATTTCTGGATTGGTTAGAATTAGCATCCTGAAATAGTTAATAATTTTATTATAGTAATATGATGCTTCCAAGAAAGATATGGTAGCTATTAATTCTTTGATATTTTTTCGAATTCGTTTTTTAATTTAAGTTATTTTGATCTTATAATTAACGGGAAGGATAAATGGTGTACCGCTCATGAGGTCTTTCATTGTGTTTTGAGTAGAATCATTTTTGTATTTGAAGCAAAGGAGCTATTTAGTTTCATATTGAAACTAAATGCTAAGCAAACCCTTTTTAGGGGAGCATAATCGTGATTCGATTCTTAACTGGCTTTATTATTTTTTTTAGTTTTTGGCGACTTTGATTTTTCTGCTTTTTGTTTTTCTGGTTTTGGAATATCAAATGATTGCTCTTTGTATTTTATAATATCTTCTTTTTTAAGTTTATATTCTTTCTTTTTACTTCCAGGAAGATTATAAACTATTTCAAGCATGAATTCTTCAAATATTGATCTAAGAGCTCTTGCGCCGCTACCTCTTTTTTTGGCTTCTTCAGCGATATATCTCAAGGCGCCATCATTAATTTCTAATTTTGCATTTTCTAATTCAAAGAGTTTTTGATATTGTTTTGTAATCGCATTTTTTGGTTCTTTCAAAATACTAACTAGGGTATCTACAGACAAGGGGTGTAGTGCAGCCAATACAGGTAGTCTACCAACAAGTTCAGGAATCATTCCAAACTTTAGAATATCCTCTGTTTCAATATCATCCATTAATTTGCACTCTTGGTCGTATTCATCTAGCTGTTTTGAAGAGTCACTTTCAGAAGCGAATCCAATTACTTTTTGTCCTTTTCTTGCTTGAACTATATCGGCAATGCCTTCAAAAGCTCCACCGCAAATAAATAAAATCTGAGATGTATCTAATTGTATATATTGTTGTTCTGGATGTTTACGACCCCCTTGTGGTGGGATATTCGCAACGGTTCCTTCAATTAATTTTAAGAGTGCTTGCTGTACACCTTCACCAGAGACATCTCTTGTGATAGAAACGTTTTGAGTTTTTCTACCGATTTTATCTATTTCATCGATATAAATAATTCCTCTTTCGGCTTTTTCAACATTGAAGTCTGCTGCTTGTAATAATTTTAATAATAAGTTTTCTACATCTTCACCAACATATCCTGCTTCAGTTAATGTCGTCGCGTCACCAATTGCAAAAGGAATATCTAAAATCTTCGCCATTGTTTTTGCTAATAATGTTTTTCCTGTTCCAGTAGGTCCGATAATTAAGATATTTGATTTTTCAATCTCAACTTCATCATCAGATTTTTTAACGTGTAATTTTAACCTTTTGAAATGTGTATATACGGCAACTGAGAGTATTTTTTTTGCACGGTCTTGACCAATAATATAATTATCTAAATGCTTTTTAATTTGCTTAGGAGTTAAATTAAATTCAGTATCTGATGTTGAATGATCTTTAGATTCATCGGTACTTTCTTGATCTAATAGGGTTGAGCATAATTCAACGCAATCATTACATATATAAACATTAGGATAACCGCTAATTAATCTATTAACGAGCTCTTGTGATTTACCACAAAATGAGCACCTTTTACCATCTTGTTTTTTTTTGCTCATAATAACTAGCCTTGTTCTTTTGAAAATACAGTGTCGATAATTCCATATTCTTTTGCTTGATCAGGAGACATGTAAAAATCTCTGTCAGTATCTTCAAGTATTTCTTCGGTGGTTACGCCAATGTGTTTAGCTAATATATTTGAGAGTACACCTTTTAGTCTACCAATCTCTGATGCTTGAATGGTGATATCAGCAGCTGTTCCTTCAGCACCTCCCCAAGGTTGATGTAACATTATTCGACTACTTGGTAATGCTAATCTTTTTCCTTCAGTTCCTGCTGCAAGTAATACGGCACCCATGCTGGCGGCTTGGCCAATACAAACTGTTTGAATTTCGCAGTTAACTAATTGCATTGTGTCGTAAATTGCTAGGCCAGCAGTAACAGAACCACCAGGTGAATTAATGTAAAAACGAATTTCTTGGTCTGAACTTTCTTTTTCAAGTATTAGAAGCATACTGCAGACAACACTTGCAACGGTATCGTCTATTCCAGAATCTAAAAAAATAATTCTATCTTGAAGTAATCGAGATGGTAAATCCCATTGTTTTTCACCACGACCCGTTCTTTCCCATATTGTTGGCATGTACATATTTATACGACTCCTATTCTTCTAATTTTGCATTATCTGCGATTAATGTTAACAACTTATCGTTTCTAATCTCTATTTTCATGTTATCAATTGCTTCTTTATTCAACATTTTTGCTAATTGTTGTGGAGGCATGCCATACATTTGGCTCATTTGCATTACTTGTTGAGATACTTCTTCTTGCGTAACATCTATTTTTTCTTTGATGGCCATCATTTCAAGAATTAGACCTTTTCTTAAATCTGACTTTATGGTTTCTTCATCTATTTCTTTTACTTCTTCGTCATCTTGTTTGTGTTCATGTTCATGATCGTGGTGTTCATGTTCCTCCTTCTCATCATGTTCATGATTGCAATTTTCATCATGTACATGGTGGCCAGGATTCTTTTTACTTTCGAGGGATCGTTTTAATAATCTTTCAGGAAGTTCGAAATTTACTTTTTTTACATATTCTTCGAACATGTCCGTTTTTTGTTTGTTGAAAGCTTCTTGTTCAAACTGATTATTCAATTGTTCTTTGATTTTATCTCTTAAATCTTTCGCTGACTCTAAACCAAATTCCTTGGCTAGCTCATCCGATAATTCTGGTGAATCGAAAGATTCAATTTTATCAATACTAACTTTTAAAGTTAGCTCTTTACCTCGATAATCTTCCAAATCGAAATGCTCATTTGATTTACCTTTTATTTCAAAGACATCACCAACTTTTTTACCTTGCAGACATTTTTTATCAGCTTCTTCTATATCAATTCCAGATATAACAATATCTTTCGCAGAAGTGGGTTGTTTTTCTATCGTTTTAATTTCGGCATCACTCTCGTTGACAATGGCAGAATATGTTGCCATATCTTCTTCATCTACAGATGATCCTTCTTTTTTTTCAACCAATTTAGCTTTACTTTTTAAAAGTTTATCAATCTCTTCTTGAACATCTTCATCTGAAGCGACTTTAATAACTTTTGTGTAGGATAAACCTTTGTAGTCTGGTAAACCATCTTTTGGAAAAACACTTGTTTGAATTGTAAATTGGAACTCAGAACCCAGTTTAACATCGCCAAAATTTGGAATATCAATATCACCAACAGAATCTAATTCATCTTGAACAATTTTATAGCCATCTTGAATTAAGTCCTGAGTTAAATCTTGAATGACTTGATCTTTATATCTGCGTTCAATTAATCTGCTAGGTACTTTTCCTTTTCGAAATCCTGGCATATCCATTTGTGGAGCAATAGATGCTAATTTATCTTTGTATTTTGCGCTAATTTCGTCTTTTGAAAATGTTATGCTAATGTCTTTGGTTAATACCCCAACATCTGTAATAGTTTTTTCCATAATTATCCTGCTTTTGATTGTTGATTAAATGCATAAATTTAGCCGAGCAATTATAGTTAGGTCCCTCTTCTAGTCAAGGTTGACATAGTTCGAAATGAATATGAAATCCTTCAAATATTGTTAAAAATTTCATCATAAATCACGTTAGTTTGAAATTCAGAAAGGTTTTAGTATTTTATCCTATATTGTTACAATGGCTTTTTTGACGAACAATCCTAGGTAATTATGAAGACAATTGACAAATATTTAACCGGCCATTTTTTTCGTCCGTTTATTATTTCTATTGTTGTCTTCATAGGGCTATTTACCTTCATTGATTCAGCGGAAAAATTAAGGTCATTTCTTAGTTTCTCAAATTCACATTCGAACGGTATCGTAATTATTGGCAAGTATATGCTGTCGAATGCTTTGTTCTATTTCATTTCATTTTTACCCATAATTTTAGCTTTAACTGCGGCAATGATTCATGTGAATTTGAATAAAACAGGTCAAATTATTGCTTTGTATTCTTTTGGTCTTCATCATGTGAGAATTTTTAGGTATCCCTTAATTTGGACATTCTTAATAGGGTTGATAGTACTACTTTTGAACTTTTTTATATTGCCAGATTTATATGTAAAAGCGGATCAATATAATAGAGTCATTAAGAACAGAGAGTTAATGAAGAAGGGCATTGTCTTCCAAGAGAATATTGATTTATTCCAATTAAAAAATGAAATTTTAAAAAATAAATCCATTCATAAAAAGGAAGAAAAATCACTTTTACCAATTTATTCACAAGTAATGAATATACGAAATTTTAATAATGAAAGTATTGCTGAAGAATTAAATTTTACTAGATTAGATAACAGAGGAAATGTTCGTCAACGAGGAGTGTTTACTTCCTGTAAGTTAGTCTCCGATTTTTGGAAATTAAACGATGGCGTCTTAATTGATTATTTACCTAATGGAGAAAAGTTTCGTGAAAAAAAATATGATGGTAAAAAATCATTTTTTTTAATTTCCTCCTATGACTTAACAGGATTAAATGCTTATTACTATTTATTCAAAAATCCTAAAAAAGTAAAAACATCTTCTCTATTTAAGTTCTATGGTTCATTAGAAAGTCGACAAGAATTATGGCGAAGATTCATGTTGCCTTTAAGATGCATTTGTATTTTATTATGTGCCATTGGATTAAGCGTATTTTTTAATATTAAAAGAGTCTATTTTGGTTTTGCCATTTTAATAATGGTTGGTCTATTAGATTTAATTGGTTCAAATGTTTCCTATTTTCTTATTTCTCCAAAACACTATATTTTATCAGCAGTTTTTGGCCCCATTTTTCTGTTTTTGGTAGGGAAATATACTCTAAAACCGGTGCGTTAATAAATTCGTGCTTAATTAAGATATAATTATTGATACTTAGTTGATAAAGATGGTAATGATGATTTAGCTTAGGCCACACTTTAAGCAGCTCACCATGCTAAGATGAAAACAAGAATAGTATGAAACCAAAGAATAAATGTATGATTTTTTTAAAATTAGAAATGGGCATGTTCCCATACTTCGGAGGAACATTTTTTTCTTGAAAACTCTAACAGTATAGAATCACATATGTGATTTATTTTAGAATTAATTATTAACAAAGCATATTGTTTGAATCATAGATCGAATTAGAAAGTTATAACATCTCGATGATTTAGAATGTTTGAGTATAATTCATTGTTTTTTGATCTAGGAAGTCATGATTAAATGCTCAAATTGTAGCCAAGAATTTGATGAAAGTGACGTTATAGAATTAAAAGGTCACTTTATCTGTACTGAATGTAAACCTGTCTTTTTGCAAAAAATTGAAGAAGGTGTAGCGCATTTGGGAGGAGAATGGTTCCAAGATAAAAATAAATTTTTAGTAACAATCCACGACTCTGTATTGCCACAGAGATGCATCAAATGTAATTCTACCGAAATTTACAAAACTCAAAAATTAAAAAAAACTCATATTAACCCATTCTATATTTTATTAATTTTTATTCATTTCCTGATCCTTTTAGTTGTATATTTTGTTGTGCGGAAAAAGGTTAAAGTTGAAATCAGCCTTTGCATAATGCATTACAAAAAAAAGATGATGTATCTGTATATTTTATGGCTTTTATTTTTTCTTACTATTGGATCAGGTTTTTTTGCGATTCAGTATGAAATCAAATATGTTGGATTCTTGGCAGGCTTCTTTTTGTTACTTACACTAATATTTTATTTTTTAGTGGCAGGCTTTATAAGTGTGAAAAAATGGACAAAGACTCATGTCTGGTATCGAGGGTTTTCAAAATCATTTTTGTCTAATCTTGCAGAATGGAAATGATTAAAATAAAGCAGATTATAAATCTTGTAATAGAATAATGATATATCATTGTCATGAATGATTTTTATATTAGAAGATAGATGTTTTGTTATTCCATGGTATTTTATTAGAACTATCGTAGGGGTGAACCTTGTGTTTGCCCTTTTTGCCAACGGTTATTGCACTTATTTGATAGAAGTTTTCGATTTTGATTTTTGAATATTTTTATAGCAGATCTTCATTGTTTTGAGCATATAGGCTGTAACTAATACTTCATCTCCTTCTAGCCACATATCCTCTTTAGTGTTTTTGAACCCACCATCTTTTCTTTGTTTTGAAATAATCACATCTATCATTTCTTTGGCCCAGTAATGAATGTTCCCATCATCTGTAAAAATTTTTTCTTGACCATAGGCATCTAGGGCTTTTGCCATTGTGACATAATAATAATATAAACCTTTTTGACCTAGATTTACATTGTTGGTTAAATTAAAATTTTTAGAAACCCATTCCATTGCGCCTTTAACTCTAGGGTCATCTTTTCCTAAATCCGCATATATCATGCTTAAGATTCCAGCATATGTCATTAATCCATATCCGCGGTATCGTTTTTGTCCATTTTCTGTGTATTCACCAGCTTTGGAATTGCCGGGCCGATAAATAAAACTTTTATCATTGGAAGCCCATGCTTTTTTATTTGTCTCACTGTTGTTTTGACAAAGTTCGATAAATTTAATCGCTTTCTTTTTAGTTTCTTCATCTAATTCACCTGCGGTTTTTAAGCTTTCTAGACTTGCGGTGGTATTACTCAGATCAGCTTTGGAGCTATCAGTATTGTATCCAAATCCGCCGGCATAATCTTGCCCTGTTAATTGGCTTGATTTCACGAAATTGGCCGCCTTTTTTATATCTTGAGCATACAAGTCAGGATTCGATTTGCTCATTGTCATTATTGCCAGATTTGTGCAGTAATTGGCCATGTTTAAAAATTTAGAATTGTAAAACCCGCCATCCGGTTGCTTGCATCTAAAAACTGCTTTCATTCCTTTTTTATAAAATGCTTGATTCAATAATTCAGGGTCTTTTTCAGTTAAAAAAGCATCTAGTACTAAACAAGTTATCGCAGGTTGGGGGGCTAAGATTCCTTTACAAAAATATCCATCACTTTCTTGAAACCCTATTAAAAAGTGTTCACTCTTTTTAATAGCTATTAAATGGGGGTCTGTCAACTCAGTTTTGAATTTACCAATATCATTTCTTTTAGAGTGCCCAATGCTAATTTTCATATCTAAAATAAAAAAAATCGAAATTCCTATTGCTGCAATTAGAACTACTGAAATGAGAATTTTTTTAAGCATATTATGATTTACCTTAAACATAGATTTTGTTATTAATATGGCATGGTAACAATCGAATTAGATTTTGGAAAGTTCTGTGATATTCGTCAATGCAAAGAAAGGGCTAAATTTAGTTAAAAATTGACTTTTAGGGGTCAAAACATAGTATTATCCGCTTTTTTTTAACAATATTTAAGAAGTTATATCACCATTATGGCAGTTGTATTTTTAGGGCTAGGTTCAAATTTAGGTGACCGAGAAGGTTATTTAAATTTTGCTGTGACAAAATTGGAAACAGAAAAGAGAATTAGTATTCTTGACGTTTCATGTATTTTAGAAACACCTCCATTAATTGGTGGCCCTGCGCAAGGTCCTTACCTGAATATTGTATTATCTATCGATACAGATTTATCACCTGAAGAACTTTTACATAAAATACAAGCCGTAGAAAATGAAGGTGATCGAGTTCGTAATATAAAGTGGGGACCTCGTACGATTGATGTCGATATTTTATTATATGACAATGAAATTATTAAGTCCGAATATTTAGAGATTCCACATAACGAAATGATGAATCGTGATTTTGTTTTAATTCCGTTAGTTGAAATTTTCCCAGAAGGTAAACATCCAATATCAGGGATTTTTTTTAAAAATGCATTGGATAAATTAGTTATTAAAAGTAAAGAAAAGGTTATCGAATTTATATGATTATATGTGAAACCATTGCTGATGTTCGTCAAAAGATTTCTGAATTCAAAAGAAAAGGAAAAAGAATAGGGTTTGTACCAACCATGGGTAATCTCCATGAAGGGCACTTATCTTTAATTAGTGCTAGCAAAGAAGAATGTGATATTACCATTGTTAGTGTTTTTGTAAATCCTACTCAGTTTTCATCCGGAGAAGGGTTTGAAAAATACCCACGTACACTTGAGTCAGATCAAGAAAAATTAAAGGATTTAAAAATTGATATTTTATTTTTGCCTGACGAAAATCAGATGTATGGTTCTTCATCACAAACATTAGTTCTTGTTGGTGGTACAATTAGTAATTCTTTAGAAGGATGTTCAAGACCCGAACATTTTAATGGAGTCACATTAATTGTTACAAAGTTGTTCAATATTATTGCTCCAGATGTGGCATTTTTTGGCCAAAAAGACGCGCAGCAAGCAAGAATAATTTATCAGTTCGTAAAGGATTTATCAATTCAGGTTGTATTAAAAGTTTTGCCAATTGTGCGTGAATCTGATGGGCTAGCAATGAGTTCGCGGAACACCCTTTTAAGTAAAGAAAATCGAGCTATAGCTCCTTCTATGTATGAGGGAATGCTTGAAGGTGCTAAAGCTATAAGAGATGGTGAAACAGACCCAATGCAGGTACTTGCAATTATTACAGAACATTTGATTTGTTTTAAAGAGATTGAAATTGATTATGTTGCCATTATTGATCCGGTTACTTTTGAGGAAGTTGAGGAGATAAATAAAGATGTTCTTATCATTGGTGCGATCTTTTTGGATAATATTCGTTTGATAGATAATTATTATGTTGATAGAAATTAATTTTTAAAAGGTAATTTGTGGAAGATGAAGACTTATCCTTTTTAGAGGATGACTTTGAGGTACTTGATAAACTTGGCAAAGGCGGTATGGGCCAGGTTTTTAAAGCCAGACAAAAGTCACTTGATCGTTTGGTTGCCATTAAAATTTTACCTAAAGATCTTTGTAAAAATAAAGAATTTGTTGGTAGGTTCAAAAGAGAGGCTCGTTTAGCAGGAAAATTTTATCATCCAAATGCAATTCAAGTTTATGATATTGGTGATCATAAAGGCCAACTCTATTACATCATGGAATACGTACGAGGTGGAAGTTTAAAAGACAAACTCAACCGTGATGGTCGTCTCGATCAAATGTTTGTATTACAAGTTATAAAAGAAGTTTTGGCAGTTTTAAAAGAAGCCGAATCTATGAATATTGTTCACAGGGATATTAAACCTGACAACATTATGTTAACATTGGAAAATGTTGTAAAGTTAGCTGATTTAGGATTGGCTCGAGAAATAGATGATGATTCCGGATTAACCCAACAGAAAATTGCCATCGGCACTCCTCATTATATGGCTCCTGAGCAAGCACAAGGGAAGGCAGTAGATGTTAGAGCCGATCAATATGCATTAGGGGTGACGGCATTTCATTTATTGACAGGTAAGCCACCATACACTGGTAAAAATAATATGGAGATATTGGTTCAACACGTAAAAGCTGATATGCCAAAGCCCAGCTCATTTTGGCCAAATATTTCTCCTCATCTAGATAAACTAGTTATAAAGATGACGGAAAAAGATCCTAAGAAAAGATTTCAAACTATTGACGAAGCTTTAAAAGCAGTTGAAAAAGTTTCAAAAGCTATGGATGGAAACCCATCTAAAGTAGTACGCAGAAATGATAAAATGGGTGGTGGTTCATCTGTAAGAACTCGTGCATCTGTTGTTGAAAGACGTAAAGAAAAAAACTCCTCAATTGGTCTCATCGTCCTATTGGTTGTGTTGTTGGTAGGCGTTTTATCATTTGTGATCCTTAACGATGACACCAATACTGAAGTAAGTTTTAATTATGATGAGAAGAAGACCTTTATTGATAAATATATGGGAGATGATAAATATCAAAAAGCCTTAAATGAAATAAATTTAATAATATCTAAGTGTTCTGGTCAACAAAAAATGGTATTGAAAAAAATTAAAGATGTTGCTGAAACAAAACTGGTCAAGTTAAAAGTAGAAGAAATTATGATAGTTTCGAAAGAATCTGTTGAAGAGTGCGAAGCTAGAGTTAAAAAATTACATAAATTACTTAAGCGATATGGTGGTAATTCTCAAGCAGCAAAAAAAGCAATTGCGACTTTAAATTCTACGATAACTTCCTTGAAAGAAGAGGCGCTCGTTCGGAATAATAAAGAGAAGGATCAGTTTAGGGATGAACAACTAAACAAATTATCAGTAACTGTAAGTAACTTATTAGAAAAACATAAATATCAAAAAGCTTTAGATGGAATAAAAATTTGGAGAGAGCAATATTTGGATAACACAGGGAAGTCAGATACGCTTATTGAAACTGTTCATGCTGTTGAAAAATCTTATTTTGAAGAAGTATATAAAAATTCTAACCGTTTCTTAGAAAATGAAAAATTTGATGAGGCTATCGATCAGATTAAAAATTATATTAAAGTTTCAAACACCAAGAAATTTAGAAATAAAGCCAACTCTTTTATCTCTTTAGTTAATTCTAAACAGAAAAAATTACTTGCTGGGAATAGAAAGAAGCAAGATGTTTTGTTTAACAAGTGTAAATATGAATTGTTTGGATTATTAAAAATTGGAGCGGTTACTGCTGCTGAAGGAAAATATAAAAGTTACACATCAAAGGTAAAATTTAGTAAAGAAAGAGATCGCTTTTTTATCACTATTTTAAAAAATTATAAATTCGTTTTAAATAGAATAAATGATGGCTTGAATGGGATTTATAAAGAAAAACTTTATTTAGAAAAAATAGGCAAGAAAAATATTCAGGGCTTAATTATTAAAGTTGAAGGCGGAGTAATTCACTACCTATATTTAAAAAATAATGTGACACTCGAATCATTAAATATTGGGTGGGCAACGACACTTACAGATATTGCCTATCGTATTGTTAGTGCAAAAAACCCAGAAAGAGCATTGCAAATATGTTCATATGCATATGTTAATGGTGACTTTGAAGGTGCTGACCGATTATTGAGTAGTTGTAGTAAAAAAGATAAAGTCTTTTTTAATTTTCTTCAGCCAAATGTTAGAGAAGATTATTTGGACTGGTTGGATTTACATTTTGATACTATCATCGATAAAGTAACTAATTTGGCTGCACGTAAGAAGAAAAAACTGGCCAAAATAATTTTAGAAAAATTAAGAAAAAGATATTCTCACACAGAAATTTACATAGATAGAAAAGAAGAAGTTGATGACGTTTTTACAGAATTAGAAGAATAGTCGATCGTGCGTAAAAAAATAATAGCAGCAGTAAAGAGAGTCGTTATTAAAATAGGAACATCCACCGTTATTGATAGTAATGGTCATATAAATAAAATTTTTCTTAAAAACTTTGCTTTATCAATCCAAAAATTAAAGAAAAAAAATATAGAAGTTTGTATTGTCAGTTCAGGCGCCATTGGAGCTGGCATGGAAGTGTTAGATCTAAAAAAAAAACCAAATAAAATTCCTTACGTACAAGCTTTAGCTTCAATCGGCCAAATTGAAGTTATAAGTGGATTTCGAGATATTTTTGCTGAGTTTGATTTGTCGATTGGTCAAATTCTTATTACACATGAAGTCTTAAATGATCGAACGAGATATTTAAATACACGAAACACAATAAATGCTCTCTTTGAACTTAATTGTATTCCTGTAATCAATGAGAATGATACCGTTAGTATTGAAGAGTTGACTTTTGGGGATAATGATAAATTAGCTTCATTAGTAACCAATTTAATTGAAGCTGACTTGTTAATACTATTATCTGATATTGACGGTTTAATGACTGCTGACCCTAAAATTGATCCTAATGCGGTTTTAATTAAAGAGGTTACAGAAACTACTCCAGAAATATTAAATTTAGCTGGACCTTCAAAATCTGAAACTGGTAAAGGAGGATTAGCAACAAAGTTAGTTGCCGCAAACATAGTCAATTCTTGTGGGGAAGCGATGATTATTGCGAACAGCAAAATTGAAAATGTTATCGATAAAATTATGAATGGTGAGGAATTAGGAACTTTTTTTCATCCAAATTCAAAAAACTTACAAAGTCGTAAAAGGTGGTTGGCTTTTAATTTAAGTGAAAGAGGTTCAATCGAAATAGATGATGGAGCTGTCAAAGCATTGGAGAAAAACGGTAAAAGTCTTTTGCCAGCTGGGATTCTAAATGTAAAGGGTGATTTTGAAATAAATGATCTTGTATTAATTATAGATGAAGAAGGTAAAGTAATTGGAAAAGGCCTTTCTAATTATTCATTTGAAGATGTTAATAAAATTAAAGGTCTGCAGACAAAAGAAATAGAGTCAGTATTGGGTCGTCATATCTATGATTCAGTGATTCACAGAGACCATATGGTATTAATAAAAGAAGGGCCAAATTGATGAAGGTGAGAGGTATTGAATTTGTTGACCTATTTCGTTCAGGTGGTTCTAGTATTGGATTGAAGGATAGTGGTAAGCCAGATTTAGGTATTATTTTATGTGAAGATAACATTATTGGTACTGGTGTATTTACAACTAACAAAGTACGAGCTGCTCCGGTTAAAATCTGTGAAGAGCATTTAAAAATAAATTCAAAAATTAAGGCTGTAGTTGTAAATTCTGGAAATGCAAATGCATGCACCGGAGACGAGGGCTATCAAAATGCTATTCGAATGTGTTCTTTGGTTGCTGATAAATTAAAATGTAATATTAATGAAGTGTTAGTATGTTCTACCGGAATAATTGGTGAACAACTTGATATGCTAAAAATAGAAAAAGGAATTCCAGATTTAATTGAGGTAATAAAAACCTCATCTCCTTTAGAATCTTTTACTAATGCAATATTAACGACTGATTTGGTAATCAAAGTATCCGAATCTGAATTTTCTATAAAAGACAAAAAATATAAAATTGGTGGATGCACCAAAGGTTCTGGAATGATTCATCCGAATATGGCAACAATGCTAGGTTTCATTGTTACCGATTTCCATTTGCCAAAAAATGAAATCAATAAAATATTAAAATGGTGTGTAGATAGAAGTTTTAATTGTTTATCTGTTGATGGCGATACTTCTACAAATGATTCCGTCATTTTACTGTCACCAGAAAACAATGAAATTTCTGCGAATGACATTGCTATATTTAAGGAGCACTTATTAGTTGTTTGTAAAGATTTAGCTAAGCAAATTGCAATTGACGGTGAAGGTGCAAAACATTTAATTAAAATCAATGTAAGAGGTGCTCTTAATTTTGCCGAAGCTAAAAATGTGGCAAATTCTGTTGGGAAATCCCCTTTAGTTAAGACTGCATTTGCAGGAGAAGATCCCAATTGGGGCAGAATCCTTTGTGCAATTGGTTATTCAGGTGAAAATATTGATGAATCTAAAATAAGTATAAGTCTAGAAGGTGTGGAAGTATATAACGGTAAACCACTAGATTTTGATTATGATTTAGTGACCAAGAAATTGCAAAATAAAGAAATTGATTTGTCGATTTATTTAAATAATGGTCAAGAATCCATTGAATTTTATACCTGTGACCTAACTCATGGTTATATAGAAATAAATGCCGATTATCATACCTAGTAAATTATAAAAAATTTAGGTAATTTATGCGTATTATATTATTGATTTCAATGTTACTTTATTTCCCTAATGTGATATTTTCACATCCGAATATTGAGGTCCTTACTAAAAATCATAAAAAAACTTGTAAAGTAAGCCTTAGAATTTTTATAAAAGATATGATGTTGATTGGTGAGAATTGTCGTCTTGTTATCACTAATAAAGAATTAAAAGGAAAAAATAAAACGTATGAACAATATATTCAATCTGGAGATTATATAAGAATTCCAAAAGGAATTTGGGACTTTCGCCTTTATTATAAATTTGGTTATTCTGAATATAAAGCTACTTTAATTTTAAAGAAAAGAAAGCATCAAGTTAAAATAAATATTGATTCATGGATTCAAATGGATGGTAGTGGCCATTTGGTAGGAAACTTAAATATCGATGAAAAAATAAATTTAGGAAAAACCGAGACATTTGCTAGAAGATATTTAGCAGAAAGATTTGATTTTTTTGGATTACCTGTAAAAGGAAGCTTCTCTGAGAAGGATAAATCGTTTTTAGTGAATTGGCTTATTGATAAGCCATATTCAGGCCGTGTATGGTATGCCACTCGATTACCATTTATTATTAATAAAAATAATTCGACAGATTTTAATTTTGAAGTATTGATGAAGCTTGATCCTTCCAAAGTTATGAGCTTTTATTATCACCCAAGCGATAATAGATTAGAAGATTCATTTGTAGTGAAAAATATAAACGAAATTTTTAAATCAGTGTTTAAAAATAAGCAATATTACTATCCCTATTTGGCAACAAGTCTTGTTCTAGATACGTTAGCTGGTATGAAGTATACCGGATTGGATATAGATATTTCGAGTGATATGGATTTGGAAATTTGGTTTTGTTTGTTGAATTTAGGTTACCAAATACCTGCCATATGCACTAATGTTCATGGAGTTAAAAACAACTCTAAGGTATTCAACTTTATGCAGTTAAAAAAAAGTGCTAATATTGCAGATAAGTTTGAAGCCATTCGAAATGGTGAATTAATTATGAGTACTGGCCCTGCGATGACTGTGAAAATAGATAATGTGATTTCGGGTGGCTCTTTAGTAGCAAACAATAGTAAACATAAATTAGTGATTAAACTTCGCACAGATCCAAATGAATGGGATCTCATTAAATCCGTAGAAGTAATTAGAAATGGAAAAGTTATCAAAAGCTTTTATCCAAAAACAGATCAGAATTTATTTCTAGCTCAACTTTCGCCCGTTTTTGAAGAAGATTATGCATGGTATGTAATTCGGGGAAAAACAAAAAGTGGCAAAATCATTATTAGTAATCCAATTTATTTTTTACCTTTAGGATATGTTAAGCCTAAACCATTAGTTGCTGTAATTAAAATTAAAGCGATCGATATAAAAGGTGTAGAGCTTGTAAAAAGTAAAATTACAGTCATGAATGGAAAGAAAAAGATTTTGGAAAAGTATACAAATGAAGGTTCACTTGACTTGTATGTTCCTATTACTGCGACAATAAAAATTGAAAAAAGTGGCTATTTGTCAGAAACAATTAAAGTGGCTAAGTTATTAAATTTAGATGTTTTTCTTTTAAAACTATCTACAGTAATTGATGGCGGTAGTAGTGCTCTTGCAAACAAAAAGACCTATGAAGAGTTTAAAGCGAAATGTCAATCCTCTATTTATTATGCAGAGTTAAAAAAAATAGAAGAGTAATATTTTAAGATTAATTAATTTCGCTTTTAAAATTTTTGCAAAACCCTATTAAATTTATTAATCCCAATACTTTTTTAGGGCAGTAATTATATAAATAATCCAGATCTAGTTTCCCTGAATTTAGATTATCATTTATGAATTGCTTTATGGCCGTCAAAACCTATATAAGTTAATCTAGTCATTAGAGCATATGAATTCATTTTAAATGCTGAATCGAGAATCAAATGGTATCCGCCTTATTTAGGGACTCTGACGTTTTTGTTCTTCTATTGCCTCTTGAGGTGACGGGAAAGGTGATTGGCTAAATCCGAATTTAATTTCATCACTTTCTAATTTAAAAAATAATTTGCTGATATAAATTAGATTATTGAATATTGATAACTTCCATCTTGAAAATTAGAGTGGCATGAGGTTTTATATTGGGTGCTTTCCCACCAGTACTATATGCTAATTCGCTCGGTATGTACACTTCCCAAAGATCACCTTTTTTCATAAGTTTTAAAATTTCTTGCCAACCTTTTATTACTCTATTGGTGAACCCAATTTTTATTGTTTGATTTCGTTTATAAGAGCTATCAAATACCTTATCATTTATTACACGTCCTTCATAATGAATCTCAATTTTTTGTCCTTTAGAAAACACACTTCCAGTTCCTTTTTTAATAATTTTATATTGAAGGCCACTAGGTAGGGTGATAACATCCTTTTTACTTTTATTTGCTTTTAAAAATAAATAATCTTCCGTTTTTGAAATATCAAGAACTTCTATTTTATAAATTATTGTTGAATATGGGCTTATTTTTAAGTCTTTAGTGTCTGAGCCATTGTATGCCAGGTTGGATGGGATGTATATTTCCCAAGAACTTCCTACGCTCATCAGCATCAATGACTCTCGTAATCCTTTAAACATGGAATCATTAAAATGAACATAATAGGGTGTTTTAGATTTATAGGTATTATTGATTTCATGACCATTGATTAAATGACTTCTATAATTAAGTTTGGCAATTGTTCCTTTGTCAAAGCGAATTCCATTTCCTTTTTTAATTATTATATATTGCAAACCACTTGAAGTTGTAACTACATCTTTTATTTTTGAATTTTCAGACAAAAATAATTTTTGTTCTTTTTTCACTTCTTCATTTATAATATTAGTCTTTATTTTTGCTAGTTGTTCGACTTGAACGAAAATTGCATCTTGTGTGATTTTATTGATATTTAATGTTCTATTATATTTAACATGTAAAACTCCTTGAATAAATGCTTTTGCATTTACAGGAAGAGGCCCTGTAGAAAAATGAGTTGCATCCTGTATTCCTTGAAAATATGAAAGTTTATCAACATCTTTTTGATCAGGCGGTCGTTTTTCTGTAGAAGCTAATCTGAAATTTTTTCTTACGTTGATCAATTCTTTAGAGTCAATTTCCAGTTGTTTATCAGCTACCCTAGCTTTAAATCCTTCAATTACTTCATCGAGGTTAATGGTGAGGAATTTATGATTTATATGTTTTGTGGCTGATTGAAATCCAGAAAAAATACTCCCAAAATAGATCAGCTCTTTTTCTGTAAAAGCCTTTATTTCTTTATTTGGTAATTGAATGGGCAATAATTTTATTTTATTTGAATCATCAGAACATATTTTAGAAGAAAATAAGATAATAATTACTAATGTAATAATGATGGTGTTTTTCATTATAATACCTTTATGTTTAGTAAAATGATTTCGATAGAATTACACTTTACAAATTAAGATTGTCAAAGAAAATTATTATTTATTAAAATGTAACAAGATTTGATCTAATATGAAATTAACTGAGTTAATTGGAAACACGCCTCTAGTAAAATTAAATAAATTATGTGAAAATCAAAATATTAATTTTTATGTTAAACTTGAGGGGGATAATCCCGGAGGCAGTGTTAAGGATCGTGCCGCTTATTATATGATTAAAGGTGCCTTAGAAAGAGGAGAAATAAATTCAGAAATGAAAATTATAGAACCAACTTCAGGGAATACCGGAATTGCATTGGCTATGATAGCACGATTATATGATTTAAATATTGAACTTGTGATGCCAGAAAATGCTACTCGAGAACGCGTTTTAACTATGCAAGCTTATGGTGCAAAAGTCATTTTGACTTCAAAAGAAAGCTCAATGGAAGGAGCTATCGATTACGCCAGAGAAAAGGTAGCTGGAGGGGGTTATATAATGCTGAATCAATTTGGTAATCCTGATAATCCAAAAGCCCATTATGAAGGTACTGGACCAGAAATTTGGAAAGATACAAATGGTGAGATCACACATTTTATTTCTTCTATGGGTACAACCGGAACCATCATGGGCGTCTCAAAATATTTAAAAGAACAAAATGATCAAATACAAATAGTTGGTGTACAACCTCAAGAAGGTGCAAAGATTCCTGGGATTAGAAGGTGGCCTGAAGAATACTTGCCAACTATTTTTGATAAAGAAAGAGTTGATCAAATTATCGATGTCCAACAAGAAGAATCTGAAGATATTACAAGAAGGCTGTGTAAAGAGGAAGGAATCTTTTGTGGAATGAGTGCTGGTGGCAGTGTTTGTGCGGGATTAAAACTAAGCAAAGAAGTTGATGAAGGTACTTTTGTATGTATTATCCCAGATCGAGGTGATCGCTATTTGTCATCAGACCTTTTTGGATAATCGTAAAGTTATCATCTCTATTAAAGAGGGAGATTCATGGAATGAGAGAAGAATTAAATAATATAAAAGATGAATTGAGTCAAAAGAAGGCTCAGATTTTTGATGTTCGAGAAGAAGACGAATGGGATGAAGGCCATTTAAAGGAAGCTCATTTCGTACCTTTAAGTGATTTGAGAGTAGGTGTTGAGCCTGATGATAAAAACTTAAATATTAAAACTTATTTATATTGTCGCAGTGGACAAAGAGTTCATATGGCTAAGCCATTGTTAGAGGAAATGGGTTTCGAGAATATTGTAGCGTTGAATGAAGGCTTTATTGAACTTGCAGATAATGGTTTTGAGGTTGAGTAAGTGAAAGTGCATTTGAAAAAAATTGGAAATTGTAAATTTGAATGTTTAAACGAAGATGGTCAAAAAGTAATTATGGATGGGCCTCCTTCTATTGGAGGTAATAACGAAGGCGTTCGACCTATGGAAATGGTATTAATGGGCTTAGCAGGATGTAGCGCCGTAGATGTTATACATATTTTAAATCAAGGTAAGATTCAACTTAAAGATTTAATTGTGGATGTTATTGGGGATAGAGTTGATGGTATACCTTCTGTCTTTAATAAAATTCATTTAAATTTTAAAGCTGAAGGTGACTTCCCTGTGAAAAAACTTGAAAGAGCAGTGAGTCTTTCTATGGAAAAATATTGCTCTGTTGCAAAAATGTTGGAGAGTTCTGTAGAAATTACTTTTGAAAGTTCATTAAATAATTAAATACATTAATTTATCAGATGGTCCTTATTTCTTTGGAACAGCCTTTCCGGCAACATTTTTCATGTAGTCTTCATAATCTTCATTTTGTTTAGCTTCTTCGGCAGATGGTTTAACTAAATTAAACATTTTGCTGTAGACTAATTTTCCATTACAGAAAAGTTCTTTTTTCCATTTTCCAGTCTGCATTAATTGGTGTTCTTTCTTACTGAAGGTTGTTACTAAGTGGTATTTACGTCTGATTTTAGGTAAATGATAAACTTGCTTTAATTGTGTGGCCTTTTTACCTTCTACAGTAATTTCCTTTGGTAATGTATCGACGATTTCAACGGTGACTTTTTCACCTAATGGTAGATTATCTAATGTTACATAGAAACCAAAATGATAACCGTCTATTACAGGAATATCGGTCGCTTCTTGAGGTGGAGAACGATGCCACTTTTGAGCCCACACGGGTTTTCCTGAAGAAGTATATGTCATTATATAGCGTTTACCTTTTGCTTTTTTCTTTAGAATTCCTGCTGTTATTTTAATGATTTGAGCTTCTGAGCCCTTATCTGATTTCACAGTAATAGGTGAAAATATTTTGATTTCTTCGTTTTCATTAGAAAAACAAATGGAAACACTTAGCACTGATAAGGTGATTGATAGAATTAAAACTTTCATGAAAATACTCACTTATAAATAAGATTTAAAAAATTCTAAATGAACTGAATATAACATTAAATTTCGGCATTTTAGCGAAATACTTTAGTCTATTTGGCTTTATATATCACTCTATTTTGAATTTTGATTTTAATTAATTTGCTGAATTACAGAGCTGATTTAATTATTTAATTCAATATTAAATTAATTTCCTGAAATTTGAAAGTAGAATATAAACTTTAACTATTGTACTGCCTTGTCAATTAGATAGTTACCTTTTATAATTAGCAATATGAAAATTATATATATGATATATTACATTAGCCAATAT
Organism: Planctomycetota bacterium; assembly: GCA_002746535.1. Lineage (GTDB taxonomy): Bacteria > Planctomycetota. The sequence continues at coordinate 24,979 of NVWA01000019.1, forward strand.
TTATTATATTTTTAAGATACAAAATCTAAAAATTTAGAAAATTTATCACTTTTCTGGATTATATATACGTTACAAACCATAACTACTAATTGAGAAAAAAGCATGTTTAAAATCTATCTGTTAGCTTTATTTTTAATTTCATTTGATGTCCATAATATTTTTGGCCAGCAGATTCAAATACTGACTAATAACAAAAAAAAGGAACTAATTTCAGGTGCAACCATTGAAAGAAGTTCTGAAGCAAATGCCTATTTAGAACGTGCAAAAACATTTATTAAAGCAGAAAAGTATCAAGATGCTGTTTTATTGTTAAAGACAACCGTAGAAAAATATGGAAACACTTTGACTAGTTCTAATGAAGAATTGTATTTACCTTTAAGTGAACATATTCACAAAATGATTTTAGAGTTGCCACAAGAAGGTCGTGATCTTTATTTTGTGGAAGTAGATAGTATAGCTGGTAGTTTGTTTTATGAAGCCAAGAGGACCAATAGTAGTCAGCTATTTAAAAAAGTAATTTCCAAATATTATTTAAGTAATCATGGTGACGATGCTTGTTATTATTACGGGCTATATCTATTAGATAAAGGGGATATCTATAGCGCTAAAGATTATCTTGAATTAGCTTTAAATCATCCTCTTAGGTCTTTTTCTGCTTCAAGAATTAAGTTATGTCTTAGCTACATATATGGAGTGTTAAATAAAAAACAAAAACATAAATCCTTTGCCAATGAAGTCCGAAAAATTGATTTCCTTTTGTCTCAATTGAATAAAGTTGAAAATGTATTACGAGTAAAAAATACCAATAGTTTGTTTGATTTGTTTGCTGAAAATTCAAATGGGACAAACATTGAAACACTTCAAATTAATTTTGAATTTGGCAATCAACAGTTGTGGGCTCCGGTATATAGTCATTTCAATGATTTTAATCATAAACCTGGTCGTACAACTTATAGATCATCTAGAAATTCAGTTCCTATTAGTAGCAAGAGTAGGGCTAAGAATCGTAAAAAATTTGTAAAGTTATGGAAAAAGAATCGATGGTATCCTACTCGCAATTTAGTTGTTCACGGCAATTCTGTATTATTTAGAGAAAACGATAAACTTTCAAAATTTAAATTAGACACACAGGAATTAGAATGGGAGATTGATTTTAGTCCTACTGGATCATCTAATTCTTCAGGAAGTTATTCTTCTTATAGTCATTACGGCAATCAACATAGAAAAATGCCTAATTCAGCATCTGAAATTAAATTATTTTCGAACCAGACAGGCAGCTTAATGAAGGTTGTGGGAAATTCCGCATACATCTTAGTTGGACACAGTAAAACTGGGAAAATGATTAGTATGTCAGCAATGAGATTTTCAAGAAGAAATTCAAAAAAACAGGATGTAGGAAATAAGATATATCAAATTGATTTGAAAACTGGAAAACGAAAATGGGCAATCGGGCAGTTTGATTCTGCAGAGAAAGAGTTTTATAATGTCATATTTTTAAATTTACCAATTCAAACGCCTTATGGTTTATTCTTAACATATATAAAGAAAAATGAACTATATGGAGTGATGGTTGACAAAAAAAAGAAAATTATTTGGAAGAAATATTTATGTTCTTACAAAAATGGACCTGCATTGCTTTTGGATACGACAAGTATTGCTTATGGAGAGGAGGCATTATTTATTGGAGTCGATTTTGGGGTATTAGTTAAAATCAAAGCAAATGATGGCCGTTATTGTTGGATTAAAAGATACGGAACTATTTCCTCAGGAACAAAAAGAAACTATTACTACATGCCAACAGTGAAGCCGGGAGCTGAAGATAACCAAATTATTTATAATAATGGTCGTGTCATTATTATCCCTTCGGATTCAAAAAAGATATATTTTTACGATAGTCGATCAGGCAAAGAAGTAGCTGTTATATCAGATGATTTTTTAGATTTTAGAAGATACTTAATCGGTCATGATTCCTTCGGCATTATCATGGGAGGTGAAAAAGGAATTAAAAAATACGATATCAATAGTGGTGAATTATTGTGGAAATCTCAAATTGCGGAATCTTATGGTAGAGGACAATTATCAAAAAATAGGATCTACTTTTCTTCTAAAGATTCTGTATATCAAATTGATGCAATAAATGGCAAAAAAATAACAAAAATATCTATTCCATTAGATGATATCAATGACTGCATTGGAAATTTACATTTATCCAATGACAATTTAATTATTTCTCATTTGAATGGTTTTTTTAGTGTTAGCAATATTTCTATTTTAATTGAAAGATTAACCAAAAAATTGGAAAAGGAGCCTAATGCAGATAATTATTTTAAAAGAGGCCTCTTATATCAGAAATTTAATCAGGAGAAGTTGGCCTTTAAAGATTTTGAAAATGCCCTTTCCTTAACGGATAAAAAATCTGAAATTTATAAAAAGAGTTCAGCGAGTTTATTTAATATTTTCAAAGAAGTTACCTCAAAAAGTGGGAATGCAAGTGACCTTCTGCCTATCATAGAACAACTATTGGATGATCCTAAATATAAATTAGTAATTCAATACTGGAAAGGTGTGGTTTCATACAATAAAAAAGAATACACGAAATCACTCGATTTATTTTTAATTGTATTTAAGCACAAAGCTAAAAATAACGAAATGCTTATTTCTATAAATAACAAAAATGTTAAGCCATGGGTAATTTCGCTTTCAAAGATTAGTTCTCTTATAAAGGTTAATAAAAAATTCGAGTCAAAATTTATTGAATCTATCACTACAAATAATGATTCTAATGCTATTGGTACTGATAAAATATTATTAGCCCTAAGTGTATTGAAAAGTAAAAATTTTAGTGAATGGGCCATGAAGAAGCTTCATTTAAATAAATCCTTTAAAAGTGCTCAAAATCAATCAATATTTAATCGATTAATTAATCATCAAAATAAATTAATTTCAAATTCAGCATTGTACTGGATGTTTAAAAGTAAAATCGCTATAGAATCATATTGGGAAGCAAAGAAAATATATGAACAATTGAAATTGAAAAATTCAAATACACAAATTTTCACTTCAAGTAAATATGAAGTGCTATCAGATTTACTTAAAAAGTATAAGAACAAATTTGATTCCTTGGAGAACAAATATAAGCCAGGTACCAACTCAATTACTGACCCTCCGCTTGAACCAATATGGTCATCAAAAGATATTTCTCCAGGTAACAAATCTTATGTTGGATTGGGCATAGAAAAAAGAACTGAATATTTAGAGAACCATATTATGCTATTTGACAAGGATGAGCATCAGGTTTATTGTGCTGATCTTTATAAAGGTAAGATAAAATGGAGATTTAATGTCGACAAAAAATTAAATGAAATGTATTTTACTCACTACAAAAAGGCACATAATCTAAGGCAAAATAATCTAGCAATCTATAAAGACCCTGTTTTCTTCTGGGGAATTGATCTGATTTCTGGGAAAAGGCTTTGGAAAGTAAAGCATAATGAGGCTGGTCTAAAAGGAATTAGTTCAAGTGTTTTTGTAAGTGTTTTATTTGATAAAGCAATCGTCAGGAGTTTGATTAATGGCAAAATCCTGTGGATAATTAATGTAGATCCAGATATTTCGAAAAATATTTTTGTGAGTGAAAAAACGATAGCGTTTATGTCAGATAATCATTCAAAACTGTTGATAGTTGACCAGTTATTTGGTAATGAAATAAAGACAGTCGAGATTGATAATATGCATAATAGTAATTCGATTCATTTAATGGGAAATTATTTATATTATCAAAATAATAATTCAAAAAGTGTATGCCTGGATCTTACTTCTGGAAAAGAATTATGGAAAAAATCATTTGGCTTTTATTATTATGGCCGCAATGGCTCCTTTTATGATTTAAAAAAGGGGCGTTTTTTAATTTTAGGATCAAGTAAAAAATTATATTGTATTGATAAATTAACGGGCAAGAAAATCTGGTCTAAAAAAATAGCAAATAATAATGATAGAAACTTTAGTATTTATCCTGTTAAAGGTAGCGATATATTATTAACTAGGATTATCTCAGGTTCTAGAAATAAAGAATCTACTGTAACCTTAAAGGAGCTTGACTTAAATACAGGTGAAGAGGTTTCTAGTATTCAAAGAAAAATACCTCAAAATAAGATTTGGCAATTGCAAAGAAAAGGACTTCATAGAATGGCTGTAAATGGTGAAGTATTTCCGATCGAAAAGGAAGATAAAAATGGAAATAAAAAAATAACCTTTATTAGAAAAAGAGATGGAAATATAGTAAAAAAATATTTTATTGATTTAAAGAGACATTCTTCATTTAGTGGATTTTTCTTTAAGGGGATTATGTTTTTTGCAAATAAAAATTCAAATTCAAATATTTTTATTGAAGCTTATTCAAATAAAAAGTTTATTTCAAATAAACTTAGTTTTATGAAACAGATGAAAATATTATTTAGAGAAAGTGGAAAAGATGCTTCTAAAAATTAGCCTTACAATAGTAATTTGTTTTAATTGTTTTCTACTGTGTCATGGGGATGAGATACAACTGCGTCCCAAATTTATAACAAAAGAAGTAGAGACTACTATAGATAAAGCCTTAGCATATTTGGTGAAAAACCAAGCAAGAAGTGGGCTTTGGTACGCTAATGGTCGGTCAGGTGGATACCCTTGTGCTATGACATCTTTGGCTGGTCTCGCTTTGCTTGCTTCAGGTAATACACCTTTAGAAGGTAAATATGCCATTAATGTTCAGAGAGCCGTGCAATATGTATTATCTTGTACTAATGAAAGTGGGTTGATTTCCAACATGTCTCAGGAGCAAAGATCTATGTATGGCCATGGTTTTGCAATGATGTTTTTAGGGCAAGTATATGGAATGGGCACAGATGATGCTACTCAACGTCGCATTCGCAAAGTACTTAAAAAAGCTATCAAGTTAACGGCTAAAAGTCAATCTTCTGAAGGGGGCTGGTTATATGAGCCAGATTCAAATGGAGATGAGGGATCAGTAACAATAACTCAAATACAAGGTTTACGCTCATGTCGCAATGCTGGATTTAAAGTTCCTAAAAAAGTTATAACGAGAGCTTGTGAATATATTTCAAAATGTTCAAATAGTGATGGCGGTATTGCCTATAGTCTTGGAAGCAGAGGGGCCAGTAGACCTGCAATTACTGCAGCAGCTGTTGCCACTTTATATAACGCTGGTAAATATGATAACAAAGTGGCTGTCAAAGCATTAGATTTTTTATTGAAAACACATAATTTTGATAGTAAACGCCTTAAAGGTGGTCATGCTTTTTACATGATGATGTATTTATCTCAAGCAATGTATTTCAGTCACAAAAAAAATTGGGCTAGATATTTCCCCAATATAAGAGATGCATTAGTTAAAGCTCAAAATACTGAAGGTAGTTGGAATGGCGATTACGTTGGTAGGGTTTATGGAACGAGTATAGGATTGTTAGTATTACAATTACCCTATAGTTATTTGCCACTTTTTCAAAGATAAAGAGATTCAATGGGATTCAGTTTATTAAATAGTATTTTTGCCTACGGGCTTTTTGCCGTCAGTATACCGATCATAATTCATTTTTTGTTTAAGAGGCAATTTAAAACAATTAAATGGGCAGCAATACATTACTTACAAGAAGCAGAAAAACGAGTTAGAAAACGATTGAGGCTCATTGAGTTATTCCTATTGATGCTTCGTTGTTTAGCCATCATCCTTTTTATTTTACTATTTGGTCGATTAATTCTTGATCAATCAGGTAACATTAGTAAGTCGTTTGGAGGGAAAGCCTCATTTTATTATTTTGTAATTGATAATTCACCCAGCATGAAAGCAAATGATGGATTTGGGAACCCTTTAAGTAGGATAAAAAAGGAAGCTATTGCTTTTATCAAAAATGAGTGTGATAAAAATCAAGAAAATTTCTTGACGATTATTCTTTCATCAAATCCGAAAGCACCCATTCTTAAAAAAATATTATTAAGTTTAGATAATTTAGAAGTTATCAAAAAAAGTATTTCTGATATTGAAACTAAAGATCAATCTTTAAAAATAGATGAATTATTTAATATTGTGCAAAATAATATTAATAAAAAGAAGAGTGAGTTTAATCAGTTCATATATTTATTTTCAGATTTTAGAGACAGCGATTGGCTTGCTAGTGGCTCGAAAAAAATTAATAAATCTATAGCATCATTTGCAGGTAATAGTAATAAATTAATTCTCATTGATGCTGGAAAAGCTGTTTATAATAATGTTAGTATTTCTAATGTTACCTTAAATGAGAAAAGGATTATTGTAAATGTGCCAATAAAATTTGAAGTTGAGATTAAAAATTTATCATCAACTGTAAAAAGTGACATCATTGTTGATATGAGTGTCAATGATTCCATTCCAATGAAAAAATCAATTCCTTCATTAAGCGTTGGCGAAACCAAACATGTCATCTTTTCTTACTCATTTAATAAGGTAGGCAATTATGAAATTAAATATGAAATTGATGATGATGATTTTAATTCTGATAATCAAAGATATTACTCTGTAGAAGTGAAGCAGGGCAACAAAATTTTAATTATCGATGGTAGCACTTCTCAAGACATCACAAATTCAGAGTCATACTTTATAAAAACGGCAATAACACCTCCTGGTGAAATGAATTCTGGTCACCAAATAATTGTTAAATCAGAAAGCGAATTTAACTCAACTTCGTTAAATAATTACGAAGTTATTTATTTGTGTAATTTATATAGGTTATCTCAAGAGAAAATAAATGAAATTGAAGATTGGGTTAATGAAGGCGGTAGTTTAATATTTACATTAGGTGATCAGATTGATGATAACTTTTACAATGATTATTTGTTTAAAGATGGCGGTGGAATTTTACCGGCAAAATTAAATAGTATTGAACAATTAAAAGAGGGCGAGTTTTCTAATTTTGTAGATTTAGATTTTAATCATCCAATGTTTTCAATTTTTAATCAAGAAGCTAGTAAAATAATTTTGAATACAAGATTTTACCGTTGGTGGAATGTTGAAGTTAAAAATAAAATAAATACTAATATTTTGGGATATTTTCAAAATGATTCAAAGACGCCAGCTTTTATAGAAAAAACAATTGGTCGAGGAAAAGTATTTTTATATACATCTACAATTGATGATGATTGGAATTCATGGCCAACCGAGCTTAGTTATATTGTTACTCATCTAGAGTTAGTGAGATATTGTTTGTTAGATAAGAGTAATGAAAATGTAATTACGACCGGTGATCCAATTATTTTAAATACACCGACAACTATTTACAAGCCTAATGCAGGTATTAAATTACCTAATGTGGACTCTTTTGAATCAATTAAGTCCGTTGCTGGGCACAATAATAATGAATATTCTTTCAAATGGTTGAATACCCAAATGGCGGGTTTTTATAAATTTCAATTAAACTCTTATAAAGGCGAGATAGTTAACAAAAGCTATTCTGCGAATATTGATAAAAAGGAAAGTTTGTTAGAGCAGGGTAAGTTAAAAAGTTCATTAAACAATTCTAAGATTAATAATTTATCATTTATATCTCTCGAGGAATTTAAAGATTCTGATGAAAAAGTTATTGTCGAGTTTTGGAAAATTATTTGCATCATACTTGTTACAGTATTGCTACTGGAATCCATAGTTGCATGGTATTTTGGAGGTAAAAGATAGTGATAATCTGGTTGATAAAGACATTTGGTATTGATGAAAAGAAAATACCTGTAGATTCTGAAACATATTTGGTTTTTAATAATGCGCCGACATCTTGGTTAGTATTTGTGTACTTGATAATAATTTTGGCTAGTGTGATATTCATTTGGAAAATATATAGTAATGAACATACTGTATGTAGCCTTAAAAAAAGAAGGATTCTTGCACTTACACGTATAGTTATTTTACTTATTCTTAGTATTGTTTTTTTAGATCCTTCCATCGGTATTAGAATTAAAAAATTAATTGAACCGCATATTTTGGTGTTGGTTGATAATTCTGCTTCTATGAAATTGAATGATTTCTATATTCAAAAAGATGCTAAAGAAGGAGTGAAAGGCTATTTAAATAAAGGCAATCTGAATGGTGTCAGATTAGACATTTTAAAGAAAGCCTTAGGGGACTATGAACTCGATAAAAATTTAAAGGAAAAAGGAATCGTAAGTTATTACCAGATAGATCGAGAAGTTAAAACCAGTAAAAACGAGAATGGTTTAAAAGGCCTTGTTCAAGGAATCAAGGGGACGGGGTTGTTTTCAGATATTACAGGTGGCGTGCGAAATGCTATTTCTCAACATAAAGGCAAAACTATTTCTGGTATTGTATTAATGACCGATGGGCAAGTAAATGGTGGTAGGCCTTTAGACGAGTTAACCAAATATTTACAAGATAAAAATGTTCCTGCATATGTAGTAGGATTAGGCAGTCCTTATAAAGCTAAAAATGTAAAAATTAATGATTTGTGGATTCCCACTAAAATTTTTAAAGGTGATCCCTTTCAAGTGCAAATAAGAATTAATGCAAAAGAGGTCACTAATGAAGCACTAACAGTTGAATTATATGAAATCCCTGTATTGAAAGATGGTAAGTTAAATGAAGAGAATAAATCTTTTATAAAGAAAAAAGAGATTGTTTGGAATGGTGGATTAGTCGAACAAAAAATTGTATTCAATCATACTGCAGAAAAAGAAGGAAAGTACGCATATCGAGTTGTAATACCTAAATTAGAATATGAGTCAGTAGTAGAAGATAATATCAAGCAGAACATCACAGAGATTATTTCAAAAAAAGCTAAATTATTGTTAATCTCAGGAGTAAGTTCATGGGAATATAGATTAGTAAAGACTCTTTTTGAACGAGATAAAACGATAGACCTATCTTGCTGGTTGCAATCCATGGATTTAAATATGGTTCAAGAAGGGAATATTCCTATAACTTCATTGCCTGATACAGAAGAGGATTTATTTAAATATGATGTAATAGTTTTATTAGACCCAAACCCAATAGATTTTGATGAAAAATGGTTTGATATATTGGAAAAATTTATTGATAAAAATAAGGGCGGTGTTTTGTTTAATGCTGGTCCAAAATATTCTATTCAAATGTTGAACTTGTATGCGACAGCTAATTTGAAAAAGATTTTACCAGTTAAGTTTTCGAAATATCAACGTGAACACACGGACTTTTTAAAAGTAACTTTTGGAAGGTTATGGCCAATGAAGTTAACAAATGATGGTCGTGGCCACTTTATAAGCCAGTACTACAAAGAGGTTTTAAAGAATGAAGAGGTTTGGCAAAAGTTGCCCGGAATTTATTGGAGTTTCCCTGCTATTGAAGCAAAACCAGGAGCGAAGATATTAATTGAGCATAGTAATCCTCGTTTAATTATTAAAGAGAATAAAAGACCATTGTTAATTGCAGGTCAATATGGAAGTGGTCGAACTCTTTATAAAGGTTTTACAAGTACATGGAGATGGAAAAGGCTTGGCGAAAAGTATTTTGACCAATTTTGGGTGAAAGCGGTTAGATATTTATTGGAAGGTAAATTAGGTAAAGGTAATAAATATGGCTCCTTGTATACCGTTAAAGAAATGTATTATCAAGGAGATATGATTCAGGTAAATGCACAATTGTTTGATGAGTTTTTGCAACCGTTAAAAGTACCGACTGTAAAGGCAGAATTATTTCAAGGTTCCAATAAAGTTCAGGAGGTAAAATTAAAGCAAATCCCAAATCGAATAGGTTATTATGAAGCAGAATTTCCAGCCAGACTGACAGGTGAAATAGAACTTAAAGTTGATAATTTAGTGTTGGAAGCAAAGGGTAAAAAACTAACCCATCAATTCAAAATTGAAATGCCACTTTTTGAATATGATAATCCGGAGATGAATAAATTAGGACTAACCAATTTAGTGACATCTACCAAAGGAAAATTTTATAATCCAATTGATCTTAACAATATTGGCCAGGATTTTCCAAACCGAAAAGAAATAATTATGATTAATAAAAAACCAATTCAATTGTGGGACAATATGAGACTATTAATTTTCTTGCTTGTTTTAATAAGTTTTGAATGGTTTTATCGTAAAAAGAATAAGTTACTGTGATGGATAAAAAATGAGCAATTTGGATATTTCTATTATTAAAAAAAGCTTAATGAAGATTAGAGCTTCTATCAGATCTTGGAATCTTATTACTTCTATAAGTTATTTTATTGTAGCCGTGTCGGTTGTTATTTTTATTAGCTTATTTGTAGATCGTGTATTTAGAATGGATTATGGACAGCGTCTCTTTTTTTTAATTTCAGGCGCGATATTTTTAATGTTTATTTTTTTCAAAAAAGTAATTCTACCTATGTATATTAAGATTACTGATGAACAAATTTGTCAAGCAATTGAAAAACGTACTCCTGAATTATCTAATAAATTAGTCTCTGGTTATCAATTTGCACTCATGAATAACCCTGAAGTATATGGATACTCTAATCAATTAGTTAATGAATCTATAAATGAAGCCATCTCTGCTGTTAATCGTTTTGAAATAAAAAAAATATTTGATTCTAAATTATATTATAAAATGCTAATGGGTGGTTTTGCCGGTATATCCTTAATATCATTATTTTTGTTTTATTTTCCAAAAGAATTTAAAATTTGGACATCTCGAAATATTTATTTATCAGAAGTACAATGGCCAAGGCAGACAATATTAAAGATTCATGGTGTTAAAAATAATTCTATGGAATTGCCAATGCACGATGATTTAAATATTAGTGTCGAAGCAAATACCAATGGGGTTATACCGGATTTAATTGAGCTGAAGTTGAATAGGAATGGATTAATAACCTACCATCAGCTATATAAAGCTAATAATAATGAATACCGATATCAAATAAGTCATTTAAAGGATAATGTCAAATTCCAAGTTAAAGGAGGCGATGACGTCTCGAATTGGATCGATGTTAAACTTATCGAACGACCTGTTATCGAAGATCTAAAGTTATTTTATGTGCCGCCTGAATACACTGGAATTAAAAACAAAAACTTAGTGGTTGGTCAATCTTTATATCAAATTATTGCTGGAAGTGAATTTTTCATAAGTGGCAATTGTTCAAAAAATCTAAGCGTCGTTGAGCTCCATGCTAATGGATCATTGGTTAAAAAAATAGAGAAAATAAATAGTAAGAAGTTTTTAGTTGATCTAAATAAAGATGATTTAAAAACGGGTGTTTATGAAATTAAATTAATTGATCAGAGTGGAACATCAAATTATAAAGCGATTTTATTTAATACAGAGGTTTTAAAAGATAACCCTCCTGTAATTGATTTTAAGATTCCTGTGATAGGTAATTCCATAACTAAGCAGGCAAGAATACCTATAAAGTGGACTGTTACTGATGACTTTGGTATTAAAGAAATAGGTCTGAGTATGAGAATGCTAAATCAGAAAGAGGAAGAAGCGAACCTATATATCGATGAAATACTAAAAAACGAGGATAAATCTAAAAAATCTTTTTCAAATAAAGAGTTGCTTAAATTAGGTGATTACAAAATGGATATTGGCCACCAACTTATAATCACTATGACTGGTAATGATTTTAATATATTAAATAATTCACAAGGGAAGTCTCCTATATTTAAATATCAATTAATTAGTGTTGAAGCATTGAGAAAAGAATTATTTGAAAGAGAACAAGAGCTGAGAGCTGATATTGTAAGGCAAAAGAAAGAAGAAGAATCAATTTATATTGAGACAGTCAGACTTATGGAAACGTTGAACACAAGGAAAAGTTTTAATATAAAAGATATAGCTCAAATCAGAAAAATTGAGAAAAAACAAAAATTAATGGGAAATAAAAATCTGTTTGTTGTGAAGATGTTTAATCAAATTTTAACGGCAACAAAAATTAATTTATTAGATGATGATGAATTAGATAATTCAAACAGAATCAAAAATAAAATTACAAAACCTCTCTTAAATATTACAGAGAACTTAATACCTGCTGTAATTCTCAAATTTAAATTTGTGAGCATAAAAAATGATTACGAAACTAATTTAAACAAATTATTAGTTGTCAAAAGAAACCAAGATAAAATTATTAAGGTTTATGAATCTATATTAAAAAATATGAGTAAATGGGAAGGTTATTACGAGACAGTAAGTTTATTAAAAGAAATAATAAAAGAGCAGAAAAAATTACAAGAATTAACTGAAAAAAGTAGAAAAGATAACATTAAAGGAGTCTTTGATGAATAAATTATTTTTAGTCATATTTATTATAAATTTATTAATATCGATTTCATTATTATCTGATGAAAAAATTAATAAAGATGAACTCAAATCTTCATTGGTCATTCAGCAAGAAAATATAAAAAAATTAATACTTTCATTGGATGAAAAGTTGGTTCGTTTGGCAAATAAGCTCAAAGAAAAAGAGCCCGAAAATGCAGCTTTATTATTGTTAGCATACAAAAAGTCGAAAGAATCATTGATAAGTCTACAGGTTGATCAGAATATTGATCTTCTCAAGAATGATGAGTTACAGGAATCAATCACTGCTCAGAAAAAAATTCTTGATAATTTATTTAAAGTAATGAGTGCTTTAACTGATGAAGATATTTCTGTAAAAGAAGAAATTAAAAGGTTAGAAAAATTAAAAAAGAAAATCAATAGACTTATTAAAGAAGAAAAAAAGCTCATTAGAGAAAGTAGTAAAATTGAAAACAAAGAAAAGGCAACTAAGGACCTAAGTGAGGAAATAGAAAAATTAGAAGATGTAATTAAAAAGAGTGAGAAGATTCTTGATAAAACAGTAAAAAACAGATTGAAAGGCATTCAAAGTCTAACTGATATTGCAAAAGGTCTTGAGAATATTCAAAACAAGGTGTCTAAAATTCATTCCAAAATTGAAGGCTCGCCTATCTCAAGTAAAAAAGAAAAGAAAGAAGAATTATTCAAAGAAGATAAAAAAACAAAAAAAGAAGATAAGACTAGTGAACCTGGTGCAAGTGAGTTAAAGAGTGCTTTTAAATCATTGAAAAAGGCGGAGTCTGAAATTATTAATGGTAGACCATTTTCAAGCGAAGGTGATCAGAAAAAAGCTATAGCGTCATTGAAAAAGGCCTTGTCGAAATTAAAAAAGGAAAAGGATAGAATTGTTGCTCTACCAAAAGATTACCCTGATGAATTGGCTGAGAAACAAGATAAATCATTAGAAGATTTAAAGAAAATAAGTGGCGATGATAAAAATAATAAATTGCCTGAAGAAAATAAAAATGAAGACTCATCTGAAAATGACAAAGGTGAACAATCAAAAGGTGAATCTAAAAAGAAGGATGATCAATCAGGAAAAAAAGGGGAAAATTCAGGTGAAAAAGGTGCAAGTAGTGGAGAGTCTGATAATAATTCAGACAAGAAGCCAGAAGAAAAAAAGCCACAATCACCTATGGAAAAAACTCAAAAATTCATGCAAGAAGCTTCCAAAAATTTAAGAAAAAAGAATATAGCAAAAGCCAAAGAAGAACAGAAGAAGGCATTAAAGGAATTGGAAAAAATTAAAGAAGAAATTGATAAAACTCTTGCCCAATTAAGAGATGAAGAAAAAGAAGAGAAGTTAGCTAAATTGGAATCACGATTTATAGAAATATTGAATAGGCAAAAAATATTACTTAGCAATACAGTAAAGTTAAATAAATTGAAAAAAGCATCTGGATGGACCAGATTGGAAAAAATAAAAGTTCAGGAATTAAGCTTAGAAGAAATTGATATTAAAGAGCTTGTAGTAAAAACAGAAGATTTATTGTTGGAAGATGCATCAACGGTTGTTTTCCCAGATGTCGTTAATCTTTTGAAAGAAGATATGATTGAAATAGCTGGTTTTTTAAAAGAAGGAAATGTTGATGAGCTAACTATCATTTTGGAAAAGGAAACGATAAAAACTTTGGATGAGTTAATTGAGGCTTTACAGAAAGCTCAAAAAGATTTAGAGAAAGATAAAGAATCTAAAGAGGGGCAACCTAATAATGGTAACTCTGGGAATACCCAATTGGTTTCAAAATCTTCGGAGTTAAAGTTACTGCAAAAAATGCAATTAAGAGTCAATAGAATGACAGAGTTTTTCAACAAGAATGAAATAAGCGATGCTTCACGTAAGAAAAAAGAAGTAAAAAGAATATTTAAAAAACAGAAACATGTTTTGAATATTACAATAAAAATGAATGAAAGAAGGTGATGCATGAAAAGATTATTTTTTTCGGTAGTCATAATATATTTAGCTTGTCAATTTAGTTTTGCCCAAGAGAAAGCAAAAACGAATTTTAATTTTGAGACTAATAAGCTAAGTGATGGTGATAATTATGATATTTACCTACCAGTAAAATTACCTAAAAATGAAAAACTACCTTTGTATTTTATTTTTTCCTATAGAGATGAAGGGCAAATGTTGGTTGAGCCCCTCCAGGATTTAGTCTCAGATTCAAAGATAGGTTTAGTTCATTTGAAGAATTTAAATAGCATTATGAGTATAGGAAAATTAAGGGCCAAATTCACTCTGACTGTACTGGATATACATCAAAAGTATTCTTTTCATCATCAACGAATATATTTTGGAGGATTAAAATCAGGGGCTATTATCGCAATGGCTGTTGCCAAATGGAGTAGAGATGCGGTAAAGGGTTTGTTGCTTGTCGATGGCTGCCATATTCCTATTGAGGGGCATCCTGTAGTGATCTCTGATATCTATTCCTTTGGTCGAAAAGAAGGTAGGGGATTACGAACTTTAACAAATTTACAAAAACGTTTAAAGAGTTATGACGTTAAGTTTATTATTAACAAATTTGAAAGTGAGGGTGAAGTCCCTAGTAAGATTGAATTATCTAAATCATTTATTTGGTTTGATAAAGAATGGTTTCGATATGCTGATGATCTGACTTCTTATGGGCGATTGCAACGAAGACGAATTGCTCTAGCGGAATATAAGAAGATATCTAAATTAAAAAGCAAAAAGAAATTTGATATTATATATAATAAATTTGAAATATTCTTAGAAGACTTTGGCAATTCAAGTGAGCCCACGGTGCTGTCTTTACTAAAAAAAGCAAATAAGAAACTTAATTCTTATGCAACTAAACCTGATGTAGTTGCCCTTCTTAATTATCGAAAAGTAACATCATTGATGAAAGATTTAACTAAAAACTATGAAAATATTTCAAGCACAATAAATCAATTAAAAGAAATAAGCACACTCTACCCTAATACGTTAGCATCACAAAAATCTATTAAGGGCATTAGCTATTGGGAAACATATATGAAGGAACGTAAAATATATGTAAAGATGAGATCAAATGAAGAAGTGGTGAAGGGATATTTAAGTTTTATAGAAAAAGAAATTAAAAATGAACAAAATAAAAAACTGATTCAAAAAGTATATTTAAATGCTCAGCAGTCTAAAGAATTATCAGAGTTTATTCCAAATAGTATGATGTTAATAGATGAATCATATCAAAGAGGAATGATTGCATTTGGATTGAATAAGATGAATACAGCAAAAAAATATTTTTCGAATATTACTAATGAGCAGAATAATTATTTACAAGCATATCGCGAATATTATTTAGCCCGAATTCATGTTATAAAAGGTAATTATGAAGAAGCTGAAATAAAATTAGAAATGCTCTTAAAAGGTAATGTCAAGTTTACAACTCACAAAGAAGATATTTTCTTTCTACTCGCAATTAGTTTGTTTAAACAGTTTAAAAGAAATGAGGCCGAAGCATTATTTAATGAGTTCATGAAGAGGTTTCCTGACGCTCCAGAAAGAATGGTTGTGGGTGCATCTCAAATGGTTAATAGAATTAGGGCTTATGAAGAAGGTTCACTCTCAGATGTAGAAGAGCGCATGGATTATTCAAAAAGAAAAATTAGATTATCAGATATGGGTGAGGATAGTATCAAGAACCAAAAAAAGATTGTGGAGATTCTCGCTAAATTAATAAAAGAGGCCGAACAACAAGAGCAAGATCAGAGAGATAGAAATAGACAAAATCAATCAGGTAATGGTCAATCTCCATCTAATCCAAGTCAACCTGCTGAAGAATCATCAGCACCAGAAGGTAAGACAAAAATTGGTGATTTGAAAAAATTTAGTAGGGGGAAAAGAAGTGAGATGTGGGGTAAAGCTCGAAAGAAAGAGAGAGAAAAGGTATTGAATAATTTAAAAGAAAAGTTTCCAGAAAGATACCGCCAATTAATAGAGCAATATTTTAAAGGTCTGCAAAAAGATGAAGAGTAAAAAGATCACTTTAATTTGTACCAATTTATTATTTGCTTTTATTTTTTTGACAAAAAGTGTGTTGGCCGATGATCTGAGCTATAAAATATTAACTATTGATGGTAAGGAATTAGCTGCTAAAAAACTTGTGATAAAGCCAGATAAGTTGATGTATGATTCAAAAGCTATTAATAAAAATCAGATTTCAAGTATATCGGTTATTAATGGCAATTGCACTTATGCTAGTAAAGGAATAAATCTAGATTTTAGTAAGCCTTCAATGAAAGTAACTTTAGATTTGGTTGACGGTTCTCACTTTGATAATATTGAATTAATATTTGATAAAAAACAATACCAATTCTCTCTGCATGATAACAAGATAAATCTACATGATACTTCTGTAAGAAGTTTAATCTTGAAGCCAGAAAAAATTAAATCTATCAAAGATTGGAATGAATTTTTAAAAGAACCTAATTTACGAAAAGATAAACTGTTTATTAGTAAAAAAGATTCGCATGTAGCTATTGATGGAATCTTCATGCGATTTGATTTTAACAATCAAAAAGTTGTATTTCTATGGGACAATAAAGAAAGGCTCGTTTCGATCGACAAAGTTATAGGTATCTTGCTAAGTTCTAAATTGGTAAAAAAGAAGGAGGCTTTAATATTCCATAATTCAATTATTTATGGAGAAGAAATAATTCTAGATAAAGCCACTATTACGATTAAATTTTTAGAAAATCAAAAAATTACGCTTGCATCCGAATGTATCAAAAAGATTTCACTTACTATTGTTGAAACAGAATATTTATCAAATTTAAAACCGACTACGGTTGAATCTGCTAATATTTTAATTGAGAATGTTAAGGGATTTCAAAATGATAAAAGTATATGGAATAACACACTAAGCATCGGTAAAAAGACCTTCAAGAGAGGGATAGGGGTTCATTCTAAAAGTATTCTTAAATACACAATTCCAGCAAATGCACGTAAATTTCAAACCTATGTTGGAATTGATGGTGAAGTTAAAAATTTTGGTGGATGCATATTTAAAATATTAGTTGATGGGAATGAAGAATTTGTTAGAGAAGTTAATTCGAAGAATAAAGAAATAAAAGTTAATTTAAATGTAGAGAATAAAAAAGAGCTAACGCTAATTGTGTTGCCTGGTAAAAATCTTGATATTGGTGATCATGGTACCTGGGGTGATGCTAAGTTTATATTAAAATGATTAAATAAGGAGATTAAAATGAGTGATGCTGCCTATAAAGAAGAGCCATTAGACCAGAATGATTTAGAAGCCATTGTGGAATTAAAAGGTGCATATGAAAAAGTTGCTGCAGAAATCGGAAAAGTTATTGTGGGTCAGAATGATGTGATTCATCAATTGATGGTTTCGATTTTTTCAAAAGGGCATTGTATATTAGAAGGAGTGCCGGGTTTAGCTAAAACACTTTTGATTAGCACTATTGCCGATACTTTGCATTTATCATTTAATAGAATTCAATTTACCCCTGATTTAATGCCTACGGATATTACTGGTACAGAAATTGTACAAGAAGATAAAAGCACAGGAGAAAGAATTTTTCGATTTATAAATGGACCTGTTTTTGCGAATATTATTCTAGCAGATGAAATTAACAGAACTCCACCTAAAACCCAATCTGCCTTATTAGAAGCTATGCAAGAAAAACAAGTAACAGTTGGTGGTAAGCAATATAAACTACCAGATCCCTTTTTTGTATTAGCAACTCAAAATCCTATTGAGCAAGAAGGAACCTATCCTTTGCCTGAAGCCCAACAAGATAGATTTATGTTTAAAATATATGTGCGATATCCGTCATTTGAAGAAGAATTTGATATTGCTCAATCCACGACTACTAATTATGTACCAGAAGTATCACCTGTATTGTCGTTAGAAGAGATTGAAAAATATCAAAAATTAGTTCGGAAAATTCCTGTTGCACCAAACGTAATTAAATATGCTTTAAAAATAGTTAGAGCAACCAGAATTGAAGAGACTGAATTTGATTTTATCAAAGAATGGCTTAGTTGGGGTGCCGGACCAAGAGCTGTCCAGAATTTATTATTAGGTGCTAAAACCGAAGCAGCTATAGATGGTAGAAATGCTGCAACTATAGATGATATTAAAAAGGTTGTCCATCCAGTACTTAGACACAGAATTATTACTAATTTTAATGCTGAATCTGAAGGGATATCAACAGATGATGTGATAGATAAGATTTTACAAAGTGTTTCTGAGCACAGTGAAGATAGTTTACCTCAATCAGCAAAAAATGCATTGGTATAAATAAAAGAGGCATTGGAGACAAATGGATACTCAACAACTAAATAAAATTTTAAAACCTGATGTTTTTAACAAAGTTTCCAACTTAGAGGTTAGGGCGCGAAAAATTGTTGAGGGTTATTTAAATGGAATTCATAGGAGTCCTTATTTAGGTAATTCTGTTGAATTCGCAAGTCACCGGGAATATGTTCCGGGTGATAATATTAAAAATTTAGATTGGAAAGTTTGGGCTCGATCTGATAAATTATTTATCAAGCAATATGAGAATGAAACAAATTTGGCATGTAATATCATTCTTGATGTTAGTAAATCAATGGATTATGGACTAGAAAGTGATGGTATAAATAAATTAGAAACAGCGTGTACTATTGCGGCAACTTTTGCTTATTTAATGCGACGACAAGCGGATGCGGTTGGTTTAACTGCATTTGACCGAAAGATTAGAGTTAATTTAAAACCGAGTTCGCATCCTAGCCATATGAAGTTAATTTTTCATGAATTAGCTGGCTTACAGCCGGATGACAAAACTGAGATTCATACACCTTTACACCAGTTAGCAGAACTAATTCATAAAAAAGGCTTAGTCGTTTTAATTTCTGATCTATTTGTGAATATAGAATCTTTAAACAGCACACTAAAACACTTTAAATATTTTGGACAAGACGTGATTGTATTTCAAGTACTTCATAGTGATGAAATAGAATTTCCTTTCAAAGATAACATTCTTTTTAAAGGCATGGAAACGTCTGTAGAAATTCAAGCAGATGCATTATCTCTTAAAAAAGAATATATTAAAGTAGTTCAGGAGACGAATCAAAAAATCAAAAAAACTTGTTCGAAGCACGATTGTGATCACGTATTGGTTTCTACTTCTGATTCTCTAGCAACTGTTTTAAGTAGCTATTTGAATTTTAGGCAAAAATTGAGGAGCAAGAGGTAGTGAGCTATCATTCAATTAAATCTTACATTTTTTATATTTTAATAAGTTTATTTATCATCCCTATTGGAACTATTGAAGCTGATGACTCCGAAGAAATACTAAAAAAAGTCAAAGAGTTTGAGAATAATCGAATAAAAGTTATAGAAAAAATTTCTCCAAGCGTTGTATGTATTTTTGGGAAAAATCCCGGCGGCGGCGGTTCAGGAGTATTATTTAACATAAATGGATATTTAATAACAAACTTTCATGTTGTCCAAGGTGTTGGTCTAGAAGGTTTGGGTGGAATATCAGATGGGAAAATGTATCCGATGGAAGTGTTGGGTATTGACCCTGGAGGCGATTTAGCAATTGCTAAATTAAGTAAGAAAAATAAATTTACAAGTGCCAAGCTGGGTGACTCTAATCAGGTTATGGTGGGTGATTTATGTATGGCCTTAGGAAACCCCTTTTTATTAGCTGAGGATTATACTCCAACAGTCACTCATGGCGTTGTTAGTGGTATTAAACGATATCAAGAAGGACAAGGTCGACTGCTCGTTTATGGTAACTGTATTCAAATCGATTCTAGTATTAATCCAGGCAATTCAGGAGGCCCTTTATTCAATGATGCAGGGGAAGTGATTGGCATAAATGGTAGAGGTTCATTTGAGGAAAGAGGTCGTGTAAATGTAGGCCTTGGATATGCGATTTCTATGGAGCAAATCTTAAACTTTATTCCTGATTTATTATCAACAAAAATTTGTCAGCATGCAACATTAGATGCTGTTTTTGCTGATAGAAAAGATGGCGTCAGATGTGTTCGTTTAAATTTAGATTCAGAAATTAGCAGATTAGGTCTTAGTTTAGGTGATACCATTCTTGAATTGGATCACATAAAAATTAATACTGCAAACGAATATACCAATTTAATTACAACTTATCCAGCTAATTGGCCAGTTCATGTGAAGTTTAAAACCGATAAGAAAATCAAAGACGTTTATTTAAGATTAAAAACATTGCCCTATCAGGTGGTCAAGCGAACCAGTCCTCCAACGGGTAAAAAGAAAATTAAAAAACCTGCAAATGTTTGGGGTAAACCAGGTATTATTAGAGATAAAAAAATAAATTCTCGCGAATGTAAACGAATACTTTCTGATTTTAAAAAATTAATTAACCCAGAAGGGGTTAAAATAAAAAGTTTAAAAGCTCAGTTTGATATCACATTTGATAATAAAATTGTGCAAGAAGTTGAAGTAGAGTTTATTAATATCCAAAAACAGATAGTTTCAATAAAAAAAATTGGTGTAGATAAAAAAGAATCTTTTGAAATAAATTTCATAAAAAATAGTGGTATAAATCTTGAGGATAAAAGTGAACTTGATGAAGACCAAATACGTTATGTGATTGATCAAATAGAATCCTTATTTCAATATTATCTTCTATTGCAGGAGCCAGAAAAAAAATTTAAAAACTTTGCTTTAGTAGGTGGTGATAAAGCAAATGGCAAAAGAGCATACAAATTAAGAATAGGCCTAAATGATAAGCAGGATTGGTTGATTTGGATTAATATTGTTGATGAGAATATAAATTTTATTCCTAATATTTTGAAATTAGCTGCAACTGTAAAAGATGAAAGCACATCATATGGGAATACCCTTAATGATTTTAAATTATTTCAAAAGATAAGTTTTCCTACCTCTATCTATACTGTCAAAGGTTTGGAAGAAAAAGTAATACGTAAAATAAAAATTAAATCTTTAACTCTAGTAAAAGAATAATTATGTACCCAAGTAAGAAGATAATTTTACTGACATTAATTGTATTTTTTTATGTGACTTTGATTTCTCATGGTAAAGAAAAGAATAATTTATTTAGTAAGGTTTTTAATGAATCAGAAGCGAAGTGTGTCAAGGTCTATGGTGGAACTTTAGGCACTGAACATGGTTATGCAGCGGGAATGATAATATCGCCTGATGGACATATTATAACGGCCTTAGGCATGTTTTTAAGTAGTAAAAAATTGCGTGTCGTATTAAATACGGGTGATGTTTTTTATGCAAAGGTTATTAGAAGAGACCGGGCATTGCAAGTGGCTCTTTTGAAAATTGCTTTTAAGACACCGAATTATTTTAATCTAAAGAATTCTGTTGTTGCTAAGCCCAGTGAATGGGCATTAGCTATTGGAAATCCATTTAAAGTCGCTGATGGAAAAGAAAAGCTCTCATTAAACTTAGGTGTTGTGACAATGATAACTAAGCTCGAAGTTAAAAGAAGAGCCCAGGATGTGATATACAATGCTGAAGCAATTTTGATTGATTCTATTACTGGAAATCCCGGTTCGCAAGGGGGAGCATTGGTTACAATAAATGGAAATGTCTTAGGTATGATTGGTAAAGTATTAGAGTACAAAGGTACTAATACAAGAATAAATTATGCTGTACCTGGAAAACTATTACAAGATTTCTTTGATGGAAAAATTAAAAAAGCAAATAATAAATTAACGGTCTACATCGGGATTCAATTATTCTCTATTAGCGGAAGAAAAGCACCTGCCTTTATTGATAGGGTCGATATAGGTTCTCCAGCATTTTTATCTGGATTAAAAAAAGATGACTTGATCGTTTCTATCGGAGATATAAAAATAGCCACTTGTTTGGATTATGATAAAGCCATTAAAGAATTAAGTAAAGGCGTAAAAGTTCAGGTTCTAATTAGAAGAAAAGATAATTTTTATAAATTGTCGTTAGTGCCATCAGAAATCAAAATTGAAGAAGAGGAAGAAGATGAAGACTTTGACTAGATTATTTGTATTTCTTATTTTTTTGAATTTTATTCAATTTTCGAGTGTCAATTCAAATGATTACGAAGGTATGATTTTATTACCAAAAGTAATCCAGAAAATTGCAAAAAATCTTCGTCCATCTATTGTTACTATTGAAGGTTTTGGAGGTTTGTTAGATTCTTCAATTAGAGGAGATGGCAAATTTAAAAAACGAGTACGTGGGTTTAGTAAGCCGGGTGAAGGTCCAACAACAGGAGTGATTATAAGTGAAGATGGTTACATAATTACAAGTACATTTAATTTTATCCGTGAACCAAAGATAATTACTGTTACTTTAAACAATGGTAAAAAGTTTAATGCGAAATTATTAGGTAAAGATAATACTAGAAAAATATGTGTTTTAAAGATAGCGGTTGGCAATGAAAAGTTAAAGGTTCCTGAATTTATTACTGGAAAGAAAACTAAAGTTGGTCAATGGTCAGTGTCTATTGGACTTGGTTATGGTGGAGATAAAGCTGCCATTTCTGTTGGCTTAATAAGTGGAAAAAATAGAGTATTTGGAAAAGCAATTCAAACTGATGCTAATATTAGCCCTGCCAATTATGGTGGGCCATTAGTAAATGTAGATGGCAAAATTATAGGAATATGTACACCATTATCTCCTATGGGTCAAGATGCGTTTGCTGGATTTGAATGGTATGATAGCGGAATAGGATTTGTAATCCCAATAGCAGATTGCGGTGACATTATTGATCGCTTAAAAAATAAAATAGATGTTAACTTTGGAAAATTAGGAATTCATGTGACTATTGATAAAAAATTCCCAAAGAAGGTTATGGTAGATCTTGTCATGCCAGATTCTCCCGCCGAAAAAGCGGGTTTAAAAAGTGGTGATTTAATTCAAAAAATTAACTCTCATGAGATTGAATACTTAAATGGCATGAAAAAAATATTAGGTAGGTTTGAGTCTGGGTCAAAAATTGTTATGGATGTTAAAAGGAATAATAAGTCGTTACAGTTGAAGATAATTTTGGGTAGTGGTAAAGATCTATTGATTCTTCCCAAGGAAAAAATCATTGACAAAAAAATTAAAAAAAAGAAACATTAAATTTAGATTTAAGAGCATCAGTAATCACAATTTTTTCTAATTGGAAAAACATTTGAAAAGAGTCCTTATTCTAGTTTATATATCCCTTGTCTTGTTATCTTCAATTCAATCAAAAGATTCTAAAGAATGGAGAAAGTTTAAAAAAGAATTCTTAGCAAAAATTAATAATGAAAATGTTAATATTTGTAAGTCTGCCATAAAAGACCTTGAACCTTATGAGACCCTTGCTGCTGCAAAATTGGCAATTCTTTTTTTTAAACGCAAAGAATATGATATTTATGAATTAGCCTATCCACTATTGAGAAAGTTCAACAAATCTGAAAAAATAGGATTGTGGATACTAAAGAAAGGTATGCCGCATATTAGAGACCCCTTAGCCAAAGCTTATGTGATTAATTCTTTGGGCGCTTATAAATTTGAATCGATTGCTAATGCCTTAGAGAAATTTTTAATTAAGTCTAAAAGAGTTGAATTAATAATACCCTTTATGGAAACCTTAGGTGAGCTACATTTTGAATCAAGTATTCCTGTTTTAATAAAAAAGAGAAGTTCATCCTTTTATAAAGTTCATTATGGATTTCGTAAAACTCTTTTTGAAACATTATTTAAATATGAAACAAAAGAAGTCGTTACTTTTTTTATAAAAGTTTTATTTGAAAATGAAGGGATTATTGCAGATCAAATCACACAATATTTAACATCAATAACTGGAGCCACTAAAGGTAGCTCTAAAAAATGGAAAGAATGGTTGGCTGCTAATAAGGATAAATTTCAGTTAAAGAAGATTACAAAAGAGAGTCGTGAAGCAATATTAGGCCGTAGCTGGAAAAATGATACAGAAATTACTTACCATGATATCCCTATTAACGGAAAGCGTGTAGTTTTTGTTATTGATACTTCTGGAAGCATGAATACAAAAGCAGGTTCAGATGTTACTAGAATGGCACAAGCCAAGGAAGAGTTGAAATTCGCCGTCATGCAATTGTCCAAAGATTTTATGTATGAAATCATAGATTTTAGCGGCTCTGGTAGACCATGGTTTAAAAGATTAATTAAATCACATAAAAATTCCTTTAAATTATTTTCAAATAAATTACGTAAACTAACTGCAAATGGTGGCACAAATTCTTATGATGCCCTAAGTAAAGCTTTCGAAACTAGTTTGACGACAGAAGTTATTTTTTTCCTTTCAGATGGGGCTCCATCTGTAGGTGAATTTATTAGAAAGGATGATATTCTGAGGGAGATTAGATTGTTAAATCGTTTTAGAAAAATAACTATTCATACCATTAGTTTTGCTCGAAAACCAAAAAATAGAAATGCCGATAAAAAAGATGATAAAAAAGAAGTGTTTATGGAAGCTTTGGCCCATCAAAATGACGGCCAACATAAATACAAATAAATAGTCGACTTATATAATGTAAAGTTTGAATTATTATTTATGAGAATGATATGTTGTCTAATAAATATATTTTAGGGTTCATAGTACTAATATCAATAATCGCTGTTTTAACCCTTGGATACGGAGCGGTTTCTAATATTACTCGGATCGGTCTTGATGAGGAATATTCGAATAAAAATTTGCTTGTAGCTGGGATTATAAAAATTCTAATAGGATTTATTTTTATTATGCCTTTAGTCGAAAGCCTAGAGACAATATTTAAAAAGGATAAAAAAGCTCGTTTGTTTATGATGATTCCTGGCTTTGTTGCAGTACCAATTATGATTTTCGTTTTAATTTACTTCTAATTCATCAAACTTGTTTTGAACTTTAAGAGCCTCAGCAAACACATCATTCATTTGCTCAAGGGGTTTTACATCAAACTTTCTTAAAATATCTAGTGCCCAAACTTGATGGCCTAATGCATTCAAATGCATATTATCAAACATTAATTCTCTGTAGGATTCTTCGCTATAATTTCTGTAGTTAACCCATCTTGGTGTATGATTGAAGACCGTAACTTGATGTTCCTCAGCTACTTCAACTATCCCGTTCATATAATTATAAAAATTATTTACGTGTTTTTCTTTACCTTCTTTAATCATATTTGAATTATCTATGGCATAGTAGGTTTGCAAAATTGGTTCGCAATTTTCTAAAGCTCTAGTTTTAATAATTAATTGCCGTAGATTATCTTTGAATTGATCGAGACTAATGTTTTTCTCAGGATTTGAATCATTCCCTCCAACAGTAATAAAAACAGTAAAGGGTTTAAAAAGAGAAATATCTTCTTCAAATCTATCAAGGACTTGATTGCTTGTTTGCCCAGATATCCCTGTATTTATGGATACATGAAGTCTACCAAACCACCATCGAAATCCTAGATCTAGCCAATCAAACCAACTGTTTGCATTTTCAATATTTAAAGATTTTTCTGTATTTGAAGATCCTGTTGCAACAATCCTTACTGTTCTCAAAGATTCTTCCATCTTCTTTTTTAAACGCTTCATTTAATTCCTGTTTTGAAATTGTGCGAAAGTTGCTTTTGAAACAATTAGAATAATTTAGTTGTGAAATGTAAAATGATTCTAATCAAGTATATGATTCGTCATCAGTTGGGAAGTTATTTCCTCGAACATCTTTTACATAGTTTGTCGCGGCATCTCTTATTCTTGACGCAAGTTGATCATATTTGCGAACAAACCTAGGATTGAAGTTTTCTAATAATCCTAACATATCATGTGATACTAATATTTGACCATCACAATGTTTGCCGGCTCCTATTCCAATTGTCGGTATGCTAATCATGTTAGTAATTTGTTTGGCAAGTTCACATGGAATTTTTTCAAGTACAATGGCAAATGCTCCAGCTTTTTCTAATGCTTGTGCACCTTTAATAATTTGAGCCGCTTCATCGGGAGTAACTCCTCTAGGTTTATATCCACCAAACTGGTGAATTGATTGGGGTGTTAATCCCAAATGTCCCATTACCGGAATTCCAGCTTCACTAATTTCTTCAACTGCTTTTGCAACTCTTACTCCACCTTCTATTTTAATTCCACCAGCTAAGGTTTCTTTCATAATTCTGCCAGCATTTCTGAATGCTTCTTCTACACTAACTTGGTAACTCATAAATGGCATATCAACAATTACCATTGAACGACTTACTCCTTTGACTACAGATTTTGCATGATAAATTAATTCATCAACTGTAACAGGTAGTGTAGTTTCATTGCCTTGGTAGACCATGGAAACACTATCGCCGACGAGAAGAAGATCTATATCTGCCGCATCAAATAGACTGGCAAAGAGGAAGTCATAGGCCGTTAAACAGGCTATTTTTCGGCCTTTGCCCTTCATCTCTATGATAGAACGTTTGGTGACTTTTGAAAGTCCGTTGTTTTCATTCATATGCGCGTCTACTCAAAATCTGGTAGCATGATGGTTTCTCCAGACATGTCTCCATCATTTTGCATTTCTTGTTCAGTTTCGCCTAAACCGACTTCAAAGCAATCTACTCCTCTTGTTTGTAAAGTAGAATTCGAATAAATATCATATTCAGTAACACTTGTTTGAATCAAAGTCGTATTGCTTACTGTAGTATCTATTAAATACCATTCTCCATTTAATAGAATTTCTAAGCAAACAAAATTTTTATGTCGATCTTGCTGACCTACAAATCTTAACAAATTAGATTGAATATTAAGTCTCTCGCAAATAGCTTGTGTCATTAAAATTCTTTTGCTATTTAATATTTTTCGTGCATCTCCCTTTTTCTCAGTTGCTTCAATGATTTCCGCAATTGCATCTATTGAATTTCTTGGGGTCGCATAAGGAGTTGTCTCTAAAGCAGCAATAATTTTATTGATTAAATGAGTAGGGTGCATAATTGCTTTTTTAAAGCTGGATGTTGTCGCGGAACTTCTTTGTTTTTCTTTTAAATCGATGACGACATCTTTGGCTAAACTTGCTACATATTTACGTGAATCAATAAAGCTTCTTAATTTTTTTCTAGTTTCTTCGTGTTCTGGTTTTTTAGCTTCTTCATAATCTTTTAAAATACTGGTTGCAGACCGTGTTTTAAAAAGCATGTTGAATGATTCTCTCCAAACGGTATTTCTACCCATTTGGTTTTCACTACTGAGAATAGCTTGGCTTTCAAGCATTAGTCTGTGTTCGCCTCTATGATAAATAAATTTGCTTTCATTTGATATTTTAAAATCATGATTTGTTAATAATCGATCTAATTCAGCCTTTTTTTCATTTAAATAAAATGGCGGAATTAAAAGTACAAAAGGGCCCATTACCAAAAGCTCATCTGTATATAAAGCGGCAGACCATTTGCCAAATACAATATTATCAATTTCACTATCATGAAGAGATTGGCAGATATTATTTAATTTATTAAGACCAGTTAAGAACGTGGCCTTTTTTGAGAATTGTGTTTCTGATTGAGGTTTCATTTTGTCTTCTTTTTTCATATTTTCACTTTGGCAATTATAATAAACTTTTTGCCGAAATCAAAGAGCAGAGATAATATAGAGGATCGAATTACGATTCACCTTTTTTGTTCATGATAGTATCCATTGTAAACACTACAATAAAGCCTGCTAAAGCTAATCCGATACAAATATAAAAGCTAGAGTCCATTTCTGGCAAGTAAATTGAGCCTTTTTGGAATGTCCATGGCCACAAACATTTCAAGGCGCCTAACATTAAGCCTGTAATGCAAGCAATTGTAGATTGGTGATAATTTTCCAAGCAAAAAGATAGTATTCGTGAAAATATCGTAATTCCAACTAAGCACCCTGATGCAAATACTACTAAAATGAGGAGGCTGGTTGAAAAATTTTCAGGAATTTTTAATGTAGTCAAAAGGATAGTTAATGTAGCAACTGCTTTTAAAATGACGGAATAAACTCCTAGAACTTTAAGTAAAAATGAACCGCTTAAGCCCGGTAAAATCATAGCTGTTATGGCAATAATTCCACAAAGGAAAATGAATAAAAAAGAGATATCGCTTGGTGAAGTGCTGACACCATGTGAGCTTGAAGATCCTGTGATAAAATAGGCCATCACAGCCATTACAATTAAAAGAATAGTATCTTTACTAAACCAATTCTTAATATCCTTTGCAACGATTAAGATTGAAGCTGTCATTAAGCCTAGAAATAAGGCGTGGGTTTCTTTTGGATATAATTCAAGACAATGAACAATTGCTTTTGATAAAGTTAAAAAAGCTAAAAAAATTCCAGTTAATAGAACGCCTATAAATTTATAATGAATTGTTTCGAATGCTTCTTTGAATTTAAATTTAAAAATTAACGAAATAGTGTTTTGGTTAATAGATTTTATAGCATTAATAAAATTTGAATAAATCCCTGTAATATAGGCTACTGTACCTCCAGATACTCCTGGAACAATATCAGCTGATCCCATCATAAACCCTTTAATTAATAAGGAGAGAGCTTCTCTTTTAGTGCTAGGTCCGGGAGTTTCTTCTGGTGACAAGTACTTAATTTCCAGTCTTTCAATTTCGATTTAGTGTCTTTTTCATTTGGACAATTTTAAATCAATATATGTCTTTTATCTATAAAATACTACTTCATTTTATTTATCTATTGTAAATTTATGCTAAGATCTCCGGCCATTTTAGAATAATTCTAAGTAAAATATTTCGGAAGTTTAAGACGTGATTCAGTCGGTTGCCGCTAATTTAAAAGATAATCGAGTTCATTTAATAACCTATGGTTGCCAAATGAATAAATCGGATTCTGAAGATGTGATTAATCTATTATTAGATGATGGTTTTGAAGTTACAGAAAATATAGATGATGCTGGCATAGTAATTTTTAATACATGTACCGTTAGAGATAAAGCCGAGCAAAGAGTAATTTCTAATATCGGCCATTTGGCCAAGAGAAATAAGAACAATAAAAATTTTATAATTGGCATGATGGGTTGTGTTGCTCAACGAGATGGCGAAAGAATATTAAAAAAAGTCGAACAGTTAAGTTTTTGTGTGGGTACAAGACAATTTCCAAAAATTCCAAGCATAATAAAAGAAGTCCGTTCAACGAAACGTAAGGTTTGTAATCTTGAAGAAAATGAAGAAGTAATCATTGAAAAAAATAGTATCAAAAGAGAAAAACCTTATCAAGGTTGGATAACAGTCACTAGGGGTTGTAGCAAATATTGCAGTTATTGTATTGTTCCTGCAGTTAGAGGTCATGAAGTATCAATTAAGCCAAATGATATTGAAGATCAAGTAAAAAGAAT
The DNA here is from genome assembly GCA_002746535.1 of Planctomycetota bacterium. Lineage (GTDB taxonomy): Bacteria > Planctomycetota. The sequence goes on from NVWA01000019.1 coordinate 54,605, forward strand.
AGTTGATGATGGTGTTACTGAAGTAACGCTGCTAGGACAGATTGTTGAAAGATATGGAAAAGATTTATCCACACCTGTTTCTTTGGCAGAACTGTTAACTCGATTAGATAAAATAAATGGATTGAAGCGTTTGAGATTTATTACTTCATATCCCAAAGATTTTACCGAAGAATTATTATACGCTATGAAAGAATTGCCCAAAGTGTGCGAGCATCTTCATATGCCCATACAACATGGTAATGACGAAATGTTAAAGCAAATGAATAGGGGTTATACACGACAAGAATATCTCGAATTGGTCAAGAAGGCTTATGAAATAATGCCTAATTTAAATTTATTATCAGATTTTATTTGTGGATTTCCTGGAGAAACAGAAGAGCAACATTTAATGTCAGAATCCGTTATCAGTGAAGCAGATTTTCAATCATCTTATGTTTTTGCGTATTCTCCTCGACCAGGTACTCAATCTGATAAGTGGGAGGATAAAATTCCTGAAGAATTAAAAAAGGAAAGAGTTCGCAAACTGTTGAAGATTCAAAATGAAGTTTCATTAAAAAGAAATTTATTAAAAATTGATACGGTTGATGAAGTATTGGTAGAACGATATGATGAGAAAAAGAATAACTGGTTAGGCCGAAACAGAGGTAATCAGATTGTTGTTTTTCATGCGGAACGAAAAGAATTAGTTGGTCAATACCTCAATGTGAAAATCAGGGAAGTAACAAATTTAACTTTAATCGGCGATCTTGTTTAAAAAGGAAAGAATATGAGTAATGAAGCTGTTATTTCAACAAATTTAACAAATTTAACAAAACTGAGTACGGGTAAAGTTAGAGACATGTATGATTTGGGTGAAAACCTGCTGATAGTTACAACTGATAGAATATCAGCTTTTGACGTTATCATGCCCAATGGTATCCCTGATAAGGGAAAAGTATTAAACCGAATTAGTTGCTTCTGGTTTGATTTATTAAAAGATCATTGTGAGAACCATTTGATCAGTACAGATGTTACCCAGATAGAAGAGCTCACAGACCAAGAAAAAGAAATGTTAACTGACAGAAGTATGATTGTTAAAAAAGCGAAAGTATTTCCAATAGAGTGTGTTGCTCGTGGTTATATTGTTGGGTCGGGTTGGAAAGATTATCAGCGAACCGGAGCTATTTGTGGCCATGAATTACCTGAAGGATTGCGCATTTCTGAAAAGTTACCTAATACAATTTTTACCCCTGCTACTAAAGCCGAAGAAGGTCATGATGAAAATGTGACGATAGAACAAGCCGGTGAAATTATTGGTGAGGAAAACATTAAAAAATTAGAGAAGATTACGATTGATATGTATCTAAGTGCTTCTGAGTATGCTCAAAGTAAAGGTATTATGATTGCAGATACTAAATTTGAATTCGGTATTCATGATGGAAAGATTATTATTATCGATGAAGTCTTAAGTCCGGATTCATCTAGATTCTGGCCTGCGGATAAATATGAAGTTGGTGTTGCTCAAGATTCATTTGATAAACAATATGTTCGAGATTATTTAGAAGGTTGTGAGTGGGATAAAACACCACCGGCACCACTATTGCCAGAAAATGTTATTGCTAGAACACGTGAAAAGTATATCCAAGCATATGAATTGTTAACGGGACAAAAATTTTAATTAAGAATTATTTAGGAAATAAAATGAAAAAAGTTGGTATTGTAATGGGTAGTGATTCAGATTTTTCTTTTTTAGAAGATACTGTTAAAACATTAAAAAAATTCGGAATTCCATATGATGCGTCTGTAATTTCTGCTCATAGAAACCCAGATAAATTACATGATTGGGCTGCTTCGTTGTTGTCAGAAGGTTATGGTGTTCTTATTGCCGCAGCTGGTGGGGCAGCACATTTGCCTGGTGTTTTGGCTGCACAAACGCCATTGCCAGTAATTGGTGTGCCGGTTCCAAATGGTCCTTTGAATGGTGTCGATGCCTTATATAGTATATGTCAAATGCCAGCAGGTATTCCTGTTGCTACAGTAGGTGTTGGTTTGGGTGGTGCTGTAAATGCCGCCGTTCTTGCAGCAAAAATATTAGCTGTAAATGATGAAGACCTTATGAATAAAGTAATAGAATATAAAAATGAATTAAAAGTAAAGAATGATTTGAAGAATGATTCTTTGCAGGAAAAATTAAAGAACCTTTAATTGTTAATAGCCGGATATTATTTTAATTGAAGGCTATTAAAAAACCTAGCAACGTTCTTGTTGTTATTTACCTTATTTTCTTCTGATGCTATTACTGCAACAATAATAAATTCGCCTCTCCAATAGTAAACCCTACACCACATGTATTGATCACCTTTAATTTTTAATTCACTACATAAGTATTCATCTCTTTGTAAGTAATCTTTATATATCACCTTAGCTTTGGAATCCTTTATATTAGCAATTTTTAATAATTTCGTTATGTCCATTGTGTTGATAATTTTAAATTTCTTCTTTTGTGAATAGAATAAAGATAAGTATGGATAAGGCTGTTCTCGCTGAAAAATAATAAATTTGACACCATCTTCCATTGAGATATGTTCGAAATTATAATCACCACTGGAGCCAATCTTATTTTTTTTTGGATTTTCAGGAAAATCAATTTCAAATGGTATTGCCGGTTTGCTTGAATAGAAATCGGCAATTATGGCAACAGCTATTGCTGCGACTATAAAAAGAGGGATTGCTATGGCAAGGAATATTGAGAGGTAGTTTCTAGGAGTATAATATTCATACTCGTATTCATCCTCATCATCTTCTTTTTTGTTCTTTACCATTTACTAAATAATAGTCCTTATTTTTTGCCACAACATTGTTTGAATTTTTTGCCGCTACCACATGGGCAAGGGGAGTTTCTTTTGGGTGCCTCTTGTTCCTTCCCAAGCACTTTATAGTCTGAAAGAGGTCTGCCATTTTTATAGCAATAAGCAATTTTATCTAATGTTGGTAATGTGTGCTTATAAAGTGTTTTGTAGGATGCACATAGATAATTATCGCCCCACAATTTAGTTTCTGTATCTATGTACCTGTCTTTTGGACAACCTCCATAGCAAAATTTTAAATATTCACATTCTTGACAATCCTTTGGAAGAGTGGTTAGTTTATCCATGCCAAACTTTTTTTGAAATTCACCGTCAATTACTTCTGTAAAACTAGAATTGTTTACATTGCCGATTAAATGTTCTTCGTCAACAAAGTGGTCACATGAATATAAATCGCCGTTGTGTTCTATGGCAAGACAGTTACCGCAGGTTTGTGAATGAACACATAATGATGTGGGCTGACCGAGTAGAATTCCAAGAAGCATATCGAAATGTTGTACTGAAATTTTTCCATAATCTTCTTTTTCTAACCAACGATCGAAAACACCATTTAGAAAATTTCCAAATTGTTCTTTACCTGTAGAGAATTCCAAAACGCCTTTTCTCTCTTCATCAAATACAACAATTGGAATAAACTGAAGGTAAGTTGACCCAATATCTGTTAAAAAATCATAAACTTCTATGGGGTAATCTCCATTGTTTTCTTGAATCACAGTTAGCGTATTAAATTCAACATTATTATTTTTTAAATGTTCTAAGCCCTCTAATACTTTGTGAAAAGTTGGCTCTCTATTTTTACTTAATCTATATTTATCATGCATTTCTTGAGGGCCATCAATACTTAACCCAATTAAAAAATTATTGTCACTTAAAAATTTACCCCATTCATCATTAATTAAAGTTGCATTCGTTTGTAATGCATTTGAAATTTCCATGCTTGGACGTTTATATTTTTCCTGAATTTTTATAGCTTTCCTGAAAAAATTAACTCCCATTAATGTTGGTTCACCACCTTGCCAACCAAAATTTACTTCTTGAGTTCCGTAGGGTTGTGATTCAATATATTGTTTGATGTAATTATCTAAGGTTTCATCATTCATTTTAAATTGATTATTTTTTGGATAAAGCTCTTCTTTTTCAAGATAAAAACAATAATCACAATCAAGATTACATATCGCACCTGTAGGTTTAGCTAATATATGGAATGGTTTGCTTGTCATAATAAACTCTTCAAAAATTAAATAAGTATTCTGTTTCAGCGAATCACCAATTATACTAATTGTGCAGTAATCATAAATAAAATTATGGGATATTTATAGCAACCATAAGTGATATTATGTGTATACTGGTCAATAAAAAAAGAGTAAATAATTAATATATAGGTGTTCAAATGGCATTTTTGGAATGTAAATTTTTTTCAGATGTGTTAGGTTTGTCAACAGCATTTAATGTCATATATCCTGAAAAAGTAGAAAAACAAATTGGATTGGTAAGCAATAATTCGATTGGAGACGTACCAGTACTATATTTGTTACATGGTGCTAGTGATGATCATACCGTTTGGGCCAGACGAACATCCATTGAGCGATACGTTGCCAATAAGAATTTATGCGTTGTGATGCCAAACGCTGATTTGAGCTATTATACAGATATGAAAAATGGGAGAAATTATTTTAAATATATATGTGAAGAACTTCCAGAGACAATCAAACAAACTTTTAATATATCTAATAGAAAAAGCGATACCTTTATTGCTGGTTTATCTATGGGCGGTTATGGCGCCTTTAAAGCAGCTTTAACATACCCAGATAAGTATTGTGCAGCTGCAAGCTTATCAGGTGTCGTCGATATTGTTGATCAAATAAATAAATGGGATGAAGATCGAATCAAAATCTTGGAAAATATTTTTGGTGATATGAATAAAATTCAAGGGTCTAAAAATGATTTATATACTTTGCTTGATCGTGTACCCAATGTTAAATCTTTAAAATTATTCCAGTGTTGCGGTCTTGATGATTTTCTGTATGAAGGAAATATAAAGTTTAAAGGTATTGTAGAAAAATTAAAATTAGATTTCCATTTTGAGGATGGACCAGGAAATCATGAGTGGGGGTATTGGGATACGATGATACAGAAAGTAATTGATTGGTTACCCATATCAAAAGATATTTAATTTATATTGTTCTTCTATTTTTTTTCACGTAATTTTTGAAAAAATTCAGACAACAAAGAACCGCATTCCATTTCAAGAACTTTATCAATGATCTCAACTTTGTGATTCCATTTTGGATATTGAGGAATATTTAAATGGGAGGTGCAGGCGCCTCCTTTTATATCTTCGGCACCGTAAACTAACTTTGGAATCCGAGACAATACCAAGGCTCCTGCACACATTGGGCAGGGCTCTAATGTAACATACAGAGTCGTATCTATTAATCGCCAGCTTTCTAAAGCAGAAGAGGCTTGGGTGATTGCAATCATTTCGGCATGAGCTGTGGGGTCTTTTAGTGCTTCTCTTTGGTTGTGAGCGCGGGCAATAATTTCATTTTTATGAACAATTATACAACCTATTGGTACTTCATCCTCAGCTAAAGCTTTTCGAGCTTCTCTGATAGCTTCGCGCATATAATATGAATGATCTTTATTTTTAGGAAACATGGCAGCCCTGATAATTAAAATGAGATTTTATTATAGTACAATTAGCAATTTTATTCAGAAGATTCAACTCTTCAGTTTTGATTTCATCTATAAGGGTGAATAGTGTACTACCGCTTCCAGACATGAATATTTCGTTTTGAATTATTTGAGATACTTGGTCTTTTATTTCATATATTTCGGGGAAAAGTTTTAGAGAAATTTCTTCTAAATGATTATTTTTATCTGATGGTGAAAATTCATAAGCCTTGAATATTTTTTCTGTGGGCACATGTATTTTTGGTAGTATTAGTATTATATTTTGTGTCTTATTTTGATTGTTGATTTCTTTAATATTTTCTCCACGTCCTGTACATATGCATTGACCTCCGAAAAGAAAAAATGCCGTATCAGAACCAAGTTTAATTGCTAAATCATAAAGTTCTTCTCTATTTAAAGGCGAATCGAAAAACACATTTAAGCCTTTTAATGTTGCCACGGCATTTGAAGAGCCGCCGCCTAAACCGCTACCACATGGAATATTTTTTATTAATTTAATCTGGATTGTATTCTTTAATTTTGTAGATTTTGTTTTATCTAGAAATAAGTCGGTTGCTTTATTAATTAAATTGTCTTTTGGGTTGCCAGGTATGGGTATGCCTTCACAATTTAGTTGATATTGACCATTTGATTTAGATATGGTTAGTACGTCTTTTAAAGATATCTCCTGCATAATGGTTTCAATCTCATGAAAACCATCATGTCTTTTACCAATAATTTTTAATTTTAAATTAATTTTTGCAGGAGACGAAATTTCGAACATACGCAATTACTCTAAAGTAGCATATCCCAACCAAATGTGATTGAAAAATAAATTTGACCGTAAGGATTATCAAATTTTGAAGCAGATTTTTTATTATAGATAAGTGGAATTTCACCAGCAAGAAAATTTGAGTTTGCCCATCCTCCTATTGTTATGGCAGTATTGTTAAAGACAAAAAAATGAAATGCAATATCTAGTTTATTGGAATTTTTTTCATTGCTTCCGGCAAAATTGTTATCATTAAAATCTCTATTGTAATAGCCGTGTTGAAATTCTAATGTTGCTAAACACCATTCAGCTGCTTGATAAAATAATCCGAAACCTGCCTTATATGACCATTCATCATATGCGAAGTCATCTTTTAATTTTTGAAATTGCCCAATTTGTAAACTGGTCTGAAATTCAGAATCAACCATAGTTAAGCTGAATTTATGAAATGAATAAATTAAAAGATTATCCGTTACTATTTTTCCAAAATGAATTCCTACATAATAATTTTGATCATTTAATCCGCCAACAGTTAATGATTCTGGTGGAGAAAACGATTGTTGAATTTCAATGTCACCTAAAGTAAAGGTGATTGCATTTATATCACCAGTTATATTATTTGCTATGTGGGTATCTGCTCCAAATGAAAAGGAAATCGCAGGTAAATTTTCAAATTCGGATAATGCTAAAACTTTTAATTCGAATCCGTAATGTTGAATTTCAGCTTCTGATTTTCCTATCTCTATTAGATTCACTCCAAAAGTTAATTTGGTTGCAAAACGTTTAGAGATGCCAAAATTGATAGTCGTGTCATATGATTGCCAATCTCCAAAGTCACTAAATTGTGTTAAATCAATGCTGGCAGATTCCGCAATATCTTGTTTAAAATTAAAGACATCAATTTGGTCGTTGATTGCACCCGCTTTAAAACTGAGTTCAACTTGGCCTTTTTCTAAGATATGAGCAAGCTCAAAATCTTTTATCAATTGTAAATAAAAAGAATCTTGTGCTTTCAAATAGATATTTTGCATTAGAAATATTAAGAATATTCCAATGATTTTTGATTTGAGTTTCATTGAGGTCTATTTAATTAAGTCGAGTTTTAAAAAGGGATACCATAGTACAAAAAGAATTTAATTGTCAAAATGTTAAGACATAAATTGTAACCTTTTTGGCTATACATGGTTTGTGTCATTAAAATGGCTTTTAATTTGCTCATTATGTTCATGGAAAAGGTGTATTAAGAAGGAATTATGGGCAATATGATGCTAATTTTCATTAAGTTCATTTATTTTACTCTTAAAAATAGGATTAAATGTGTAAAATATTCAGGTACTAGTGAGCAATTTTTACACACTTTTGTTAAATTATCTTGAAAGGATCGAACCCATTATGAACAGTAAATTTGCTTTAATAATAGCGATAATATTAGGTGCCTTTAGTGCTATTGCGATCAAAAACTACATTAATAATATCGAGAAAAAAGTAGCCGCACCAAAAAAACAGCAATCTTTTTTAGTTGCTAAAATGACACTAAAACCCGGACAAAGAATTAAAGCCAGTGATCTGGATGTTCACGAAATGCCAAGAGAATTTTTCGACAGAAAAAATATGATGACGAGGGAAGATTCTACAGCTGTAATTGGCCAAACAATTTATTACGAAGTTAAAAAAGGTTCTATCATATTGAGAGCACATTTCAAACCAGCTGGCACAGGTGTCGGATCAGGTAGTATCATCAAAAGAAAATCAGGAGTAATTTCATTAGGTCCAGGTGAAAGGGCTATCTCATTAAAAGTAGATGGTTTAACCGGTGTAGCAATGTTATTAAAACCAAGTGAATTTGTCGACATATACTGGACAGGTGGTGCAGATGCAGAGTCTGCAAAATTACTAGGACTGAAGCCATCTTCAAGTGGTGGAGGAAGTGATAAAGTTTCATTTTTACTTTTATCGGATGTACAAGTCTTAGCATTGGATAATCGTACTCATTTAACACCTCGGCAATTTGGAAATAGAATTGTCCAGCCTAAAGCTAATTACAGTTCAATTACTGTAAGATGTCGTTCTTATGAAGAAGCCAAGTTATTAATTCAGGCTCAAGTATCAGGAAGATTAACAATGGCTAAAAAAGGAAATGACCATAATGTAGTTGATGATGATACCGCATTAAATGTGCCTAAAATGATTATGCTGTCTCGTAAAGCTAACAATATTAGAAGTAAGCATTAGGAGTCTGATTATATGGCTTACATTTTAGTTAAAGAAAATGGTTCTGAGCAAAAAGTAGATATTACCGGAAACATATCTATTGGAAAAAAATCCGATAATAATATTGTGTTGAAGGAAATCACATCATCAAGGCGCCATTGTAATATAATTTCAAGTAATAATTCATTTGCACTAGAAGATTTGGGTAGTCGCAATGGTACATTTCTTAATGGTCGAAAAATTGGCACCAGAGAGATTCTGAAAAATGGTGATATTATCCAGATTGGTAAATGTTATATCAAGTTTCTCAATGTAAAAAATAATGGTGCAGCTGAAATTGTTCCTGAAAGAGATTCACAATTAAAAACTATTGTTGAATCTAAGGATGCGAAAAGCCAAAAACCAAAAGAATTATCACCGCAACAGGTTGCCGCAGCAAAAAAACATTTAGAGCTTAAAAAGGTTCTTCATGAAAAGTTGCTCGATAAGTTAGATTTGAAAAAAATGGGCGGTGATGTTTCTGATGAACAATTAAGAAAGCAAACAGCAGCTGCCCTAGAAGAATTAATTCGAACGGAAAATATTGTCCCGCCCACAGTAAATAAAAAAGGTTTAATAAAAGAAATCACGGATGAATCCGTAGGCCTTGGCCCTCTCGAAGATTTATTGGCTGATGACGATATAGATGAAATTATGGTCAATAATTTTGATCTGATTTATGTTGAAAAAAAGGGTAAAATTGAAATTACAGATAAATGGTTTACCAGTAATGAGCAAGTTATACAAGCGATTAGACGAATCATCGCTCCTTTAGGTAGAAGGATTGATGAAACATCACCTTTAGTTGATGCCCGTTTAAAAGATGGTAGTCGGGTCAACGCAATTATTAGTCCCTTGGCAATATCAGGACCAACATTAACAATTAGAAAGTTTTCTAAAACTCCTTTTACAATCCAAGATTTGATAAACTTTGGTTCAATGACTCCAAAGGCTGCTCAATTGTTAGAAATGAGTGTATCTGAAAGGAAAAATATTTTAATATCTGGAGGAACTGGTTCAGGTAAAACGACATTGTTAAATGTTATCGCTAGCTTTATTCCTGAAACTGAAAGAATTGTCACAATTGAAGATGCTGCTGAATTGCAATTACCACAAACACATGTGGTTACCTTAGAAGCTAAGCCACCTAATATGGATGGTAAAGGCGCTATTCCAATTAGGAAATTACTGGTCAATTCCTTGAGAATGAGACCAGATAGAATTGTAGTAGGTGAGTGTCGTGGTGGGGAAGCATTGGATATGTTGCAAGCTATGAACACGGGGCACGATGGGTCAATGACTACTTTGCATGCCAATACATGTAGAGATGCTCTTTCAAGATTGGAGACATTAGTATTAATGGCTGGTATGGATTTACCTATTTCGGCAATTCGTAACCAAATAGCTTCTGCCATTGACATGATTGTGCAAACACAACGATTAAAAGACGGTACGCGAAGAATTACTAGTATTTCTGAATTAGTCGGTATGGAAGGTGATATGATTACGCTACAGGAAGTCTTTTATTTTGATCAACGTGGTTATGATGATGATGGAAAAATTATTGGTGAGATGGTATGCTCAGGTGCCGTGCCATCTTTTGTATTTGATTTAAAAGATAGAGGCATACCTGTCGACATGAAAATATTTGAAAAAACGGATTAGAGTTTTAAAAGTAAATAGGAGAAGATAGAAAATGGTCTATATTATTGCAGGTATGATGGGAGTAGCGGTCGTTCTGTTTTTATATGCTGGATTTTCTCTGTTTTCAAAAGGTTGGAAAACTTACGAAGATAGCTACCTTGAAGGTACAGAAAAAACATTAGATGCTACTTTTCTCAGTATGCCTGCTCAAAATTTATTCTATCTTTCAATACTTTGTTTTTTTGTTTTTGGTGGTTTTGCATTTTTAATTACAGGAATGTTTTATGTTGGAATACCGATTGGTTTTATTGCGTTTTTCTTTCCTAAAATTGCTTTAATAATGGTTAAAAAAAGAAGAGATAGAAAGTTTATGGATCAACTTCCAAATGCTGTGACAAGTGTTTCTAATTCTTTGAAGTCTGGGTTTAGTCTTATTCAAGCCTTGGATAGAATTACGATTGAGATGACAAACCCCATAGCTCAAGAATTCCGATTAATGTTATATGAAATTAGGTTAGGTCTTTCAGTTGAAGATGGCTTTTTGAATTTATTAAAAAGAATGCCAGGCCAAGATTTGGATATCGTGATCAATGCTGTTTTAATCTCAAATGAAGTGGGTGGGAATCTAGCCGAAGTCTTTGATAAAATTGGAGAGACTATTCGAGAAAGAAACAGAATAGAAGGCAAAATTCGTTCATTGACTGCTCAAGGAAAAATGCAAGGTGTCGTAATATCTCTAATGCCATTTGCCTTGATTGTCGGTCTATATGTATTTGAGAAAAATATTGTTACGGCTTTCTTTCAGAAACCCGCTGGCTGGGTGATTTTTGCGGTGGTATGTTTGATGATAGGTGTTGGTGCTGTTTGGATAGCTAAAATTGTGAAAATTGAGGTGTGAATTAAAAAATGGTTTTTATTATTAGTTTATTTGTTTTTGCTGCGGTTAGCTTTTTCACTTATGCATTATTCGCAATATATAAAAACATTGCTGACAGCGATCTTTCGGAAGCTTTTCAAGAAAAAAGTGTCAAGAGATCGGCCCTTCATAAAGCTTGGTTAGGTTGTGCTAAAATTATCGGTGATTTTTTAGCGAGTATATTCATAACTCCTATTGTAGATGTTGAAGATAAGCGAATTGGTTTATATAAAAAAATGGTGAATTTCTTAGATAAAATGCTGGTTATTGCTGGTAGACCATTGGGAATAGTTCCTAATGAAATAGTGGGTAGTATGTTTCTTTGTACTTTATGCGGCACGCCTGCAATTTTTTATCTTGGTTATACTTTTGATATGACAGAGCCGGCATTATTTATTGGCGTCCCTTTATCTTTTTTTATGCCATTGATCTGGCTTAATGATGCAAAAAATAAAAGACAAGTAAAAATATTTAGAAGCTTACCTTATGCCATTGATTTAGTGAATCTTGCTGTTGAAGCTGGTATGGACTTTACAATTGCACTGAGAAAGATTTCCGAAAAACTACAAGGGACAGCATTAGGAGAAGAGTTTTACCAAGTTGTTTCCGAAATTAATTTAGGTAAATCTAGAAGCCAAGCCTTGAAAGATATGGCCGAAAGAATTCAATTAGAAGATATTTTAAGTTTTGCAAATGCTATCATACAAGCAGATGAACTTGGATCTAGTATGGGTCCTATTCTAAGAATCCAATCTTCTCAATTAAGAATTAAACGATCTCAAATCGCTGAAGAACAAGCTATGAAGGCGCCTGTTAAATTGATCTTTCCATTGGTCGCTGTCTTTTTACCGGCGATTATGTTAATGTTAGGTGGAATCATATACGTTGGAAAAATAATGGGGATGAATTTATGAAACCATTATGCTTAAGAAAAAAAAATTCTAATGAAATGATTTTTGATCGACTAGAAATTGCAGATAATTTCTTTAGTAAATTGTTTGGTTTATTATTTAAACCGTGCCCTGAAGAAAGCGAAGGATTGGTCTTTTATAATTGTTCATCAATTCACATGTTTTTTATGCGTTATCCCATTGGGCTTTTATTTCTAGATAAAAATGGAACTATTTTGAAGATGGTGAATATTATTAAACCATGGCGATTATGTGCTTGTAAAGATGGCTATATTACTATTGAAACAGCACCAGGTATTTTAGATAACAAGCCGATAAGTATTGGCGACGAATTGGAGGTGATTTAAAGAGATGGGTTCAGCAGCATTATTGTTTTTAAGTGGTTCAATGGCCGGCAAAGGCAGCAAATTGAAAGAGGATCTCATTATACTGGGTAGAAGTTCGTCATGCGATATTACTGTCAAAGATAATTCTATTTCTAGAGAACATGTGAAAATATTTAAGGAAGACGACATTTATGTTCTTGAAGATTTAAATAGTAATAATGGTGTTAAATATGAAGGTGAAAAAATTATTAGATTGGAATTACATACTGGTATGAAGTTTTTTATTGGTAAGGTCGAAGTTCAATTTATTGATCCAGATCAGGCCCCAATGCTTGATGCTCCTGTTGCTGGTGAAGTTGGGGCGGTTTCCCCTGACGGAGAATATAGTCTTGCTGCAAGTGGTGGTGATATGAGTGATGACTTCGCCAAGATACATGCATTAAAAATGAAGAGAATTACAAATATTGCGATACTTGTTGGTATTATTTTAGCTTTAGGGATTCTAGGTGCTTTGCTGGTAATGTTTTTGGGTGCAAAAGAACGACCTGTTCATGTGCAAAGTTTGAAGATGTATACTAATGAAGTAAAGGTAGTTGATCTCGAATTTCAACCATTAGGACAAGCTGAAAAACTATTAGGACCTTTTGTTGTTCATGATTATGAAGAAATGTTAGTTTCCTTTGATACTTTAATAGAAGATAAAGATTTTGTCATTGCAGAAAATATTAAAAAACCCCTGATAAATAATGCTTTAAAAATTCAAACAAAATATAAAACGGGAAGTGGTTCAATAACTTTTTATATTATCAAAGATGAAGAACGAAAAATAATTGGTGTTTTAAATATTGATATACTTAGAAGACCAATTCCAGATATTGTAAATGAATATGCTTCAGCTAGTATTGCTGAGAAAAAAAAAGCAGCGAACGATACACTTATTGATTACAATAAAAACAAAGATAATTCAGAAAAATTAAGTGAGAATTGGCGAAACCTTAGAGACGCAAAATCTATATTTATTGGTGGAACTGATGCTAAACCTGATATATATTTCAAAATTGAAAAAGAATATTATGAGCTTACAAAAATAATTGAGAGAAAAACACGGCAACTATTTAAAAAGTATGCCATTGCCGGATCGGCAAATGATTTCAGAGAAATGAGAAGTGTACTCAAAAGTATTGTTTCTATAAACCCTGATGATGAAAATTTATTTCGTCAAAAAGCACGGATTTATATTAGAAGGATAAGTTTAATATTATCAAAATAATTTTATTAGAGGTGATTTATTGTGAAAATTGTATACGAAGTAGATGATGTCGAGCAATTTTTCGAACTTCAAGAAGGCAATTGGACTGTTGGTCGATCAAGTTCTGCAACTTTTACCATTAGAAATGATACCATTTCAAAAGTTCACGCAGCGTTTGAATTTCAAGATGGAAAATTAACCGTCAAGGATTTAGATAGTAGTAATGGTGTCTTTGTAAATGGAGTTAAAGTAGAAGAGCAACTATTACAACCTACAGACAGAGTCAAAATCGGTAATATAAAATTTAATATTAGCATGTCCCAAGAAGAATTGGCAATATATCATGGTAGTGATACAAGTAGCTTTAGTTCTAATAGTGAAGACAACTCTGACAGCGGAGAGTTGACACCGGCTGGTGGTGTTGAAGCTGTAGTAGATGTGAACCCTGATGTGGGTGAAGAATCGAAGACTTTTTTTGATGTGCAAAATTATGCTCCTGCCCAAGTATTAGCTAATAGTCCTGCTGTTGTTGCTGCTCCTGGAAGTGCAGCAGAGTCGCCAATAAAATTATTAATGCAAAACAGAAAGCTCCTTTTAATAGTATTAGGCGGTGCCGTAATGTTATTCTTGATGCTTATAGTTCTTTTGAATGATCCAAATGAAAAAAGAAAACCAACCAAGTCAAGAAAAATACAAGGTGTCATTTCTGACAAGTATGAAGAAAATCTTAAACAAGGATCTCAAGTATTTCTTTCAGAACCTGTTAAAGCGTTAGAGTTTTTTAAGAAAGCTTTAAAGATTACCACCAAAGGAAATACTAATACGGCTAGCTCATTAATTGAATTAACTAACTTATGGATTGATGCCAAAATGAGTTGGTTAGGTGTAGATAGACATATCTTTAGAAGGATATTAGATGATATCCGTTTAGAAGATGAAGGTCAACCAGGTGCTGTAATGTATGATTTTGTTTTGAAGTATTCTCGGTTAGAAAAAGATGAAGAGAAAAATGAAATTAAATTTGCTGAAATTGTACAGCTGTTGAGTAGGGACTTAATAAAAGAATCGAAAGAGAAATTACAAGGAATTCCTGCTAGTTCATCTATTAAAGCAAAAGCAAGGCTTCGAATCTCTAATCATGAGAGAAAATTAATAAAGGGATTAAAAGAGAGAATTAACGCCGCTAGTCGTTCAGGTGAGCGACTAAGAGAGATTAGATTATTAAATGAATTGATGCCAATGTTATTACCCGCTGATAGGTTAGATTATCTCAGTAGATTAGGGACTCTTCGAAAAGGTGTTGCCATTGAAAAGGTATTTGCTGAAGGAATTCGATTATTTGAAAAAGGTGATTTAGCTAAAGCACAAATATTATTAAAGGAATTAACTGAGAAAGATGCTAAATATTATGCTGCTCAGAAAATATTAAAAAAAATAAGATTTATTAACACAAAGAAAAAAGCTGAATTCTTCTATAATGATCAAGGTGATGGTAAAAATGCGATATTAATTCTTAATAAACTTTCGTCTTCAAAATTGATAGCTTATGAAAAAAGAATAAAAGCGGTAATGAAATTGTTTAAAGAAGCTAAGAGGCATGGTAGACACAATCCTGATAGTATTAAAGCTCAAAACAAATTAAAAGAGCTGATGGCGCTTGAAAATAATGAAGATAATAAATATTATCAAAGAGCTAAAGCACTACTTGCTAAATGGACGGATAAAGCAGCAAAGGCTAAAAGAATCTTTGCTGGTGCCCTAAACAAACTTAGAACCAGGGATTACGTATCTGCGAGAAGTATGTGTGTAGAAGTAAAAAAATTAAAACCTGATTTTGATATTAGCAGGATCACTAAAAAAGTTAATTCCTATGTATCAAAGGTGCTGAACACGCAGGTTCGAAACGAAAAATCTGTAAATGTTCGCAAGGAAGTTTTAACAAATCTTGAAAAAATGGTGTATCCAGAAGATGAGCATCATGATTATATTATCACTCAATTGGAAGATTTAAAACAAGAGTAATTTTAACATACAAACAAAGGATATCGGAGCCGTGGAAGAATTTTTTAAAAATCAAAATGTAGTGGATTCAATCAAAACGATAATAATAATTTTTAGTGCTTTAATTGCTTTTGTTGTCTCTAAAAAAGTAATCTTAAAGATTATTGAAAAGATAACTCAAAAAACAAAATCAAATTGGGACAATGTTTTATTTGAGCAAAAAGTTTTTAATAGATTTGCCTATTTATCTCCGGCTATCATCCTGTATTTATTCGCAGATAAAATCACCTTTAATTTTCTTGATGCTGATTTAGTTCAAAAATTATTAATCACATACATGGCTATTGTAGTGCTACTAACCATTGATAAAGTGCTGAATTCTTTCATAGAAATTTATAGAAGCTTTGAGGTTTCGAAGAGAGTTCCTGTAAAAGGTTATATTCAATTATTAAAAATATTTTTGTATATTATTGGTAGCATTATGATTATTGCCAATTTATTAGATAAATCACCAACAACATTATTAAGCGGTATTGGCGCACTAACTGCCGTATTAATGTTGGTCTTCAAGAATTCTATATTATCTTTGGTGGCTAATATTCAGATCACTTCAAACAAGTTAATCAAAATCGGTGATTGGTTGGAAATCAAAAGATTTGGTGCTGATGGCGACGTTATCGAAATTGCATTAAATTATATTCGAATTCAAAACTGGGATAAAACAATTTCCGTTGTGCCTATGCACCTAATGTTAGAAGAAGCCTATAAAAACTGGAGTGGTATGACTAATTCAGGAGGCCGAAGAATTAAAAGATCAATTCATTTAGATATTAATAGTATCAAACTTTGTGATGAAAAAATGATTGAACGTTTTAATAAAATAAATTTATTAAATGATTATATGGCCAAAAAAATAGACGATATAAAAAATGAAAATGATAGTTCTGAATTTGATAACACCTTACTCGTTAATGGTAGACATCTTACAAATATTGGTACCTATCGGGCATATATTCAAGCTTATCTTGCAGCGAATCCATCAATTCATAAAGACATGACCTTTTTAGTTAGACAATTAGCACCAGATGAAAAAGGATTGCCAATAGAGTTGTATATATTCAGTAATAATATTAATTGGGTTGCCTATGAAGGAATTCAAGCCGATATTTTTGATCACTTATTAGCTGTGGCTCCTGAATTCGATTTGAGAATTTATCAATCACCAGCCGGCAATGATTTTAATAAGTTAGTATCACAATAATTAATGTGATTAATTTGAGGTCATAGTGGATAAAAAGCCTAAGCGTACAAAAAGAAAAATCAGGCGTTCAAAAGAAAAATCAACAAAATCAATAAATTTGCGAGACTTCGGTAGAAGTTTGAGTCTCTATGGTAGTGTTTTCTTTTTCTTGACGCTTTCTTTATTGCCATGGTGGAAGTCTGTCGACATCTCATTAACAGCACTAAATTTATTTTCCTTACTTAGCGATCCTTCAATTAAAATTGGACTTTTCGTTATTTTTATATTAGGTGCGATTCACATAGCGCTGATCGTCTTAGATACTAATAAAGATATAAAAATAATACTTATAACTTCATCCTTTATATCAGGTATTGCAATAGCTGCTTTTTCAGGCTATTTTTTCATAACGCAAGTTCGACAAATGGGTCCATTGTTTGCCTTTATTAGTGGCATAGGCTTGATCTATAGTGGGTATTTTTTGCTGAATACAAAGTGGAAACCTAAAATCAAAGAGAGCATAGAAAAAAAAGAAAAAAGAACACCTTGGGTCATTATATCTTTAATAGCCTTTAATTGTTTGATTCTAATTATTGTTAATTATATTTTTACGGAAAATAAAAATTCAATCATCCGTGAACTAAGCCTGATAGGTGGTTCGCCTCGATGGTATACTTTATTTACATCAACTTTTTTACATATCGACTTTTCCCATTTCTTTTCAAACATGATTGTATTATGGTGGGTGGGCAATATTCTTATTTCTAAAATCAAACCTACATTTTTTATTTTTGTATTCATATTATCAGGTGCGATTGGAAGCCTTTCGTGTTTATTAATTGATCCAAGAATTTATGCACCTATCTTAGGAGCATCCGGTGCAATTGCAGGACTGATTGGGCTTGGATGTGTAATCGCTCCAAACATTATTTGTAATGTGCCTTATTACACTCTTTTGTGGTGTGGTCGATATCCTGTCCGTGCAGTCTGGATTTTTGCTTTATGGATTATGACCCAATCGCTTGCGGCATTTAATTTATCCATTGGCGTAGATGGTAACGTTGCTTATTGGGCACATTTGGGTGGAATTCTGTGCGGGATAACATGTGGGATTATTTATCTAAAAATATTTAATGCAGATTCAAATGATAAAAATGTTGAGGAAGATCCCATTGAAAAGGATTTAACTTTAGCGGATAAAAGATTGTTGGTTAATAAACGAAATGATAAAACATTTTTCCCCCAATATCTAATAGGAACTTCTCTAATGATTACACTATTGGCGGTATTCTTATCCTATTCTAATTTTACCATCATGGGCAGAATAGCTGGATTCCAGTTAGCATGGAATAAAGGTTCTGTTGCAGAATTAGGGTCGTTTTTTAGGAAAGAATCTCAAGATAGTATGATTCAGAAACTAGAAAAAAAAATACATAAATATGATCCGGCTGTGAAGCTGGGTTCAACACAACTCAGGATCTCATTGTCTAATGCTATATACTATGAAGACCGCTGTGATGTCGAATATTATATTGCACCGGCTGGAGTAGACCCTTATCGTGAACCTAATAAGTGTGGAAAAATTTATGTGATATTTTATAAAATTAAACATGTGTGGACTGTGCGAACCTTTAACTTTTCTAAATTTAAAATTAAAAAACGAGTTTCCACTGAGTTAAAGAATATTCATAAAGATAAGGAATAAAAAGAATAAATGAACCAAGTTGAAAAAATAGATAATTTTGAAGTCGTAACATTAAAAAATGATATCTGTCAGATTAAGATAGTTCCTGAATTAGGAATGAAAATCATTAGCCTAAAAAATGAAAAATCCTCTAGAGAGTGGATGTGGTCTGCTAAAAATCCGAATCAAATTTTTGAAAACGATCCTTTAGATCCTTTTGAGTTAAGTCCTTTGATAGGTGCAGATGAATGCTTACCGACGATAGATCCTTGTGAAATCAATGGAGTTGAAATGGGGGACCATGGTCTTGTTTGGTCGAAAAAATGTGATTACTCCTTAAATGAAAAGGAAATAATTTGTACTGCAGATCTTGAGCAAATTAAGATGAAATTTAAAAGAACGATTTCACTATCAGGACCTGCAATACAATTTAAATATGAATTGCAAAATATGTCTTCAAATAAGCAGCCCTATATTTGGGCATTTCATCCCTTATTTAATATTCAGGAACATGATCATTGGTCTTATGACGGTGTCTGGGGAAGTTTTTTATGTACCTCTTCAAAAAACATTCAAGGGGTATCACGAGGAAGTAATATTAGAGTAAATGATTTAAAAGGCTTCCTGAAAATGAACATTCGTAATGGAGAGAAAGACAATTATTTCATTAAAGGTTTTTTTACAAATGATAGTCAAACGATGATTGAAATTAAAAATAAAGATACAAACGATTCCTTAATTTTTGACTATAAAAATATTCCATTTACTGGAATATGGCTAACAAGAGGTGGCTGGAATAATTATCATCATATTGTCATAGAACCAAGTAACGCCTGTTATGAAAGTTTAAGTGAAGTTAGTGTGGATTCGGAAGAAACATCAACATTACAACCTCATGAAACGCGTGAATGGGAATTCTCCATTAAGTTAAGCAACTAAAAATGTCTATACAAGATAAGGCGAGTCGTATTTCACTTCAATAAATCTTTCGTCACCTCCAAAGGGTTCGTTAATATGCACAAGTATAAAGGTTGAGATGTCATCTTGCCAGGTTTCATAACCAAAGGTAGGATCTTTAGTAAGTTCCTTTCCCTTCCACATAACTTGATTTATTTCAGAGGGATTTTTAATCCTAATAATAACAGAAAATCGCTGAGGATTGTCGCCATTGATTCCTTTTGAAAATATTTTTACCCTGGCCGATTGATCAGGCCCATCGGCTCCTCGATCTACTAGGCAAAAATTATTATTTAAAAACTTAATTAATTCGATTCGACTTATTCTTCTTTCGGCAATGGTCTTGCCATGTGCCATTAAACCAAATGTTTTGGTCCCAGATATTAAATCATTTGGATATCCAGGATGTTTTAATTGGAAATGATTTGATAATCCTATATCCAGTAATTCTTTTAATCGAGCAACGCCACTTGCTCTCCACTCTTTTTCTTTATAGTATTTTTCTATCGTTTCCAATCCAAAACCTAGCGTTTTATATAATACGGCAAGTTTAAGACTAAGTAATAAATCATGATCACCGTTGTCAACAAATGAACTCGGCACAATAAAGTCAGTTTGTGGGTAACCAGCTTTTTCAGCAGCTTGGTGCATTCTATTGGCCATTTCTGTCACATAGTTTTTATCCGGGGTAAATGATAATACCGGCGTTGCCCACATACACTCCTTCATGCCACCTCCAGCTCGACCATGTATATCTACAAATACTTCAGGAATGAATTCCATGGCAAAATTTTCTAAGGCAATACCTTCCGGTGTATTAGATGATTTGTTTAGACAGTAACTATGTGCTATGTCATCATCATTTGCATTTCGATAAGTGTTGGCCATGGAACCATCAGCATTTACACATGGAACGATGGCAATATCCAGCTGTTTTAATATTTCATTATTTTCCTGCTTTATAATATAATCAATAAGTTCTAATGCGATAGACCTTCCACTTTCTTCAGAACCATGCTGTCCAGCTACAATTAAAATTCTTTGCTTTTGATCGGCATTTGTTGTCGGGTCCGTGAACTGTAAACATGTTATGTCACGATCTTCCACTGATTTTCCCAAAGAGGATATTGTACAAAAGTCATAATGGCAATTCCTGATTTGTGAAATCTGCTTTTGAATATCATCATAATTTGGATGTGTATCGTCCATTTGATTTCCTTAATGATTGTGAGTTAGTGAGAATGAAGTGTGGAAATTAAGAGGCGTTGTTGAAACGCCTCTTTGATAGATTAGCTAAAAGTCTGTATTAATTTTTAGCTGATAGATTACTTTTGCAAGCTACAAGAGCAAAAAGGGCATATGCAGTAACTAAATCCGGATCACCTTCTAGCCATCGTTCTGATTCTTTATTTACCCAGCTGCCATTTGGCAATTGAAGTTTACCTAGATGCTCACCAAGTTCTTTAGCCCAAATAATTCTTCTGCCTTTATTCGTCTCAATTTTTGTTTCACCTAATGTATTTAGAGCTTCAGCCATAATTCTATAATAATTATAAAGACCTTGTTTTGCTTGTTTTGCTGGCAACCCAGGGTTTGTAACCAATGAGAAGTTGTTCTTAACATAACGCATAGTTTCTTTGACACGAATATCATCTTTTGGAATTCCGGCAAATAGATAGGATTGCATTAATGTGTAGGTCATACTTCCATAGGAAGGATAACTAGTAGTACCATCACTATTTTTTATTTCTTTTCCTTTTGTGTTACCCGGATAATACATGGCACCGCCATCGTTCAATACTTTCGTACCTTTGATTGATTTATCTAAATCAGAAACTTCCGGAGAATTTTGAACTCTTTGCAAAAATACCACGGCATTCTTCCAAGCTTTATCATCTTTTTTAAGATCAGATGCTTTTAATGCCATTAAAGCAAAACCCGTGTTATTTAAATCCGGATCAGCTTTGCCTTCTTTGTTGTAATCGAAACCGCCATATTGCCAATCCCCTTTTTTGTAGTTCCCATTTTCTTTTGAAAATTGAGCACCTTTTAAATAATTTTGTGTGTTCTTAATTTCCTCTTTATATTTTTCTTTATCCAATGATGTAAATGCAAGCAGGGCTACTGAAGTAAAATAATTTGAAAATTGAATAAAGTTTTTGCCGTATGAATGGTCTTTTGGGTTTTTTGTTTTTAAAATAAAATCAGCGGCACTAATTAAGTCTTTTTTATATTTACCTTTTAAGCTAGTTTTTGCAACGGCCGCAACAATTAATCCGGTAATACCAGGGTTTGGTTGTTTTGGATTGCCAATTGAACCATCTTTGTTTGCACGTGTCATCAAATACTTGACTCCTTTTTCAATCTGCTGATCAATTTCCTTAATTGCTTTTTCATTTTTATCCGCACTATAAACAGCTACAGGATTAACCAAAAGAACGGCAATGATAAATGCGAAAATTATCTTTAAATTAGCTAGATCAAGTGATTTTTTATTCATAAATTTCTCCATATTCAAGATTCATAACTTAATGTTAGTATGCAATTATTAGCGACAACCACCGCCTAAAGGTTGTATAATTTCCAATATATCATCATTTTTTAGAGTAATTTCATCAAATTTAGGCTTATCAATGATTTCACCGTTCAATTCAGCTGCAACATAGGGCGAATCAGGCTTTAAATAATCTATTGCCATTTGAAGTGTGTCGGTTGCCTGAAATTTGACAATTTCTCCATTTAATTGTATGGAGATGGAATCATCGGATGGCATGCATGGTTCCTTCCCAATCTTTCCACACAGGATCATAACCTAAATTTTTAATACTTTGAGCAACCTCCTCAGCACTTCGCAGATCTTCCAATTGAAATTGAGGTTCATTAGGAGGGATGTCACCTGTATACCCACCAACTTCAGTACTTGAGCCGGCACTCATTTTTGTGATTCCTAATTGAAATACTTGGTCTCTAAATACCGCAGATTCTCTTGTAGATAAAACGATCCCGGTATCAGGGAAGCATATCCTGAAGGCACAAATCAATTGTACTAATTTAGTATCATTTAAAATATATTCGGGAGGTGGATCATACTCACCAACATGCGCTCTCAATCTAGGAAAGGCTATTGAGAAACTTGTCCGCCAATATTTTTTTTGTAAGTAGCTTAAATGATGATAGATACTTAGTGTATCTATTTGCCAATGGGTCAGTCCAAATAATGCACCAATCGCAACATTCCTCATACCTGCGATACATGCTCTATCAGGCGTATCAATACGGTAATCAAAGATTCTTTTTTTGCCACCGAGATGATGAAGTTTGTACTGATCTCGATCATATGTTTCTTGATATACCGTGACACCTTCACAACCAGCTTCAGCGAATATTTGATATTCCTCAATATTTTGAGGTGCAATCTCTATAATTACCGATGGGAAAATCTTTTTAATGGAGTGAATACACTCTACTATATATTCAGTTGTGATGACGCGATTGTCTTCACCTGCTACCAATAGAACATGTGAAAAACCTTTATTCTTTAAATATTGTCCTTCCTTCATTAATTCAGGAATTGTCAATGTCTTGCGGACAATATCATTGTCCATCGAGAAACTACAATAAGTACATTTGTTGGAGCATTCACTTGAAAAATATAATGGTGAGAACAGTTGAATTGTTTTACCAAAACGTTCTTCTGTAATTCTTTTTGATTTATGGGCAATGTCTTCTAAATGGTCTATCGCTTTATCTGATGTTAAAGCAATAAAGTCTGCTATTGTCGGATTTGGATTTTGAAGTGCTGAAGTTATTTGTTGATCTGAAATTCTGTTGTATTCATTTAGATAAAAGGGTCTCTCGTTTTTTTCAAATTCTTTAAAAATATTTTTATACATTTGAATTTACTTGACCTAAAAAGCCTGTGAGAGGTGAAGAGGCAATGGCATCAGTGGAAATTTTTCCTAAGCCAGATAAATATGCCATTCGACCTGATTCCACGGCCATCTGAAATGCAACGGACATTTTAATAGGATCCTTTGCCGAGGCGATGGCAGTATTTACCATCACAGCATCAGCACCCATTTCCATTGCTTCGGCAGCATGCGATGGAGCTCCAATGCCAGCATCAACAATTACAGGTATCGAAGCATTTTCAATAATCAACCGAATACTTTCTTTAGTTTCTAGACCACGGTTAGTACCTATAGGCGAACCAAGTGGCATTACTGTTGAGGCTCCAGCATCTTCAAGGTTTCTTGCAAGAATAGGATCGGCATTAATATATGGCATAACGGTAAAACCCTCTTTTACTAAAACTTCACAAGCTTTAAAAGTTTCTATGCCATCAGGAAGTAAAGATCTCGGATCAGGAGTGATTTCGAGTTTAATTAAATCACCCAACCCAGCAGATCTTCCCAGCTTTGCTAAACGAATAGCTTCCTCTGCATTCACTGCACCGGAAGTATTAGGTAGCAACGATACTGTGTTAGTATCAATGTATTGAATTATATTTTCGTGTGAAGTATTAGTATCAACTCTTCTAAGCGCAACCGTTACCATGGATGTCTTAGAGACTTTGATAGATTCTGCCATAATTTCATTGGAAGGGTATTTACCTGTTCCAAGAATTAATCGAGAAGAATACTCTATTTGATTAATAAGTAAGGCGTCATTATTCATAATATTTTTGGTTCTTTTTTGAATTAAAATTGGTGTAAAAGTTTTGAAATTATAGAAAACCTTTTACCAAAATCAATCAGCTCAATCTTGACCATTTTGTCAACAAATGTACAATACAGGCCAATTTTCGGGGCGTGGCGCAGCTTGGCTAGCGCGCAAAGCTGGGGGCTTTGAGGCCGGAGGTTCGAATCCTCTCGCCCCGACTATTTTTTCAAACCTTTAGAGTGCATATAATAGCACCTAAGGGCTTTTGCCATTATCTAAAAGAAGAGTCAGATTACATTATATCATCAATTATCACTATTTATCACTATTTATCACTATTTTTAATAGTAAATGCGCCCCATATGCGTCCCAGATAAATCCGTTAAACTTATAATGCACGCTTAGTTTATACCGGAAAAGTGCTTGATGAAAATAAGTCATGTGTTCTGTTGATAGCGCGACTAGCAGTAGAATGATCGGAGTTTTATTTATGATTGCTGAAGAAAATATAAGCATATTAAAGTTACTGAAGCATTGCCCTGTGACCGCGGAACATGAGGAACCCTGCCGTTAAAATAAAGACTGTCGCCTGTTTCCAGTTCAACTTCGGTATCGCCCATTTTCTGCACCATGCTACCATTGATGACATAGATAAATTCATAACCGTCCGTTGTCACCATATTTCTTTTTGCATTAGGTTCTATGGTAAGTATGGTTGCTTCTACCATTCCTTCCTGTACACCAAAATTTATTATGTTTTGATAAAAAAATCCTTTGCCTTCTTCTTTTAATAATGTTTTCTGGTTTTCTTTCCTGATCACCTCAAAAGATACATTATCGTTTACTGAAATACCTCCGACGATTTCTGAAGGGTCTATTTCCAGTGCCTTTGAAATTTTTAACAAAACGGGCAGAGACGGGATTGTTCGATTATTTTCAATTTTAGAAATCACACTTTTAGAAAGGCCGCAACGGTTAGCAATTTCTGTAACCTTCAATCCCTTTTCAAGACGTCTAGCTTTAATTCTCTGACTAATAATAAATATATCTTGATCCATGAGCGTTTCTTATTTGTCAACAAAATTTCTAATTCTCTTGTAATTTTTGATTTTTTCAACTAACTTGTGGAGTAATAAGATATTTATTTGACAATAAGTTGAGTAATAAGAAACTATTAGCCAATCTGTTGATAAATGGGAAACAAATTATGGATGTAATTTCACAAGTTTTAAACCATGTGCCATTAGGGTTTTCTCAGGAAAACCGGGAAGTTGCTTTATGCCTCTTGGAAGGCGAAGTTCTGGTGGAAATCGACCTGGCAACAATTTGTGGATCAGACCTGCATAGTGTCCATGGAAAAAGAGAAACACCTCTGCCGGGTGTTTTGGGACATGAAGCCGTGGGAAGAATCGTGCAATTGGAAAAAAAAGAACGGAACCTAAAAATTGGCGACCGAGTGACCTGGACCCTGGTTGACAACTGCGGAAACTGTCAGCCCTGTCTGGACTGGAATCATCCCGAGAAATGCGAAAACCTGTTTAAATATGGGCATGCTGTCTTTACATCCACAAATGGATTAAACGGATGTTTTGCATCTCACATTCATTTAAGACGGGGAACCCATTTGGTAAAAATTCCGGATACTTTGAATGATTTTTTAGCTGCACCTGTCAATTGCTCACTTGCCACCATGGTTAATGTGGTAGAGACCATGCCGCAGGATTGTAAACGGGTTTTAATTTTAGGCGCAGGCATATTGGGGATTTATGGATGTGCTCTTTTGCATCAAAAAGGCATAAAGGAAATTTATTGCCTTGATATATCTTCACGTCGATTAAGCATGGTACCCTCATTTGGAGGTATACCCCTGCAAGAAGGACTTGGTGCGTACCGGGACTTTTCTTCTTTCCAGAATGAAATGAAAGGCAAACTGGATATGGTAATAGAAGTAGCCGGTGTAAAACAATTGGTTGCTCCTTCTCTACCATTGATACGACCCGGGGGATTACTCACTCTGGCAGGATTGGTTCATCCTGATTCAGAATTAGGAATTAAAGGTGAAGATATTATTCGAAAATGCCTCACCATTAGAGGTGTTCACAATTACCAGCCTAAACATCTTGATATAGCTGTAGACTTTCTTAATAAAACCCGTCTTGAATATCCCTATGAAAAACTGGTCAGCAAACCATATCCCCTTGATCAAATAAAATCAGCATTTTCTGCAGCCGAACAAGGAGAATGGCACAGGGTTTCTCTTAAACCGAATTTAATTCCTGAAAAGTAACTTTGGATAATGGGATAACGAAAAAAATTCGTGAAATTTGTCGTGAACTAAAAAGAGTATATTTTTATTATTAAAATATTTTTTTAAGTTCAAGGTAAAGGTTACGACAACGATCATTAAAAGGAAAAACTAATGTTAGAAGTAAATGATAAATTTTATGAGTTTCCTGATGATTCCGTAATTGGAATCTGTATGGATGGAACGTCTATGGATTATTATCGTGAAGCCGCTGCGGTCATGCCTAATCTGCAGCGATTTCTTAAAGAAGGATCTTCTGGCGAAGTGAGCAGTGTGATTCCTTCTTATACGAATCCGAATAATATGGCGATTATTACAGGAGTCCCGCCCAATCAAAATGGGATAAATGGTAATTATTACTGGGATACCAAAACTGGAAAAGAAATTCTGATGAATGATCCTGAACTGTTACAGGCTGATTCGATACTTTCTAAATTCAGCTGTCAAGGAATCAAAACAGGTGTCGTTACAGCCAAGGATAAATTAAGAAAGTTACTGCATAAAGATTTAAACGGTATTTGTTTTTCTATTGAAAAAGCTGCGGAAGCAACAAAGGAAACAAATGGTATTAGCCAAGTTGAAAAATTGTTTAGTAAGAAAATTCCCGGAATTTACGATCCGGATGCCAGCATCTTTTGCCTGGAAGCCGGCATAAATTTACTGGATCAATATGGTTGCCGAATTATTTATTTAACAACGACAGATTATGTGCAGCATAAATATGCACCAGGAGAAACAGAGGCCAATGCTTTTTTTGCAAAAATGGATGATATCTTGGGTCGTCTTGATCAGAGAGGAGTTCTCATTGGCATTACCGCTGATCATGGAATGAATTCAAAAACCCGAGCTGATGGTACGCCAAAAATAGAATTTCTTGAAACTGTTTTGAAGGAAAAGGGAATGGAATCTGTACGCGTAATTCTTCCCATCACGGATCCTTATGTTGTTCATCATGGAGCATTAGGTTCTTTTGCTATGATATATATTGAAAATTCACAACACTTGCTGCCCAGCATGGAAATCCTTCGCAGTCTGAATGGAATAGAAGCCGTTTATACAAAGGACGAGGCTTGTACAAAGTTTCAGCTACCGCCTGATAAAACAGGTGATTTGGTTGTGCTAGGAGATATCCATACTGTTTTAGGTAAGACCCGAGATTGGCATGATTTATCAGCAGTTCAAAATGGCCTTAGATCCCATGGGGGACTGCATGAAAGTAGAATTCCGCTCATCTTTAACCGACGCCTGACAGAGAAATATGAGCAGCGTCTTCAAGAAGGAAACAGTTGTAATTATCATTTGTTTGACTTTTTATTTAATGGCTTTAAATCCTGAAAGGAAAAAATCATGGAAGAATATGGGTATATTTACCTTGGCAAGGAAATGTTCAGTGAAAGCTGGATTAATGTAGTCAACCCTTATACCGGGGAAATTACCGGCCGAGTTGCAGCAATATCCGGGCAACAGGTCAATAAAATAATCGCTGAATTAATCACAAAAAAAGTCCATCTTCCGCGCTATAAAAGAAATTCTATTTTAAATGGAATGGCAGACAGTCTTGAAAATAGAATTGAAGAAATGGCTGAGAGAATAACGAAAGAGTCCGGATTGTGTCTCAAAGATACTGTATACGAAGTTAAACGGGCCATTGATGTTTTAAGGTTCAGTGCGATTCAGGCTCTGCTTAGTGAAGAGAAAATGTTTCCCTGTGATGTAACACCTACCGGGAAAAATAGAAGAATTTATACACAACAGCAGCCTTTAAATCTAGTGGCAGCAATAACTCCTTTTAATCATCCGTTGAATCAGGTCGTCCATAAAATAGCCCCTGCTATTGCCGCAGGCGCTAAAGTAATTTTAAAACCATCTTCTAAAACGCCTTTGACTGCTATGATGATTTGCCGTATAGCCCTTGAAAACAACCTGCCTCCAGAAATGATTACCGTTCTGCACGGGGAAGATCGAGAAGTTTCAAAAACCCTGGTGGAAGATTCGAATACAGAATTGATTTCGTTTACTGGAAGCAGTCAGGTGGGTAAATGGATAGGGTCTAATGCCGGTTACAAAAGATTGTTACTTGAACTTGGCGGTAGTTCAGTGTTAATGATTCTGCCGGATGCGAATCTTGAACAGGCTGTCCGCATTGCCAAAGAAGGTACCTTTAAAAATAGTGGTCAGCGATGTACTGCTATTCGTCGAATACTTGTGCATCATTCCATGGCCGATTCATTTGCTGCCAGATTAGCAGAAGAAGCTGCTAGCCTTGTATATGGAGACCCACTTAACCCGGAATCTGAAATGGGGACTGTGATCGATGAAAATTCTGCCATACTGATTGAAAGCCGAATTGAAGATGCCATCAAAAATGGTGCAAAACTTTTAACAGGTTTTAAACGTAAAGGTGCACTTTTGGCGCCAACGGTTTTAGATCACGTAAAGAATGATTTTGAACTTGTCGCCAACGAAACTTTTGGCCCTGTAGCCCCTATCATTCGTTTTAATAATCTGGATGAAGGTTTGTCCATTGCTAATGATACCTGTTATGGTCTTTCCGGAGCGGTCGTCAGTGATCATTGGCCATCCATTCAGAGGGTTATCTCAGAGTTAGAAACCGGAACTGTAAATGTTAATGAAGTCCCCGGTTATCGCCTGGAGTGGTCACCCTTTGGAGGAATTAAAGATTCCGGCCTGGGTTACAAGGAAGGTGTTATTGAAGCAATAAAAGCCATGAGCTGGGTAAAGACCTACTCATTACCCTGGGATACGCCTTAATAAGTTCCTTGTCCGTAGCATACCGAGAGTTTTTTTAAAGGCATTATTAACTATCGAATGTCGAACAAGAATTTTTGAATTTTGAATCTATTAATGGAAGGTACTTTTTGCTGTAATGTTCTGTTAATTATGTTCCAAGTGATATGCATTATGGATTATCAAGAATTTATGTAGATATTGTTCCAGTAATAATCGTTTGTAGAAAAATGAAATAGATAATGTGGTTAAAATGCTAAAGGATTAAATCACTATAATAGTTAGGTAATAATTTATAAATTAGAATTTTAAAGGGGAATTTCATTGTTTAATCCATACTCAAATATTAACTGGGAATCTGTAAATAGAATTCCTTCTGCTACGCATATGCATATTCCAAATCAACAAATTCTTGAGAATGGTTATCAATACGGAATGCGACATTTTCCTATTTCAAATTACTATCCTTCTGCTCCACATGATGAGAATACTCGTCGGAGTGATTTCACACTTCATCAGCATTGGCCAGCTAAATTGCTAAATGGTGAAACTCTTAGTCCCCCAATCAATTGGAATGAGATAATTACTTGGCAGGATGAATTGGTCGAACCTTTTTCTACAAATTTGCCGTTTAGCGAAGAGGAGTTGATGTTTCCTAATGTCCCAGAAGATTTAATATTTAGTCCAAATGCTGAACATCATGGCTTTACAAATTCAAAAGCACACATCTGTTGCCCAGGTTCATCTTTCATTAGTGGTAATATTGATCCCCAGGGTAATAAATACAATTTGCACAAACATGGTTTTATTGTCGGGTTTGGTGATACTTGGCAAAATGCTTTTGATCTTATATTTAAAGAACTTAAATTCGCTGATGCAGGTGGTATTACTATAAACCATCCCACTTGGTTTTCTAAATTACCTGAAGCTCAAATATTTGAAATGCTCGATTATGATGAACGAGTTTTAGGCATTGAAATTTATAACGATTCTGTTGGTAGAAAAGATTGGTCTATAGATCCTAATTATGAACCTCCAGATGAAAAAAAATATGGTTATTCTACTAATTTATGGGATAAGATTTTGGGAACTGGTCGAAGGTGTTGGGGTTTTTCTGTTCCTGATCATGGTGTAGAGTTAGGTGCTGATTGGAAAGGAAGAAATATTCTATTAGTACCTGAATTCACGGACTACAATTGCCTTAAGGCATACCGTCATGGAAATTTTTATGGCTGTTTAAAAGATAATGGTCTTCGAGTCTTGAGTTTTAATGCTAGTGAATCTAAATTAGAAGTTAAAACTAATCGGCAGGCCACATTTAAATTTATAACAGAAAAAGGAATAGTGAAACAATCTGATGGGTATGAGGCTTGCTTTGAGATATCCCAAGAAAAGAATAATTTGAATTTAGTTTTTGCGCGTTTAGAAATTAGCGACAATACAGGAGAATGTCTTTTTCTTCAACCTATCATGTATAGTTAATTCATTTATTATCATTTCGAACTAGTTAAACAATTTAATCATTTGATATCAAAAAAAGGGCCTAGAACATAGGATTCCTACGTTCTCTTTTTCATAACCCCTTAAATAACAACTATTTATGTATAAGCCATTACAAGTAAACGACTTAAATAGGCATTCACGTTTGTCATTGTTTGCCGTTGTTTGTTGTTGTTTGTAAATGCTCAGGGACACTTCAGGGACAAAATTTTGCATAACTTTGTTTAGGGACACTTTTGGGTGGTTGGTGAATTTATTCTGAATTATTGAGGGGTGGTTAAATTTTGGTAGAATTCAAGAGCTTTAGAATTGTTTAATATCGGTAAGAAATATGAAATCATCAATACAAGATTTATTTAGAGTCGCCATAAAAAATGGTACTGGGGATGCGACATTAATTTTAAAAAACCATCCCAATGTTGACTTTGACAATCTTATTCTAGAAGCTTGTATGAAGAATCTTGCTTACGACCCTCAAATTGAAGGTCGAACTCATTACCTTTTAGAGATTCTGTCTCTTTCTAAAAACAGAAGAGTTATTGAAGATGAAATTTTTGACTCAATTCGGTGTGCAAATGAGGTAGATCATGATCTTTATCAAAAAATTGGGCTTGCTAAAGATTTAGCTTTAGCTAGCAATAAAGACGCAAAGGTATCTCTTTATGATAGATATACCAAGAATCTTGATCCGAATTATGATGTCATTGATTCTGACGAATTGGTTGAATTAGATGGGCTCGAAGGATTAGAATTTACCACTAATATATTAGGGGCATATTATATTCAAAATCCAGATTATTGGCTTGATGATTATATCATGATTAGAAGTTTGGAGCTATTCCCATCTAGCGAACCGGAATTGTATTTACTAGAGAGGTCTAAGCAGAATAAGAATATTAAAGCATTTTTATTGATGGTTGAAGAAAATAAATTTGTTGAGTCTCCGCCTATAGATGAATTAGATTATAATCGTGTGTCTCAGATTATTCAAAATAACAAACGAGTTCCAACTTTCTTAGGACAAAGATTAAGTGATAAGGATTTGTTCAAACTTGCAAATGATTTCGAAAATGAAACAAATGAAATGTATTGTTTAGAATATCTTAGAGCTTTTTCTAAAGTAAAGTATCATGATGCTGATACTGGGTTGATGTAGCTTGCTTATATTCCAATTGCCTTTTATCTATCAGTTCAACTAAGTCGGATAATTCTTTCGAATATAATGGGATGATTTTATTTTGAGGAACAGGAACATTCAAATAATGAGATTTGTAGCGAGTAGATAATTTAAGATTTGGAATTAGTTTTAAATATTCTTTTTTACTCAACTTTAAAGAGTCATTTAATATTTTATCGCCATCCATAAATTTAAAGATAAGCCCTCTAATATTGCTCTTGCGTGTGTTGATAACTCTTATCTTATATGTAGGTTCACTCCTGCCATATATTGAAGTAACTTTAACATCATAAATAAGTTTTTTAGAAGATATCTTGTAGCCTATCAACTTATATGATGTATTTTTTGGTAGTCATTTTTGTAAGGGTTTTAAATCTGTGTCGCAATATTGTAGCATAATAGCTTGTTTTACCGTTTATTCATTTAATAAGCAGTAAATAACTTGAAAACCTTTTTCGATATTTTACTCTTATTAAAATACTAATTTTCATGAATTGAATCACAAACACCCTATTTTGAAAAGGAATCGGAATGAGAAAATTCATTTTAGCATTAACCTGTTTTCTGATATTTAATTTTACTTACGGAGATAATAGTAAAAGTTCGATTTCCTTTACTAATAAACCTGTTGTAAAGAAGAAAGGAAGTGGATATGAAATCACATTTTCTATTTCAGCCAAATCTGATGTAGAGGTTAGTATATTAGATAAAAATAAAAAAGTAATTCGCCACTTAGTGGCAGGTGTATTAGGAGGGAGTCTTCCACCTCCAAGCCCGCTTGTAATAGGTTTAAATCAAACCATATTTTGGAATTCGAAAGATGATTATAAAAAAGATGTTAAAGAGACTGAGTTTTATGTAAGGGTACGGGTAGGTTCAGACATCAAGTTAAGTGGGTTTATTGGGGCTGACCCGTATAACTTTGGTTCTATTGATGGAATAGCATCGGATGGTAATGGAAGTGTATATATCATTGGTAGTAGAGGTAATTCGAATCAAACGGCAATGACGATACGAGTTTTCGATACGAAGGGGAATTATATTAAGGAAGTATTGCCTTTTCCTGCAAACTTAAAACCAAATGATATGAAAGATATTGCTAGATGGGATCCAGAAAAGAAATCTTTTTATCCCATAAATTTGAGAAATTTAAATCCAGACTTTTATGGCCAGCCAGGAAATTATTGGGCAAATCCATCTTTCACTCTAGTCAGTGCTACCGATAAAACAGGTGTTATTTTAAGTAATGGTAACAACTTGTTTGCTTTAACAACAAACGGAGCAGTGAAAGGTGCAAAATTTTTAAATCGTAAACTTGGTAGTATTCATGCTACAGGAGGTGGCCCGAATATCATGGCCGTTTCTCCAGATGGTGAATGGTTATATTTGTCGGGGCCTTATAGTGCTAAAACAAGATTTGGACATAAATACAACCCTAAGTTTCCCCCTGGCAGGGTCTATCGTCTGCGTCTTAATGGCGACGGTCAATTTGAAGAATTTGTGACCATACCAGTAGCACATAAAGAAGGTCTTGGTGGTGCTTGGAGAGAAACAATTAAAAAAATGGGGCATTATGTCGTACCTAAAGGGCCTGTTGAAGGAATTGCGATTGATAAAAAAGGTCAAGTTTTTGTTGCCGATAGGGAGCGAAGTTGCGTAAGTGTTTTCTCTAAAGATGGTAAAGAGCTAGGTCGAATACATTTGCCGAATGCCCATAGGATAGCCGTTCATCCAACAAATGGTAATATATATGTTTCTACAAAAACGTGTACTTCTTATAGATTCTTTCCTTGTACATTGTATAAATTTAATGGCTTTAAAAAAAATTCTAAAGCAGTTGCAGAATACAAAATGCCAGGAGGAGGTAATGGCAATCACAACTTTACTTTGGTTTCAAAAGGGGAGAAGACAGTTGTTTGGATGACTGGCGTTAAGGGGGGAGTAATGCCACTAGAAGATATGGGCTCAACATTTAAGCCTCTTAATATTAATTTTTCCATACGAAAAGACGTTCCTCTAGATTGGAATCGAATTTCTGCTGATTATGAACGCAATGAAATTTATATATCCAACGGGACAAATGGCATGTGGCGATTTGATGGGAAAACGGGTGTAGGTGGACAGCTTAAAGTTAAGGGAAAACCTTTTTTCTGTACTGATATTTCAGTAGGCTATGATGGTTTGCTTTATGCAAGAACTGGCAAAGGCTATAGCGGTGCTCTTGCTCGTTTTGACCGAAAGCTTAATCCTGTGATATTCTCTGGGATTAACTCTCATGTTTTATCACCATATATATATAGCCGAAAGGGAAATGGCTACGCTGAAAGAGGTTTAGGCGTTGGCCCTGATGGAAAAACATATTTATCATTTATGTTTAAATGGGTTGGTTATGCAGTAGCTGGATTTGATGAGACAGGCAAACCCCTTAAAGGGAAATATATCAAAGATACTTTTCCTGCCGAACCTAAAAACTTAAAAAGTTATCCTAAAAGAATGCATAATGTTGGCTCTATCACTTCTCAATTACCAAATGAAAATGGCGGTATTCGAGTTGATTTGGATGGCAATATTTATATTGGTATTTTTCATAGACCAAAAAATCATGTGGCTCCTAAAGGTTTTGAAAATGATAAAGGTTATCGTGTTTCAGTTGGTAGTGTGATAAAAATTTCTCCAGAGGGCTGTTCCATTGATCCAAAAAAACTTGGTGCAACGAATAAACCTATCAAGGGATTGTTGAATTGTTATACAGGATTAGGGCCATTCAGTAGTGCTAGAGAAGCATTTGGAAAAAATACTTGCTGTGTCTGTAGAGTACCAAGATTTGATGTTGATCGATATGGCCGTGTAATAATGCCCAATGCCATGACCAACTCTGTCTTGATTTATGATAACTCTGGTAATTTAATTAAAGAATTTGGAAAATATGGAAATTTTGATTCTCAATTTAGTAATGAACTGGGTCCTAAAATTAAAACTCCAGAAATCCCATTAGCATGGCCAACGGGTGCAGCAGTTACGGAAGATAATATTTATATCAACGACACGTATACTAGACGAGCCGTTAGGGTTGATAAAGTATTTGATCTAGAAGAGATTATTAATTTTAAATAAATTCGAGGACGATAGCAATGAGTGCAAATAAGTATTTAGAAGCATATGCTTTAAATGGATTTGCTTTTTGAAAGGGGTTATCCTTTATCTCTCATTGGAGACTTATGCGCTTACTGTCAAGTCCTAAATAAGGTCGTAAGGTCATAATAAAACATCTAACTTGATTTTCACGTTAAATCGCCTTAGATAGTGCCACATTTCCGAAAAACCAGAAAGGATTTATGAAATCTTATCTGGTTATCTTGCCAAACACCAGGACAAGCTTTCCAAAACTCAGAAGCGGGGGTGATGGTTGTGGCCTAATTAATGAAGTAATTAAATATTTCACATAACATTAATAAAGGCATGTAGAACCAACCTAGCGGATGAACAACAAGGGTTTCAATTCCATTCACAATTTCATCTATTATTATTAAAGATGACCTTGACCAAATAAGATAAGAGCCAGAAGTAAAGTATAATGCTAAAAAGCTAACAATAGAGTATAGCCATATATGATTCTTGGGGTTGTTGTTATCCATTCTGATTTAAGCTCTAATTATTAAGTGAGATTTAATTATATCTGACCTCCCGTAAAATCAAAAACCTTATTTATTTGGTGATTTGATTGGGTGGAGTGGTAGAATTCTTTAGTCAATTTATTACGGAGATTTATTGTGTTTGAAGATCAAATTACATTAAGATTAACAGTTAAAGAAAAGAAACTAATCGAAGAGTTAGTAATATTGCCCGATGATTATTTAGAAAAATTGGCAAAATCTGAAAAGTCAGGCAGTAGGTTTCTATTTATTTTGAATTATGATGAAATGGATGAAATTCTTGGGTATTTATCCAGTGAAGCAAATGCACTTGCAGATTCCAAAAAGGGTGATGATTACGATAAAATTTGTGATAAGTTTCAAGATGCAATACAGTAATTTTAGCTTATAGAGTTCTGCTCATTATTCAAAAAAGTAACTTCCAAAAGAGAGAGCTCTTTGAAAAGGGGAAGTTGGTTAAGACTGAGGTGGTGGAATGAAAATTATGAATTCTTTAAAGCGACTATTCTTATATTTGATTATTGAATTGATTAGTGTTTGGACATGGACCTTACTGGTTCTGTTTGGACCAATCCTTATATTTAATTATTTGAAATTAGAGCTTTATTTATCGTTAGGTTTATTTTTTGTGTATGAGTTAATGCTAATAGGTCTCAGCGATAAAATATCAAATAGATTAAGGGTCCTACAAAAAAAATACTTGCCAGATAAAAGCCATAAAGAGGATCAATCTGTAGATTAAATTGAATCCATCTTATCCTCCTGTAACAACTCCTTTAGAAGGCGGGGGATGTGGGTATACTGAAATATGCCAACGGGTCACGATTATTTCCTACAATATTATTGATTGACCTAGCGAGTAACGAATATTGCTACATGACAGAAATGGGAGATGGATTTTATGCGAATTGATAAGTTTCTATATCCTGTGTTCAAGATTTTTATCCTCATATCGCTGATTTCGTCGCTATCTTCTTGCCAAAGACAAATAGCATCACCTCCTCAAAATTATTTAGGTTCTTATTGGATGAAAGAGTTAAGAAATAGTCTTGGTGACGTTAGACATTATAAAGAGTCTAAATTCGGTTTAGGTTTTAGGGTTTTTAAGGAAAGGGTAGGTAGTATAGGTGGTCACGAAAAAATATTGAGTGTTTCAATAAAAATAAATGGTGCTTGTACTATAATAACAAAAAGTTTGGAGTTCTATTTTAATGCGAAAGAATCAGTATATAAGGTAGTATCAAGGGATAATGCCGGTAATGTAATTAAAGGCGTTCTCAGACCCGTCAAGTAAAAATCACCTCAAGAATAATATTTCCCCTTACCCCAAATCTAAAGCTTGGTATAATGCTCCTAATCCTTTTAGAGAGTAGCCTTGGTTAAGAAATTATTGAATCCATTAGTTGTTTCTGGTTTTATTCTTGTGTTGCTCCTTGGCAGTATTGCTCATTTGATGTATGGTCATTGCCAAACATCTAAGTGGCATTATATTGTACAGCGATATTATATGACGGATTACTTACCTGAGCTTTTATGGAGTCGATTTCAAAAGTTAAATAATAGTGAGAGCTGGTATATTGAGGACGACTATTCAGGTGTGTGGAAAGATTATTATGAAAGTGGGAATTTAGAATTGAGTTGTAACTATATTAACTCAGAACAATTTGGACTCGAAGAAGGCTGGTTTGAAGATGGCTCAAAAGAATCTATATGTAATTGGAAAAATAATCATGTAATTGGACTTCGGGAACGTTGGTATAATAATGGCTCATCCGACATAAAAGAATTCTATGACCCCAGAGGTAAATTTCTTAAAAGAGAAATTTATATAAACAACATGCTATACAAAACTGTAACTCCATAACAAATCCCCTTACCCCAAAACCAAACCTTGGTATAATGGTTTCTTTGCTTTTAGAGAGTAGCTTTGGTTAATAAATTATTAATTAGGTGGCATTTCAATTATTTTTAAATATGTATCAATCATAGTAATGCATTTAGATATCTGATGAATATTGCACAGGTTTTACGGGGGCTTTTGTTGCTTTGTGTGCTCAGGACTTTATTAGTCACCAGAAATATGCAGATTTTGATTAGTTTCGATATAAAGAATCGTGATAGTATTAAAAAATTGGATTGTGTAAAAATTTACAAAAGATAATTTTTTAAACTCAAACAGTATTATTATGTACAAAATATATATTTTATAATTGAATTTTTTAATAAACTACTAGGATACTTAATGAGCTTGTATCCTATTGCCGTAATTCATACGGCTAAAATTCTACATTTCATATTTTAATTTGAGGTTATTTATGGTCGGAAAATCTAACGCCATTTTTTGTACTTTAATATTTTTATTTTTGAACGGATTGTTATTTAGTCAAGCTACAAAGCCAGATCCGTTTAAATCTGATTACGTAAAATATATTCCGGATTTTATTTCAAAGATTAAACCACGAAATAATAGGTCTCCATGGTTTTATACAAAAAAGCAAATGGAGCTATCATCAGAAAAAAAATATTATACATTAAGTGAGATAGAAGAAGTTAATCGAGCAAATGCTTTAGTAAAGGCTGCACTGGAAAATGAAAAACGAGGTGATTATCGTAAAGCTATGACGATGTATCAGAAGATTATTAGAAAATTCAATAAGTCTCAAGGTTATAAAGAAGTTTTATTTAGAGTTTCGGACTATGGAGTATTTGTCCCAGTAGCTCAATATTGTCAAAGACGACTGCTTAATTTTCCTGCTGAGCATTTGAACTTTTACAGAACTTTGCATGACGCAGAAGCTAAAGAATTATATATTGAAGCTGTACGCAAATATTCTGTTGAATTATTTTCCGAAATAATAGATAAATATTTAGCCACTTCTTTTGGAGGAAAATCCCTTCAATTTTTAGGGGATGCTGCTTTAGATAGAGGAAATTTCTTGGAAGCCTTAGAATATTATCAGACGATATTAAAAAATATTCCAGATGCCAAACTGAGAACGCCAGAATTAAAATTAAAAATTGAATTATGTCAGAAGTCAATTGGTGTAAAAGGGAAAGGTATAGCTTCAAAAGGGAAGTCTTTATTAAAATCAACTGATTTAAATAAACTAAGTGGTTTAGTTAAAAATGTTAAATATATAAAACCAAAAGTTACTACTCAAAAAAATAGTCGAAATTATATGGGAGCTGATGATTATTCTCAATCGGTGCCAACAAAAGATATGCTAGGACTTGAGTTGCCTGAATGGGAGAGCTCTTTAGTCAATGCGCGAAATGATTATTATGTTTTTGCTCAACCCGTCATTACAGATACCAGTGTTTTGTTCAGACACAAAAATATCATTTATTGTTATTCAATAATTAATGGTGAATTACGGTGGAAAAATAACCTTGGTGGTAGAGCTGTTTGGCAAAGTTGGAGAGAAAGGCAATACCCTATAGAGGATATTGTGGTCAATGATGGTGTAGTGGTCACGCCAATAATTAAAGGAGGATCTTCTTTAATTGCTCTAGATGAAATTACAGGCCAATTAAAATGGTCCCATGGTCCGATGGCCGTATCAGAAGGTGATGAAAGTAAAATGAGATTTGAATGTGCACCAACAAGTGGTCCGGGCACAATTTATGCTAATTATGTTTTAGATAATATAAAAGGTAGCACGCATATAGATAGTGAATATGGAATTATTGCCTATGACAGTGTTACGGGTCGAATGAAATGGCGTCGACAAATTTGTCGATTAATGCCGGGTAAATTTGATGGAGGCTTCGGCGTTGCGAGACGAAATAGAATCAGAAGTTTTTTTTCTCCACCCTTATATCATCAAGGTACAATTTATACATGTACAAATTCTGGTGTGATAGCGGCTTTGAACAGTGTCTCCGGTCGAATTAAATGGTTGTTTCGATATCCATATCACCAGTCAATACATGATTTAACAAGATCATTTGGAAATTTTCATAAAGGCGATACTTCAGGGAAGTCTATGACAACTCAAAGGCCAAGTTTCTGGATGAATCAGAGGCCAATGGTAATTGGTGATAGTCTCTACATTACTTCTGTTGATAGCCCTTTTTTATTCAGTATCGATAGAAAAACAGGAAAAATAAATTGGACCTATACTAAGAAGACTCCGACCTTTGAGTATTTCTTAGGTGCTATTTCGACGGGTGAATTAGTTGTCGCTGGAAGTGGAAGAAACGTATGGGTGAGTTGGCAGAAAAAGCGAAAATATCATCCCGTTTATTTACTTGATCCGAAAACGGGAAAAACGACCTGGAAGGCTCCGGATTATATTCCAATAGAGACTCAGCCAGTAATGACTATAGACTATGGTTATCAAACACCTACACACTTTAATATGAATAATAAATACTTTGCTCTTGCGGCAAGACCATTTCTAACCAACAAAGATACAATTAATATGACAAGTTGGACTAATTATAGCATTTGGTGGAGGAAAGGGATGTATGCTTTTGCCCTTGGTGAGATTGATTTGAAGCAACGAAAAGTTTTAAAGGGCAGACGATACTATAATGGTATGTTATTAGCCCATGCTGATTGGATAATTAACTCAGAAAGCACCGGTTATATGAGAGTTGCTTTAAAACCATTTACGAAAGGTTTAAAAGAAATACCGCGAAAAAATAAAAAAATTAATGCTCAAATTAAAGCATTTGAAAAAATTCTTGCCGATACCGTTCCAGTAAATAAACATCCAGCTTTTATGCCATTTATTAGAATGACGTTCAAGCGTTACGGTGTTCAATTTGAACTCAGACTTACACCACGAAAATTATCAATGAATTATAA
This sequence comes from Planctomycetota bacterium, assembly GCA_002746535.1. Classification (GTDB taxonomy): domain Bacteria; phylum Planctomycetota. Next base: position 94,932 of record NVWA01000019.1, read on the forward strand.
TCGCAAAAAATTTGATGAATTGAATAAGCCGAAAACAGATTTAAATTCTGTATTCGGTAAAGCTGAAATGGCAAAAAAAGATGGTGATTTTGATACTGCAGCCAAATTACTTGGTGACTGCTTAACAATGGTTTCGCCTGAAGATGTCAATTTTAGGGCTCTCCTAAAACAGCAGTTTTATAAGGTCTATCTAGAATTGGTTCGTTCATCTATAAGAGGAAAATTTGCCAAAGAACAATTAAAAAACACAATAGGTATGAGCAATACAGCGAGTGTTTTGGCTGAAGAAGTTGAAACATTGTTTGCTTTAGCAGAAGCATATCAGAAAAATGGAAATTTTAAAAGTGCCGCTAGTTGTTTAAGGAATCTAATTGAAATATATGGTGAACATGAGTATCCCATTTCTGACATTGCCAAAAAAACTGTATTTGAAAAAAAACGAACTTTAAAATTAAAAAAAACATTGAATGAGATTTATGATAATTCAAAAAACAATTCTAATGATATATATTTAAATCTACTAGTAGATTCTTTGAATTTAAACTTAAATAGTTTTGACTTATATAGTAGTGCTGTAAGCCCATTGCCAAAAGATATATCTTTAAGAACAGGTGATTTAGCAATTAGAAAATTAGTAACAATGCTTTCTGAGGCGGGTGATTATAATATTGAATATAAAAAATATGCTGAAATTGATTTAAAAAGCGAAAATGTAAATCAATTATTATATCATATTTGGAAATATCCAGGAAGTGAGATTGGGCAAAGTAAATTTGATAAAATATTTGAGCTTTCAAAGAAATTGTCAAAGGAAGATCGCCGATTAATTTTATTAAAATTAAAGCATGTTGGTAACTTGTGTGAATTTAAAATACCTAATTCTGAGAAACATTTTTATGAAGTTCCTATGTACAATCATTATAAGTCCGTTAATAGTAGTGCTGGCAGTAAAGAATTCAGCATAGAAAATTATAAAGATGGCATAATGATGTTGATGGAGCGAAATGGCGATCGAAGTATAAAAACTAATTATATATTTTTAAGTATTAGGCTACCAAAAAGAATTGGCAATAAATTTAGTGTATTGTGTTTTGATGTTAATACTGGGAAAGAAGTGTGGCGCAAAAATGAATTTCGATTGAAAGGGTTAGGTAAAGAACCTGGATTTTATAAAGCATTTGTACAAGGGAATATAGTTGTCATAAATGGAATGTCGGATGTGTATGGCTTTGAATTGAATACTGGAAAAGAGATTTGGCATTATAAAACACCAGATAGTTTTGAAGTTTTAAAATCATTAGTTAATGGAAATCTATTTTATATTTGCAGTGATAATGAAACTATTGCGTTACAAGTAAATACAAAAAGTCCTGTTGGTGAAGTTGCTTGGCATAAAAAGGAAGAAGGTCGTATTTATTCTGAACCATATTTTATAGGCGAAAACTTTATTTCAATTAGGAAGTACCCATTTAATATTACATCTAGATTTAGAACCACCGGTAGTTTGGTATATAGAATGTCAATACCTGATTTAATGCTAATTGAAAAACATCCATTTGTGAAAAAAGCTACCAAAATAATATCCGCTTCTACTTTTGAAAATTTATTAGTTGTAACAGATGGTTGGTATGTTCTGGTATATGATGTTAGGGACATGAAGATGTTATGGAAAACATTAATTGAAAGTAAAGACTGGAGTAATGAAACAGGAATCAGATTTGTTATCAATGATAAGTATTTAGTATTGACCAAAATGGATTATGACCAAAAAATCATGTATTGTTATAATATGAAAACGGGTCAATTGAATTGGAAAACTGATTATAAAATTGGCTCCTCACCTAGGCCACTTTACTCTCTAACATTGGATGGCAATAAATTATATGGATTAGAAGAATATTCTGGTCAGGGGTTTTACTTTACTGCATATGAGTGTGATAAAGGTAAAAGGTTGTTTAAAAATTTGTATAAGGGGTATAGTGAAAAGCCATTTGTCGAAATGGACAGTATTTCGTATGGCAATAATTATTTTGTAAAAATTCAAGATAGAAAGAATTTTGAGATTTTGCTTGTTGATAAAAAATCGGGTAAACCAATTAAAAAAATTAAGTCAAAAGGGGATGGCCCCATAGGGGCTCCAGGTAAAATTTCCATGATAATGCAAAATGGGCATCCAGTTCTATTCTCAAAAAACAAGTTTAAGTATTAGTTGATTAACGAAGGACGTTGATCGAAAATTAGTAAATATAATTAATCTTTTTATTTTTGTTAAGAATAAGTTACGTTGTAATCTTTGGGTAGAGCATTATCCCGAGTATCTGTAATATATGGTTCGCCGTCTATAATTAAAATATCCATTCTATACCTATAGCAATAGCGATATCAAAAAAGCCACTCTAAGAAATTATATTTTAATGATCCATTAAAAGGGTTGGACGAATTGCTTTTGAGTATCCGTAGAATAAAAAAGAGAACGCATAAAATAAATACCAAGCTTTCTAAACTCAGACGCGGGGTGATAGCAATTTGTAGCTAAGTCTTTTTAAAATCCTTATGATATTGAATTATTAATTTTTGACCACAATTATGCATGCCGTTATTGAGTGAAGTAGGTCTGAATCTAAATTTGGAATTACATTTTGGACATTTTGCAAACCCATAAATATTTGTGGTAATAGTTTTATATACTTTTGGCTTAGAATTATTTTTAATAAATTCTTTTTTCAATAAATGGCAACTGGTACACCGAAGTTCAAAACTTTCACTTATTCTTTGACCTGAATATGGGAATTTTTTTTGCGCTTCATTAATAAAGCTGAATTGATCACATGTTATGTCATATTCTAAATCTTCTTCAGAGATCCATTTGCGTCTTTTAATTTTTTCTTCATGGACTTCACACACGTTGGGATAACCTTTAATTGTAAATATAGGATCCGAGTATAACATTTGAAAATCATAGCCTGGCCATGGTGTAGGTTGAAATGCAAAAGATTGATTGTCCCATTGCTCATCTAAATATTTTATTGGATTATTTATAATAGTAGTCCAAGAAGTATTTCTAAATAATCTTACTTCTTCATGATCATCATTGAAGCTGCCATATAATTTAAAAGTAGGGAAGTATGCTATCAAGCCTTCATGTAGGTAGTCCTCACTGCTTTTTACTAAATTGTATGCTGGTATTAAGTAAGTTCCTTCGAGCCCTGAGTATTCATCATAATCCGAAATATCTTCGTGTGGGGCACAATGAGCATTAGTCAGTTTAATTTCATTTAAAGAGAGTAGTTCAATTTTACCTATTTCAGATGATTCGATATCATATATGAATTGAAAATTATTTTCTAAAGATATCTTTAAATCTTTTGGTAAATCCAGCATATTTTACTTATGAAGTGAATATTAATAATTAAGTCTATATTGTATTGAATAATACAAGTAAAGTTTATTAGAAAAAATTATTGTATCAATTTTTAACTGAATACTCAAGTGTTCCTTTCTCAGTGCTAAATCGCTTTGGTGTGGTAGGATTCTTTTATTTTCTAAAGGATTCAAATGAAATTAATCTTAGTTACTTTTTTACTTTTATATAGCACATTAAATTCTCAAGATGGTCACGAGTGGATTAAAAAAGGAATTAATTCAACTGATGTAAAAGTTAGAACTGAATGTTTCAGTAAAGCTGAGAAATATTATAGCAAATCGCCAACTACTAAAAGGCGCAAAGTTGATAAGGATAATTTAAAGTCTGATATTGAAGCATTCACTAAAGTTATAAAATTAAATAAATTTTCAGCCAAAGAAATGTCATTTGTTTATTTTATTCGAGCAAGCACTAATTATAAACTTAAAAATGTTGATGAGACTATTTCAGATTATTCTAAAGCTATTGAAGGCTATCCTAAATTCATTGAAGCATATCGCCGAAGAAGTATTCCATATTACTTGAAAAAAAGAGAGATTCAAAATGCTTTAAAAGATTATGATAAAGTAATTGAGTTATCTCCTAATTCAGCTATAGATTATCAAATGCGTGGAATGTTGAGACAGGGCACCAAAGATAAAAAAGGAGTCTTAGCAGATTATTCTAAAATAATTGAATTAAAACCTAAAGATATTCAAGGTTATGATCTAAGGGCAGACTATAAATTACTTTGTGGTGATAAAAAAGGCGCTATAGATGATTGCACTTTGTATATAAAGGCTATGCCTAAAGATGCAAAAGGTTATTCTAAAAGAGCGCATTATAAAAGTGAAAATAAAGATAAAGATGGTGCAATTGCTGATTACACAAAAGCAATAGAATTAGAACCAGAAAATCTAAGCCTTTATACTGTGAGAGGTTTATTATATGCTGAAAAGGATGAGTATGATAAAGCCAAGGCTGATATGAAGAAAGCTATGGAGCTGAAAACTAAAAAGAAGTAGTGTTGTTCTCTCTAACACATTCCTTCCAATCTAACAAAGTAGAGTAGAGGATAGATGATGTCTGTGAACCAGAAATTTAGAGAGTCTTTTGGTAGGGATGGTCCCGATTTCTCAATTATTGAAAATTTAAGTGACTCTGATAGGCAGGCTCTTATTGAAGAGCTTGGGAATCATCTTGATTTTTATGATATTTTAGCATTAGGTCATGTTGGCTCTGAAAGTCAGATTTCTATTTTTAGAACTTATCTAGAAGATGTAGATATAAATAAAAGACTTGCCGCTTCAAGGGCTTTGTGGGATGTAGCTTCACTTGAAAGTGCAGTGATTTATATTGGTGAACTTATCAAATACTCTTCTGACGATATGCTTCTAAGAGTAAAGGGCTTGGGAATGTTGATGACTGTAAAAAATCCTAAAGCTTTTGAAATTCTTCAAGAAAAAGCAAGAAAAAGCAAGGACAGGCGAAGTATATTTAAATATAGTATATTATAGTTGACGCCATAAATTAGTATTGTAGTATTCTCTTTCATTTTAGAAGTTATTTGCTAAGTGTTTGGGAAGAGGTGGTTTATGACAATTGCTCGTAAAAATTTAGTTGATCCAACAAAGTTAGAACACATTCATTTGATATCACGTTGTGCTAGAAGAAGTTTTATTATGGGAGCTGATTCTTATACGGGTAAAAATTTTGATCATCGGAAAGGGTGGATTCAAGATAGGATGAAACTGTTGGTCCAAAATTTTACTATTGAAGTAGGTGCATATGCAATTATGGACAATCATCTTCATATTTTAGCTCGCAATCGCTCTGATTATAATCTTAAGTTGAGTGATAGGGAAGTAATTGATCGCTGGATAACTCTTTATACTCCTCGTCTAAGTACGAGTAAAAAAGTTTCCTATGAAGTCAAATTGGAAAATCATAAATTAATTATATTAAAAGATCCTGAAAGAATGGCTGAGCTAAGGCTTCGATTGAGCAGTGTCTCATGGTTTATGAAGACCTTGAAAGAATTTATTGCACGAAAGGCGAATAAAGAAGATGATTGCAAAGGTACATTCTGGGAAGCTCGCTTTAAAAGTCAGTTACTAACAAGTCATGAAGCCGTCATATTATGTCAGACGTACATAGACTTAAATCCAATTCGTGCCGGAATATCTACTACTCCTGAAGGATCAAAGAATACAAGCGCCTACGAACGTATTCACTCAATGCAGTCTAAAGAAAATTTAAAGTCATCACGTGCAATAAAGAATGAGCAGGGGGAGTTTACGCAAAAGCAAAAAGCAAAGATTCATGAATCATTTTTAAATCGAAATGATGATAAGTGGCTCGCACCTTTCTACAAAGGTTACGGGCACACAAAATGTTTTTATCAATTTGTTACCCAAAAAGAATATTTTGAATTACTTGACTGGTCTGGCAGAGAAATTAAGAAAAACAAATCAGGTGCAATCCCTTCCAATCTAAAACCAATATTTGATCGACTCGAAATAGATCGAGACCTTTGGGTAGAAGCGTTAAAAAATTATAAAAATTGGTTTCAACATATAGTGGGTGATGTAGAAAAAGCTTGGAATTTAATTTCTGGTATAACGAATCATTACTTCAAAGGTGGAAAAGAAAACCGCCAGTTATTTAAAAAGTAAATACTCCACTTTTTCATTTTAATCCTACTCAATAATGTAAGAATTCTCTGTCAGGAATTTCATTATTTAACTAAATAGTCTCTAGATAGGTCAATCTATTCCAATTTAAGTCACATATATCAAAGAAGGCGAACAGTTTTATAATAAAAGTTTAAATTAAAAACGGAACAGACATTAAATTTCAAAATATAAATATACTTAGCCTGTCCTTGCTTGTTTTCAATTCCCGACGAATAGCAAAAACATGAGTTTGCGAGTTTATTTGCAGGTGTTGTATTTACGTGGTTCTGTGCCGCAAAAATATCATAAACGTAGAATCCCTCAAGACGTTTATGATCGAGCGGTTAAGCGAGAATTTCGACCAGAAGGCGTTTATCGCAAACGGTTAAAATATTTTGTGAATGGCGTTGTGATTAGTAGTAAAGAAAAGATTAAAAAGAAGCTTGACGATTTGAATGAGTCTGTTGATTACCTAAAGAAAAGGTCTGAAGGTGTTGAACATGCTACGGGCGATATTACTTTGCAAAGTCATCGCTAATTGTACGATGATGTCTACAGATTATTAAGTGAAATCAAAGATGACACGACAACAGGCTTGAAGATCACAACCACTCGTGAATACGATGTCATCCACCGACTAACAGAAATCATTGATAGTAATTCAAATCAACAAGTTATGAATATGACGAAGAAAACCGTAAGACCAAAGAAGCTTACGCTGATCCTGGTGTTATTGTTTTCGTCTATGATAAAAAGGGACAATTGGCAAAACGTACAGATCAAAATAGTGATGACTGTGATTACACTTACGACCCAAGAGATTTATTAACTAATAAAACTTTATGGTGCAGCAGGTGTTCAAGCTTTATCCGAATCTTCTCATAAATTTATCTCATAATTAATTGCTTACAAGTTAAATATTGGTATATTTATTTATTTTTAATCTATTTATTGGTATATTTAAGACGATGCAACCAAAATACATGCTTCTAGCAAAAAAAATAGAGGACAATATTAAAAAGAAATCGGTGGGTGAATTTTTACCCTCTGAATCCGACTTGCTTATTAAGTATAAAACATCAAGAAACACCCTAAGAAGTGCTCTAGGGGTTCTTCGTGATAATGGCTATATTGAATCAAAAGCTGGTATAGGTACAAAAATTATTGCTAGTGCTCCCAAGAAAACGAACTCTCAAAAAAGAGTTCAGGTCTTACTACCAAATACAGGTTATCAGTTTTTCTATGAAATTATGGATGGAATAAACTCAGTCTTAAATCAGCATCAAGTAAGTTTGTTGTATAAGAATTGCAATAATGATTTTGCTATGGAACAAAAATATTTGCAAGAGGCTCTTTTAGAAGATTTTGATGGTTTGATTTATATGTCCTATTTCTATGCTGATCAAATTCATTTTCCTGAAGAATTGAACCGTAAGAAAAATGTTGTGATGGTAAATAATAAAGTCGAAGGTTTTGAGGGATCTTTGATCTGCTCAGAAGATGAACAAGGAGCTTATGAAGCGGTTTCTTATATGATTTCTAAGGGGTATGAAAAAATTATTCATTTGGGTGGTGCAAAATGTTCTTCTCATCAAAGGCGAAACAAAGGTTATCTTAGAGCCATGAGCGATAAAAATTTAGAGCTCCATGTTTACCCTGTTGGTTCAGATTATGAAGCTGCTTATAAATTTGTTAAAAAGAATTATAAGCGTAAAAAGTTAGCTGAATTTTCTTTTTTTTGTGCGAATGATTTTAGTGCTTTGGGCTGTTGTAAAGCTTTAGAAGAGCTAGGGGTAAAGCTCTCAAGCCGTGTATCCGTCGCTGGGTTTGGTGGGCTCGACGATCAAATTAGTCGTTATCCTTATCCGTTGATAACCGTCAAGCAAGACGCTTTTCTGATGGGTAAAAGAGCCGCTGAAGTCGTAATCGATCAAATTAACTTTGAAGAGAAGCATAAAAGGAAGCAAGAGATATTTTCTTGTGAGATATCGATGCCTGTGAAATTAATAAAAAATAATTTGGTAGTGAAAAAATGAAATCAAACCATCAAAGCAAAGACGCTCTTTTGATAGATGCGAAAGACAATGTCGCTGTTGCACTGCAGAATTTAAAGAAGAACTCAATAGTGACTCTTGATAGGAGCATTGAAATCAAAGAGGATATTCAAGTAAAACATAAGTTCGCTCTGCAAGACTTAAAAGTTGGTGTAACCATAATGATGTATGGTGTTATCGTAGGCAAGGTGCAAAAGCCTATTCTGATGGGTCAAATGTTAACCGTTGAAAACACCAATCATTTCATAGGCTCATTATCTGAAAAGAACGCTGAATACCTTTGGGTGCCTCCTGATAGTAAAGATATGGCGAGTACTTTTAGCGGATATGACCGGAAAGATGGTACTGTGGGAACAAGTAATTATTGGTTAATTGTTCCGATGGTCTTTTGCCAAAATAGAAATCTTCGAGTCATGAAGGAAAGTTTACATAAGGCATTGGGATATTCGACAAACCACTATGAAGATTATGTGAATCAGTTGGTAGGTGCCTATGAATCAAATTCTACTAAAGATGTTTCGGATACGGCTGATTTTTCTATCCACAAAAAAGCCACTACTTCAAAAACATTTCCAAATATTGATGGCATTCAATTTTTAAATCATGATGGTGGTTGTGGAGGAGATCGGCATGATAGTCAGACATTGGTGCAGCTGCTGGCAGGTTATATATGCCATGGGAATGTTGCTGGAGTTACTGTTTTAGGTTTAGGTTGTGAGCATGCTCAATTTTCTCATCTTGAAAAAGCAATTCACCAAATAAATCCTAATATCCAAAAACCGATTAATTTTTTATCTCAACAAAAAGAAGGCACTGAAGAACAATTATTAAAGAAGGCGATTAAAGTCACTTTTGAAGGATTGGTGGAAGCAAATAAAATTAAGCGAGAAGAGATTGATGTTTCTAAATTAATCGTGGGTGTTGAGTGTGGCGGTAGTGATGGCTTTTCTGGAATTTCATCGAATGTCGTATTGGGGGAAGTGAGTGATTTTTTTGTTAAGCAAGGTGCGTCGGTTATTTTATCTGAGTTCCCTGAATTATGTGGCGTTGAGCAGGAGATTGTCAATCGTTGTAATTCTAGTGAAATCTCGGAACGATTTTTATCTCTAATGGCCTCCTATGAAAGTCTTGCTAATTCAAAAGGTTCATCCTTTAGCTCTAATCCGTCACCAGGCAATATCAAAGATGGTTTGATTACCGATGCGATTAAATCGGCAGGTGCTGTTAAGAAGGGGGGTGCGTCACCAATTGTAGCTGTCTTGGACTATACGGAGGTTTTGAAAACAAAAGGTTTGAATCTTCTATGCACCCCTGGTAATGATGTGGAGTCGACAACAGGATTGGTGGCTAGTGGAGCTCATTTGATATTGTTTTCAACAGGTCTGGGTACACCTACAGGTAACCCAATTGCCCCGGTGATTAAGGTTTCAAGTAATACAGACTTGTATCAAAAAATGAATGATATCATTGATTTTGATGCTGGTCCAATTATTGGTGGCTCAGTTACTCCTAACGAATTAGGAAAAGAGCTACATGAATTATGTATAAAGGTTGCTAGTGGGGAGCAATCAACTAAAGCTCAAATTTTAAATCAAGATGATTTTATTTTATGGAAGAGAGGAATATCGTTATGATAGAAAAAAATAAGGGAATGGCTCTTGTAACGGGTGGGGGTTCAGGTATTGGCCAGGCGATTTGTGTGGATCTAGTCAAAAAAAAATATGAAGTTTGCATTGTTGATATTCATGAGCCTAGTGAAACTTTAAAGATGATTAAGGACATTGGTGGTCTTGCCACATCTTTTTTGTGTGATGTAAGCAATGAAGAAGATGTCGAGGAATTATTTAAAAAACTAATGGCCAAGCATCAATTGAAAATATTGGTTAACAATGCAGGGGTTTCTCATGTCGGCAATATACTGACGACTTCTATGAAAGATTTTGATCGATTATTTGCCATCAACGTAAAAGGTATTTTTAATTTCACAAAAAATTTCATCAAAAACTTAAATGGTCAAAAAGGTGCTATCGTAAATATGGCATCAATTGCTTCAAAGGTAGGGATTCAGGATAGGTTTGCTTACTCCATGTCTAAAGGGGCTGTGTTGAGCATGACTCTTTCTATCGCAAAGGATTTTGTAGAGCAAGGTATTCGTTGTAATTGTGTTTGCCCTGCTAGGGTGCATACACCCTTTGTCGATGACTTTGTTAAAACTAATTATCCTGAGAAAATAGATGAGATGATGGATCAATTATCTAAATACCAGCCTATAGGTCGAATGGGTACTCCGGATGAAATTGCTAAGTTGGTATCATTTTTAGCGAGTGATGAAGCCTCTTTTATTACAGGCGCTGCAATTGATATTGATGGTGGTGTTTTAGGCACACGATAAGTTATATTAAAGATAGGTTAAGTTTGATTTCAATCATTGATTCTCATACACATTTTTGGGACCCCTCTTGCTTTGATTACCCTTGGTTAGAGCGTTTACCAAATATAAATAAAGCTTTTCTGCCTAGCGATTATTTAAATGACACTGTAAATATTATGATTGAAGGTTGTGTGTTTGTTCAGTGCGATACGATAACGTCTCAAATCAAAGATGAAGTGCATTTCGTACAAACATTGGCGAGAGATTTCCCTGTAATCAAAGGTATTGTCGCCGCCGCACCTATAGAAAGTGGCGATGCTATAAGACCTTACTTGGAAGAGCTCAAGGAGATACCTCTGGTCAAAGGAGTTCGGCGATTGTTACAAGATGAAACCTCAGAGTTTGCTTTGCAAAATAATTTTCAGAAAGGCTTAAAGGTTTTAGCTGATCTTGATTTGCCTTTTGATGTATGTGTAAAAAACAACAATCAGTTGTCAGCCATCAGTAAGCTTGTGCAACAAAATGAGCGCAATATATTTATTCTAGATCACTTTGGAAAACCCAATGTAGGCGGAGGTGAATTTGACCTTTGGAAAAATAATATTCAGGAAATAGCAAAGAGTGAAAATGTGTATTGTAAATTTTCTGGTTTATTGACCGAAATGTCCGGTGCTCAGAAGGTTGATGTTCTAAGCCCTTATTTTGATATTGTTTTAGAATCTTTTGGTTCTAAAAGAATCTTGTATGGGTGCGATTGGCCTGTTTGTAATCTAGGGGGGTGGTTATGACAAATGGTATGCTTTTGTTGATCATTATTTAAGTTCTTTGTCGCATGCTGAACGAATTTCAATTTATCAAAAAAATTCTATAGATGTTTATCAACTAGAAAAAATTACTAAATGAAGAGGAAAATAAATATGATGATTAAAAGTATTTGTGGAGAAAAAGTTCAGCTGATGATAGGCCTTGTTGTGCTCGCCAATATTTTCTTGTCGAGTCTCTATAGTGTTGAGTTGAAAAAAGAAATAAAAGATATTATTGCAACGAAAAAAAGTCCTATTATAGCATGTACAGTAGTTGAAAAGAATAGACTAAGGGGTGTGTGGGGTAAGAAGAAGGGCGAAGAATTTAAAGCTCTTTTTAAAATAATAGCGAGAGCTAAAACTCATCTTAAGAAGAAGATTTCATACCCTAAACGAGGTGGCCAGCATAATCAATGGTATCAATGCGGTAAATGCGAATTGCCGTTGAAAACAATCACTTCCATAAAGCACCAGTGTTCAAAATGTAAGAAAGTCTACACGGGTTACCCTTATGATGATGTTGTTTTTGCCAAAACGCATAGAAAGAACTTTGTCGTGATGCATGATTGTGCTTGGGCATGGCTAATTACAGGTAAAAAGGAATTTGCTAATTTTTCAAAAGAAATATTGCTCCAGTATTCTAGTCGATATAAAAAATATCCTTTTCATGGGAATTCGATGAAAAACAATGGATGGGTGAAAAAATCCGGAGGGCACTTGTTTGAACAAACGTTGGATGAAGCTTGTGCGATGGCTAAACAAATAGCACCTGCGTATGATTTAATCAAAGGGGCGGGTGTTCTTACTGAGAAGGAAGACAAGAAGATAATTAATGAGTTGATTTTGCCGATTTTAAGAAATATTAATAAATACAAAGCTGGAAAAAACAACTGGCAAACATGGCATAATGCGGCTATGTTGTGGGGTGGTATTGTAACTCGTCAACCAATTTGGGTTGAGCGTGCTCTCTACGAAAAACATCATGGTTTTTATAAACAGATGAGCGCTTCTATTACTGAAGACGGGATGTGGTATGAAGGTAGCTGGGCTTATCATTTCTATGCCCAAAATGCTCTTATTTTAATTGCAGAAGGGGCACGTCCTATTGGTATAGATTTATGGTCTCATCCAAAAATGAAAAAGACTTTTACGCATCCATTAAATTGGACTATGCCTAGTAATCTTTTGCCCAGATTTGGGGATTCTGTGAATCTCTCTTTGCGTAAAGTATGTAGTAAGTTGTGGGAGCCTGCTTACCACTCCTATAAAAATAATAATTTCCTTCCGTTATTGTCCGACACACCTAATTTGAAATCTATGCGGTATGGACGAAAAACTTCTAAGACAGGTCTGAAATCCCAATTGAAAAACTGTATTTTTAAAAACTCAGGTCATGCGATCCTAAGAAGTAATGGGAAATCAGGTTTAACAGTTGCTGTTACTTTTGGGCCACATGGTGGATTTCATGGCCATTATGATAAGCTTGGTTTTGTTATGTATGGCTTCGGTAAAGAGTTGGCGGTTGATCCTGGTAGAGCTGCGAGTCAAGCTTATAGGCTGCCGATACATTCTCAGTGGTATAGAGCTAGCATTAGTCACAATGTGGTTGTTGTCGATGGGAAGTCACAAGCTGCTTGTAAGGGAAATTTACTTCTCTACAAAAATCAGGTAGAATTTGGAAATGAAAAAAAGGCATCGGTACTTTTGTTAGAAAATATAGATAGTTATGCTGGCGTGAATCATAAGCGTCTCTTTTTGTTAACTGATAAGCATTTGATTCTTATAGATATTTTAAACTCAGATAAAAAGCATCAATACGACTGGTTTTATCATAATCATGGCAGCAGTATTAATTCTAATATAAAGCTAGTCTCTACGAAGCCATTACCTAGTTATGCAGGTATGACTTATTTGAAAAATATTAAAAAATTAAAATCAAATAAACAGGTTGAGTTTCATATCACAGGAGATGGCATCTCAACGTGTGTTTTGACCGCTCCGGTCAATGGCTCGGAATACATGATCGCTGATGGCCCAGGGGAATCTGTCATTAAAAGAGTTCCTTTGGTTATGGTTAGACGTAGAGGGCATTCTGCAACATTTGCAACTGTATTTGAAACCGTAATTACCAATGAGGATAGGTCTGTTGATTCGATTAAAATAATTGGCAAAGGTCAATATGAAATCAAAATAAAAAATAAATCAACGATTTTAAAAATCACGGAAAAGGCTCTTGTTATTGATTCAGTTGAAATTAATTATAGATGAACTGCAATCAAAGGTCGAGTCTTCAGCGTTTATTTAATAGTACTCTTTAATGCTTAATCAAGAACGGTTCGGAATTTATAATATGCTTTAAAACTATTTAATATCTTTGTGTTCTTGTCGGTAGGCTCTAGGGGAGAAGCCGGTGTGCTTCTTGAAAAATCGAGAAAAATAGTGTTCATCTTCAAATTTCAAATCATGGGCAATTCGATGCCTCGCATAAATGGAAAGCAGTAGTTGGTCTTGTATTTGAATACGAAGCAATCGCGTCTAGCGATTGTAAAGGTTGGGCCTGGGATATGGAAGAGGGTGTACCAGATGTCTGGAATCCTACAGGCGGAAATAAAATTAAAGGCAGTAGTATGATAATACCCCTAACAGATCTGCCTGATAGTAATATATATTTTGGTAATTTATTTGGATTAGTAAACGTAACCTGCAAAGATGGTGAAGATAATGTTCACTTCACAGAGTCTGAAGGTGATATTGTTCCAAACAAAAGACTGAGCGTATTTTTTAGTATTTCGGATTCAAAAAATGGTGTCCCAACTTGGTTTTATTATTGGAAAGAGGTCATTATGCCTTTTGGGGAGATAAGTTCACTGAATTATGATGCATCAACGTCTAATTATGGATACAGAATTCTTTTTTGATAACTTCATTTTATTCCAATTAAAAAATAACGATAGAGACAACCGGCACTTTGCGACAACCTTTGTTGCGTAGTGTAGATTAAAAAGTTTATTTTGTTTATTGCGTAAATCGGAACTTAAAAAGTGTCCGTTGCATTGAGTTGTGATTTGTTATATATTTCTGTTTGAAAGCTAGCAATAAAATCTTATTTAATCATAAATAATAAAAAAATCTGATTCCCATAAATTCGTAGTCCAATTGCCATTCATATTGCTTGCAGTCCAAATAGGCAAAAATGATAGAATTGTAATGAATAGAATGATTCCTAAGAATAAAATTAAATATAATCTTTTCTTTTTTGGTTGGGATATCGTTTCTTTAGTTAAATTTGTCATAATATTTTCTATGGCCAAATATATAATTACTAAGCCAACCACCACCTCACATCAACCATTGTTGCGTAGTGCAGTTGCTGATTTATTTTATTTTGTTGCGATGCCTAGTTTATAAGGCCATGCCTATTTCTTCAAGCTCAGTTGTAAGCTCACTCATTTCAACATCTGGATTAAGTGATGTAATATGAGATACATTTATATTACCAGTGAATATATGAGAAATTGCTTCGAGGTCTAAATTTTCTTCATAATATTCTTCAGCCCATTCTTTGTAATTGATGGGCTCCCAAGAAATAACTTTTTCCAGAGTTAATACATGTTTGATATCTACACCTAGTTTTATCCAATTATTATCCATTAAATACCAAACACATGATGAATCAAGCATACTAAATGCTGGCTCATTGATAAACGAGTTGTATGACGATGGTATATCTTTGAAATGGTCAGATATATATTCAACGACACCATCCTCAGGGGAAATACATTTATAACCTGCAAGCTCACCTTTTTTCCAGAAAAACCATTGACCTCCTGAGCCATCACGGAGTGAGCCCATCTCTTCACCTTCAGACCATTGTGAATTATAAGAAAAATATCTGAATTCCCAATCTGGGCACACAATTGCATCAAGTGTAGCTAGAGATTTTAAACGGTTTGAAATTTCATGAATCATTTGAATGACTTTAAACGTTTGAGATAACCACCGCTCACATCAACCTTTGTTGCGTAGCTGGTTACTGATTGGTTTTGTTTGTTGCGTAAAGAGGGTGACTTAAAAGTGTCCATTGCAGGGTGTTGTGGGAGGGGTAGTTAAAAACTACTCCTTACCCGATTTAGATCCTATTCTTAAGAGTTTCGCTTGAAAATCAGAGTCAGTAAAAGCGTTAGTTTGTACCAATGATTCTATTTCTTCTTGTCCTGCATTGGGTAATCCAACGAGAATTTGCTTTTGGGACGTGTGAGGAATCTATCTACTACAGGCGAATAGGTCTGAACGTCAATAGTGTTCTTGTCAGGGCGAAAAGTCATGATGCGTAAAAAACCACTCCCCGCCTTGATCTCAGGGATGTCCCAATACCAGTAATCGGCCTGAACCTGGTGCACCGTATTCCCATTCTTCCCTTTGCTGGTTAGCAAATTCTCCATGGCATGCCCTGAAAGAACCAGGAAGATGTTCTTGTGATGGCGGATGAATTTCTCCCAGATTGATTTCCCTGAGTTGCCTTTCACCGAATAGCTGTCAGAGCCTGTTCGTTGTCCTTTTTTTGTCGTCAGATAACCATGTGTGACAATGATGGTCCGGTAATGAGAATACTGCGCAACAACTTTATTCGCCCATGCAAGGGTTTCATCCCGAGGTTTGAACTCCAAAGTGAGAATGAGAAACTTCATGCCACCTGCTTTTAGAAAGAGGTAGTAGTTTTCAATCTTCCCTTTTTCTCGAAAATGTAGATTTCTATTACTGCCGAAATGCGAGTCATACAAAGGGTTCTTTGTGAAACGTGAAGGCTTGAAGTAGGAGCTGAAACGGCTTTTACGAGAATGACTTGTCTTACGGTATTTTTGTGAATATCCCATGTCATGATTTCCAGAGCACAATATATAGGGAACGTAGTTGTCAATGGTTTTGAAAGCGGTGTCCGCTATCTTCCATTCTTCATCGTGTTCTGTCTGAGTGATATCTCCAACATGAGCCACCATGACGATATTCAGCTTCTGCCTGTTTTTTTTGATCCATTCCGTCTGCGTAAGGAAGCAAGAGCGCTGATCACCAATGCCCGGCCAGTGCTTCTGTGTCTCTTTATGCCTGATATCAGCATAGCCTTGAGTGTCAGGCAGAACGATCAGGGTAAATAAATCAGCATCTCGAACGGGTTCCTTATTGGGTATGACTGAACAAGAGGAAATCAATATTAAGTTAAATGCGAATACAAGCTTTTTCATTATCGAGGACATAATCAGTTACTCCTTCTAACATTTAATTAAGCGAAATTTATAGCAGGCTTCGTTACGTAGCGAAACCTTCTGTGGCCAGTGAATTATAGCGAAGATCGCCCTTATGTAAATTCCCCCTTCAATGTTTTGTTATGCGTTTTTTTTAGATTGATTATTACTAACATAAGTAAAACCATTTTTAAGTGGCTTGTGATATTGCCACGCCATAGATGTAATAAGCTTTCGAGCTAATACTCTTATTTCTTCCCAGCGCTCATCAGTATAAAGTGATTTTGTTTCACAATACATTTCAGTAAACTCTTCACCTGCATTGATATTTAAATATTCTTCTAAGCCGTAAGGTAAAAATATTTATCCTATCGCAATTAGTCGATTGGTTATAATGAAATTAAGAGTTAGAGTTTGAATAAATGTATGTTTTCATACAAGATACTTACCAAAACTTTAAATTCAGAGCAAAACCATATATTTTGATACAATACTCTTATATTGATAAGTATGGATTTTTAAATCAGGCTACTTTATTGCGGTAGTAATATATAAGTAATCCGCCTACACGTTCTTGGCAAAGAATTTCTCCTTTGCCTTTTTTAGAGTGTTGCAAAATTTCATTTTCTGATTCTATAATTTGGTTGCCAATGCCTTGGTGGTTTCTTTCAAAGTGGTAATGATCAACATACTCTTTCATAATTTTTCTGAGGCTACCTTCTCCTACAATGGCTAAATGATTTAGGCAATCTTCTCTGATTGATCGGATAACACGTTCTGCAAATGGATTCATGTTAGGGCTGTTTGGTAGAATTTTGATAGTGTTGATTTCTGGGTTAAGATAGCTGATAAATTTTGGTGTATATAGTGGGTCACCATCATGAACCAAGTGTTTACAATTTTCTAGCATTGGTTCATATACATCGGTGATGTTACGGGCTTGTTGCATCATCCATTCTTCATTAGGATTTTCTATGATTCCTAAAACTTTTATTTTACGAGTGCAATATTGAATTGCTACAAATACTTTTACAATTTTAATTCCTGAAAATGTCCATACACCTTTCTGGAAGAAATCTATTCCCCAGATTTGATCCCAGTGTGCTTTAAGGAATTCCTTCCATGTGGTGTTTAATTTTCTTATTGGTGCAATGGGAATATTATTTTCCTTTAATATATTTAAAACGGTTTGATCTGATATTTCATAGTTTAAATTATGCATTTGTCCTGCGATACGATCAGCACCCCAGCTTTTATTTGCCAGTGCTAATGTTATAACAAGATTGCGGATTACCTCAGAAATTGATGGTCTGCCTTTTCCTTTTCTTGATTTTGAACCATCAAACTTTCTATTCTCAAATCTTTTTAACCAGCCAAGAATTGTTTTAGGTTTAAAGATTGTTTCAAGTGTGCCTAACCTTAAGGCTTTTTTTATTCCTTGAGCAAGGGTGCTTAAAGTAAAACGTTCTTCATCATTCATTTCACGGTGTTCTTTATTAATAGTTTTAAGGATTCTTATTTCGGCATTTAAGAATTCTATGATCTTTAAGAAATCTTGGTCTGTTGTGCTCATTAGTAATTTCATAATTATCATAATATTCATCATATCTGTGCTCCCAAAAAATCGGGGGATTGTAGGGGGTGCATGGAAATTATTAAGGGAATTTCACTTGTTAAATAATTATTGATAAAAATTAGAATATTTTTAATTTAGATGTCAGGATTCAGTGATTTGATACCTTAATTTATATAATTAAAATTAAGGCTTTATCATTTTTTGGTTATGAATAAAGTTCATGAAATTATTAAAATATCAGTCTTAATATAAAGGTCAAAATCTAAGGAATAATTATGAGTAAGTGTCTAGTTCTTTTATGTGTTGCGCTGTTTTTGCAAGGATGTGTGTCTGGTTTTAAAATTCATACTCTTAATGATAAGTTTTCAAGTCCAAACAAAAATATTAGTGTGATAACATCAGGAAACAAATTTAGTAATAAGAGTATTACTGGCAAATTCATTGGTTTTAGTATGGGGATATACCTAAATCCGTTCGTCATAAAAGATAATAGTAGCTTTAAGCCAATTTCGGTAGGTTTCACTCTTTCTAATTGGGTTTCTGAGAAGGCAGAAACGTTTTCGTCTATGTGTAAAATCATCTTCTTAGCTGATGGTAAGCGAATTGAGGTTATACTGGATCCTTCCGTTACTATTCATAAACAAGGAACGGAGAGTCTACTTATAGGCAAATACGGTGAACGTTTTCATGAAGTGTCAACTGGTTGCCTATCTTTTGATGATTTTAGATTAATTTCACAGTCGTTGTTTTTGGAGGCTAAAATCGTTGGGAAAAAACGAAGTAAGACTTATTTAAATAAAGAAGTGCTACCTTCATTTTTAGTCAACTTGAATAAGTTTTATGAACAGGAAGTTGAAAATTATAATTATTGATAAAACTAAGCCGTAAGGTAAAAATATTATTCCAATCACAATTTGACGGGCACTAATCAATTCAAGACACAAAGGAGATAGCAAAACACTATCTCCAAATTCCCAAACCACCAACAACAAAACTAATCTCATATAAACAAAACAACTTTCAATCTCAAAACAAGTGCTAAATCGCTTTGGTGTGGTAGGATTGGTTTTATTTGCTTTTAGAGAGTTGGTAATACTGTCCTAATGAAAAAGTCTTTTTTATCTGTTCTGATTTTGTTTATTGCTATGAGTTTTTCCAATAATGAAATAAAAGCAGGGCCAAGACCACCAGCTGATTTTTACTTAGAATTTTTAATCAAAAAGGGATATTATTTTAAAGTTGATCATAATATTATTGGAATAGTTGAGCTATATGGAAATGAAGGTAGGTGTTTAATTTGTTTTGGAGCTGATAAATTAATTAGTGACTTGAATGTTGAAGTTCCTTTTGATCTAAACACCACTCTATTCGGATTAATATTTATTTTGTTTTCATTAGGAGCGTTGATCTTTGCAATTCAATCCAAACGCTCAAAAAGTGAATCGAAGGCAGAAGAGTGATCAAAAAATCTCTTAATCCTTTATTGGTCGGTGCATTCCTTTTTGTAATGGCATTAGGTGTAATTGGTCATTTGATGTATGGGGACTGCCAAGCATCTAAGTATCACTATATTATGCAAAGTCATCTCATGGGTCCTTATTTACCAAAATGGTTGTTAATAAAAAAGAGACATGTTAATGGTGAAGTTGCAGTTTATAAAAATTATACAGGTGTATGGAAGACTTGGTTTGTTGAAGGAACAATTCAATCTAAAACTAATTTTCTTAACAGTAAAATTAATGGCATGTTCTCTAATTTTTACTCAAATGGTAAAATGCAATTTAAGATTCATTATAAAAATAGAATGGCTCACGGCTCTTATAAGAGTTGGCATGAAAATGGACAAATAAAGAGTACCGGAAATATGATTAAAGGCAAAGGCGTTGGGGCGTTTCTTAGTTGGCATGAAAATGGTGTCAAAAGAAGAGAGGTGTTGTATGTCAATGGTGAGACACATGGTAAAGAAATTATTTGGTATGATAATGGTGCGCCAAGCAAAGCTTGGTGCTTCTTGTTGGGTGTGAGTCCCGACCTGGAAATTCTTCCCAGTAGTGAAGAACTTATAAGAGCTAGCCACTC
>NVWA01000055.1 GCA_002746535.1 Planctomycetota bacterium
TTTAAAATTATTCCATTATTTATTAACCATTTTTCTATTAACTGGGCATCACTATCACGAGGGTGATTGGCTTGCATCGGTGGTTTAATAATGACAGTTGTTTTTCTGTCATTTTCAGTTCTCTTAAAAATAATTTTGAATGTAGCTTTTAGGATCTCCTTACAGCTTTTTAAATTGTTTGTGATGCCATTAGTATTATTATCAATGCAAATACCTAGATCCTTGGCTTCATAGCTTTGGATATACCCATCTTCTTTGCCCCAACCAAGGATTAAGCCCGTAAGCGTGATACTCTTAACTGTTTCTACGTCTTTACAATTCAACGATTTTCCATAATTTGATCTAATTGGCTCAAGGGTATACTTATCTTTTTTCTTAAAATAATCCGCACTACCGAATACAAAAGCACCAATAGATTTTACGTATAAACATTTCAACCAATCAGATTTTCGTTCAACCCGTAATTCATTGGATTTACTGTTATACACAACAATATCATATCTCTCAGGTCGATAAACAATACTCGATGGCTTCCCATCTACCATCGATCCCTTTCGAGTTATAGTCGAGCCACGATTAACCATAAACCAAAACTCATCACCCTTTTTAAATACATTTAGCGTTGCACCTTTCCCTCTGTTTTTGTCTTCAAAGGTATCTGCTAAATATGTTTCTAGCTTTTTAATGATTCTTGCTTTAGGAAACTCAAAATTATTAGCAGGAGCAACATCAGACCTGTAGTGGTCGAAGGCACTGACTTTCTTAATCGATAGTTCAGCGTGCTTCTTTACTAATACCGATTGATCCTTAAGCCACTGTTGAATGATTAGATCCAAGTAAGTCGCCTCAGAATCAGATGATAAATCTATCAACTCATTCTTATAGGCCTCATCTTTTGATACTTCATATATAATGTATAGAGCATCCGCTAAATCTTTGGCCACTTTTGTTTCTACTGATGGTTTCATTAAAGCTTCCACAAGCTTCTTGTGATCTATTCCATCTGCTTCCAGATCAAAATCTTTGTCTGTGAAATACTCCTTAAATCTCATCAGAAACTGTTTAAGCAGTGGTGGATTTATTCCCTTGAGAGTCTGTGTTTTGGTAAAGAAATTGAAGTTTACTTCTCCCATAGCCATTCCTTTCATGAATTAGTTTTCTTAATACTATACAAATATATACAGGATTAATAAGTAAGAACTCGATCTTTTATAGGGCTATTTACCATGAATTTTTAGGTGAAAAATCAATCAAAAATGACCACAATACTTAGCATTTAATGTAAAATCCAACCAAAGAAATTGTGTCAAGTGAATCGGATGAAATAGTTTAAATTACTATATATACATATAGTCACTCGGTGTGCTAGAAATTGGTTTTATGGTTGATTTACTTGGTGCTTTTGTTCGGGAATAATCGGCTTTAATGGCGAAAAATGGGTGGTTTAGAGCACTTTTTAATGAGCAAACGAAGACACGCATTAAATTACAATAGAATTACTACAAATGATAAAATAAACTTTCCAACTATCTTAAGACTTTCAATAATTAATTGCTACAATTCTAAAAATTCAATTATTTGAACGGTCGTTAGAAATGGTAAATCAGACAATCAACATCAACGCTGAACCCCACCAAGATATCACAAGCAAGTTACTGTTAAATATTCGATTAATGAAATTAGAAAGCTTCATCTATCCTAAAAAACTCGAAGAAGAAGATATTGATGAAGACCTGAATAACCTTGTAACCAAGTATTATTCAACTTGGGAGAATTACAATAAAACTAAGCATGAGATTTTTTTTCATCAACAAACTTAGTTAGATAATCAAAGAAATATGAATTGAGTGCAATTCATAAATATTTGTAATTGATAAAGGTAATCAGATAGTTTATTTATTTTATAAAGGAAGAATAATGAAATACCTACTAATCCCCCTACTAGCTCTGATCGTTTCTTGTGGTGACAATCAAGTACAAAAAAGAGCATTAATAGATGCGGAAAGTAAAAGGATTGAGATATTAATAAAAAAGGTGCAGGAAGAACAGCAACGAGCCCATAAAGAGAAAATGAAGAAAGAAAATATCAAGGAAGAAACAACCCAGAAGGACGACACCGAGAAATAAATGAAACTTTTACTAGTGCCCCTACTCCTCATATTAATAATCATCAAGACTAGTTGCATTAGAGAAAGCAATAGACGAAAAGAAAATACTAAGTTAACCTCGCAACTTGCCACTGAAATAAATATTCAGGAGATCTTAAACAATGCTTAACTTAAACCCAACAACACCAGGATCCATAGATGATACTGTTACAGAATTTTGCAAAAGCATCTGTTCTAAATCAGCACCTATTTTTGTCAATGTGGACAATTCACAAAATTACCCTGTTAACGAATGCTTTAACAACGTTCAGGCTCATGTTACTGCAAATAATGGTGAACAGATATTCGGTTGGATGATTTGGTATGATCCTAAAAAAGTCATTGAGGCTGAATTCCATTGTGTATGGAATTCTGAAGATGGTGAACTAGTTGATATCTCACCAAAACCTGATGGTGAAAGAAAGATTGTATTTTTGCCAGACGTGGATGCAACATGGGACAAACACTTTGTTCCAAATAAAAGGAAAGCCCTAGATGACGATCCGCTTATTCACCAACTGATCAGAAAACTGGAAGCTATAGATAAGTTAAATGTTAAATACTCAGATGCTGAAGGTAGGCCAAGGGTTCCTCCACAAGAAATGATGGCGATCGAAAGGCGATTCTCACCTACTTCTATAATTACCACGACAGCCACGGGGAGAAATGATCGTTGCCCATGTAATAGTGGTAAAAAATATAAAAAATGTTGTGGAAAAAAATAATTATTATCTAGAATTTTTAATCTTTAATTTACATTGAAAGAATACTATGAACTTAAATCCGTTTACTGGAATTGAAAAACTTATTAATGAACATGGATCGGCAGTAATTCTTAAAGAACGTATAGAGTTATCTAAGGACATCATCTCAAATTTAGAAAAAGACAATGCTGAATTGAAGAAAAAACTAGACGATTCAATTTTAGAAATAAAAAAACTAAAAGAATCTCTTGAACTAAAAGACACTCAGATTAAGGAATCATCTCAAAATTCCTTTAAAGTAAAAAAAATCGGTGCTTCATATTATAAAATAGATGATATTGGAAATGGATTTGGCGACCCATTTTGTACTTTATGTTTCGAGGATGAATGCAAATTGATTTCTATTAGCCAAAACCCTTCAAAAAGAAGTGAGTCTATTTGTCCAAAATGTCATAGTAAATTTAATTGGCAACCTCATAAAAATCTTAAACAATAATAGTTTATTTTCCCACTCTTAATCAAAATAATCACCGAACTCCCCCACTAATATCCCAATCCAACCCTAGAAACCCAAACCCCATCCTTATAAACTTTCTCAGACATCTTTACACCGTTATAATGTAAGTATTACGTAAATATAAATTTAATTGATATTAAATTAAAACCAAAGCTTATTAGAATTAATGCCATGCTCGTCAAGATATGGATCCAACCGTTTTGCTAATTTATGCCAATTATGATGTGGAATTGAAGGATAAAGATGGTGCTCTAAGTGATATAGATGTCGTAAGGCAATAATAGACAAGACAATTCCCCGAAATCTTAATGTCTGCTCAATTTCTGAAATACCCTTTGGATTATGTGGTATATATGATGTTATGAGTGGAATTATCCAACTCCCCATAATCATTAATACAACATATAGCAATGGTGTCATAAAATAAGGAAATATAATTAATGCACTAATAACTATCAATGCACTAACTAAGCATTCAATCACAATCCAAACGTGCAATTCTGATCTACGCCTTATAGCCCAAATGTGAATTCTAACTTGAAGAGTAATCCCTTCAAATAGAGATCCTAATAAACTCATTCTAGATGCCGCCCCTTCTATATCATCGTCACTAGGGTAACTTGCATGGTGATGAAGGTGAACTAATCGATATGCATGACCACTTCTCAAAGCTAATAGTTCAATCGAACAAAGTAGCATTTCATTCAATCTTTTTGAAAGACCAATATTTCTATGAACAAGGTCATGTGAAATAGATCCATAACTTACAAAACTCAAATACATCAGCGAAAGCACAGATAAAGCCCAATACCCATAATATGCAAAGATAAAAAATAATGCCGTACAAACAAACGGAACAATTAGAGTAAATGCTAAACGAAGTGGAGATATATATAGCAAGTCTCTCCCAAGTTCTGATAAATTTGGAATTTTCTTTATTTCAAGATTCTGTGTTTGTTGATTAATTGTCTTCATTATTGAATATAACTTAAAATTTATTCATGAGATTTTAATAAAGGATTTCACTAAATGAGAACGAGCGAAAGCACCTAGTGTTATTGCTGACATCCATCCTTCGCCCAGTGACAATTGATTTACAAAATCACAATCATCAAATACTTTAGCAGTGATAACTTGAATATCTTTTTCAGTACTTGCTAATTGCTCTACTCGACTTTTAATAGTCTCTAAATATTTAATCTTATTTGATAACCTTTCTTTTACTAATTCATGCCCACTAATAATTGCACCATGGCCATCAAGCAATATCTCGATCTCAATCTCAACACATTTATGTAAACTTGCAATCCATGAAGGACCATCAACTTCTATAAGTTGACACGATAAATTTTCATTTATAAAGAGATCACCACTCAATAAAATCTTATTAATTGGGTCGTATAAACAAATA
The DNA here is from genome assembly GCA_002746535.1 of Planctomycetota bacterium. GTDB lineage: Bacteria > Planctomycetota. The sequence continues at coordinate 4,780 of NVWA01000055.1, forward strand.
TGATCTGGGGTATGACCAGGCGTCTCTAAAACTTCAAATTTACGTGTTAAGGTTTGATAGGCAACGCCTATTTTCCCTACCTTACTTGGAACATAATTACCGAATAAAAAATGTCTAAAAAATTCACGATCCTTAACAAAATTCACATCTAGTAGACCTTTCTCATGTGCAAAAATTTCAGCATCACATTCTTTAACAAACAAGTTATTATTGCCGATATGGTCCTCATGAAAATGACTATTGATAACAGTATGAATAGATTTTTTCATTCCTTCTTTTTCTAAGTAGGCATTCAAAGATTTTTGACCCCAAGCGAATCCAGAGTCAAAAACAATTTCATTATCAATTATATAAACAACTGCATAATCATAACCACCTGCAAACCAAGATAAAAATTTTATCGGTAAATTATGGAATTTAAGACATTTTACACCTAGAACAGGCTCTGTAGTTGTGATCTTGATTGCAATTAATGGGTTTGCACGACAAGCTATTTCAAATGGTTTCCAAATAAATTTGCGTAGCCATCTACCTAACATGCTAAATACTCAAATATTTAAATTCACTTCATCGCTATTATGCATTTATACTATAACTTGTAAAGCTAACAATATGGACGCAATAAATTGAGAATCGAAATTTAGTGGGTTACAAAGCGAATAAATAGAATAAGTATCCCAACCCAAACAAACCACCAAATAATATTCTTCTGTTTCGGTTAAAAGATCCCCTTTACAATAATGAGAAGAATGCTAACTCTATGTTTTCAAAACCACTGAACTTCTATAAAATCTATACCAACAAAACCATTTTCATCTAAATAATCTTTAACTTTTTCATTAACAATTATTACACCAGTTAAAACATCAAATCCATCACTAGAAAAGAAGTCATCCCCAGACCAACTATCTTTTGAAAAACTTAAATCTTCTAAGTGTTCTGATACTTCTACTTCAATCCTACCCCCTAATATCACACCACAAGAATCACAACAAGGAAGCAAATCACCTTTAAATTTTACCTTTTCACATCTACCATTAATATTTAATAACCCTAATTCTTGATACTTTTCATCCAAATAATCCAGATTTACATCTGGCTCATCAATTATATATTTAAAAGCTGATGCACCACTAAACTTGGATTCAATTTTTACCAACTCTTCATATTTTGCAGTTAATAATGGAGTTACATCGCCAATATAAAAGCCCTTGCCTACTTGTAGATCTTCTGTAATGAATTGTTCAATGATAAAATCACCTGTTTTTATATTAAATGTAAATTCACCACCCAATCCACAATCGTCACACACTTTAAATGGCACATCATTTTCAAAAGTCCACTCAGACCATTCGCCATAATGACTTTGTTTTGGTTTTAATGCAAATATTTTCATTCCTGCGACTCTGTTTTGAGTGGTTTGTTACTTGTTATTGAATAGAAAATACAAGATGACGTTACAAAACAAAAAATTATATCAGGTATAAATGTGATATGTATATCAGAATCTAATGAATTGTTACACGATGAAATAATTAAAACTATTCCAACAAACAATGAGATAAACCCAAGTATTGGTAACAAAACTTCATATTTTTTCATATTGAATAATGGAAGTAAAAATACTATTCCCAATGCTCCAAAAACAGCTGATGCCATTTTAAGCCAATAATCTAATAATGGCTGGTAAACAATTTCAGATGCACCCATACCATACAATATACCTGTTGAATATGACCAAGAGGTTACAGTAAATAAAAATGAAATACCCCATCCACAGAAGCCAAGTATTAGAGCAAACTTTAAAATATTATATTTAAAAGAACCTTGATTTGGTAAATACATTTAATGATCCAAAATAAATCATGATTTTATCAAATTTCATCGATATATCATTTATAAATATAGGAGGTTATATATACAATCTTACGATATAATCGCATGTATCTATTATTTGTATTTGTGAGACTGAATGTTATCAAAATTCTTTAAACTTCTAAAAGAGTCCATTTTACTCCAGTGTTGGGTAATATTATTACTTTTCATTGTATTGATGTGTTTTGTTCCTATTTCTAATGGATACGGACGTTTGTTTTTTGTCATAACTATTCCAGCATTCTGGGCTTCAAGTATTTACATGCTTAAAAATTATAAAATTATTGCTACCGTCTTATTCGGATTGGGAATTGCTTTTATCTTGTTTTTAATATTACCTGGATCAGAATCAAAAAATAAAAGTCTCCGTGTAAGCTATATCAATTCATTAAAGAGTTATGAGGGAACTAAATATATTTGGGGAGGTGAAAACAGAATAGGTATTGATTGTTCAGGTTTAGTGAGGAATGGACTTATTAATGCGAATATAAAGCAAAGTTTTTTAACGTTTAATCCAAAATTATTTCGTAATGCCTTTAAATTATGGTGGTATGACTGTTCCGCTAAAGCAATTCGTGATGGATATAAAAATTTCGCAAATCATAAATTTAAAGCAAAAACAATTAATGATATTGATACTTCTAAACTTAACATTGGAGATATCGCAGTTACAACAGGCGGATCTCATATTCTTGCATATATTGGAAATAATAAATGGATTGAAGCTGATCCAGGAATAAGAAAGACAGTTATAATAAAAACACCTTCTAAGAATCCTTGGTTTAATATGCCGATTTATATTTTAGAATGGTCTCAATTTACAGAAAATAATATTAAGTAATAAATTTATGTTTTTTAAAAATAATATATTATTTAAACCAATATGGAGAGTATTCACTTTTCTATTTATTGTGATTTTGGCTTTATTTGTAGCATATCTAATTTGGACACCTGGCTATATAGACCGATCCAAAACAATTGATATGAAAAAAAATGGACTTTGGCTAGCACATGGATGGATAGGTGCTGATGAATGGTTTGAAAAATACAAAAAAGATAAGAATAAATATAGAACACCTGAAAGCTATAACACTCTAAATAGTCGTATAAAAACTTTAAATATTGAATACATTTTCCCCCATTTGTGCCCTAGTACTATTCAAGGTAAAATTGCTAAATATGACAATAAAGCAATTGAGTCATTACTTAACAACACTAATGTAAAAGTGTTACCATGGATTGGTGGGGTATTAGGAGGTAGTGCATTTCCAGAAAAAGAATACTGGAGAGATAATTTTGTAGCTTCTATAAAAATATTGTTAGATGAAAACCCAAAATTAGCTGGAATTCATATAAATATTGAACCATTGCCTTCTGGGAATAAAGGATTTATTCTTCTTTTGAAGAGCATTAAAGCTGTAATAGGAGAAAATAGAATCCTATCACTAGCAAGTTACCCACCCCCATCATTTCTTCATCCACACAATGATGTACATTGGGAAAAAGAGTATTATGAAACATTATCCACAATTATTGACCAGCATGTAGTAATGATGTATGATACTGCTTTGAGTAATCACAAACTATACCAATATTTATATTCTAAATGGGTTCAGCAAGTTCTAAAATGGTCAGCAAATAAAGAAGTTCTCTTTGGTATTCCAGTATATGATGATACAGGGGTTGGCTATCACAATCCAGAAACAGAGAATGTATTAAACGCTATAAAAGGATTATATTCAGGTCTTGCAAAATCATCTGCAGGAAACTATGCAGGTATGAGCATTTATTGTAATTGGGAATTAGATGAGCAAGAAATTGAGACTATAAAAAAAGTATTTATTAATTACAAATAACTTACCACCCCACTCAAACAAACTACCAAATATAATTCCCGTGTCTGTGTTTTAAAAAGCTAAATAGTTTTGTTTTTATTTTGACATAACTGGAATAATCAGAACAGCATCATTATCTTCCATCACCTGATCATCAAAGTCATCTAAAATTTCACAACCGACTGACCAAATTTTTCTATCCTTCTTAGAATATTTAATTGGCTTATTATTAAAAGCATCAAGTGGCATCTTAGATAAATACTCTGGAATTAGCTGATCTATCCTGTCTGGCAATTTGTTATATCTTGCCTCATATCTCATTAAAGCGATCAAAGTGTTGAGTAAAGTAATTTTTGAATTAATTATGAAATAATTTGCTCTCAGTTGCCCTGAAACAATCAAAGGAAATACTGCAACATCACCAAATGAGTTTCTATGAATAGACTTTCTTTTATAATTTTTGATTGATTGAAAAAATGATCTATCTACAAAAGCATTTTCTTTTTTACCGATCCACATAGTAAATATTTTATTCAATTGATTTAAGGTCATGTTTTTTTTGAATATAAATCCTATAAAATAGCCCTTATATCCAATCTCGGGGTCGGTAGTAAAATCCATTTTAAGAAGTTCATTCTTTGTGTAGTTATAAATGAACTTCAAAAACGAGTCATAACTATCCGGCTTTGACTTAAACTTTTCTAGATCGCCAAAAATATTGAAAATAGACTCTGCATCAATCTTTTCACCCTCAAGGCAGGCTAACAATGCCTTCACATTATCTCTTTTAATCGTCCATGAAATTATATTATCAAGGAAGTATCTACTGTTTTCCTCATAAACTTTTGCCAATTTAAATGTATATGAAATTTGTTTCAAACAGTTTGACGTATTGGCTTGATCATAGTTATCTCGAAATTTTAATTTAAATAACTTAATTACATCAAAAATATTTTTTTGATCATCATAATCCCCAAGAGGAATCTCCGTATCAAAAAAGAATTTTTTATATTCAAGAGAGGTCTCTAAAGCAATTAAACTCTGTTTATTAACTTTTAGAAACTCCCTTTGTAATTTCAAATCAATGATTTTATTTAAATTATCATGTGAAATTATCTTTGTTAATAACTCTTGCCTTTTATCTTTATCAATTGTAAAGATATAAGCAGATTGTACTTTAGTGACATCTTTAATCTTTATAAATAAATTAACGGATTCTTTAATTTTCTCATATCCATTTTCCTCTGAATTCACTTCTTTTCTTACTACCTGCAAATGACTATCATCATCAATAGCATCATCAGTCAGGAAGTAGATGAATATACCAATAAGGAACAAAATAAATGTACAAGCAAGGAATAAAATAAATATATACTTTTTCTTAAATTGTATTGGCATCTACTTAAACTTACTTCTTCACATAAATCGATTTATAATCCTCTACCAAGATTCTACCACCCAACAAGCTAATCACCAAATAAATAAGGTTTTTGATATTGCAGAAGATTGCTTATAACTTTACATTAATCCGTTTTGCGATATAAAAGATTTATCAATAATCTTATATGAGCTAAATCGAAATGGAAGAAAGTCAGAATAATCCACCTCGCTTAATAGGGCTCAATTCAAAAAATGCTCTTCCACTACCAGTTTTTATTTTTTTAAACTTACTTCTAATATTTTTCATACCAATGCTAGGATGCGGATGTCACTTCAGCACTCCCATTGCAATATTAGAATTGTTAGCAATTGTGTTTAACATTTGTTATTTAGTTTCATATAAATCAATAGCAGATAAGTTAACAGCTTGGACACTTATAGTAATCTGGGTAACTTTAGGTATTAATTCAAATTCAAGTTATCTTAACATTGAATATCATATTTTTTAATAATCATTCCCCATCTAAGTTTTGAAAAGCTTGGTGTATTGAGTGAAAATCGAGTCAGATGATTATATTGATCACAAGGGACTTTGGGTATAATCACTTAGACATTTAAACAAAATTATTTTATTAAGGAAATTGGATCCTCCAATGAACAAATCAAACAAATGGATTATTTACTTAATTATCACTACCATCCTAATATTAGTTTTTCTATTAAGGCAAGGGATAATTTTCCCAAGACTTTTCGGCAGTTTTAAATCTAAGGTTGTACATTCAGAATCGGATAAATGGGCAATATGGGGGCAAACAACTTCTAGGTGGCCTATTGATAAAGGCGTCTCCCAAGCATGGGAAATTGAAATTGAAGGCGAAAGAACTTATCTTGAGCAAAGTTATGTTTTAATATTCAAAGGAAAAAATAGTAAATTAGGATTTGCATTAAGTAGTAATTTAGACTCAACAGTTAGGCTTGAAGGTCAAGAATATATTTTGAAGGGTTACGGTTACGAAAAGAATATTAATTTCGGCAAATGGAGAGAAAACGTCCTCAGAAAAATTGAGCCAACTAAAACAACTTTTGATTTTAGTATAGGGTCAAAAAAAATCAAATTCAACAATGTAGAGTGCCTTTGGTTAAGATGTCATCAAGATGAATTAACAATTTTTGCTTTTGAATCATTAATCTGGGCTTTATATAACTTGGAATATGCTACTTCCTCATCTTACAATAGCACTTGGCCAAATAAGAAGATTACGATTAATTTAAAATCTTGGCAAAGCAATCCAAACAATTGGCCAGAAATTTCTGAAATTATTAAAGATAAAAACTTTAATCTCAAGCCAATAATTATAAAAGAGCCTAAACGTAATGATGAAGAGTGATTGAATCAACCAAGGTTTGGATTTTGGGTTAGAGGATATGTTATTGAGGTGGATATTTTGGTATTCACCCAATCATATATAAATTTCTTCCGCGTCATCCAGCAGTTGTTATAATTGATGAAATTAATATTAGGCTTACACTTTTACAATCTTTTAAAGATCCAAAATGAAAAAAAAGTCTTTTATTTATCCAATTCTATTTATCATTTTCTTAATTATTCTAATTCCCAACATATCACTGACAAAACACATCATAGTAGAAAACCAACCTTTTAAATACCCAAATAAAATTTCAAAAATAACATTCGATCGGATTACTTTAGAAAATGGGAACACCATATACTTGGGACCGACATTCGGCAGAAGTTGGGAAGAAACTTTTGCAATTTCAGACAATACCGTTGAGATTTACACGGACGATGATGGTATTCAACAAGTTTATGGTCGTCGGATGCAATTGGGGCTTTATTGTGGAACTGGAAGAAGAGTAATAATAATTCCCATTTTCAAACACACTAAATATATGTACACGATAGAATTAATTGCTGTTGAAGATAAAGAAGATAAACTTAAATTTAATAAAGCTACCCTTCTGCAATATATCGGAACAGAACCTGGAAGAAAAAGAGAACACCTGGAATTTGAATATGATATAATTTCTAAAAAAGAAATTTCTAAAAAGGCAGACACCTACATTCCAAATCGCAGAACTTCTCTCCAAGGTGGTAAAGTTCTCTATAAATATAAAGGCTGGACTCTTGAAATTATTTACAAAGAAGGCATAGAAAGCAAGGGATTATCACCTGAAGGCAAATACATTCACGCAATAGATGAAACAGTGATTAGCCATCGATTATATAAAGATACAACTGTAAAATAAAGAAGATAGACATCACTCTCACTCTTCACTCTCAGTCTTAACCAACTTCCCCTTTTCAAAGAGCTCTCTCTTTTGGAAGATGCCTTTGGGGTTGTAGTATTCTTTTTTGTTTAGAGTACCGTCTTTGCTGTAAATTATAGACAATATCATTTTAAAATATTTATATGTCCGCATGTACTTTTTATTACCATTGTCATACCAGCCTTCATGTACACCAATCTTATCCCAACCATGAGATACACCGCTGGATTCTAGTTGTCCATTTTTATACCAAATTTTAGTTAAGCCATACCGCCGACCCTTCAAATACATTTTGGATTTAAGAGGGTTACCATTTCTATGCCAATATAGATGAAGACCATCTTCATCTCCTGCTATGTAATTTCCATTATGCTTTTTATTTCCGTTCTCATACCATGATTGATGAAAGCCTACTTCCTCATCATTTTCAAAATTTCCGATAAAACTTATAATATTGTTTTCATGCCTATTCTCATGAGCCCCCACTTTTTTATCATTTTTAAAATGTTCGCTACTACATAAATTGCCGTTATCAAACCACGTTTCTTTTTTTCCCTCCCTTTTACCATCTAAACTACTTAATCTCATTCTTAAAACACCATTATCATGCCACTCTAAATATTGCCCATGTGACTTACCATCATTATAGTTATCTTCAATATATTTAATCCCACTATCATACCAAGCAAGGGACTTACCATGATTTTTACCCTTACGATACTCCGAAATATACCTTTTATTCCCACTTTTAAACCATCCATTCCAAATGCCGTTATAGTCATCATAAACACCTAACGCACTTTCTTCACCCAAAAGGTTATAATAGTTTTTCCTCAAAAAACTTTCTGGTAAAAATTTAGGCATCCAATAACATTGTATATGATAATGCCACTTACTACTCTGACAAGACCCATACATCAGATGAGCAAGAGAGCCAAGCAGCAACACAAGAATAAAAGCTGATACAACTAATGGATTCAATAATTTCTTAACCAAGCCAACTCTCTAATTAGAATAAAAACAATCCTACCACACCAAAGCGATTTAGCACTTGTTTTGAGATTGAAAGTTGTTTTGTTTATATGAGATAAGTTTTATGGTTGGTGTGGGGAGTTTGGAGATTTATTATTGGTTATTCTGTGGTTTCGGTTATGGCCAATTGGTATTGATTAGTTTTGCACCATGCTTGATCAACAATGCTTCAAATTCTTTGCATTCCTCAATATCATCAACTGTTGCTAATGGTGATAGGCCATCTTCACATACTTCATTAATATCAGCACCATTTTCAATTAAATACTGACCCATTTTGACTAGATTTTTATCTGCAACCATGTGGAGCCATGTAGAGCCTTCATACGGACCATGTAAATCTTTCTCTAGGTTATTTTTTAATATATACAGACCAGCCTCTTCACATCCTGAATATATTGCATTATATAATGCACCATCAAATGAAGCATTATACTTTTTTAAAAGAGCTAACAGTTCAATTTGATTTTCACTTGCACAAATATGTGCTAAAGTACTGGCGCTATCATCTTTAGCATTTGGAGACAGTCCATCTTCTAATAACTTCTCAAGTTTTTCAACATCCCCATTCTCACATATTGTATTTATAGGAAACTTCTTAAATAACTCATAAAAAGTAAGGCTTGTAAAAAAGTCTTTAAAAGAATCAGCTATTAAAAAAACATTATCAAAATCAGCAATCTTGAAAGATGTTTGATCTTCTCTATCAACATCCATTTCATGATCAGAATAATAAATATTACCATATCCAGCTTTATTAAGATTTATACAAATCCTACTTCCAACACCATCTACTCCAATAATTAAAAAATTCTCTGGAACTAAATCTAGGATATATTCTGGATGATTTTGCTCCTTGAGTGTAGAATAATCTTCTGGATGAAGCACTCCAAATAGCTCCATGATTTCACCTTCATATTTTTCATTAGGAAGTTCAACAACAAATTGTACATTTTTTGGAATACCACCATTAGTCTCAACAAGAAACTGAGTGTATTCATTGGGAAATTTAGGCAATTTAAGTTTGCTAGCGAGTTTATTTACTCCACTTTCTTTTATAGAACCATGACTTATATTACTCTCTGCCATTTCATACATAACCAACCCAACCCCACTAAAATCAAATCATTCTACCAACTAAACCTGTGGGTACAATATGGGTTATTGGGTGGTTTCGGTTAGCTTGTATACCAGAATACTATTTAATGAGACACATCTATTTTGAATAGCATAATTACTTAATAAATTGGTATAATCAATACAGATATAAACACAAAAATTAATAGCATTAAAGTTTCAATGGATAAAAAATCAGAAGAATACGACTATGCATGTGGAGCTTATTTAGGAGCACTAATAGGTGACTCAATTGGCTCTAAGCTAGAATTTTTAGGTAAATTGCCCTCTAAGCAAAATGTAGACGAAGCAATGAAAATGGTTGGAGGTGGATACTGGAAAGTAGCCCCAGGTCAAATTACTGATGATGGAGAACTCACCATATCATTAGCAAAAGCATTGGTAGAGAATGAAGAATTTAATTTAAATGCTATTGCTTTAAATTATGTCAAGTGGTTGCGCTCTAAACCATTTGATATCGGCAATACAATACTTGACGCATTCGATGTTGAGCAAGCTGATGAAAATAATTTAGGTAAAAAAATTCACAAATCCAATAAAAAACATAATTACAATTCCAAAGCAAATGGAAGTCTAATGAGATGTGTTCCTATTGCAATTTGGGGATATAATTTAACAGAAAAAGAATTGGCTTATTTTGCATTCCAAGATTCCAGATTATCTCACCCAAATATTTCCTGCTGTGAAGCTGTAGCATGCTACGTAATTGCTATTGCATCATTAATTCGTTCAAAAGGTGATGTTGAGTATGCCTTCCAAAGAGTTCTAGGATGGTCAAATAAAAATGTTAAAAGTGAAGTGAAAACTTGGTTAGAAATGATTGAATCAAATGAATTAGGCCCATTTTTCCCACAAGCAGGATTCATAAAAATTGCATTCATAAATGCTTTTATTCATTTAAAAAATAGATCAAAGTATAGCCTAGCGATTAAAGAAACTATATCTCATGGTGGTGATACTGATACCAATGCATGTATAGCTGGTGGATTAATTGGGTCTATCAATGGAGTGAACGGTATTGATGAATATTATATTAAAATTTTACTTTCTTGCGATACATCTGCTGGAAGGGAAAGGCCTGTTTATTATCATCCATTAGATTCTTATTCCTTGATCGAAAAATTAATTAGAATTGCTCCAAAAAAGAAGACTTCTATTTTCTCTAAATTTTATAGTCAATAATATTTTTTCTTAATAGCAAAAATAACCTTTTACTCTATATTACAAGTTTAAATAATATATAAAAAAAGCAGAAAATATGGCAATTGCAATAGAAGGATATACTGTCGTAGCGAAGAAATCTCGAATTAATCAATTAATTAAAAAGAAATTAATCGAAGCTCCAAATTCTACTTCATTAGATGATAATAATATTTGGAGATGTTGTTTTATGGCTAAATCTGATGCTCTAGAATTTATTGAAAAGCTTGAAAAACTAGATTTGAATGCATCACAAGGACCAGATTCAGATGTTGTTTTAGTAGATGAATTCGATCGGATAATTGAGCCGTATTGCGAATGGTTGATTACTGCAGTATTACATAAATCCTTCATTGCTTGGAAAGAAGGGACAGACCCAGATTCCATAACAGCACTTAAAGGATGGAATCCAAAAATTGGATCGGGTTTAATTTCACAAAACCAATATTCAGATTCTAATCTTGAGTTTTTACGACTTGATGAAAACGTGGAAGTTTTTATTGATAAGTCAACCGGAAAAGAAGTATATATTGGGCGAACTTCTGACCCAATAGATTCAATGTTTGCAACGGCGTCAAAAGTGATTGAAGAGAATTTTGTTTCAGCAGGTGAACCAAGACTAAAGGGCGAATATGCTAAAACTGTTTTAGATGCTTTAAAAACTCTTGAAACTATTATTTCAAAGGAACCAAACTCGTGGAAAACTAATTGGTATCTTGGTAAAGGTCATTTAGCATTAGGCAATTTGGAGCTCTCTTACAAATATCTTCTAAATGCAATTAAGATTGAAAAAACAGAAGAGATTATTCTTCGGGAATTAGTTGGGGTTTGTCTAGAGCTAAGTAAATTTAATGAAGCAATTGAATACTCTGAAAGTTCAGCAATTCTAGCTCCGGACAATATAGAAATTCTTGGAAACCTTTCCATTTCATATTTACTGGCGGGTAAAATTAAAGAAGCAAATAAAACAATCTCATCAGCTATAAAATTAAATCCAAAAGATAAAATTAATCAAACCCTCCATAATATAATTGTAAAAATAGAAAAAGGGGAAATTAGCCAACCTAAAAACTTTATCGAATTAATGAATCCAAAATATTTCCAGCGATCTCCTTTCTGGAAATTTTGGTAAGACTATTTTTAATCTTTTAATTTATAAAACATAAATATTAATTATTAATCTCTGTTGCACTTCCCTTCACGTTTCCTTTAATTAGAACTTCTGATTCTGACAAGTGCTTATCCATTTTTCCTTTTTCCTTTATTATCGTACCAAATTTATTAGGACTTACAACTTGATGACTAATTGAAATATCGGCCTCTATAACGACCCCTTTACCCCCGCCTTTTTTAGCAAAAGCTTCCGCAACAGCTTTTTCTGGCGTCCAAGATGTGAGCGAAGAATTTATGGTCTGTCCGGCGTTATGTTGAGCAGCTGTAACTTTTGGTTTCCAAAATTGCCACCATTTACGATTTGGAGAAACAATTCCCTTTAAGCCTTTTTCAAAGGCTACATTGGATTGATTTAACCCTCTATATAATTTAGTCTTAGTAGTAGCAGTAGAAGCTTCAACTTTAGTCTTACCTTTAAGACATTTTACACTTAAAAACACAACCCCTACGTCAATAAAAACAGAAACTATTGCTTTTCGCTCCTTCTTACCAAATCCTTTTGCATTTACTAATGCATGTACGTTAGGGAGTGAATCTCTGAGAACTTCATCAGCACCACCTTTATTAAATGCATCTAACTTCCTATTTATTGATTCTTTTGCTTCTAATGTCATTGCAATAATTGGTGATGCTTGAAGCGGATTAGAGATTACCTTTTTTGCCTTTTCAACTATTGCAGAAGCCAATCCTCCAACAAGGTCAGTTGTTTTATCAGCAACATTATCCAATGTTTCTGAAACTACATTAGATCCAAAGACCTTTCTTAATGCTGCTGCTTGCAACTTAAAAATGAACCAACTTCCACCTAAAGGATCAAAACCATTAATCCCAAAGTACCCTCTACGTAAATTCACACCGTCTACATAATTTAAGGGGTCTCTGCTAAGGAATCTACCCAATAACCCAGAATAATACCGAGCCCTAAAATACATTACCCCAGTCTCGTTATCGTGGTATCTACCAGTAAATCCATATTCATTTCCAACAAGCCCACTAGTAATAACAGTATAAGCATTATTCATAACAGTACGTTCACCAAATGGAGTATATTCATACCGCTCAATTATGTTCCCACTAGAATCTGACAATGCAATAACGCTAAATCTATAGTCCGATAAGTGATAGTAGTCATTACTTCCATCGTTAAGCATCACAATTTCATCAATATATATAGCTCCATAGACATAGTCTTTAACTAAAGCACCAAGACTATCCTGCTCTTCAATCACATTAAATCTATTCCAAACAAAATTAGTAACAACCCCATCAACATCCTTCTGAATCCTCCTACCAAACGCATCATAACTATACTCAGTAACAACACTCCCAACAGTAGCCTTAATCAACCTATTCATAGCATCATACTCATAATCATTAGAGCCATCCGAGGTCATGTTGCCCGTATCATCATGAGTAAAGCCAGTAGAAGTAATCTGATTCATACTATCATGGCTTCTATTATCAACTGTGCCATCATTGTCAAAGGCAGTCCAGTTGCCTAGAGTATCTTGAGTCCAATCTTGGAAGAATAGTGCAGTAGGCACATCATCTTCAGCCACATTCAATAAGCCTTGCTTATAGCCAGTAACTTTATAAGTAGTGTCATAATTGTAGACGGCTGATTTGGCTGTGTTATGGAGCCCAATCTCAACTTTCCTGTTGCCTACATTGTCATATTTATAATCAAAACCTGCTACAGTTGTTAAGCCTACATTTTGCCACTCTTGAGAAGTGGTTCTGTATACTGCATCATAGCCTTTGGTTAATTTCAAGCCATTACCCAATGTCTTAGTAGCAACTAGATTTCTATTATTATATGTATATGACACATAATCATTAGCGGGAGTGTTTGTATCAAAGATACTTGTCACTTGATGAGTGCTATCATATTGATAAGTCAATCCTCTACCTGATGGATAGGTAACTTCATCTAATCTACCAACTGTATCAAAACTCTTGCTAACAGTTTCAAGAACCCCACCAATGGTTTGATCTTCACTTGTTAATCGGTTAAAGTCATCATAATGTCTGGTGATTAAACTTGTAGTCTTACCACCAATACTATCAGCGGTTTCTAATCTGAACTCACTATCGTAAGTGTAGTTCATTTCAGTTACACCAAATACACCTGAGCCTCTTTCAATATCAGTTTTTTCTAGCCTTCCAAATGAGTCATAAGTAAATGTTGTTTTATTACCTCTCTGGTCATCTATGGTTTCTCTTTGGCTATACTTGTTATACGTGTAGACCTTTGATTTAGTATCAGCATAAGTCTCTGTTTCTAACCTTTGATAGATGTCATAGAAATAACTGGTGACATTATTTGCATTATCAGTTATTGTTTCCAACTGCAATGTTTTATCATAATACTTATTGGATGTAACAACTGCCAATCCATCAACATCATCAGTAGTTGTTAATACTTGATCAAAGACATTATAAGTAACACCAACCTTTTTGCCTTCAGGGTCCGTTGTTTCAAGTACTCTTCCATATATGTCATATACAAATGAAGTAATTAAACCTAATCCTCCAAAGTCTTGAGTTTGGGTATCAACTAAGCCTCTATCGTCATAAACAGTTTTGGTTACTTTTGAATCATTATCAGTAACTGTTTCCTGCTCACCATATTCCGTATAAGTAAACGAAGTCACATGACCTTTGGCATTAGTAACCGTTTCTAAATCACCAAAGCCATTATAAGTTCTGCCAGTATTATTTCCTGCAGGATCATTTACATTAGTTAAATCATTCAATACATCAAAAGTCAATGTAGTGATTCTGTTGTCACCTAAAGGGTCAACAATAGTTTCAAATCTTCTAGGGAATGAGTCGTATTCAAATGTTGTTTCAATGCCCGTTTGGCTGATAGTGCTGACAACTTGGTTTCTATCATTGTAAACTTGAGATGTAGATAGATTTGCTGCTGGTGCTGATCCCGGATCAAACGTTGAACCAGTTTGTCTATTAAAAGTATCGTACTGAATTGTTGTTTCAAAACCTCTGGCATTAATGGTTTTATCAACGAGACCATTGGTTTTATAAATAGTTTCTGTAGATACATCCAAACCTCCTGGATTTAAAGATTCAGGATCAAAAGTAGTTTTAATCTGTCTACCTAAATAGTCATAATCATATTTAGTTATGATGCCATTTATATCTGTTGAAGTTTCTAATTCACCATATTCGTTATAAGTTGAGCTGGTGTCTTTATCCTCTGTTATTGGATCTTTTACTTTTGTAGTTAACAACTGACCGAAGATGTCATACGTGTAAGACGTCTCGATGTTCTTTCCTGTAAAATCAAAGATAGTAAGTTCCAGCTGACCTTTGGAGTTATATTCTGAGGTTGTTGTGATTTCATAGCTCTTACCTTCGTTTTGAGTTACAGATATCTGACGCCCCATGTTATCGTAAGTATAGGTTGTAATCAGATTACGTTTACCAGCACCTTCATCATAAGTTTGCTTAACCAATTGATTGATGTCATCGTATTCAGAAGTTATAACAACACCTCTAAAATCAGTCATCTTAGTCTGATTACTGTACTCATCATATTCATAGGTCATTTCGTTTCCACGATGATCTGTTACTTTGACTTGACGGTCTTGTTCATCATAATCATAGGTCATTGAGGTGAAATTGATCTCATTTGGATCTTGAACAGATGTTTTAACACGGCCAATGGAATCAAAAGTGTTACCAGAAGTTAATCCAGCAAACACCGTACCTGTTGCTTGACCCGTAATATTGTATTGAGTAACAGATTCAATATTTCTATTGCTAAAATCACTAATGACTTTTACAACTCGATCAAGTGAATCGTATTCATATTTAGTTTTGATACCGGTCATATCGGTATAAACATCTAATCTTTCAAGACTATCATATGACCAAATTTCAGTTGTAACTTTTGATGAATCAAAATTACTAACAGTTTTAAGTGTTAACTCTGTACCTGTATAACCATATGTCTCAATACTTCTGGTTGGCCCATAAGTTTCTAAATCAGGATCCCAACGTTTAACTTCAAAGGTAGCAATATCACCATTGGCATTATAAGTGGTAACACCTGGATTATTCGTATCACCGTAAACTTTAATCTGCCTT
>NVWA01000020.1 GCA_002746535.1 Planctomycetota bacterium
GAGTGGCTAGCTCTTATAAGTTCTTCACTACTGGGAAGAATTTCCAGGTCGGGACTCACACCCAACAAGAAGCACCAAGCTTTGCTTGGCGCACCATTAACGCACCAACCCATAATATGAATATCTTTGCCAATTTTTAATTTCAAAGTATTTGCAGCCTTTTTAACAAATTGCAGCAAATAGACACCAAAGGCAATAATTGCTTCGGGCCGGTCTTTATCTTTTAATAGTTTAATGGTTTTGTTCAATAATTGCTCTTGAGTAGTCTTTACTTGCCAGGAATTTTTAAAAGGAAGATTATTTACAGCCATTGCATCTCGCACACCTGCAAATCTTTCTCGGGCATGACAATATTCTTGATCACTGCCTACCCATCCAATTTTTTTAATGCCTAAATCAACAAAATGCTGCACAGCATTAAAGCCTCCGTAATAATTATCTTGTATAACAGTGTCCACTGGCATACTTTCAATCAATGAGTTTATCAAAACAATAGGAAAACCACCTTTTTGAGCATCACTGACGACATCACCTTCTAGGGAATCAACAATAACTCCTTTTAAATTTAAACTTTTAATTTGATTTTCAATAGATGATCTTTGTGTACCACCTAAATGTAATCCCATAATGGAAATGTCAAAATTTTCTCCGGCTTGATAAACCGCATTAGCACAAGCCCATGTTGCTCTTTGGGCGTTACTTAAATCCGGAAATTTTTTAGTTAAAAAAGCTATCTGCTGAGAATTATTAACGTTGCTACCTTTTACTTTAAATCCTCTTCTTGGAATAGCTTGGATCAAACCTTCCGTGGCAAGCTTCTTTAAAGATTTTCGTACTGTTTCGGCACATAAATCATGACGCCCACCTAATTCTCTCAAAGATGGTAAATATTCACCCGCTTTAAAATTCCCTAGAGCAATTTCATCGCGTATATAATTTTGCAATAATTTCGTATTTTTCATTGTTACAGCCTGACTAATATTATCTATTAATAATAGACAGTTGTAGATTATTATGCCTCCAAATCAATTCAAAAATGCATATAAGCCCATTGATTAGCAATTATCTGAATTTAGACATATTTAGACACTGAGAAATCAATACTATTATACTGAACTAGACTTAGGAAGTGAGACTTTCACATTCGACAATATTCTTTGCGAGAATATATTTGTATTACTTATTACCATTTCATGCCAACCAACCTTCCTATCATCTTTTATATTTATTTACCTGCGCTGGCAAGCCACATATCACACAGAAATGGGTAAGAAAAACTATGGATGAACTATATCATCATGATATTAATAGCATCTCAGGCGATGAGGACAATGGTGAAATTTCTGCCTGGTATATATTAAACAGCATTGGGATTTATTCATTTTGCACAGGGCATCCTTCTTACATCTTCGACCCCCCTTTGTTTAAAAAGGCTACTATTTATTTTGAAGATGGAAAAGGCTTAACTATTCATGCCCCTGAATATAAAACGGAAAATGTATATGTAAAATCTATTCGCCAAAATGATAACTTAATCGAAAATTTATGGATCTCTCACAAAGATTTTGTAAATGGAGGGGGGGGCAACTTAACTTTTGAAATGAGTAATGAACCGACCACAAAAAAAACTTATAATAAATCACAATTACCCTTCTTATTTTTACCACATGAATAAATATAACTCTCTAACCGATGGCATCATACACAAGCTTATAAACACTGAACAACAGGCAAAAATGTAGTAAAAAAACAAAAAAATAATATACTGGCATGCTTCAATAAGCACATATATATAAATACAAAGGGAGGATTGTTTTATGAATCTTAAGTTTTTGACTTTTATTTTATGTTGCCTATTTATTTATAATTCATCATCAGTTTCTGCAAAGCCAAAAAAGGGTAAAAAAAATAAAGCGAATAAAAATGGTAGTATACCAGACACAATTAAAGGTGTATTAACTTTGAAACCACGTAAAAAACCCTATTTTATTTCTAAGACTACCATCCCAAAAGGAGCTACATTAAATATTTTAGCAGGCGTTACATTGAAGCCAGCAGAAAATATCAAAAAAGGAGGAGCAAAGTTAATCGTAAACGGCACATTAAATATATTAGGTAAAAGAAGTGCTCCTGTGATAATGTCCTTAGAATCATTTTCAGCCTCAAATGGCATCTTAAATATTTCCGATGGTGATATATTAGTTAAAAAATGTAATTTCATATCTAACACTACCGGTAAGATAAAAAATACTAAATTTAAACATACTACTTCTGGTACCAATGGTGCCAAGATGACAATTGAAGTTCCTGATACTGGAGTTCTATTATACGATAATTGCTGTTTTCTTAATATGTCTGTAGAGGTTAAAAAGACAGATATGCTTTTAGCCATTAAACACCTTAATTTTAATAAATGTGCCTTCTTACTTTTGAATAAAGATGGCGATGGTAAAAAACGAAAACCTATGAGAAAAATGTCTAGTGAAGTATTTGCATTAGGCTCTAAATGTGATGTTCAACATCAAGTAATCTATAATGCTATGAACTGGTCCTTTAAATCACCTTTAAAAAAAGAGTGGTACTTTTATGTTGATACCACTAAAAATTCAATAAATGATATGGTTAAAAGTAATAAATCATTGAATATAAAATATAGCAAAAAACCGTACACCTCTTATAAACCAAAGGTCGAAACTAAATTGTTAAAAAAATAATACATATTAAAAAACATTAAAACAATTTAACCATATTTCACATCCATTTTCAAACATCCAAATAACCTCAAGTACATAATTCACATTAAATATTTTCGCAATATATTCATATCTCTGACGGCATTTAAAAATAATGACTCAACATTCACATTATCTTCGCGAACACATTCGGTAAACTCAAGAGTAAATGATCCAGCAAAACCTAACTCTCTTAAGAGCTCAACTCTTTTTTGAATATCAGAATTACTCATCTGAGTTTGCGTAGATATACTTGCATGAATATGTGTGATACGCTCACCATGCAAACCAAACAATGCAGAAACACTTTCGTTTGTTCCACCAAAACCGTGTATGATAATCTCATAATCATCTCTACCCAGTTGTTTAAAAGTTTCTCGGGCAACTAAAAGGTCTTCAACGGTTGAACCACCATGACACTCACAAAGAAATCGGAATTTATCTGGTAGCGAACTTCTCCATTTTTTTACAGTATCACAATATTCTTCATGTCGTTCTGAGTTTTTACCAAAATTAAATTTCATTCCGTTGGCAGATAATAAAGTAGCCAACTCAACAGAATCTCTTCTTTCATTTTCAAATTCAATTTCACACTTGGCATATGAATTGAATATTTTTATGGGTGAAACAGATTCTTTTAACTTTCCTCTTTCTTCTTCAGTTGCTAATAAGGCATGGTTTTGCCATAATTCAATCCCATCAAAGCCTTCGTCTTTGAATCTTTGGGCCCATTCTGAAATAATAATAGAAGGCACTCTTTCTTGAGCCCACCTATTCTTTTCTAATAAGACTGTTCCAATATAAATCTCATTTTTATAATCTAAACTCATTTTTTTTTATCCTCTTATAAACATTCTAGTTATTGAACACTAGAATATCTTTATTTTTTTCTGGGTGTGAAACTAAATTATTCAACCACCCCGTCAGCAAGCTGCCACCCCTCCTTAAAAAGGAGGGGAGCTATAAATATCCGCTTACATTTTCAAAACTCTTCTCTTTTTAAAGGAGGAGTACCGCGCAGCGGAGTGGTGGCTTATCACCCCAATCCAAATCTAATCCTTTAATCCTACACTAATTATTCTTATTTATGTCATTTTTTTATAACGTTCTTCATCAATGATAAATTTCAATTCTTCACCATTAACAAACGCTTTTATATTATTTAAAAAATTCTCAAATGGTCGAAGCCTACCTTTAAGGCCTTCACTTGGCCACGCAGACCCACCAAATTGATGGCACGTCCAAATTAAATTCTCCCATTGACGTGCTTCATGATCAGCTGGTAGATTATCAGGCCAAAGCACATCGACACCTGCTCGCAGACGACCGGATTTCAACTCGTCAAAAAAAGGTTCTTGATCTATAATAGCACCTCTTGCTGTGTTGATAATAATTCCTTGATCTGGTAATAATGCTAATAATTCGCGAGTGATTGAGTTTTCAGTTCCTTCAGTTAATCCCGCATGGATTACGATTGCCTGGGAATTAGCAAAAAGGTCTTTTAAGGAATTAACTTGTTCACAATGCGCTGGCAAATCTTTGACAAAAGGATCGTACACTCTAATGTTCATTCCAAAGGACTCGACTAATCGGGCAAATTCTCGACCAGAAAAACCAAATCCATAAATGCCAATATTTAAAAGGGAAAGGCTTGATCCCATACTACTGATATTACCTCCTTCACCTCCTCTTACTGCCATAATTCTTTTAGGCAAATCTTTAAAGACAGATAACAATAACACCAAAGAATCTTGTGCTAAATTTTTCCCTGCTCTATCACCCCAGTTAGTCACTTGGATATCCGACTGAATAATTGGTAATCCAATCGCCCTATGCATGGTACCATGAAGATAACAAATATATTTTAATCGTCCGGGATTTTCAGCCAATTGATCAGGTATATAAGGCGCACGAGATGCTATTAAAACATCACAATCTTGAATGATTGTAACAAGCTCATCTTCGGTAAATGATTCCCAATTTTCTATCAACTTTAATTCGATTCCTGGAATCGACCCAATCTCATCAAATAGCTCTTGATTAAAGGAGCCATTTCCTGACAAAAAATGAAGTGCTTTTACTTTTTCCATATTAATTTCTTTAAAACTGGTCACATTTTATTTTTTGAATTTAAAAGCTGGGGCATTATGCTTATATACATACGTTTTTTTATCAACAATCATAATAACACCATATTCAGGTACTGCAGAAGGAACAGGCATCTGATATCTATTCCATGGTTTTTTAAAACCTTCTACTTTTTTCCAAGTATTTTTCACCGTATCAATTTCATAAAGATCATTTAAACGAAAGACTAAATAAAAACCTGATATGGGGTCGACAACGAGGTAATCAGACCGAATACTCAAACCTCTTTTATTCTCAGGGCTAATGACAGATGCCGGCGCGTCCGCTATTTTGGTTATTTTACCTTTTGCATCCATTTTAAAAGCTTCCTGCTTATGCGAATTTCCTCCTACAAAAAGCATCTCATGAAGAAAGGGGTTATACCTGATCATTGTGTGATAAATTATCATCGGGTGTTTTGCAAATAGTTTTTTCTTTTTTCTTTTTTCATCATAAACAAAAACATCACTACCATAATCTTTACTTTTTGTCCTTCCAAAGCTGAGTAAACCTACACCCGGAAAAAATTCTATATAACCCCCCATATCTATTTTGCTCCATTTCTTTTCCTTTAAATCATAGGAGTAAGTAATGCCTGATCCATTCAGAGAATGATAAAAAACACCTTTTTCTTGGTCGAAAGCATTGTTTGTATAAACATGACCATTTCTACCAGTACGAGGGTCTTTAAAAGGTTCGTCTTTTAAAGCTAATGCTGTGAATGGTGGTGGTAGCGCTGTCCACTCATTTTTTTTATCACTGTAATTAATAAACTTCATATATTTTCTGAATCCCATAAAAAGGAACTGACCCTCCCGAGAATCCCAGTGACCATCATCTGTCCAACCAGCAATGTGATATGACTTGACTTTTCCTTTACTTGATTTTCCTCTAGTAGCAACAACCATCAACCTATCGACTCTTTTACATTCAAGAACTTCCCATGTACCAGGCTTCATTTTAGCGGCCAATTTTGACAAACTAGTTTTCCCTTTTCGTTCTTTAACCGCATCTTTAATTTCTTTATTTGACTCCCAGTGATACTTTAGGTTAAGATCTTCAGCAAGCACTACTTCTGCAAAACCAACAACAATTAATAACCCAACAAACAAAAATGCTCGGAATTGAAACATACCTTTTCTCCAAAATTTTTAGCTTAGCCCAAACCTATATTTTTTTCAGTTTAGAAACAATTTCTAATATAATAATTTATCTTCTTCATTAATACTTATGACCACGAGGAAATTGGCCAGGCCAAGTTCCTGTTTTATTGGAATCTTCTGTAATATTCAAGCTCATTTCATAGAGAGGGCCTTTATGACCTGCTAAGCTCACCGAGTTAACTTTAAACGAGCATTTACCAGGATGCAATCGCCAAGGATACTCACCTCCATCAATACGTACTGGGCTTACACCATCAACCGATACTTCATAATGACTAAAATTCGGTGAACAAGGTGTATAGAATTGTACACGACAATAATAAGGCATCTTATGAGGTGGCAGCATTTCAAAATAAGCGGAATTTAAATCCGGATAGGCATCATCAGGATCTTCTGTAATCAAGAAAGTACCTTTGGTATATCGAGAGTGCAAGAATGTATTTGGAGGTCTACCTTGATACCACTGTTGTTTTTTTCGTGCTTCATCAACTAGTAAGATGGTAGGTTCTCTATTGCCATGACCATCTCGACGAAACATATTATTATTTGTTTCTATATGATGCCAAAAATGCAAACAGGCTTCACCTGCTCCCGCAGCAGCTCCCGCGCCACCACCACGAGCACGATCAACTTCTCTCTTCAAAGGGCCCATAAAAACCTTAATGTCTTTTCCTTTATTCTTTTGCCATTGTTTGCCAATCTCTTCTGTATTTAAGGGAATACCATCAAGTTCATAGTGATGGTCATAATTAGGATCCAAGCTCACCCACTTGCGTAGAGAATCAACCCAGATATCCACAACACCATGCATATTTGAGGACTCGTTTTCTGTATGCTCTCTGTCAATGCCAAGTTTTCTTGCAACAAAACCTAACGAAGTAGCTGCTGCGACGAAGACAGTAGCAAAGTGGGTACAAAAGGAAGATCCTCCTGCACGAGCAGCGCCTAATAGGGCTAATGGGTCCAAGCTTCCAACGCTAGCATTAGTACCATTGATCATATTATTAAAAACCCAATGGCGCAAATGCAAAATGGCATCCCAATCATCTTTAGTATTTTCAATCACTTCTTCTAAATGATTATCTTCTCTAAACGCGACAGCATACCTATTGTCATAATCCAACCAGTTGAAAGCCAGCTTGCTCATAGCTGGTCGAGGGTTATTGTATAGCTCTTCTTTAATAATCCAGGCATGTCTAGTTTCTAATTCATGCCAAACAGTATCGAAGTTTCTTTGTTGATCTTTTTTCTGTTCTTTTTCTTTTACTAGCATTCTTCATCCTTCATTTATTTTTCTTACTTGCTTATTGAAACCACCTGCTCAGCACTATATGTTTTTTTCATACGCACAATTCTTCGATTTAATACATCTGAAATATACACATATTTATAACTCGAGCCCATTGCTTCTGGCCAACCTAATGGTACTGATGGTGTTTTAATCAAGCTATCTTCTCCTTCACCTCTTGAATCCACATTGCCATATTTCCCGAATTCTTTAATAATATTACCAGAATTATCAACGATTCTTGCTGAACAAGTAATTGCATTAGGGATATACAATCTTCCCCAGCCATCAAGATCAAACATTGGTTGACGGCACATGCAACCATCACCAAAGCTACCTGAATGGCACCCCAGCTCAGGATATATATTGACGGCATTTTCTAAAAACCTATGCCCAGTGCGTCTTTTTTGTGCATAGGCTACTAATCCACTTTGGCCTTTAGGCATTTCAGCAGTCTTGATTCCAAGTATAGACCCACCATCTTTATCAAATTTTACTACACTTCCAACACCACTCTCATAACCACCATTACCCTTATAACCAAGTGCTGGAACATGCTTCAAAGGCTTAACCGCCAACCCAATATAAATATTACCTTGCCAGTCGACTTTGATTCCACCAGGAGTTGCCTGAATCGGACCAATTATTGCACTATTAAATCTTTTTAGTTTTTTAAAATCTGGGCTATCTTTCATTCTTTCATGAGATTCTGGTTTGCCGTCTGGACCATAAACAGCTACACAATAATTTGCCCACTTAAACATTTGCATTGAATAACAGCGGCCTTTACCATCAATAGCCATCCCAACAGTACAATAGCCAGCACCAAGACGCCCATATACCCACCCAAGTGCATTGGCAGGACCTTTTTTCCCTTGAATATCAGAAGGTGGAGATGAAACTGGCAATGGTTTTAAGTCTTTATCAAAGCGACAAATATATCCGCTATATTTTTTCCCAACTTGAATATACCAATTGCCATCTAACCCGACACTCATATCCACACCGTTTTGAATTGGTAGGGGCACTAATTTACCCGTAACCCCATCATAACCTCTGATTGATGCACCCCCATTATTGCAAATAACAACATCTGTTTCCGGATGCACTGCCATGCGAGGCTTAACCCCAAATTCTGATTTATTCAGATCCGCTAAATTTTTTGTGACGACTAATTTATCTCCTTGATCTTCAATTCTAAATACACCTCTTTTTTTACCAATGAATCCTGTAAACCACAAAATGCTCGGAGAAGCTGAATTATCTATTGCAAGATTTGTGCTAGTACCTGAATCCCCTAAAGTTAATTCAGCAATTAATTTAGAATCTTTTTTCCAAGATGAAAATTTAAGTAATTTCTTTTTAGCGCTTGCTCTGCCAAAGAATGCACTTGTCGTCACAAAAACAGAATCATCTTTGTGATTACAGACAACATTTTCAGGGTTAACTACTGGAAAGCTTCCAATTTCTTTTCCATCTGAATTAAAAACCCTAATCATATTATTCATTCTATCAGCAACAAAAAGATTACCTCTAGCATCACAACTTGATCGATCTAGACCTACATGAGCCTTTGTATATCGACCAATACGAGATTTCTTATTAAATTTATTAAATCTTGAAATATCCTTGGGCACAGGGACATCAACAAATTTTTTCATCTTCCCTTTTGGGTCAGACAAATCCATTCGATAGATTCGACCCGTTGGAAAGGTTTCATCATTCATTATAGGTTTATCAGTTACATGATAACTTATGCCTGTCATATAAAGATATTTCCCATCAGGTGAAGCTGCTAAACTCCTAGCACCAATGACCTTATAATGATTAGGTGCCTTACCCTTTTCCCATAGGTCACGACGAAAATATGGATCAGGTGCTGTACCATCATCTTGTACTCGACTGAGACCCATCCCATCTGAAAGACTAATAATTCCTTTATCAGTAACTCGTGCAATGATCTTTCCCAAAGAACGTGGATAAAGCTCTGGCCAAGTTCCAAAATGATTATTAGGCAATAAGCCACCTTTGGGGTGAGCTTTAACATTAAAAGGTAGAAGCTTTTCAGCTTTTAAATGGGCTGGTGGAGGCATAATCGTTTTTTTGTAATTCCCTTCTCTATCATAGATAGCTAAGAATCTACTTGATCCCCTATGTTCTGAAACTAAAGAACCATAGACAAATAAATTACCTTTTGAATCCGTACCGATACCATGGTTAGATCCAATCCAATAGCGACTTTCTGCAATAAAGCCATCCAACTTAACATCCATGCCCAATTTAAATGAAGCCGAGAGTTCCCCCACTACCTTGTTTCCATTATCATCTAAACCATCCCAAATAATTTCCTGAGATAAACCAGGCCTTAGTGGTAATGGTGGAGGTAGTTTGCCACCTAATACGCCTGCGGCAAGATGCTTTATTATTTTTCCTTTGGCATTTAGTATCGAAACTTCAACATCTGTTTTTTCAGAAACAGTAAATGAAATTTTTGTCTTACCTCCAACTTTGGAAATTACTGGAGTTGCCGTAAATTTCGGAGATGAAAATAACACACTTACAGCACAAATAAATAATGATGTGAACAACGAAATTACCAAAAATCCTTTTTTCATATCTTTCCCTTTAAATTTAATTTACCTTATTTCTTTTTTACTTTACTCTTATCAGGTGCTGGGTTCGATTCAAACTCTAATGGTTTGCCCGTACAAAGCTTGTGTTTATAGAGATGAACCTTCTTTTTATCAGCCCACATGGAAACGCCATATTCTGGAATAAAAGCCGTTACCGTACCGTCATATTTATAAAAAGGCCAGGGCGTTTTAGTGAAATCATCAATCAATCGATATTCATTTTTATCAGCATCAAACTCAACGAATTTACTTCCAGTTACCATAAATAAGTATCGGCCTGACACTGGATCGATCGTTATGGTACATCCATTAATAGTAAACTTTTTAACCACTAAAGGGAAATCTTTCATCTGCTTAAACTTACCATCTTTGGTAAGGATACCGACTGCTCTCGACCCATTACCACCTGCAAAAATTACTTCCTCTCGAATTGGATTATGACGCGCTATACTGTGATAACCATGAACCCCTACCCGACCAACATTCTTCCAAGCTTTCTCTTTAGCACCATACCAATTTAAAGTGCCCCCCTTTGGTTTTTGAAAAATACTGAAAAGACCATCCATGGCAGTAAAATAAGTCCAGCAATTTGATTTAGAACCCATCTTTTTACTACATGATGGAAGTTTACTCCAGGTGTCTTTTACGATATCATAACGCCACGTGTAAGTGTAATAAACACTTCGTATTGGATCCAGCGAATTACAGGAATATTGGTGACCGAATTTCTGCACTACCTCCGGTGCGTTTGGCTTTCCAGTAAATGGAATATCACGCCATTGATTTTTTTCTTCTGAATAAGCAATTAATTTTCGGGTTTGACGAACACCAAAATAAACAAATTGTCCTGTTAGACTATCCCAGTGACCATCATCAGACCATGTGCCAATATGCAAGCCTTTAGAAGGTGACGGGGCGTTCCAAATTCGTTTCGGCATTTCATGTTTTAATTCAGCCCAAGTACCAGGTTTCATAGAAGCTGCTAATTTAGATAATTCCGTTTTACCTTTTCTCTTTGCGATAGCGTCTTTAATCTCTTTGTTTGATTCCCAATAATTATTCTTTTTCAGTTCTCCTGCAACCAATGATACTGAAAGTCCCAATATCATACAAAAAAATATACAAAATGGTTTTCGTACTACCCACATAACTCTCTCCTTAACTTATTATTATTTTATTTTTGCTAATCCTATATTTTCAGAGCACAATTAAAACGTTTTATTTATCCCCCCTATTTCTTTGAACTGATCTGTGTATCTAATGGCTTATTCTCAGAAATTTTATGTTTATATAGCATAACGCCTTTTCTTCTTTCGGTCGCGGCAAACATTATTACTCCATACTCAGGAATTGGGGCGCACACAGCATATGAACTAATGGGCATATTGTCGGTCCATTCAGATATCAATCGGTACTCATTTTTCTCACTATCCAATTCATAAAATTTCTTATCTTTAATAACTATAATAAGATATCGTCCCGATACAGGGTCGTAAGTCAGCTTATCTCCTCTTATATTCAATTCAGATGGGCAATCATCAAGTCGCTTTATATTTCCTTTAGAATCTACGACTTCTATTGTGTTTGGTGATCCACCTCCACCAGCTAAGAGAAGCTCTTTTCTCTGAGAATTATACCTTGCCATTGAGTGATAACCGCAAACTTGAGTTTGGCCGAGTGTTGACCAATTTTTCTTTTTATCATTGTAAAGATAGAGCTTCTTGTCATGGCCATGACGAACTAAACCACCCAACTCGGGAAAGTACTCCAATGATGATGCCATTTTCCCTTTTTTCATTGGGATGGGAGGAAGTCCTTCCCATTTTTTACTCTTGAGGTCATAACCATAAACCAGTTTCGAACCAGCGATGTGATGGTAGTAGACTCCTCTGATAAAGTCATGAGCATTATTACTGTAAATATGCCCAAAAGCATTTTTCCGTGGCCATTTAAAACGCTCTGGAATGGTACGCCATTCATTAGTTTCTTCCGAATATGCGATGCACTTCAGTGCTAAACGAAACCCCATAAAGATAAATTGGCCCGTGCGAGAATCCCAAGCACCATCATCAGTCCAACCGTGAATGTCTAAATGTGGCTTACGGCCAACAGAACCTACACGCCATAATTTGGCAGGTGCGATTGTATCCAGTTTAGCCCATGTTCCCGGTTTCATTTTTAAGGCTAGTTTTGATAATTCAGTTTTACCTTTTCTCTTTGCGATGGCGTCTTTAATCTCTTTGTTTGATTCCCAATAATTATTCTTTTTCAGTTCTCCTGCAACCAATGATACTGAAAGTCCCAATATCATACAAAAAAATATACAAAATGATTTTCGCACTACCCACATAACTCATCTCCAAAAAAATTCTATCTATTATTTAATTAATTTATCGTAGTTTGGATTATCGGAAATTCTCATACTCGCTGATTGATGATACCCCAACTTCACACTTAATATTCTACCATTCCCTGCATCATGAATATACAAATATCGGTCCGAATGAATACCTACATAAGCAGCATGCATTAGCGAGACTTCATCTCCTCCAATGGAATTGGTTTTCTTAGGACCACCTGAGCTGTCGGTTGGTTTTCCATCATCTACATTTCCATACTTACCTATTCGCATAATTAAATTTCCCTTGGTATCAAGAACAGCCACATTAAATCGACGCGTTTCAGGTGCGAAAGATCTACCAAAATAATCCAACTTAAAGCGTGCATGCCAACAAGTACAGGAGCCACCTTGTCCACCATAACCAACGCCACCATAAAACCATTCGGCACCATTCACCCATGTATCCCCAGCGCTTGTTTTATAAAGATCCGCCTTGCGCTTTGGTTTCATTCCTTCTGACAAAGGCAAAGGTGCTTCTTGATTGGCACTTATAAACTTTACATCTTTTGATTTTAATTTAATGATTGTTTCAGATTTTTTATTAAAGTATCGTTTACCATCAAGAACTCTCGGGGAAGCTACCATTACATATATACTGCCATCACCATCAACACTGATACCATCTGCATTTGTCATCCCAGGGGCAGCATCATCGCGAATTAAATTCCCATGTTTATTGAAAACCATTATGACTCTTGTACCAGAACGTCCTTCATATAAAGATGGTTCATATTTAGTTGAAACCCCTTGTACAGCATATCTATCTTTAGCACGTTTAGGACTTTTTTTCGTATCTTTATGTTTCACATGACAGATAACAGCTAGATGACCTTTAGGGGAAATACCAAATCCACTTGAGTGATACCAGCCAGGACGTTTACCAGGTAAAGGCAGTGCTGACATTGCACTAGCCGCAGGATCAGAACCACTGGTACTGAATCTAATTGTCTTACGTTCAACACCGTAATCCCAATTAATTTGTTGCCAAGTTTTAGGGTCATAACGAGTGATTTCAAAATCTGTTTTAAGGTAAACTAATCCATCAATATCAAAAAGCATATCTTCACAATCGTGTGGAAGTTTATAATCAGAAATATTACCGGAATTAGGATCAACTTTTAGAATTGTTGAAAACGATTTTCCGGCACCTGTTTGCTCTTCAATCACAAATAGTTTTCCATCTGTTGGATTTACTAATAAACGTTGTCTAGAAAAGGAAGATGGTGTCACTCGTTTTACTTTTTTAACAGCCGTAAGTGCAAAATCTTTTAGAACATTCCATTTCTCTTTTTGAAATGTATAAATTCGAATACCACGCTTGGCCCATCCACTAAGGTGAGACCATATACCACCGCTACCCATCCAATTTGCCTCAGCAACAGAAACGGTCATTTTACGGCCTACTATCCACAATGGCTTTTCTTTATGATAGAAATCAATCGCCATTTGTAGAGGTTGCCCATTTGTTGATATCCAACCACCTTTATAACCAATAGAAATAGCCGGTAATAGCTGTGATATCGGTTTAACGAGATTTTCAAAGGAACCGAATTTAGTTAACATAGGTTTCAATTTTCGATAATCCAATTTGGTTTCCTTAATCACTTTATAAGAGCAACCGGTTGCTCGAAAACTTGCAACTGTTATTTCACCATTGAGAGGATCAACCTGTAAAGCTCCCGGATATTTAGCTGGAATAGTTTTTAAATATTTTGCATCAGATGAAAATACTTGAATTCGATTATTAACATAATCAGCCACATAGACTCTTCCTTTAGAATCGCAAGCGACTGAAGTAGGCACACATAATTGATCGTTGCCTTTTCCCCAACCACCAGCCGCCTTTTTATGACCAACAAAAACAGTTGGTTCATCTTGTTTGTCATATTCAATTCTCATCACCACATGAAAGCTATCGGAAGAACCTTTATTACCACCCCGTTGCCACATATAACCTGTTAAATATACATATTTCCCGTCTGGGCTAAAAGCAGCACTAGTAGGACCAACCTTAATAGAGCTTCCACCTTTCTTCACAGAAAAACATACATTTGGTCCTTGAAGGGGTAATCCACCTGTATCACCATCAGAAGTTAATCTATTTAAATAATGGTAGACTAAAGCAATTTTTCTTTTACCTGAAGCTTTTTTTGAGTTATGAACTGCCATAGCAGTCGCGGCATAACCACCTGCATGCCCACCTTCTCCACCCCAATAACTAGTACCTGAACTTAGCAAAGCCGTCTGCTCAAAACCCATTTTTAGCGGTAGTGTTTTTCCATCCTGAATAAATTTGTGATTTTTAAGTCCGACAACAGCATTAATTTTATTAGCAGGGAAAGGAAATATCGTTCGAATATATTCACCTGTATGACTAAACAACCGCAGGTGATCAACACCTTGACCTTCAAAAACATACATTCCTTCTGGTGCAGCTGCTATTATCGGTGCAGGGTCAGAAATTCTTTTATGAGGGCTCCAATTTAATGTCTTTTCAAATTGTGGTTTTAATCCCAATGAAACCCTTATATTAACACGACTCAAACCTCTAACATATTTTCCACGATCATCTTTGCCATCCCAAATTACATTTTGTTTTTTAGTATTTTGTTGAAAAGGTTTTGGAGCATTCTTACCCAGGACACCACTGGCAAGATGACGAATTATCTTGCCATCATCTCGTTCAATGGCAATGGTTACATCACAAAAAGCTTTCGTCGTAAACGTAACTGATATCTTTTTATTGATCACAAGTTTTGGTTTTTCAACAAACTCAAAAACTTCTTCTCTCTTTATTTTTAATTCATCCGATCCAATAACATTTAAATTCTGTAAAACAAAAGAAGCTATTACAAGGATATTTACAACAAAGAATTTAATTTTTTTCTGAAGGCGTAATTTGAAAAACATTCTAAGACTCCAATTATTAAATGTTGAATAAAATATTTAAGGAAAGAAATGATACTAAGTATAGGCAGGGAACTAATTGGCTAATAACGTTTTCATTAGACCGTTACTTTTATTTTACACAATCAACCATTTACGACACTATTCATAATTTTGACCTATTTCCCGAGCATTCTGAAACATCGAAGAAATATGTCTTTTGCTTACCGATAAATCTGCTGCTAAGAAATTCATATCACCAAAATAATAGGACATTTGATAATCTGTGGAATAATATCGATGAATACGGTATTTACCTTTGGTTGATGAGTTTTCATAATTTTCCCAATTTTCACCTGGGTATTGTTTTGATGCTAAAGAAGCGAATTTACTTTCTGAATGATCCCAATTAAAAAATGCTGAAGAAACAGGAGAAAATATTTTATTGTATCGATTGATAGTACCCAATCCCATTTTCCCCCCTGTAGAATACCAAATTTCCTCTGTATCATCATGCAAAAACTGAAAAGCGACATTAGGAGGTGACGCATCTGGGATCTGAGGTTTCCACTTATTACCACCGATTACATGATTTATACTACCACCATAAAAGCCCCAAATCTGAAATACTTTTCTATAATCAATAGGAGTTGCCATCCCTGGCTGATACATTCCACCAGCATCGCATCCCTCAACCAATAAAAAGTTTTTCTTATCAACATCTTCCATACGTTTCGATGGAGCCGATTTACCAAATAGTTGGCCATTGCATAAATAGGATGAAGGTAAACCATACAAACCTCTACCACTATATGGTTTAAGTATTCCTGAGATTCTAGGAATATTATACCCAAACTTTAAATGACTAGCACTATAGGTAAAGGCTGCTTCCGGACATATAAATAATTTTAATGAACCATGCCCCCCTTCCATATACATATCATGTAATAATCGCCAATTTTGATAATTTTCATCAGCAACAGCCTTACTAGGCTTTGCAACATCATCAGTGTTAATGTCATAATAAAATAGGCCTCTATCCCAACTCGTTGGTTCAAAGTTTAAGTAAGGTAATAAATGACCCGCCCATGAACCATATAAGGGACCGTAAACTTTTTTATCTTTGTAAGACGATGTAATCCCTGTCGCATTTTTAGTATAATTAGTTGTATAGGGCAACTTACCATCATTATCATTGGTATAGGTAGAAATTAAAACACCCAGTTGCTTCATTTGATTAGCACAGATAACAGTTCTGGCCTTCTTTTTTATTTGATTAATACTGGGTACTGACAAAGTTATTAGAATAAGTATTACAACAATGACAGTCATCATTTCTATCAGGGAAAATTTGGTTTTTTTGGTTATTCTCATTCTCATTCCATTTCCTAATATATAGAATACCTTAAAAAAGCGATTTAATCTAGCTCATGTATATAGTTTTCAATATATAATTACAAATATAATAATAACAAATAGGATAACAATTAAAATAACATAAAAATAACATATAACTATAATAATATTGTTTTCATATGCTTGACTAAATGCTGTAAATATGGTATTTATGATAGATATTCGAGCAAATACACCTAAAATAGAATTATTAATTATTTTCCTAATTGTTATCCTAAATTGCTAATTTATATATGAATAAGAACATCATCTTTACTGAAAAAAAGACCGTTAGCGAGAAAGTCGCTGACAATTTATTGGCCTATATCAAGAAAAAAAAATATTGGGGGAAACGGCTTCCATCTCAACGCGAATTATGTGTGATTTTAAGTGTTGGCCTCGTTTCGGTAAATAAAGCCATAAAAATTCTTCAAAACACAGGTATATGCGTTTCTTATCATAAGCGGGGTACATTTGTAGTTAAGCAACAACCAACAGGAAAATCAATCACCAAAAGAACCAAACTATTAATTATTTCCCCTTGGAACACATTGAATCCATTAGAACATGATATAAATCAAAGTAGTTCTTTTGTCCAACCATTGGTTAACGCATGTAATGAAAGAAATGTTGATGTTGTGTTTGTACGATTGGACGACAAAAATCCACAAGAGGATGAAGCCTACATACTTCAAGAATATCCACCAAGCAGTACCGATTACATTGCATTCATTTCAATCTTCAAACGCCCTGAACAAATTAAAAGGATTTCTAAACAATACAAACATGCCATTATGATCGACCATTATTTCAATGATATGAACATAACTGGTGTCGTTGATGATGGCTTTGGTGGAATTAAAAAACTAACAAAACACCTAATACTCCAAGGTCATACAAGAATTGCATTCTTGGACATCTCGAATACTGACTTTAACCCATGGAAACGAACAGGCTTTGAAGAGGCGCATGCTGAACATAATCTATCTATAGAGCCATCCTTAATTTTTAATACAGTACAAAGTAAACGTGATATAAAAAACTACATCGAAAAAATAATGCACACGGAAAACCCACCTACCGCCTTTATTGGAGTAGATGACGCTCGTGCATTGATGGCAAAAGATGCTTTAGAAGAATTAAACTTTAAAATAGGTTCTGATATAGCCGTCGCAGGGTACGGGAATAACGCTTTCACTAAAGATGAATATACCACTCTAACATCTGTTAAGTTTGACAATCAAAAATTAGGTGAATTAGCCGTCCAACAACTCTTCAATCACTCAGCAGATAATCAAGGTAAATTAATCCCCGTCGAAACAGAGTTAATAATTAGAGATTCAACTTCGAAAAAATTTAATTAATAATCTTAAAGAACACCTCTATCAATAATGGATCATATATGATAAAAATAATTTACACGACTATTTTTTATTTCGTCTTAACTTTGGGAGGACGCTCTCAAGAATTACATGAAGATATAAAAGTTATTAAAAAAAAATATCTTTATGATTTGATAGGCGATGGTTTAAGTGAACAGGAAAAAAATAATATTCTTGAAAAAGCATTAAAACATAGTCAAGAGATCAAACCAGATGGTTCATGGGGGGATATCGACTACAAAAGTAAACGCATAGCCAGCTGGCCCGCCACAGGACACCTTTTCAATTTAAAACGAATGGCACAAGGTTATCATTTAACACAAACTCACAAAACACTTATTCGTAATAAATTTTTATTAGGCCTTCGCCATTGGTTATCAAAAGACTATCAATCCAAAAATTGGTATAACCAACGCTTAAGAATCCCCCATATATTAGGACTCGTTTCCTTATTGATGCACGATTCTTTAACAAAAGAAGAAAATTTAAAAATTTACAATCTTATTAAAAAACGTAGTGCCTTGGGTCAACGTGCTAGAGTTGAAACAGGCGCAAACCTGCTGATGTTCACTCGTAACAATATACTCTGTGGGATCTTAGGTAATTCACCAAAATTAATTAAACGTGCTGTTGTTAGTGCCATGAGTGTTGTCAAAACTACTAAAGAAGAAGGACTTCAGTCAGACAACACTTTCCATCAACATGGGCCCTGCCTACATATTACCAGTTATGGTAGCGGTTTTTCATACAATGTTTCAAAGATTATATGGCTTACAAACGGTACTCAATTCGAAGTACCTAAAAATAAATCAAAACTGCTGAGCGATTTTATTTTAAAAGGACAACGATGGTTTTTTCGAGGCATAAACCCTGACTACATGTGTGAAGGCAGAAGCATAATTAGAACTAAGATTGGCTTTAGCAAGAACATGAATTTAATCAAAGCCTCCAAATTTATGGCTATGGCTGATCCGTCTAAAAAAGAATTATTTACTGATTTTGCTATGAGCCTAGAAGGAGATTCAAAAAAAGAGGGTAAATTTCAAGGCAATAAAATGTTTTGGGATTCGGCCATGATGGTCCATAGAAGAAAAGATTTTTATATATCAGTCAAAATGCTCGCTTACGATATGCTCAGTGCAGACATGACTAACTTTGAAAGCAATAAAGCTCATTACCTATCAGATGGAGCCATGTGCATCATGAAATCAGGTGATGAATATCGAAACATTTTTCCTCTTTGGCAGTGGAGATTCATACCAGGAGCTACTGTGGAAACCGGAACCCCAAAACTTATTTGGAAAACCGTTAGAACTTTCGGAGTTAGACATTTTGTTGGAGGTGTTACCAATTCAAAAAACGGGGTAGCAAGTATGAATTTTTCTAGAGGTAGTCAAGATGGTAAAAAATCAGGTTATGGATACCAAAGAATCAATAAAAATAAGATTTCCATCAGTGCTAAAAAATCTTGGTTCTTTTTTGATGATGAAATCATATGTCTTGGTTCCGCCATCATAGGAAGATCTGGTAAACCTGTTACAACAACAATTAATCAATGTTATTTAAAAGGTACCCCAAAGAGTTCAAAGAAAACGGACAAGACACAATGGGTTCACCACGATGGTATTGGCTATTTTTTTCATGGTAAGCAAAAGATCTCGATGAAAGCAGAAAAAAGATCTGGCTCTTGGTTTAACATCTCAATCTCTGGCAAAAAAGATAAAATTACCGGAGAACTCTTTCGCTTGTGGATAGATCATGGGAATTCACCTGAAAATGAGTCCTACGCCTATTCACTTCTTCCAAATATTAAATCAGATAAAATGGCCTCCTATAAAAGTAATATCAAAATACTTCAAAATACAAAAGCCGTTCAAGCCGTAGAAAGTTTTGATAAAAAGTTGATTGGTATTGTCTTCCATAAACCA
This sequence comes from Planctomycetota bacterium, assembly GCA_002746535.1. Classification (GTDB taxonomy): domain Bacteria; phylum Planctomycetota. Next base: position 19,936 of record NVWA01000020.1, read on the forward strand.
GGCAAAATATCATTAACGAACAAAATAAATCTGACATCGAGTGAAGCTTGTATTTTATTATTGGAAATGATCGATAACAAAATCATGAAAATATTTCTTAGCCGCCCCCATAAGTTAAAAGAGGGGAAGACCATCTTACTTAAAATCAATGACCAAACGGTAACCTTCGACCTTTCTAAAAAAATTGACCGTTCGATATCAAAAACAATTGAGTACATATTAAAATAAAATTCGCCTTATTTTAACTAAATGTTTGCGATACTGATAAGCTAATGGAAAATCCTTCACTTCCTCAACAAACCTAACTGAAATTGAGAGACACTAATGTCATCCTATTCAATCGAAATTCGTTCCAATAAAAACCCTTCTCATTATTCCTGCGGAGAAACAGCTTACTTTTTTCCACTAGTCATCAAAGATGAATTCCATTGCTTTGAAGGAAAAATTGAATGGATTCTGAGACGAGATAATGAGACCGAACTCAGTCGTGGTTTTATTTCAGCTTCAAGAAAAGGGAGTGGAGTAGAAGGCACATTAGATCAACCAGGTTTTCTTGAATGCGAATTCATACTAAAGCCAAGTGATGGCAATGAAGCAAGTGCAAAATATGGAGTCGCATATGAAGCACATAAAATTGCACCAAGTACTGAAATGCCTCAAGATTATCATGAATTTTGGAACTCCCAATTAGAACGCCTAGCTCAAATACCTATTAAGCATACAGAAAAAATTATAGAAGATGATGCTATTCAACTACTGGATGTACAAATTGATTGCGTAGATAATATTCCAACTAGTGGATATTTAGCACGACCAAAAAATGCCCCAGAAAAAAGTTGTCCCGCATTACTATTTTGCCAAGGAGCAGGTGTACGATCCGCACATTTTCATGCACCGTTCGAAAATGCTCTCTCAGGGATAATAAGCATGAACATTAATGCACATGGCTTACCAAATGGCCGAGACAACTCCTATTATGAATCTTTATCAACAGGAGAATTAGCCGATTACCGTATTCGTGGGTTTGATGGCCCTCCTGAAAATGCTTACTTTACAAATATGTTTTTAAGGGTTCGCCGTGCCTTAGATTTTTTATGCAACGATCCTTTATGGGATGGAAAAAACTTATGGTTGAATGGAACAAGCCAAGGTGCCATGCAAACGTTCGCAGGAGCCTATCTAGACAAGAGAGTAACAGCACTCGCGGCAGGTGTTCCGGCAGGTTCTGATTTAACGGGTAATGTTATAGGACGAGTAACAGGTTGGCCCAGACCGGACTCCATTTTTCAAGATAATCCAGAAAAACGCGATCAAGTTTTGGATACAGTACGCTATTTTGATAATGTGAATTTCGCTAAAAATATCAATATCCCTGGGATTTTCAGCGTTGGCTTTGTTGATGGCACATGCAAACCTAGTTCTGTCTATGCTGTATATAATGCCTATGCTGGCAAAAAAGAAATAATAGATAAAAATCGTATGGCACATGAAGGTCCTCGTGATATCGAAGAAGCCTTCATTGCATATTTATTAAATCATAAAAAATAGATTTAAAAATCAGCTTTATTTCTAAGAATGTTTGATAGGCATGAATGATTTAAGAAAATTACTATTTAAGAAAATTACAAGAATACACGAGATTCATCAAAGTGTCTCTTGCAATTAGATAGAAAATTATTTAATTTCCATATCCTTTAATATGAAATTATCCCCTGAACCTTTTTTCACCGCTTCATCACTTTTTTCTTTTGGTTTGATTTTTTTTTCGGACCCATCTTTATTCCAGTGTTCTTCTGATTCAATAGTGCCACTCTTGTATGTTTTTATAAATTCTTGCTTCTCATTTTCATACCATTGCATACTTTTCCCATGAGCTTTGCCTTCAACAAAATATATCTCTTGATGTTTTTTACCATTTTTAAACCAACGTATGAATTTCCCATGCACCTTACCATTCACTACATCAGCTTCACCCTTCTTCTTGCCATCTTCATACCATTGAACTTCTTTTCCTTCTCTTTTACCTTTGACAAAACTTACCTGCCCTTTCTTTTTTCCACTTGGGTACCAGTAGGTAGTTGGCCCAGAGAATAAACCATTGATAAGCTGATACTTCCCAATTTTCTTTTTTGTTTTTTTATCATACCTAAAAGCTGTTCCAGTAAATTTTTCTTTGGTGCCTTTTTTATAAATAAATTCTTCTTTCTCTTCCAAATCAACATCAAGATTAATGACTTTAGAACCACATGCAATAATGAGTGTGCTAAAAATAATAATAAAAAGATATTTCATATATATTCCTTAATTTAATTAACCTAAAATTGATCCAGAACAGAATCGACATTATACTTAAAAATCAACTTAATCTATGATAATATTAGGTGAATTGTTTTTAAAATAAACACACACCCGTAGAGACCAATTAATTTTAAGAGGTCATGGGTCGTGACCTATACACTCAATTAACAATAATCTCAAAAGCACAAAAGAAATTTATCAAGTTTAAGCCAATACACCGGATCACTAAAAGCAAACGAAAGCATTACACCAAGATTTGCTAGTGAGCTAGGGTCTTTATTGTGGCATCAGGGGATAGATTTGAGCTCTCTCCTTTATCGTGATAGTTCATCACGGCGCTTCCCCAAATACAAATTCTTTAGCTATTTTTAATTGACGCACCTGTTATAGGCTTGTCCTTTTATGATGGGTTAATGATGAGGACGCCTATACTCGCAGTAAACGGGCTAGTTCTATTTCTTTTATTAATGATGAGAGCTAAAGCAGATGACCTACTTAGGAAGTTAGGAATGAAAATTTTCTACGTGATTAATTAGCCAACTTTGTATTTCTGAAACAATATGAACTCTTTTTTCATGTGATTCGCCAACTTCTCTTTTGAATTTAATTAGTCTATTAGACATCACATCATGATCCATCTTGTGATTCATACAATCGGCTGTCATCTCATTTAACAGTAATAGATTCTCACCCATAAACTGCTTTAAAAACAAATCATCCAATAATTCAAATTTTGATTTGAAAGCTTTGTCTTCATAATTTAAATTATTTTCTGATAATTCATGCAGGATTAAATCAATTTCATTAATAAACTTCATTCCCTACTTTCAAAAATTTTCTTTAATAATAATTTATTATTTAATTAACACCATAGGCACTAGTACCCAAAGATAGAATATATTTCACATAATACATTAATAGGTATTATGCTTGGTTGCGTGTCAAAAAAACTTGACATAAACAATTGAAATAATTAAAAAGCAATCTCATTTTTAAAAAACAAAAACACACCCTTAGATACGCACGGACGTGCGTGTACCCCATGGCAATTCATATAAAACAAAAACCTTCAAATAAAACCGAGAAACTCGTTAAGGTAATTTAATAACGAAATAGATACGAGCATTGATACACGGACGACCTCAGAATTTTTGTATATAAAAACATGGCCTATTAGGAAAATTGTTACATCAACATTCTTATGAATCATCTAAAAATGAAAAGAATTCATCCTTTTGAAGTTCATTTTCAAGCATTGTTTATTTAATAAATAATATGCCTACTACCAGACAATCGTTATAATGCTGATCAAATTAATTGAAGAACCAACATCCATTATTGAAAGAGTACAAATGAGACCAGATAAAAGCAAGATCAGCTGTCCTGAATGTGGCGAGGAAATAGATGTAAATAATATCCTCTACCATCAATTGGATGAACAGCTCAAAAAGCAATACAAAGTAGATCTCGCAAAAGAGAAAGGTAAGTTTGATGTTGAGTCATCCAAGTTATTGGATGATCGAAAAAAGTTAGATGCTGAAAAGGTTCAAAATGCTGAGCAAATCGAGAAACAAGTAAAAGATGGTATCAAGAAAAAAGAAGTTGATCTCAAGAAGAAAATCAAAGCTGAAGCTGCTGAAGAACAAGCAGAAGCTATGACTTCTTTAAAAGAAGAGTTAGACGAAAAATCTAAAAAATTAAAGAAACTCAATAAAACTTCTGCAGAACTTGAAAAAGTTAAACGAGAGAAGGATGAATTATCAGCATCTATCAAAGCAGAAGCAGAAAAAGAATTAAGCAAAAAACTAATAGAAGAAAAAGCTAAGATTCAAAAAGAAGAAAGCGATAAAAATGAATTCAAATTCAAAGAACTGAAAAAACAGTTAGAAGATCAAAAAAAGTTAACTGAGGAAATGAAAAGAAAACAAGATCAAGGGTCAATGCAAACCCAAGGCGAAGTTCAGGAGCTTGCAATTGAAGAATGGCTTTCTGAGAAGTTTCCTTTAGATGTTATTCAAGAAATAAAGAAAGGTGAACGTGGTGCTGATTGCCTTCAAATCATCCATTCACGTTCACATCAAAATTGTGGTACAATCTATTACGAAAGCAAGCGAACAAAAGCATTTCAAAACAGTTGGATTGAAAAGTTCAAGTCGGATATTCGTGATAAGAATGCTAATATAGGCGTACTAGTAACAGATGTTATGCCTTCTGATATGGAACGATTTGGATTAAAAGATGGTATATGGATTTGCACTTTCGAAGAATTCAAAGGTTTGTGTAATGTTTTGAGAGAGTCTATTATTCAAATGAGCACAGCTATTATTACCCAAGAAAACAAAGGTGATAAAATGGGAATGCTTTATGATTTCCTAACGAGTAATGAATTTAAATTGCAAATTGAATCAATAGTAGAAGGTTTTACTCAAATGAAAACAGACCTGGAATCAGAACAGCGTTCGATGAGATCCATTTGGAAGAAACGTGAAAAGCAAATTGAAAAGGTTTTATTAAGCACAACAGATATGTACGGCTCCATAAAAGGAATTGCTGGCAACGCATTGCAAACAATTTCACTATTGGAATTACCTTCTGGCCAGGAAATCAATTCAGATGAGTAAAAAGAGCTGGAAGTATGTGGAAGAGGACTACGCAAATGAGCTATACAGAAATATGAGTATTCTGTTTGCATCATTATAAAACACCAAACTATCTCGATCATCAATTAAAGAAGATGATGATAAAAAGGCACCTTGAGAAGTAAGGTCACACCCCTCTCACCTTGTTATCTTATTAATAGAGTGAGAACAATATGGGACAAAACAGGAACACTTTGAAGTTCAGAATATCAAATCATTCGTAAGTCACTACTAAAGAGTTACTTACATTTACATAATTTAAAGGAGCGGAGAGATAGGGATTCGAACCCTAGGTACCCGAAGGTACGCATCCTTAGCAAGGATGTGCTTTCGACCGCTCAGCCATCTCTCCAAAGAATAGTTGTTTAATACAACCAGCAAGATAAAATAACTATTAGTAAAATTCCATCTTGGGGCGCAGGATTATAGCAACTAAAAATTGTCTGTCAAAAAGGAATAAGGTCATTTTTTCAATTTCTGAAGAGAGCATTAATGTCTAAGTTTTTACTCCCATTAAGCTTTATCATGTTACTGGTGATCGCCTATCAATCCTTACAATTTCAACAAAATAGTTTCTCCAAATTACACACACAAACTTTAAATCAAATAGGTGAGAAAGCCAAAAAATTACAATTCTCGTTTCTATCTTTCATCAGTCAAAAAAAAGGTTCTGCTGAAAATCTTATTAGTGAAAATATTCAACAAGTACTGACGCCCGATTTAACTAGCTTACAAATTATTTATGAAAATGAAAAACCCAAAACCCTTTGGAAAGCAAACAGTCCAAATCTAGAAGAAACATTTAAAGTAACCTCCGATCCAATGCAAATTAATAATGAAACAATTTCTTTATCTTTCATATACGATAAAAGGTCATTACTTATCAACGTTTACAAACAACAAAAACTCCAAAAATTATTAACGGTCTTATTAATAACAATCATATTCATCTTCGCCACTTTTGGTTTGCTGACCCTACAGGCCAAGTCAACACAAAAAAAGAATCGCATTCTCGCAGAGATGAAACAATTGGAATTCAAAAATCAATTAGATTTGGTAAAACTAGAAAAATCAGAAAAAGAAATGAGACTTCAAGTCGTTGAAAAAGAAGAACAACTTCAACAAGCTGACAAACTCACTTCTCTAGGAATGATTGCCTCCGGGGTCGCTCATGAAATAAACAACCCGAACACCTACATTCACTTAAATGCTGAAACTCTTCAAAAAGCGTGGGTCGATATGCTAAAACTTATTCATGGTCAAGTAGATGATCAAACTAAAATAGCTGGCATCCCTTTTAAAATTATGAAAGAACGTATTCCGACATTAACTAAGTCGATAACTGAAGGAAGCGAAAGAATTACAAAAATTATTTCCGATCTTAAAGAATTTGCCTCTACTCAAGATTCTCAAGATAAAAAACAAGAATCAATCAATATTAAAACCGTCATTGAAACCTCCATTCGACTAACAGAAAATTTTATTCATAAAGCAACAGATCATTTCCATATCATCAATGATGAAAATATTTATGTGATTGGTTCAGCTCAAAAATTAGAACAAGTAATCATAAACTTGCTTATTAATAGCTCACAATCCCTCACAGAAAAAAATCAACCTATCGAAATTTCAACCAAAGCAACAAACGATCATGCCATAATCATGGTTCAAGATGAAGGCTGTGGCATACCTGATGATGCAATCAATAATATATTTGATCCTTTTTTTTCCACAAAAAAGGGTAGTGGTGGCACAGGATTAGGCCTTTCAATTTCATTTGGTATCATTAAAGAAATGAATGGAACCATTCAAGCTAAGAAAAATGAAATTAAAGGAACTATTTTTACTATCACCCTACCTTTAACAAACAAAGAAGATCATTCATGAGTTCAGAATTTAATATTCAAAAAATACATTCAGAGCTCTCAATCTTGATTGTCGACGATGAGGAAAACCTATTATTAGCACTAGAAACCATTTTGCTAACTAATGGAGTTCAAAAAATTAAAACGCTATCCAATCCAAAAGAACTCACAAAAGTAATTGAATCTGAACATTACCATATTGTCTTGTTAGATGAAAACATGGGGTCCACGCATGGGTCTGACTTAATCAGTTCAATCATTTGCCATTCGCCCGCTACTCAAGTTATCATGTTAACAGCTGAAAATTCTGTCAACCTTGTCGTCAAATGTATGCAATCTGGTGCAGCTGATTATTTAACAAAACCCGTCAATGAAACTAGATTGATAGCGGCAATTATCAATGCCGGTAAAAAAGTAACTATGGTGGATGAATTCCAGAGAATCAAATCCTACTTAACAGGCAAAGAATTAGAGCACCCCGACGACTTCAATAATATCTTGACTGAAAGTGATAATGTTATCAATCTTTTTAAATACATAGAATCTGTTTCAAAAACGCCTCTTCCCATTTTGCTATTGGGAGAAACGGGTGCCGGCAAAGAGGTCTTTGCTAAATCAATTCATAATTCTTCAAAACAAAAAGGTGATTTCGTGGCCTTTAATGCCGCCGGTGTCGACGATCACTTTTTTTCAGATACTCTCTTTGGTCACATAAAAGGATCTTTCACAAATGCCAGCAAAGACAGGCCTGGGCTTCTAAAAAAAGCAAAAGGCGGATCCATATTCATTGATGAAATAGGTGACCTGCAAGCAACTTCACAAATTAAGTTATTGCGACTACTTCAAGAAAAGGAATACTTCCCATTAGGTTCCGATCAAGCTGAATTTTGTGATGCAAAAATCATTTGCGCCACAAATAAAAATCTAGAAGAAGAAGTTAAAGCAGGGAATTTTAGAGAAGATTTATATTATCGACTAAATAGCCATACCATAAAAATCCCCCCTCTCCGAGATAGACTTCAAGATCTAGAGATACTTGTTTCTCACTTCATCAACAAACATCAGATTAATAAAAATAAAAATGTTCTTTTCCCTAAACAATTGATTCCAATTCTTTCTCACTATAAATTTCCCGGAAATGTTAGAGAACTAGAGATGATGGTTGCAGACGCTGTGGCAATGGTTAAAGGCAATACTATTTCTCTAGAACCTTTTTTAAGTAAAATTGAAATTATTAAAAACTCAAATAAAAAGGAATTAACTAGTTCAGAGGACAATCAAAGTATCGAAGATTTCCCATCGTTAAAAGAAATAGAGAAATCACATATACAGAAAGCTATGAAAATAGCCGAAAATAATCAAAGTCTAGCCTCACGACTTTTGGGTATCACCAGACAAACCCTCAATAAAAAGTTAAAGTAAGATTAATTTTTATTGAATAATCCATTAAAGAATTACGTGCATTTAATTATGAATAGTGTAAAATTCTCGACCCAAAAATAACAAACATTATAAGGAAGGATAGTATTATGCCAACTGCAAGAGCAAGTCACATTTTAGTTACAACCGAAGATGAATGCAATGATTTGAAGACTAAGATTGAAGGTGGAGAAACTTTTGATTCTATGGCTCAAGAACATTCACAATGTCCATCAGGTCAAAAGGGTGGTGATCTAGGTGAATTCATGCCTGGTCAAATGGTCAAAGAATTTGATGAAGTGGTTTTCAGCGGAGAAATAGGCGCTGTTTTAGGCCCCATCAAAACTCAATTCGGATACCACTTAATTCAAGTTATTTCAAGAACTGACTAATTAGTCAATACATTATTCAGGCACAACTTGTCTTACATACTCATAGCAAATGAGATGGCATAGATAAGTACATAGCCGGTAGCTAAAGCAGCCGGCTTTTCTCATAAATCCCTCCTAGACAGAAACTTATTCTGAATTATTGAGCGGGCATTATCTCTAATTTATACTTACTTCTTCCAATTACTTTTATTAATTAATTATTAGATTAGAATGATTAAAAATCATTTTAGGAAAATATCTATGCGCCTTTTATTAATACTTCTAGCTCTAATCATTACAGCGAATATCTCCTCTGCAAAGAATAAAAAAGCAATAGATTCTGTTTTACGAAAATACGAAAATAGAATCAAGAGAACAAAAAATGCCTACAAAGAAGAAATAGAGAAAATTAGAAAATTATTAATAGATGAATACAAATCCCGCCAAAAATTTTATATGAAAAAGGGCAACCTTAAAGAAGCAAACAAAATTCAACTTCAAATTGATGCACTTGAGCAAAGAAAAACAGGCGTAACCAATAAAGATGGTGAAAGCGGAAAAGAATATGACTTTTACAATATCATTGAAAACAAAAATAAAATAGAAAAAAAAACAAATTCAAAATTTATTCCATTCACAAAAAATATCGCAGACACGGCAACCATTACAACTTCAAGCGCTCATTCTGATTCAACAGGAATTCAAACAGTAAATGGCTTGAAAACAGGTGGCTATAAAAATGGCTGGACCTCAAAAGAAGAAGGCAACAAGGCATGGATAGAATATAATTTTAAAAAAGCGATAAAAATATCAAAAGTTATCTTGTTCGCTCACAACAATAATAACAAGCTAGACATCATCACAGAAGTCGAATTGATTTTTAATAATTCAAAAAAAGTTACTGTCAAAGATATGACCGAAAAGAAATTTGAATATTCGATTGACTTGAAAAAAAATATTAAAATTAAATCATTGAAGATTTCGATTGTTAAATCTAATAATATTAAATGGGGCGTAGGCTTTAAAGAAGTTGAAATTTATGGTGAAGAAAAATAATATTAGTCTTTAAGAAACCAATATTAAATTCAAACTATAAGCCTAATTAACACAGCCGTTATTAATAGCTAACTTCACACTTGCTTTTATGTCTTAATAATGAACATAAGTTGATATCTCTTCATAATTAGCTAGAATCATTATTTCTCCCCACCTCCGTATAATCTTTCAAAAGGACATTCATCATGAAATTCAGATCTATTACGCTACTTTTCTGCTTTTCTGCAGCCTTATTTATTACAACAATTGCCGAAGAAAATCGCGTTAAAAATTTTAAAATCATAAACGACAAAGCCCCGGATAATTCATCCTTAAAATCCATAGTTGACTCGGTAACAAAAGGGCTTGAAACAAATGATCAAAAAGCTATCGCCATTTATAATTACATGATGTTCATCACCTACCACCGAAAATATCCCCGCGAAAAAGGAGGCGTAGCAACCCTTAAAGTTTTTAATACATATGGTTGGTCATTATGTGGAGGGTTACACACAATGGAGTCAGCATTGTGGCGAGAACTTGGTTGGAAGTGGCGTTATCTCGGATGGAAAGGACACACAACAACAGAAGCTTTTTATGATAACAAATGGCATTACCTAGATGTGTTTTTAAAATTTTATACTTGGAAAAAAGATCCAAATGCTAAAGGTGGCAAAGTGATTGCGTCTCAACAAGATATCTTGGAATCCCCTAGTCTTGCATTAACAGACATTGTTCACAATAAAGCACGCGGTGTTTCATACTTCAGAGATAATCAATTTAAATTAATTAATGATGAACCCAATTGGATGGCACCAGCTTTACTTGTTTGTGGAGACACTGCAAAAGGTGTCGTTCAAGGAGTCAAAACAAAAAAGAATCGAGGATCTCCTACTTCATGGGCTGGGATTAATTTTGACACAGGTGATTATAAATCAGATGTCAATTTAAATTCAGGCATGAAACTTAATTTGATGTGGAGTAAAATTGAAGGTGCTCATTGGTGGTTTCCCAGCCGAAAAGAGGTACCTCAACATTCGTGCAATGACAAGGACTATCGAAATAGCCCGTCATTAGGTCCTTTACTGGAACCATACAGATCAGTATTCAAAGGCAAAGGACGATCTTATGCAAATGGAATTCTTTCTTTTTCACCAATAATAAATTCTTCACTATTGAAATCAGTATTCAAACACGAAAACGTAATCGTTAATAGTGGTGTTTTAAAGCCAATCAACGCTGATGAGCCAGCATTCATTACAATAAGATTTGATTCACCCTATGTAATGTCAAAAGCAAAAGGAACCATCGATAATGTTACTGAAGCAGAGATCTCAACAAACAACGGTAAATCATTTCAAAAAATTATGTTAAATGATTTCTCAAAAAACATTGGTGGGAAATATAATTGTTTACTAAAAATCCCCGTTACAAAAGAGGTTAAAAATATTTCCATTGAAATCATCACTCAGATAAACAGGTGTTCACTTCCATTTTTATCGCCTGGTGAAAACAATCTTACTGTCAGCAAAGATGCTTCTAGTAAACTTGGCAAAAATAAAATGGTTGTAACCTATACTTTTCAAATTGGTTCAAGACGAAAAACATTTGATCAATTTATAGAATCCGGCCATGAAGTCGCCAAAGCCCATTTTGCAGCATGGAGTAAACAAAAATATTTTGTTAGAAAAATATTAAGCGAGAGTGACTTTAAAAACAATTCGTATCAATTTAAAATCAATATTGGGACACCAAAAGACAAACAACCTGTTTACCCACGTATGATTGCACTAACCAGAGAAGTACTAAGCCCAGATCAAAAACCTAGTCCACTCGCTAGTGAATTCAAGGAATACACATTACCTGAAAATTATGAACTAAAATCACTTCCAAATCCATTTCATGTTGGCACACAATTGCCCCCTATTGAAAAACCAAAACCTTTTGATAAATCTAATCAGAAAGTTGAATTCAGTCATGCTGTTTCAAAAGATGGAAAAGTTGCTGATAACCATTATGTTAAAGAAAAAAAAGGCGAAAACTGGGCCATACTGTTACGGGCAGATGTGAGTAAAATAAAAAGCTCAAAGGCTGTTAAATCAGTTGTTTTAAATCTTCCGGTAATTAAAGGTCGTTCAAAAGCAAAAGTTAAAATTATCGCTGTAATCTTAAAAGCTCCATTTGAAAAAAGTAAGCCATATGATTTTGCTAATTTCAACAGTAAGTTCAGTCATTGTATTTTGCCACCGCAGAATAGTGGTGACTATTCACCTGCGAAGAACTTTAAAATTGATATTACCAAACTGGTTAAGACTTGGAGATCAAATAACACGTCAGGCACCATTTATATCGCAGTATCAACAAAACAAGATCGATCAGTTGATGAAGGTTACACAGTGCGAGCAGACTTTGATAAAGACGCTACATTTTCACTGGACCTAGAGATTTTTAAACCTGAATAAAAAGCTATTTCCACATTTTTGTTGGGACAACCCAGGATCTGTCTCAAGTAAATAAATTTAGCCAACCACCCCGCCAGCAAGCTTCCACCCTTCCTTAAAAAGGAGGGGAGTACATATGCAAAACAATTAAATAAGCTCTACTCCTTTTCAAGTATGAGAGCTTAGGTATTACATGTCCAGAGCAGGAGGCTATTGTCACCCATGCCTAAACTCTATGGATGCCAAAGATGATTAGGGCATAATAAAATTACTATTTACTGAAGCATTTTCTGCTGGTCGAATTGAGATAGGGCCTTGTTTAGAAATTAAGTTTGTTGATCCATTCCAATAGTACCCGATGTAATACGTACCTTGACCCAAGTTATTAAATTTCACAGATCCAGAACTAACATTTTGAATGTAGGTACTGATCTTTCTTGCTTTTCTAAATGATAATGGGGTTGGCAAATCTAATAATTTCCCATCAGCTCCTAAAAGTCCAACTGAAATAGGCAATTGAAATTTATCGATGATTTTAATATTAATGCTAGCTGCTTTTAATAATTTAATCTTTATTAATTCATTCTTACTAACCGTATTTAATATTTGCACAGATTTACTTTCATAACCCTCCTTGTTCACAAACAGTTGAAATGTAGAATGTGGCCATGAGTTTTTGGGTAAAAAACCTTTTTTGTTTGAGTAAGGGAATAAATCGGCACTTTTCCAATCTCGTCTTTGAAAGATATTATTATTCGAATCCAAAAAATAGAAGGCAACATTTTTTAATGGTTTATTATGTTCATCTACTATTTTAATTTTTGATAATTGCCGCGCGATAGACAATGTAATCGTCACCTTCTTAGACTCACTGGAACTTAGAGTAAACGGGCCATAAGTTTGTGGTAAATAATTTGATCGAAAATCTTCTTCGACTATTACATAATAGGGAGCATCAGGCATTAAAGAAAATGTCGTCTTGCCACCCCGTGTAACCCTCCCTTGACCCATATAAGTTTCTTTGATTTTATACTTCTCCCCGGGATATAGAGTAGCCAGGACTTTATTAATAGGCTTTCCACTTTCATCAACTACAGAAACTTCTAAAATTGCTTGAGGAACTTTAACAACAATAGCGTTTTCTTGATCTAATGTTAGTGTGATTTTTCTTTTTAATTCTTTGCCTTTATAATAAAAGCTTAATACATATTCACCTGGATAGATATGTTCGACAACGTGTTTACCATTATTTACATTAACCCCGATGACCATTTTGCCACTTCTATCATTAATTCTTAAAAACCCTCTTTCATTAATGGCAGCACCATCTTTAAGAATACGCACATCTAGGGTGGTTTGGTTTTTTCTGAAATTATTTAGATCTAAATAGAAGATCTCTTCATTAACTATAATAATTTTGGTAGGAATTTTCTCAGTTTCAGTTTTCCCATTTTTTAAGCTACGAGAAATACTTAGTTCATACTCGCCTGGTTTCAATGCACCAATTTCAAAATTTCCATCAGCATCGATCTTTACTCTTTTATTACTTGGTCGCAAATAACCTCTGGCGCTACTCAGTTCTTCATCCATTGGATAAACCCCTTTAAGAGTTCCACCTCGCATCAACTTCACAATAAATTCTTTTTCAACGCTACCATCAAACTTATGCTTGTATTCAGCAAAACCTCCGGCATATACCTTGATGTCAAACTTGCTAGCCAAATGAACAAATTTTACAACTCCATCTTGATCCGTTGGCAATGATTGTAGTTTCATTCGACCTTGCCAAATCTCCACAGGGGTATAGGCGACGGGTGCATCATTCTTTTCGTTTACCACTGTAATTCGATAGTTCTCACCTTCTTGCAGAACAACCTTAACTACATCAGGGATTTTGGAAGATTTACGATATGGGCCAAGTCGCGTAAGCGCAAAACCATCTGATTCAAATAACAAAGAAAAGTCTCGCATATAACGATGATTTCTAAGTGAAATAAACTTTTCACCATTATCATTTGTCACGATATCGATTGGCCAAGTTGACCTTCTTATTTCCATTGACAAATTTATAGGCCCATTGTAGATCTGCCCACTAGAATCGGTAATCAACAATTTCTTTAAATCCTTATCAACAACTTTTAATGTCAACACTTTTTCAGTAGGTACCGTTATTCGCCAACTTTTAATACTTTTTAAAGGATCGGCAGTTCTAATTGAATAGCGACCATGCACAACATTTTTGACCTCACAATAGCCTTCTTCATTACTCTTACAATTAACTATATAGGAAGGGTCCATATAACTTGTCAAAACAACTTCAAAATCTGGAATGACAACATCATCATTTGTAACAAATTTCAATTGAATGCTTTTTTCTTCCACTAAAAATAGATCAACAGCATTTTTATCTTTTTCAAAATTTATCGATTTGGAGGCACCAACACCATAGTCGCCATGATATGCTTTTATAGAGTAAGAAGAGGCTTCCAATGCGCCAAAATTAAAGGTTCCGTCATGACTTGACCTAATAGTCTTGTGAGGATACCGACTACTATCTTTAAACAGCTGTATTCGAGCGTCAGCAACTTCGGCCTTACCAAAAAATATTTTTCCAGAAATACTTTTACCATCCTCCATTTGGACTGTAGTCGAATTTTGATTTACATAATCAAATTCCCAAGAAAATGTTTTTTTCAAATGGTTTGCATGACTCAAACTTAAATTTACTTTTTCATTTTTATTCAAACCAGAAATTTTGACTGTTCCATTTCCATCTGAATCTTTAAAAGATTTAAACTTATTGATGGTATAAGTAACTCTTACGTTACTTAAAATTTTATTATCTTTATCAACAACTTTGACAACTCCTGCGTGCCCCTTTTCAAGAGAAATGTCATAGGAGGTTTTATCTTTTACTAATGTTACCCTATTGGGTAAATACCCCTCAACATAAACCTCCAACTGCTGTGTGTTTTTGTCAAGCAATTCATATTCAAATAAGCCTTCATTATTCACGTTAATTTCCGTTGGGCTCTGATGGGTATTATCAAAAGATCGAAAAGACCTTCTTCCTCTTCGGCCTCGATAACCGCTTAAATTATTAAAACCCCGTGCCCTAGACTGTCCTTGAGGAGTAACACTTATTTTTCCTATTTTTTCCTGAGCATTAATTAAGCGAAATGAAACAATGGGGTTTTCTAAAAACTGAACACTTAAGGAAACAACCGAATCTTTCTCAACAGAAATTTTATAATAAGGTGAATTTTTGAACCCTGCTGCAGAGAAGGCGATATCACCAGAACCAATTGGAACATTTTTTATAATATGCAATCCTTTTTTTTCATCAAATATTGTGACATAAGGATTTAGCGTTGAGGTACGCCTCCATCGATTTCTAAGATTTCCTCGAACTAATACTGAAATATCTTCTATATATTTTTTGTTTTTATCAAAAGCATGTACCTCTAAAGTACCACCTTTATAAAGATATACTTTTTGCTGATTATCACCTTCACTTATATAGACCTGTTTTGAATATAGGGCAAATTCATTGGTCACTACATAAATTTGAACCGTCCCAACACTTGAAATAGAAAAATTCGCATTTCCTTTTTCATCTAAAGAAGAGATATCTTTCATCTCGCCTTTACCATAAAATTTATATTGCAATGTAACCTCAATACTGTTTAAAGGTTTTCGAGTGATAGCATCAAATAATTGTAATTGAAGCTGAGCAAGTTTTTTTTGCTCTACCTTACTTATCTTTCTACCTTCTTCTTCGATAGAACCATCACCAAGACTTTGATCAATCGACAGTGTCAAGTTCTCAGATTTTGAGGACGATTTTTTTGCATTAGATTTAGTTTTAATCGCATTTCCAGCAATTCCTCTATCGTCAATAGTTTTTGAGATTCCAGAAACACCCGATTCTTTCTTTATGGTCTTGGTGCTTGATTTTTCGGAAAAAGGGTCGTTGGATGAGTTGATTTCATCAGGTTCGGCCATAACAAGCCAAAGTCCTAAACCACAGATTAACAACAATAAAAACAAACCTATAAAAGGTAATGCGCTCTTCATACTCCCTCTTCCCCTTAATAATCTCAATAAAACTTCAAATAGACCTATTTAACGAATAACCTAATAATGATATAGTACATTTATAAGATTTCTTCACTATTAACAAGCAGTCAATCATTATATGATAGGCTAAGAATAACCCATCATTGCCATTTATCTAATCGCGAAATTTGAAAATATTCTGATTCAATAATATTTCGAACATTCGCAGATAATAAGGTTTTTGCCCCTTCTTTATTTCGTGTATAACGCACTTCACATTTACCCATATATCTTAACCAGGCATTTGCAAAAATTTGAGCTAATTCCTTTTTGCCTCCAAACATAGACGGAACAGGTAATATCAAATCCTCATCATATTCCGATATGATCACATAACGCGGATTATGGACACCATTAATTAATTCGTAGAAACAATTCACAAAAACAGACTTCTCATAAAATGTACCACCACGAATCCCATAACTATATAAATTATCTTTTAGAATAGATCTTTTTACTTTTAACTTAGTAGGTTTTGTTTCAGTAAAACCTGCATCAATCATAGCCTTTAACACCGTTAAGCCCAATTGATTCAAGCTACCATCTTTCTTCGAATGGGGGTAATATCTAAAATACTTTTGTATACATTTAAAACCTTGTATTAATAATAAAAGGGATCCTGAAAAAATAACTATAGTGGAAATCATTCCAGGCGACTTTTCAAAAATATAAAAACAAGCCAATGCAATCATTCCAAAACCAATTAGCGTATTAAAGAAATGCCCTTTAAGCTCCTTTTTTATAAAACCCTTTATTGATAAACTACGATTGGTTTGAACAACGGGAATAAGCTCTCCGCCTTCTTGCCTCAACAATGCTTTATTCCATTGATCTTTTAAATACCGCACATCCGTAAATCTATGAGAAGTATCTAAATTAAAGGCTTCCATTGAAACAACTTCTCTTTCGCCAACAGATACATCCGGAAGGCCAATTCGATTAATGCCACTTTCTATATAATGACCTTGATAACCTAATCCCGAAAATACCTGAAACCTTTGACAAAGCCTAATGTAATCCTTTGATTGACTCAAATCCTCATGGTGCAAAGCAATATGCCAAATGCTAGATATCTTTTCTCGGTGTTTTGAGTTCAAACGTATACCACGTCCTCGCATTTGGTTACTACTTACATAGCTCCCTACACACGAGGCTAAAACTATGGAATTAACAACTGGAGCATCCCACCCTTCACCGAGCAATGATCTTGTCGAAATTATTACGTGAATTAAACCTCTCGAAATCATTTTAGTATAAGCACCCACTAAGAGAGATGTTTCACCTTCAATTAAAACATAGTCTTCCAATAATTTAATTTCTTTTGTAACCATCTTAGTTGTATTACACATTTCCTTTAATGAACTCAGCAATGAATTATGCAATATCTTGATGCGACCAGTTAGTAGGGCTAATGTGGGCTTATCCTCATCTTTAGCTCCTTTTACAATGTTTATAAATATCGAGCAAGCACCCAATTTTTCTTCTACAGAATTATCAAACAAAATATCATCAGCAATATAATCAGCAAGAATTGCTTGACGTAATTGATCTTTCCTAGCCAACCTTTCTAATAAATATATTTCCAGACAAGCATAAATCTTTGAGCCACTCATAGTTGTCATTTTTTCTAATGGTTTTGAGCTATTAAAATAAAATTTATTTTTCCATCGTAGGTCAGCATTACGTAACAACTTTATAGTCTCTTTTACCCAAACTTTTTCTTCGGCAGTGTGATTCTCTTTATAAGTCACTAAAAAATATTTTACTAAATGTTCAAATTGAATAATGGTTAGAGGTTTGATCAAATCTCGCGGAACTTTAGTCACTCGCAATAAAGTCTTCGGCAAATCAATTTGAATCACATTAAGATAAGCAAACAATGCCAAAACCAGGTCAGGCTCTTTGACCAATTCGGATTCATCGACAGTTTCGCTAACGACCCAAGTATGATTTAATATCATGCCTACAAAAATGGGGTCAAAACAAATTTCACCAAACCAAAGCTCAGCCATTTCATGATGTTTTTTTACTTTTTCTTTTTCAGTATATTGCAAGGCTACAAACCAAACATAATCCTGATGAGGACACAACACATTAGCTTTTACTAATTCCGGCACACTAATTTCTTCATCAATGGGGCCACACAATGCTTCATAGCGCTCCCATTCAGCATAAGCGCCACCATACGGAGGAGTGCCGGTTAAACACAACAACATAACATCCTCTTTCTTTTCAAGAATTTTTGTTAAGACCTTCCACCATTCAGAGGTTAAATGATGAGCTTCATCTAAAATCAAAAATTCAATTTCTTCATAATTTAAAAGGTCAGAAACCTTTTTATTGTCTACGGCATCCTTTGGTATTTCTTCGTCTTCATCAAAGTTGTCATCAACAATTTCTTCAACAACAGCATTACCTTTTGAATAAGCATGTAATGCTTGATATGTAATAGACGTAAAAAGTTTTGGCTCATCTAAAGATTTAGATATCCATCCCGTAGGAGTAGACTCTGTTATAAAATCCGACAATCGATCTACCCATTGATCTCGGATCACACGATTAGGAGAAAGCACCAAAGTTTTTCTTTGTAATTGTCGGAAGACATCGAGCCCCAAAGAAGTCTTACCTGCCCCTGGTGCTGCAACTAAATGAAGTTTCATATCTTCAAAATGATGCTTTAAGGCATTTAATACACGCTGCTGATAATCTCTCCATTCATATTTAAATTTTAAATTGTTAAATACTTCAGGTGAAACCATAAATAAAAACCAAATAGTAACTTTTCTAAGATTATAGTATTCAATCGATAATTCGCAAAAGCTTAAAATCAAACAGGTAGGCTGTAGGTTGGGCTGAGTAATGCGAAGCCCAACATCTAAAAGATCCTTTTGTCTAAATTATATGATATAGAAATTACTTTTTAAATCAATATCACCTTGTGCAGAATGATTGTTCTTATGGGAAACGTTGGGCTTCGCATTACTCAGCCCAACCTACAGCTAACGCCCAAATTTTACTAAGCTTACTGCTTTATTGAATCCTTGTTTAGGATTTTACCATCTGCCGGCGCTCTCAGCAATTAAAACGATTTGTTTGATTTAAACGAGCTAGAAGCTTGTACTACTCTAATCAAGTAAATTTAATTTGCACACAACTATATGTTTCAGGAGCATCGACTTTAACCGAGACAAATGTTTTTCCTATGGCAACATCAATTGATTCATTAATCCCTCTATCAGGGTTTACATATTTTGCGGTAGCTTTCTTCTTACCTTTGGGAAGAGCTACTTTCAAATACATATCCAACTCATCATCACCATTATTTAAAAAATGTACGTCCAACTCTTTATCTTTTTTAACCCAAATACCTTCAGGGATAATACCTTTGGGTGCGCTAAGCTCATAACTTAATGGAATAACGGTCGCCTCTTTCAAAGCCTTTAATACTTCCATTTCATTTTTAACCGGCCGATAACCATCCCCATGAATGGCATACCAATCAGAAATATCCCATTTCATATGCACGTCCAACTTAGGAATATAAACAAACTTACCTTTTCCGATTTTTGCTACTTCATATTCTCCTCTAGGGGCATGACCTAGGAATCTAGTCAATCCATGGGTAGGTTTTCTTTCTCGATACCAATGATTAAATTTGGCCGTATTTCCTGTCGCAATAACCCCACCACCTTTTTTCATAAATTTTTCTAATGCATCCAACCACTTATCTGATAAGGCTTGCTGTTCACCTAAGACAATTACTTTATGGCGATCAAGCTGTTTAATGTTTTCATCAAAAATTATTCCAAAGGGAACATGGTTCATTATCAACGTTTGTTCTAGCGGAATTAAATTTTCATGCACTGTCGCACAATTATAATTAACACTTGGGTACGATCGCAAAATTGCAACCTCATGTATATGCTCTTTATCCATTAATCGTTGTTGATTTTCCCTAAAATAATAGGCTGTCCGACTAACCAAAGGACAATCACCCATATCCCCTAGCCAACCATGGCCGGGAATAAACTTCTTGTAATTAAATACTTGATTCTCAGCACATTTGAAATCTGTTGAAAAATCACTCTCAATCGCCATATGATTTGAGTGAGCCGCTTTAAAAAATCTTATTTCAGATTTAAGAACGCCATCTTTATAACTAGGGCTGTAACCATCAATACATGAAAAATCAAAAGCATCTGTAACGACACCATGATCAACACCATTATCAAAGCCTCTGTTATTCCCATGAATACCCTTGATATTCATACCGACGGCAATATTTTTTCGTTTCGAATATATATAGGCTTTCATTGTATCATAAAACTCTTTTAACATAGAGACACGATGATCGACCCAATCTTGAATGTGAGTTTCTTTGATGGCATCCAATCGCCATGGCTTATTAGCTTGACTCCATTGGGGGGCAGTCGCATTAGGATATTCTCTTACCCCATAACGCTCTTCACATTCATCCAAGGTATATTTTTTTCGGATCATATCATTCAAATGCTGAATACAATATTCACAGCGACAGCTTCTTGGTTCGTGCCTGAGTATCTGATTGTCAAAAAATATCTCATCGGTTTCTACTTGATCAATAGCAATGTCTAATACTCGATACGTATATTTAACATATTCGGGATTATTCAAACAAGGGAAATAGCGAGCTAATTGAAAACTTGAATATGTACATTTTTGACCATCTTGACATTTACGGGCCCACTCTTTTGCTTCTGGAACTTCTTTATAAAAGTATTGGGTAAACATTGTTCCCCCAATATAGACAGAAGTCATTAGATTATTCTTATGAAGTAATTTTGAAAATCGAATGGCAGTTTCAATACCAGTTTTTTCAAAATCAATTCCGAAACCTTTAAAAAAATGGATTCGTTGCCTTAAGTGGATTCCCAATTCCTGCATGACTTTTGCATTCGAAGCGGAAAACATAATTTTGTAACTATCAGCTAATTCCTTGGTCCAGCTCCCACGAATCTTATGAAAATATATTGGCTCATGACTCGTTCTAACATATTTTTCCGCTAATTTACGTGCCTTAACCATATTTTTCTCATATGGTATTTTGGGATCACCTCTTAAATATTTTGGATTCTTAGTAGGCATGACATTCCTTTCAAAAATTATGGCGTCATTTTGGCTAAAAATGTAAATAATCTAGTCAAACAAATTTCAATCACTTTACAAATAGCATCTTTTAATGCTTTTTATTAACTTTAAAACGAGAGTATACCTGTATATGGTATTCAACAATATAAAAACTAGTAATAAACACCGTATCAACGGAGAGAGTATAACGCATTAAAAGCTGATACAATTTACCCGAATTCAGTACAAGGTTCCTATTAAGAAGTCACTAAGCCTTGGTTGACAGGTGCTTAATCAAGCAGAATTATTTTTTTCGACAATACCCTTTAGTCGAGTGCAACAACAATAATCTTTAAAAGTTAGTAAGGAAGTTTCCCGAATTCAAGAATCTCTGAAAGTCAAAAAAAATAAAGAAATATAAGTTTTGCATGAATATTTGATTTTAAAAATGTCTTAAGTTTGATTTGAACTGCCAATAACTGTATCCTCCAGTTATCAAGTATTTTATTAACATTTATATAGAGGTGATTCCAATGATGAATCCATTTAAATTTACCAAAAGCTTAGTCCTCATGGCAGCTTTACTTTTCGCATTCGGTTGCGGAAGCGGAGGTGGTAGCTCATCTTCAAGTACAACTCCTGATACCACCATTCCAGATACTCCTGTTGTAACCGTCGACGCTTCGTTGAGGGCCGTAACATCTGGGGATTTAGATTTAATTTTAACTGGTATTGCTTCATCTGGTAAAAAAAGCAAAAAGAGCCGAAAAGCAAAAACGACTCTAGATTCCACAAATTTTACAGACACCACTTGTCTTGTATTTGTTTCATTGCTTTCAGATCCAGATTACAAAGACCTTGTAGCAATTATCAAAACAGATAGTGCTGGTAAATTTGAAATCACCACTGATGATATTTTCGCCTATTTAAAAGTTCATTTTGCAGATGTAGGTGAAACTGCCGCATTTGCCGATCTTGATCCAACAGATTCAGCAAACAAAGATCGAATTCTGGCAGCCTACCAAAAATTAGGCGTGTTGAGAATTACAGCATTTTATCAAGATGGTGATGATATTGTTTCAATGGAATATCTTCAAGATGTTTCAACTGCTGACCCAACTATATTAGAAAAAGCTGACCCACGGGATCGAATTTTATTTCACTGGGTAGAAAAAATATTTGCTGACCTAGGTATCGTTCCCACTGAAGAACAATTTGCAGAATTAAAAATACAGATTGAAGCTTTAGCTTTAGAAATATTAAAAGATTTTGAGTTGCCAGAAGGAGTCACAGCAGCAGAATTTGCAACAGCATTCAAGAATGAAAATACATTGATTTTAACTGATGCTCAAAAAGCTCTGATCAAGGCTATCTTAGCTTCATCAGAGTCACTTACTGATGCTGATAAGCAAAGTATTAAAGATTCAGCTGGTGCTACTCACCAAGCTGTTTCGGATCCACTTGCCAACGAAATGAATCAAGATTTAACAGGCTTAATCAATAGCCTTGGAAATGAAATTCAACTTAAAATCGAAGCAGCCTTAAATGATTCAACCGGATCTTCCGTATTTAAAACATTATTATCAAGTGACGGAACAACACTCAACGTAGCTGATGACACGTTTAAAGCAAGTTTTGACTTTGATACTAAAAGAAAAGAAAGTCTAATGAGATTCTTCATTGCGTTGGGTTTCCCCGTCGTAATTGAAGCGGACCCTACAGATAAAGATCCTTTGATCGCCATGGCTATGCCAATGCCAGCTAGTATCTCTGAAGATTTACTTCCTGGTAGTAAATACTTTGGAGACAGAAATATCAGAGCCTTTAAAGTCTCTGATTTAGCCGCCATGGTAACAACCGTCAATGCACTCTTTGCAAATCAAGCTGCTGTCGATGCCATTGCTATTACTCCTTTTGATCAGTTATCCGATACAGATTTTGCCAATTTAGAAAGATTAAAAATTGTTCATGAATTTGCAAGAATGCTTAAAGATGGCCCACCATTGGTTTCCTTCGATTTAATCGGCCAAATAGCAGCAACAACAACAAAAGTAAAACTAAAAACAATCGCCTCAGTAATCACAGAATATTTTGTATGGAGAAAAGACTCTGTTGTTTTGATAGATGAAGGTGGTGTGAAAATTCCAGTATTTACTGGGGGTACTGTTCCTCCAGAAGGTGGCGACACTCCAAATGCTACAGAAATCTTACGAAAATTAAGCATCAAGTTATCAAGCACCCCATTAGAAGCCGTAAAAGATTTAACCGGTAGCGATGCTTTCATTTTACAATTCTTACCTCAGGCCATTGAAGAAGGCTTTCACAAAAGTCACGCAGCCAACACAGAGTTTAAATTTCCATCTTCTTTAGAAGAAGCTAGGCAACTTGTACTGCAAAGCTTTCATTTTAAAGGTGTAAGAAATGGAATCGGTAGAGGCTTAATTGCTGCTTTCCCACCTCCAAGTGCTACTGACTCTTTATTTGGCACGTTACTTAGTGGTGAAACTGAATTAAATGCAAAATCAGCCATTTTCTTTATTAACTTTTTATTAGAATCTCAATTCTTAATTGATTCTTCGTTAGGATTTATAAATTCAACAACATTAATTCCAAATTTTTCAAACATTAAATTTTTAGATGTAAAAGATTCATCTAATTTTTCATTAGCCAAGCTAGTAACCTCCTTATTAAAGATAACGGAGTTTACTGAATCAGCAAAATTTGCTACGGCAGTAGAAACTTTTAGAAATCTCTGCGAGCCAACAGGTAAATTCGCAAGTTTATATAAACTACCTGAATTTGATGATTCAGTTCCTGACGACATCAATAAAAAATCTGCTGTAACCGTAGAAATGGATATTGAATTTTTCGATGGTAGAACTGTCGCTGACATTACAACGTTAGTTACCATTCAAGCTATTTCTGTAACTTTTGGAGCAAATGGTCCGGAAGAAACAGGCGATGCACCAATTGCTGGTTCAATTACTGCTTCAGACAGCAACAATAATAAGTGGAAAGTTAGCTTTCCGGCTGTACCAAGTGATAAAGAATATTTTGTCTTTATAAAAGTTGAAGGCTATAAAAATAAACTACCTGAATTTTATTTTTATGCTGATGGCTTTGGCGATCCTTTAAATATTACTGATCACGAACCATTTATTATTCCTCCCGATGAAGATTTTGGCGCTGTGCCTTGTGTAGGTTTAGCAGCTAATCAACACGTGCCAGGAACAAATACAAATGATTTAGAAGGACTTGATTTCAGTAATTTTGAACAAGGCCTACCATTTATTTTACCAATTTCAAAAGATGGTACTGAAGGAAGTCTAGATTTAAGATTTAAATATGATGGAAGTAAATTCTCTCTAGAAACAACCTTCCCAGGACTAAACACCGGGGATTCAGCAACGAAAGCTTTAATTGCACCTTTACATGTTGACTGGACTGGTACAACTCCGGTAGTTAGTTTAACTTCAGGAGCAAACACAGAACGTTTAACAGATCCACATAGTGCTGCCGGATTGAACTTCTTGACCTTGATATCCGCAATTACAGATGCTGATATGTCCACAACGGCATCATTGATTTCAAAATCAAGTTCTGATTTTGATACCTATTTCAAAGATGGGCCACCACTATATCTATTGAAAGACAGAAAAGGTCTTTTCTGGATTATAAGCGTTGAATTTATTGATGTTGCTTTTGATCCTGGATTTGTTGACCTCTGCTTTGCGAAAGTTGGCTCTGATGGTAAATTAGATTTGCCTGATATTAATCTTGAACAAGATGTTGATTTGAATGGTTCAAACCCATGTGTTTTCCTTGGTTTATTCTTTGGAGACCATGCTTACTTCCCTACAAACACTGATGGAAGTTTAGACATTACACAATGGGAATGGTCAGCACCAAAAGAAGCTCCATTTGGTTATATTAGTAGTGTAGCGGCAAGCGCACAAATCAGATATGCTGGTGAAAGCTTCCAAGATAAAGTTGGTACTGGATCAGCTGCTGAACTTCAAGCTCTAGAAGAATTTTTCTTCTCTGGTGATTTCACATCTATTCCTTCGCGATTGGATTATTATGGTCCAAGCGGTGGTGGTCTAGCTGTCATTTCTTATAACAGTACTTCAAGAACTTGGCCAGCAATTAGTACAGCTACTTACGGAACCTCGGTCTCATCACTTAAACGAGGAGACATGGTTCTTTTAAGACAAAAAAGTACAGGTGATCCAGATATCATATGTTTTGTGGATAAAGATAATGGAGACGCCTCACATGCAAATGCTGCCATTGGTTTAATTGTGGCAAACTATAATGATGCCAACATTCAAGTTGGCGGAGTTCTAGTTGATGCCGATAAAGATGGTTACATTGCTAAGTTTGATCCAAATGACGATGATCCAAATATTATTCCTGATGCACCTCCTGGTGGAGAAGAATTTAAAGATGAAGACGCTTCTTCTTTTGCAGGACATTCTCCCGTAACAGGTATTTTTGCTCAAGACGAATCTAACAAACTTATTTTCGTAGACATCAATGAGTTTATTGAGGAAGTATATCAATTGACTTTAATCATTAAGGTCAAGAGCAAAGCTGGGGTGGCAAGCACATTCCCAACTACTGGTGAAAAAATTATTATCGAAATCACTCCACCTGATTTTACCGACTCAACAATTACAAATTTTGATCCGACGGCTTCCATTAAATCTGGCTCATCAATTAAGATTGATGATGTTGGTATGGATCATTTAAATATTGACTTCATAACGACCAATACTCAATTTGCTGCTGGAGGAATATTTGAGCCTGGTGCTAAAATTACATTTGAATATGATTTCAAATTTAGACCAAGAGATTCAACAGGTAATATCATCACTGATGTTAGTAAATTTGGTGACAACCCTGCGAGACCACCTTTAACAGGAATGAGTGAGCTACAGATCCCTGAGTTATCAGAGCAAGTTGGCACATTCAATAAAGCTACCAATTTAATTCAACAAGGTGGGGATACACCATCTGCCATGGCAGATGGTTTACGACTTGAACCACAAAAAGATATTTACATCACATGGGATGAAGTCACAAATGCTGATTTTTATGAGATCGAAATCGAAGTTCCTGACATTGAAACAGCAACTGGGTTTTTACCTGGTTTTCATGAACGTTTTGGGACTGATAACTTTGATCGAAAGATTGTTATACCTGCATTTAGATTACCTCCAGGTAGATCAAACATTAGCATCATCATGATTGCCAGAAGAAATAGTGTTTTTGGCGAACCAACAAATGATGGCGCTTTTATTTCATATTCAAGTATAAGTACTACTGGTGAAGCAGACGTAGGTGATCCAGGTGGTTTTGCCAATAATGAAATTAAACTAGCCACTGGTGATAAACTTTATTTCCATGCCGATACCTACATACTAGATTCAAATTCAGCTGGAGGAGTAGAATTGTTTTCAGTTGTTATAACGGGAACAACCGTTAGCGTGACGTTAGCTACTGGTATTTCTGGCGAAGGCCACTTAGATGGGTTTGATGGTGGTGCTCCTAAGAAGTCTTTGAAAAAACAATTATCAACGACATTAGCAGATGGCTCAACTTTTAATGCTAAACTGCACAGCTTCTTTAGGTTACTGGGAATCACACTGCCTGATGGAGCTTCACAACCGGTTGATGTTGAAATCGGTGGCTTCCGTGATGGTGAAGTTAAACTATTTGCTTACTTACCACCTCCATTCAGAGACATCAGTTCTGGCGGTGATTTTGATGTAAATGGCGACGCAACCAATGATGTGAATTTTAATGGAACTAATCTATTAACATTTAATTCAGGCATAAAGGTAAGTCGTTTTGATCCCAACTTAGGACCAGTAAATTTATCTACTGACGGCCAAGCAACATTATATACTATTCAAGCAGGCACCTTATTCGTAGATTTTGATTTAGAATTTAGTGATGGTAAACGTTACTGGTTCTTTATTGATCTGCAATTTAACGCCTTAGAATTTGGCGAAATAATTGGAGGCCCTGCTGATCCAACAGGTGGAGGCGATATTTTTGGTGGTGATTTAGTTTCTGGTCAAAGTCTAGATTTTGATTCAGCAAACTTCTTCTTCCAAATAAGCCCTAGCAGTTCCGCTAATAGCGTCTTTGATTTCCTTGGCACAACAGCTACATTCGTCAATAACTGGAAAATAAAAGTAGACGATGGTAACGGCCCTGTTGAGGCTTCAAGCATTGTGCTAGTCGCTGATCAACCAAAAGTTGTAGAACTTTTTAATGACACACTAAATCATCATTTCGATTTAGATCTATACTTATTCCCATCAGGTGAATTAGGCGCTAGGATTTTACAACCGGGTGGTGGAGCTCAACCTCCACAAGAAGGACCCTATGATCCATTCACCGATCCTAATACAATTTTTGCTTTTCAAGGCACAATGCCTAACGGTAATTTCTTTGAAGCAAACCCAGGTGACCCAACATTTACATTCGGGGTTACTGCTGCACAAGGTGCCAATGCTGTGTTTAACTTTATAAATAGCGAAATCACTCCTGTCGGAAGCTGGGATATTACAGATGAATTTGGAAATATTGTACCCTCAATATTCCCTACAGCCGCATTTGCACAATTCATTAAATTTGAAGATCCTGCAACAGGAATGACATTGGATGGATTTGCAATCATGGAAGGTACTGGTTTGAAAATTGGTATCTTTGGCATCTTTGGAGGAAGCGCTGGTGAACCACCTCCACCAACAGAAGGTGGGCTTTTCAGTGATATCATGTTCGAAAACGAATATTTAAATATTCAAGGTACTTCGCCAGCATGGGATCAGTTTATCATTTCACAAACACTCAGCTCCACTACAAATGATATTTCCTTATTTAAATTTGTAACTTCAACAAATGAAGTTAGCCCAGAAAATGGTTGGACTATAGAAATAATGACACAAGCGGGTCCAGCTCCGGCACCATCACCATTAATTGCTACGGCAATAATTTTAGCTTTGAAACTTTCTCATCCAACTGATACACGAGAAATCTTTGTAGATATTTCGTTAGAAGGTCTTGATTTAAAAGTTAATGTAATTGATGTGATGGTTGGTGGCGCTGGAGGTCCTCCACCTCCTACAGAAGGTGGTACCCCATCAACAAATGTATTTGAAACAGATTTGATTGCAAATGAATTCTTCAATTACCTAATGGGTGATCCAGTAACCTTCAGTGTAACCTCAGCAATCGTTTCACTAGCAACTGAAGAGTCAGTTTTCAATTGGGATGGGGTCAAAGTTACACCTCAAAATGGATGGGTAATGTATGATCCAAATCAGAATGTAATTGCAAATTTAACACCAAGTACATTATCTTCTGTAATTCATTTAACTAATGTTAGCTCAACTGTTGAATTTGATATTGATGTCTTCATTGATACTGGATTATTAGCGGTTGATGTGATAGATGTATTACCGGCTGGCGCACCACCTCCGCCACCACCAACAGACATTTTTAATGGTACGGCAAATGCCAATGAACATTTAAATGTTACATTCGGCTCACCTGATACTTTTGCTCTCTCTGCGACTATGCAACCAGGGCCAGCAACAGAATCGATGTTCATGTTTAACGCTTCTCAGTTAACAGCTGTTAATGGATGGGAATTCAAAGATGATCAAGATAATCCATTAACTTCACCATTTACGGCAACTGTGACGACGACTACAATTATAGTTCACAAAGCAGGAAATGATGAATATGAAATTGATGTCACATTGAATGGTGCACAACTGGATATTGCCGTAATTGATGTTTTACCGGGTCTTCCACCACCGCCACCACCAACAGACCTTTTTAATGGTACGGCTAATGCCAATGAACATCTGAATGTTACATTCGGCTCACCTGATACTTTTGCTCTCTCTGCGACTATGCAACCAGGGCCAGCGACAGAATCAATGTTCATGTTTAATGCTTCCCAGTTAACAGCTGTTAATGGATGGGAATTCAAAGATGATCTGGATAACCCATTAACTTCACCAATTACGGCAACTGTGACTACTACTAAAATTATTGTTCACAAACCAGGAAATGATGAATATGAAATTGATATTACTTTGAGCGGTGCCCAGCTAGATATTGCTGTAATCGATGTTTTACCAGGTCTTCCTCCAGCGCCACCAATTTTTGATGGTTTCATGGATGAAGCAACCATTAATTTTAACATTGATTTCAATACCATTCCAGAAACAGCTATAGCAGCAGCTGCATTTGAAGATGGTATAACTACGATAAATGTGGAAACAGCATTTGAATTTGATAAAACAAATGGAGACATAACCCTTAAAAATGGTTGGGTCATCAATAATGGTGGCGGTGATTTAACGTCATTTGTTGTACCAGATTTGGACAATCCTCATATGTTCATATTGGAAAATTCGACATCTACAATTTCATTGAAATTAGATATAAGCATTTCATCAATAGATAGCAATCTAGACGTGAAATTATTTGAATAACCTATAGGGATGTCCTTTTGGGCATCCCTATTCCCCCCCCCTTTTTATTACAATAACTTTACCAGAATATAATAATAGGAAGTCTCACTTCCTAAAAATAAATCAAAGCTTAAAGACAGACGTCATTTTCGGCAAATGCCAGGTAGTGAGGCTTCCTGAATAACAATCACTTTTTAGCTGAATAATAAATCATTAGCTTTTTAATAGTTTTGTTGACTGGCTCAAGCCTTTTAAGTTCAGATAAAACCTTTACACAATTGCCAACGTCGTTTTTAGACTGATACAAACTATATAATTTCCACAGCGAAGCATTGCGATAAGCTTCATAGCTTTTCGCTTCCAAGAAATAAGCAACAGATTTAGATATTTTATTATCAGATTCGCAGATACGTCCAAGTAAAAAATAATACCTCCCTGTTTTGACCTTTGGGTCAACAATACCGTCTAAGGTTTTTTTAGCCTCTTCTATATTTGACGACATCAATGCTTCAGCTAAATATATTAACAGATGATCTTTCTTTTCAATACCCTTAACATTTTTAATTGAAATCTTGATCCAGGCTTCAGCTTTATCAAAAGTCTTATTATTTATAAAACTCAAAGCTATATTCTCAGCTCTTAGGCTATCAATTTTGTTTATTTTCTTAATGATTTTTTCACCATAAACAATTGCTTGTCCTGGTAATTTCAACAATAAACTCAAATCAAGCAAAGCATATAAATGATTTACATTAGCTTTGTTCATTAAGTAAATAAATTGATAATTCTCAAAAGCCAACTCATGTTTACCCATTTGCCAATGAATTTGACCTAACAATTCTAATAACTCAACATCACCTTCTTCTTCTATCAATAGCGATTTCACCAATGACAATGCTTCAACCATACGATTCTGATGAAATAAACATTGCAATAATCCTTTTTTTAAATTTTGACTCTCAGGATAATTTATCATGGCACCACGAAATACATTTTCAGCAACAAAATAATCTTTCAAGTTCAAGTGGCAAAGACCAAGCGATGTAACATTATGAATTGTTGGATAAAGCTGATAAGCTTTGAAATAATCGCTCCTCGCTTTTTTATATTTCTTCAACTGAGCATACATACTTCCGCGGTATTCGTATAGATTAGGGTGCAAATCATTCTTTTTCTTCTTGGCCCATTCATCAATAATTAAAACGGCTCCTTCATAATCTCCCTTTTTTTGAAGACTTTCAGCTTCTAATCTTACTTTATATTCTTTCTCAGAGATTTTAGGCACTTCCGCCAAACAAAATATAAACAGAAACAAGCCCAATGAAGTCAGGATGATTTTTTTATTTAACATTAAATTCAAACTCTCGTGTTCTAATTTTTTCTATGGCTTGACCATTCACATCTAAAAATGGAGAAAATCGATATTTTTTTAAAGCACTTACAACAGAAGAATTAAAAATCTTATGACTTGATTCAGTTATCTCAATATCTTCCACCAATCCTTTTTTATTGATTCGAAATTTTGCTTTTACTTTTCCACTCAACCCCAATTGAAGAGCCCTAAGCGGCATCTTTGGCTTAGGAGAATAAATACTAGCACCCCCTTGCAATACAACCAAATTGCTTTTGGTTGCGACATTCAATCCATTCGAAATTTCTAACCCCGTAAGACTAGAAGCACTAAAGTTGATACTGGATTTAAACCTAATACTTACTGTTGGAGCTATAATAGAATCTATCGTGATTTCATTTTCAATAATCTCCACATGTTCTTCTAATTCATTTTCTTCAAGTATCTCATCTTCTTTCTTTTCTTGTTCTATCAATTTTTTAGGTTCAAACGTTTTTAATCGATAACTAATTATAGTGCGTTCCATTTCTGGTCGCTTTTGATTGATTGTTGTCATCAAACCTAAAACAGCAATCGAACAAATTATAGCTAACAAGATGCGCAACATTCGATTCCCTTTCTAAACAATAGGTTCATTTCTATTTTTCTTTCGCTGCAATACTAGCTTCTACCCCAGCTCTTCGGCAGGCATCTAATACTTGTAAAACGATATCAATGGATACTTTTTTATCACTTAAGACTAATACTTTCATGTTTTTATTCAATTGCATTGTCTTTCTTACATGACTCTCTACTTGATATAAAGATATTAGTTTATTATCTATTTCAATATCCTCATTATTATCAATTGAAATCACAAAACTTTTGGCTGGTGTAACCATGACAGTCGTCATCTCTGGGCGGGCTATGTTAACAGAGGTTTCAGGAGCAAAAGTTGAGGTGACGATAAAAAATATTAGCAATATAAAAACCATATCTATCAACGGAGCCATATCAATCGACAATATTTTTTTACGATGATCTCGACGGTATTTTTGAACACCAATCATAATACATTTCCATGCAGTGATTGCCTTAACCAATTCCTAAACTGTATTCGTATACGCTCAACCATTCTAAATAATAACAAACCAACATATAATCCAGGTATCGCAATCAATAAACCGTATTCTGTTGTATACAACGCTCTTGATATGCCATGAGCAATTAAATTATTCGAAATTTGGGAGTCGCGAAGTGCATCGAAAGTTAATATAATCCCTGAGACCGTACCTAGCAATCCTAATAATGGTGCAACTTGAATTAATGTTCCGGCAAGCGATAACCTTCTTTCAAAAATAGGGATCATAAGGTCAATTTTTTTCGACAATTCCTTCATCGCTTTTGCAGGCTCAATACCTTGGCCAATCAATTGTCGATAATCTTTAATATACTGATAAAAGACCGATTGCTTTAATAAACGAGATTTAGAATCTGTTGGTTTGATCAACTCACTAATAGCTTTTTTTTCAGCCAATACTTTCATTAGACAATCGAAAAATATCAACCAAGATATCAAGCTACATGCATATAACCAAAACATCAATGCTCCACCTTCTTTAAAAGCAATCAATACCGAATCATAGACTGTCATCTCAATGAATTACTTTCACCATTTACATCTTTATACAAATGACTCACCAATAAATTGGAAACCATTTCCATCTCATTTATATTTTTTTCAATCTTTGAACTTAAAAGAGAATGGAACAAAATAATGGGCACGGCTACGACTAACCCCAATTGTGTTGTGATTAAAGCCTCTGATATTCCTCTTGATAACAATCCTGGATCTCCTGCACCGTGTACGGCAATAACATCAAAAGTAGCAATCATGCCCGTTACCGTTCCCAACAAACCCAATAGTGGTGAAATTACTCCAAGTATATTCAAGGTTGGCATCATCTTTTCTAATTGAGGGATGTATCCATAAATTTGTTCTTCGATAAACCCTTCAAGTTTTTCTTTTGTGTATTCTCGTTTATCCAAACTGGTACAAAGCAGTTCCTGAACATATTTTTTACTCCCTTGCAGCTGAGTTTTTAATTGATCCCATGAATTATTTTCAGACGCTTCCATTATTTTCTTTTCTAATATTAAACCACTGGTGCCAACTGATAATAAAATCACGAACTTAATCAATATAATCAAGCAACCCAACAAACCTACCAATAAAATAGGATAAATAACAACTCCACCTTGCTGAATTCTTTCCCACAAAGTAAACTCTTCGTTAGCTATCTCTAAAGCTTCACCACCAGTGACATCAAAGGGTAAATCATGGATAACTTTACCGTCTTCGAATAACCCTTTTTCTAGATTTGAAAATGATCCACTACTTTTAACAATTGCAGTATCTCCACTCACAACTATTAAACCCAAATCGGGTTTAGTCACATAACCGCCTAAATTTCCGGCTAACCACAAATGTCCTTTAATTTTTTCATTGGCGAAATTTACATACTCACTTTCAATTCGCTGAAACTTTGTTGCCAATAACTCTTCAAACTGAAGTTGTTTAAAAAATTCTAATAAACTTTCGGAATTAAATTCTTTGATTTGGCCAGCTACACCTAGAAAAGAAATCACTCGACTTAGATTATGCTCAATTTTTGCGGCCTGAAATTTTGCATAAAATGATTTTAACTCTCTGTTAATACGTACGCTTTGATCAGCAGCAGAATTAAAATTTAAGTGATAATCTTTTTTTTCTAAGGCATAAGAATCACTAATCCCCTCAGCTTGTGAGATTTGAATTCTTAAAGCATCCAAAGAGCTTAAACGCTTCTGCCTTGCATCAATTCTTTTAGTCGCCAAGACTTTCTGCTTCATTAAAGCTTTATCTAAAACAATTTGAGATTGTTTCAGTGCTACATCATCAGCATGCAATAAATTAATGAACGTGCATAATAATATTAAAATAAAAAAAAGCTTAAAAACCCTTTTAGTCATATTCAATCGTCATCCATCTTTGGTAACTGAATTATTTTAAGAGGTTCTTTTTTTGCCAAAACTTTATAGAGGGTGATTACTTTATGTAGATCATCTTTTTTGCCAAATTTCCATGTCTTAGACTTAGCGTGTAAATATGCCCACCGACTTCTATCTTTAAAAATTAAAAACTGATAGACCAAACCCAACCTAATTAAATCACCATGATATTGTTTAGTACTTATCGAAATAGTCGCCTCTTTAATAGATGTTGATTGGCCCATTTGCCATAACTGACCATGAAAATCATTGAGTTGATCAAATAAGAATGAAATGTCCTTATCTTCGTGCTTACCATTAACACTTTGTTTTAAAGTGCCGACCATAGAATGTATCTCTTTTTCCCCAGGCGTTTGATTTTTCACTTCATCCAATTGAGAAACAGATTTTTGTATTTCATTAAATATTATTTGATGCTTTTGAAGTAATGATTGATAAACTTTATTTTCGACTTCAAGTTTGTTCTTTTGATCTTCCGCAAGCTTTTTATGTTTTGCATTTAATTTAATTAGTTTCTTTAATTGCAATTCCAATAATTTTTTATCAAGTAATAAAGCCTCTTGTTCCCGTTGCCACTTAGCATTTTCCTTTGAAATTTGAATTTCAATCTTTAACGCCTCTCGAATATTCTTACGAATTAAATTTGCACTAGATAATTTTTCATCAGAAATTAATACGCCACAACTAATGAAGAAACTCAAGAACAACAAAACATTTTTTAACATCTCTATCCACCGCATTTGTTTACAATATGAATATATCGAACTGCTAATTTAAACCACAAACATCGAATCCATTTTTGCCAGACATTATATCTAAAATTTCATGATAAGGTTCAAATTCCTTCATTGATAAAAACTAATAATCAGCAGAAAATCAATGCAGAAAACATTAATGTATTTTTAAGGTTTTAAGGAGGCTTTCTTGCAACTAAATAGAACCCTTTAAACTATAGCACCTAAACGACATAAACTAAAACAATAGCCATAACGGAGACTCAATGCAGGGATATTTCAGTCAACCAGCCATCAAAAATAATACCATACTTTTTATCTGCGAATCCGATTTATGGAAATTAGATCTTAAAACAAAACAATCTTTTCGACTGACAAATACAAAAGGTGATATTTCAAATCCGATCATATCTCCAGATGGTTTATACGTAGCATACAGTAGCACTGAAGAAGGATCTTCAGAAATATTTATATGTCCTTTAACAGGTGGTCCTTCAAAACGACTAACTTTCTTGGGATCAAGATCTACACCATTACTATGGTCTGAAAATGGGAAAAAATTAATCATCAATTCGAATTTTGATTCCCCTTACGAAAAATTTGCATATAAAATTTCTGTCAAAGGCAGTGAACCAATACGACTTCCCTATGGACCTTGTTCACACCTAAGCTTTGGTGCAAATTCAAAAGAAATTATTCTCGCAAGACACGCTTCAGAATTATTTCGCTGGAAACGTTATAAAGGTGGAACTGCAGGAGAATTTTGGTTTAAAGCAAAAGATAAAAAAACATTTTGTAAAATACTCTCCGACATAAAAGGAAATATCACAAATCCATTTTTTATAAAAAATAGAATATATTTCACATCAGATCATCAAGGGATTGCAAACCTATATTCATTTAACTCAACTTCGAAGAAGCCTATTATAGA
Organism: Planctomycetota bacterium; assembly: GCA_002746535.1. Lineage (GTDB taxonomy): Bacteria > Planctomycetota. Next base: position 55,773 of record NVWA01000020.1, read on the forward strand.
AAGACACACAAACCAAAAAGAATATTATTTAAGAAATGCTTACCATGATAAAAACAATATTGTCTATCATGCCGGAGGCGATTTATATATTTATGACATTATTAAAAAGACTAATACAATATTGCAATTTGACTTCCCTTCTACCAAGGAAAAGCAAAATAGAAAATTTTCTAATCCGAGAGCATATTTAAATGAGGCAAACTTAAATCCACAAGGTACTCATGTTGCTCTTACCACCCGAGGGAAATTATTTTCCTTTGCTAACTGGAGTGGAGCTGTATTTCAAAGAGGACACAAAAATGGTGTTCGCTATCAACTCCCCGTATGGTTACAAGATGAGAAAACACTAGTCGCGATTACCGATGAAAAAAATGGTGAGAGAAGACCAGTCGTCTTTAAGGGAGACTCAACTCAAGGTCAAGTTCTACAGAATTGTGATACGGGCATTGTGTTTTCAATGACAGCAAGCCCTACATCCAATCATGTCGCCATCACAAATCATAAAAACGAATTATTGTTATTGGACGTAAATAAAAAAAAACTTAGCAAACTGGATAAAAGTAAATTCAATAGAATAGGAAAACCATCTTGGGGACCTGATGGGAATTGGCTCACGTATTCATTTCAGAACTCTGCCACTACGCAAATTATTAAAGCAATAAATATAAAAACCAATAGAAAAATCGAAATAACTAGAGCCGTTTTAAATGACTATAGCCCTGTCTTTGATAAAGAAGGTAAATACATTTTCTTTTCAAGTGATCGTTCATTTACCCCTATCTATGACTCCGTGCAATTCGACCTAAGCTTCCAAGATTCTCATAGACTATATGCTGTCGTACTAAATAAAAATGATAAGTCGCCTTTTCATTTGAACCCTCAATCACCATCAGGGGGGAAGGATGATGATAAAAAGAAAGATCGTAAAAAAGCTAAACCAAAAGTTTCAATCGACGTTGAAGGTCTACATCAACGATTAGTAGAATTCCCAAGAGTTCGCCCAGGTGACTATTCCAATTTACAGACATGTGGCAAAAAACTATTATTTCTAAGTAATACTGAAAATGATTTCGGCGATGACTACAATAATGAATTTAATTTAAAAAGTTTTGATTTTGAAAAACAATCGGTCGAAACAATTGCACGATCCATTAATAACTATCAAGTGAATATTTCTGGTGATGACATGCTCATCAGAGAAGGCAACGATCTAAAAGTTACCAAAGCTGGAGAAAAGAGAAATGATGACGATGACGATGACGATAGTGGATATAATCTACAATCTGGCTGGGTAAACTTAAATAGAATAAAATTAGAAATCAATCGCCTAGAAGAATGGAAGCAAATGTACAAAGAGGCTTGGTTACTACAGCGTGAACACTTCTGGACACCAAATATGAGTGGCGTTAAATGGAAGGAAATATTTAATCGCTATTGGAAATTATTACCGAGGATCTGCACTCGTAGTGAATTCTCTGATTTAGTTTGGGAAATGCAGGGTGAATTAGGAACATCTCATTGCTATGAATACGGTGGTGATTATGAACCTCACCCCCACTACAACCTAGCACAATTAGGGTGTTCATTCAAAAAGAATTCAAAAGGTCAAAATGTTATTGATAATATTTATCAAGGTGACCCAACCAATAGAAATGAAATATCCCCCCTATTAGGACCCGGATGTTCTATTAAAGAGGGTGACATATTAGTTTCTATCGATGGTCAAACCATTGAAAAAAATCAAACAGCACGGGAATTATTATTAAATCAAAAAAATATAGAAATTTTAATTGAGACACAAAATAATAGTGGTCGCTTAAAAAAATCTTCCACGATTAAAACTATTGGAAGCAACAATCAACTTCTCTATAGAGATTGGGTTGAAAAAAATCGAGAATTTGTGCATAAAAAAAGTAATGAAACTATTGGTTATGTTCATATTCCTGACATGGGTACCTATGGATTTGGGGAATTTCACCGTTATTTTTTATCTGAATGTCGCTATGAAGGACTTATTATAGATATCCGCTTTAATGGTGGTGGTCATGTATCGCAACTAATTCTAGAAAAGCTCAATAGAAAAACTCTTGGATACGATTTTATTCGTTGGACAGAAACACCAGAACCCTTTCCGGCCTATTCTATCAAAGGACCCATCAATTGTTTAACAAATGAATACGCCGGTTCAGATGGCGATATCTTTTCCCATTCATTTAAATTAATGAAAATCGGCAAACTTTATGGGAAAAGAACATGGGGTGGTGTTATAGGCATCAACTCTCAATACAGCTTATCTGATGGAAGTAAAACTACACAGCCAGAATATTCATTTTGGTTCAATGATGTAGGTTGGAACGTAGAGAACTATGGGGTGGATCCTGATATTGTCGTAGAAAACTCCCCTGAAGATTATAATAAGAATTATGATCGACAACTAGACGTTATTGTCAAAGACACAATCAAAGAATTAAAAACGACTTCAAGATCAAAAGATAAATTCACACCAAGACCAAATCTATCCCTACCGAAACTTCCAAAATTTTAGAGTTATTATTATGTTGTATCAAATCATACCTTCTTTTACCTTTTGCCAAGAAGAAGAAAATGCTTACTACACACTACCGTCACTGCATGATCGTGAAAATCTAACATCGGGTCAACTCGTCAATATAGTTCTAAAAATTGAAGATGGTTTTAAAAGTGGCTATGAAAAATTATGGGTCAAAATTGCAGGATTCGAAGATAATTATTATGAAGGTAAATTAGTTGATGGCTCAAGCATATCAACCAATTTACCAGCAAATATGACTCTTCATTTTCAAACAACCGATATTTTAATGATTTGGTAATATTAAAATGGTGAGGATATTAAAAAGCAAGAAGTTCTATTTGGCAATATTCATACCCCTATTATCTTCAATTCTTTTCTATTTTTTAGTCGTTCAGTCAAGCTTGACTTTTTCAACAGAGATTAATAAACAAGTCCAATTCATTAATAAAGAAAAATTAAAAAAGCACGTCAAACATTTAAGTGAAATAGGATCTAGGTTAACCCTTAAATTAGAAAAACCTCATTATGATAAAAATAAAAGAGATCAAAAAATTGAATATATCACGAATGAATTGAAAGCCAGTGGCTATGCCATTACAAAGGAAGAATTTAAAAAAGTAATTCGGCCTGAACTCCCTGCAGTTATAGGTGTAAACTTATTCGCAACGAAGATTGGAAGTAAACAGCCAAAAAATATAATCGAAATTGGTGCTCATTATGATACTAGAATGGATTCACCAGGAGCAGATGATAATTGCTCCGGAATTTCTGCTCTCCTCGAAATAGCGCACAATCTAAAAGTTATACAAACAAATAAAACGATTCGAATATGTTTCTTTGATTTAGAAGAATATGGCTTATACGGAAGTCGCGAACACGTTCGCAGAATTAAAGAGAATACAAATGAAACCGTTGAAGAAATCATTGTTCTCGAAATGATTGGTTATTCTTCAGACAAAGAAAAATCTCAAAAAACACCCATTCGAATTCCACTATTTGTCGATCCTCCTGAAACAGGTAATTTCATTAGCTTAATGAGCAACTGGGATTCTAGAGATATTGCCTATCAATTTGAGGATGCGGCAAAAATTTATGGCAAGCTTCCATTTTTTGGTTTAAAAATTTTAGGCGGTTTTCTAAAGGAGAAAGATCGAAGCGACCACTATCCTTATTGGCTTTCAAACTATAAAGCCATTATGATAACTGATACAGCAAATTTCAGAAACCATCATTACCATCAAAAAACAGATGTTTACACTACATTGAACTATGACTTCATGCATAAAGTCACCATATCCATCTACGCATTATTGCTACATCGATCTAAATAAATATTGAAACCTTTATCGCTTGGGTTTATCAGAAAGCACTTTAGAATATAATAAAAAAAATACTGGAATACAATCTCATAAATTCTTTATGCAGAACTATCACTTTAACTATATAAAAGCTCTAAATTTAACACCAGAAAATGAATTAAATACTCTATATGATTTAATAGAAACTAAGAAACAATTAAAATCTGACAAAATTGCCTCCGAATGTATTTTGAATTTCAGTCATTATTGTGAATTTTCAAAAGAACATGATCAAACCATTTTACATGCTATTGATATCATCAATCAAAATGAGCCTCTACTCTTTCTTTTTAATTTAATTCAATGTGGCCTAACAAGCACAGACTACCCTTTTCATAAATTTCCAGAAATAAGTCATCTTTTAAACAATAGCGGAAATATTTTGTATTTAATAGCCCTTTTAAATCTTTGTCCACAGATAATTAAAAAGTATGAAGAGGTTAATACCCCTGAAGACATTATTAGAAATACCTTATTACAATTCAGAGATTACAACAACACACATATGCATTACAATAAAAAAAAGTTAGGGATTCAACCAGGAAGTTTTAATTGGAGTCGACTATATCTCAATGCAGAACTTTTTAGAATAGGTCGAATGGAGTTTCGATTAAAGCCACTTCACAAACCAATTCGATACTATAAAAATAAAACTTCAAAAGAAAATGTTCTCTTTTTCAACATCTTGGATGAAGAGAGTAATTTCAATAAATTAAATCAATATGGTTACATCAAATTTCTAAATGATCAAGATACTAACAATCAAATTTGGAAACCTGAATTTCAAGAAGATGAAAAATCTATTACAGGATTTCCTATTTCCAGAAAAGGCCATGTCTTAAACCAAAAAAAGTCAATCGTGAAAAGCGAATGGGATCTAATCCTCGACTATGATGATCTAATACTGGACATGCATATTCCTGCCGCTGGGCCAATGGGAAAAGATCTTTGTATGGAATCCTACAAAGAGGCATTCCTATTTTTTAAAAGCAGAAACCCCCAACTGAAGATAAATTGTATCTACTGCACCTCTTGGTTATTATCTCCGCAACTTTTTGAAATCATTCCAAAGTCGAATACTACAAATTTAATGGACTCATATCATTTATTTCCAACTCCATCAAATAAAAACGATGGGCTAAGCTTTATCTTTGGCAAAGAATATGAAGACTGGAGTAAAGCACCACAAGACACAAGCCTACAAAGAAAAATAGTTAACAATATTATTCAAGGTAATTATTTTCGGCTTGGCTCAATGTTATTGACAGAAGATGAAATTGAAGAATATCTGAATTCCCATTGAGAAAAACGTCAGCTCAAATAAGTCTCATCAATAATACAAAATAATTTATTAACTTTATTGATTCTTTTCAACCATCTATGAGCATAATTCGAACAAATAATTATGGAGATTACCATGGACCTAAAAAAGTATGATCAATACGTTATCAATAATGCTGACTACCTAATCAAACAAAAAAACACCGGTTTAACAATGATGGCTTTAGCTCCAGCATATCTGCTGAGCATAGCTCCAAAAGATTTTGACAAAAAAAAGAAAGCTGCCTTAATCAAAGTCATTGAAAATATTTGCGATACTTGGTCTGACACGATGGAGAAAGAATTCGCTTCATATGGTCCGCACTGCACCAGCGAATGGGAAATAATGTCCATTTGCCAAATTAAAGAATTAATTGGAAATACCCTAAATAAGAAAAAGCTAAATCGCTGGAAAAAATGGGCCGATGAATATTGTAAAGCACAGCTGAAAAGACCTTTTTATTACACATCTTATAATCACGAAATCATGAGATGCGCTGCCATATCTTATTTCGGAAAAGTATTCCAAAAACCATCGTACCGCGAACAATCCAAAAATATGGCCAAACAGTTATTAAATTTCGCCTCACCTTTAGGCTTTTATGAAGAAGGTCCACACCATGGACCATCCATGAAATATAATTATATTATGCTTCATGGATTAGCATGGATGACACGATTCTCCAAAGATAAAAATTTAGAAAAAGCAACAGCAAAACTAGCCGATCTCATGGCAACCTATGCATATCCAGATGGCTCCACCATGGGACCCCTTGATGGTAGACAAACCTCAGGATTGAGCTCACGCTTAGGTCTTCAATGCGGTTTAGAATTATCCAATAAAGGAACTTCCCTACAGAGAAAGAATTACTCGACGACTTATGACAATGCTATAAAAGAAAATGATCCAGAATTTATGTTAAGATACTTCTCAATCAGTAGCGCCATCTATTTTAAGTCTTTCAAAATAAAGTGGCTGAAAGAAAAACAAATCCCGTTAGATAAAAACTGTCAATGGATTGAATCATCACCAGACTTCAAAGCATTAGTAAAACGAAAAGGAAAATGGGTTTGTTGTTTATCAGCCCACAACAGTCATATTCCTAAAGAAACAAAAAGTGTTTTTCGTCTAGAAAGACAATCTCGTATTGAACTTTGGCATAAAGATCTTGGCCTTGTGATCGGTGGGGGTCATAATAAGTATGGCAATAAGACACCTTATGCAAACTGTATGGCATCAACAGGATATCTAGATCAAGACTTTGATTTTGGCCTCATTAAAGGAAAAGATCAAAAAGCAAATCATGCCATGTATTATGCCAGATCCATAAAGGTATCTTTTGAATCAAACCATCCAACGATAGAATTATTTTTTGCTCACTATACTTTAAAATTTACGGTATTAATTGTAAGTGATAAAAAAATTAAAATTAATTGGCAGCTAGAACATCATGGTGTCAATAAGATTGCTATTCAAATACCAATAGTCGTACCAAAAAACGGCGTCTTAATTTCCAATAAAAAAGAAATTAAAAACAAATACAAAGGCAATAGTAAGCTGACTAAAGGTAAACAATTTGCAGTACAAAGTAAAGAAAGAAAAGCATTTACGGTCAAATCAAATGGATCTTGTGGCATTCGACACTCTAACATGCCTCTAATTACCTATGTTGAAGATGAAGCGGATTTTTTTGACAAAGTGCCTTATCATATTGCCATGCTTTCTAATCAAATCATAAAACCAAAAAAGAAATGTTCAGGCACATTTGATATTACGATTAAATAATAATTCACCATTTTTAAATGCCGAATTATGAAACGAATAAGTCATAACCTCTTTGAGTAGTATTAACATATGATACTATTCAAAATTTAATACCTTCAATTTCTGTAAAGAAACTTCTTTTCATTAACTTGCAAATCAACTCAACGACAATTTTATTTTTCAAAATATAAATTAATATTTTCTATTATGATCTTGAAACAATCATATTCAGCGCGATAGTGATATACAGTATACTTGTGACAGAAACTATTTAATTTTGAGAGTTAACGTTCTGAATTAATTTAGAGGAGACTCTAGCCAATTACATTAATTGTTCTTGATCAAGTATACTTTTTTCTACCTCACCTTTTTACTTCAAATATTTAAACAGCCTCTAATTGGTAAGAGATCTGCCAAAAGTAATTTGTAGAAAAACTCCAAACTCATCCTGATCAAGACTGTTACCTACGCCATAATAACTATTCAAACGAATCTTTGTATAGCGGCAAGCGGCATAAGAAATTGAAAAACGAATTATTGTATTTACTTCTGTGGAAATAGAATTTTCCTGCGATGCATGAATTTTATGAACAAGCTCATAACCCATTGACCAACGATCAGCAATAAAGAATTCTACGTTTTGTAAAAACTGATAAACAATTACATCATCATTAGAGTCTTCGGTATTTCCTAAATCACTTCCAATTGAGATCTGATTGACAATTTTCATGAATTCCTTTTTCTTGTACAAGTACTCACTGCCAATCCTAAAAAAAGAGTTCAACTCTGAAGAAATATTTTTACTGCCACAAGTTTTTTGAATGGACCCTCCCAATGCAAATAGACCCCACTCTTGTTGATGAAAAGCTGCCCTGCCAAATCTACTGGTAACGAGCCAACCACCGTAATAATCAAAAGTATCTCCCATACCTGCTGAAACTGATATCTCAAAATCGTAGTGATTATTAACGGGCATAGAAAAGAAAATGCCCTTATCTCTACTAAAGCCCAAATCTAAATTTGAAAGAGAAGGTAAAAAAGAAAAACTAGAATCCAACGTTGGGTTATGACCATAGGGAATCGATTTATGGCCTATGACTATCTCCGTTCGATCCCACTTAGTATCAATTTTCATCCAAGAATCTAATAGTTTAAAATTAAACTCCAAATCATTTGAATCTTGATCACTGGATTCATCAACAATGGCAAACTTTAATTGAAAACTTTTAGGCTCAGCAAAGGAAGTATAACCTCGCTTCATGCGAGTTTCACTTTTCTTCATCATATTTAATACGATTTGATTCCTAGCTCCTATTCTCTGCCAACCCCATTGGCTTTCATCTTGATAACAATATCCATAAGATAAATTTAATTGCGGAAATATAAAAAGGGACTTTGCACGGTTAAGCCTAAGCGAACTATCTTGTGAAAACAATGCTGAATTTAATAAAACTAAAATTAAGATTAAACACCTGACATGAATTTTAGGAATCAATACAGATACATCCTTCTTCGTCGGCGAACTTTCATTGTCATTTTATTTGAAATTTTTATACGACACATCCAAACAGGTAAAATTCTTTCATAAGAAATCATATAAACATTTAAAACTTCTCGGTCAATCGATTCCCAACCAACATACATTTTTTCAATTCCTAACTTTTGATGATTCACCCATTTTTTATTCTTTGAATTCCTACATATTAAAAATGGTTTGATTTCATTAGGCAATCGATCTTTATCATAGTTAATTGTATCTTGAGCAGGATTGTGTCGTCTTGATTTTGGATAAGGGTTAATGCCAAAAGGCAAACCAAATAATCTTTGCTCATCTAATAATCCTAAATCTATATTTCCAAGAATAATTTCATAAGGAGAATCCACACCATTAAAAGTCAGCCGTACATAACAATCTGAGATAGAAGTATCGACAACGCCCATTTTTATATCTAAGAGATTCTTCATCCAACCATAATTAAATACCTTTGGTTTCTTGGCATCATAAAAACCTCTATTCGTGAATTGACATAACGATATCGGAAAATTTAAAACATCTGTATAAGTCTTAATTTTATTTTTATTTATTATTAGTCCTGATTGCCATTTATAATACTCTTCCTTATCTAAGGCAACCAATGGTCTCTTCGATAAATGACCAAACTCCAAAATTTTTATTTTATCGTTCACTTTAATGGGTGAAAAATCAGATAAATCAAAAACTATGCTCTCGGCTTTATCCGATAACGAATCATAATCATTTAACAACTCTAATGAAACATGAGGGTTTTTTAATTGAAACAATGTTGCGTATAAAGCTTTATCCAGATAAAACCAACTGTGTGATAGCGTCCTTGTTTGATTTAAATAAACATCTCTAGGAAATTTTTTATTATAATCATTCGTAGTCAAGACCATCTCCCATTTGAGCGGGTCTAAACAATTATTCCAAAGCCCCATTCTATGTGTGCGATGAAAATTTTTATTTAAGACTGACTGACCATTTAAATTCGATTTAACTAATGTAAACTCTTGGTGCTCTTTTCTAAAAATAATTCCAAATCGATCAAATTCTTCCATGAGCATTTCAGGGTAACGCCTATTATCGACAAGATCAACTTTTGGAATAATACGCATCAAATCAAACGCTGAAGATTTTAAACGATTCCCTTTGCCATCTACGAAAGAAGCTTCTACCAAAACTGTGCCCTCAGGCATTTCATCTAATAATCGAAATTCAACTTTTTTAAATCTTAAATTTAAAGGATCTCGACTATATGAGTTGTCTTTTTCAGATGCTTCGAGCTGATATTTATACCCCGGGGATACAGCATCCATTCGAAGTACCTGATTTTTATTGTCCTTAAATAAAGCGATTACTTTATCCGGAGCCTTATTAAAAATTGAATTATTTGGAATATGCCCATACTTATTTGCATTGCAAGAGATGATGAAAATACAACTCATCAACATTATGTATCGTGTCAAATTCATTAAATTGATCTTTTACCTGGATCTATCTTTTTTAAAAAACGGGATTTTAAGAAATGAGATTAAGAACTAAAGCAAATACAGAAAGAACAACAAAAACAACTAAAAATTAAGTTCTGGCCATTTAATGAATGATTAAATGAGTTTTAAATTATTGATTTGCTAGACATATGATCATTAAATATTTGGCTAAAAGTAATTTAATTAATCACCGTTATTTCGCTTCGATTAAAGCGCTTTTATATTTGTTCAATCTTCCTTCATAACTCTTACGATCTTCTTCAATTGTGTTATTTGGCAATAATTTTAATGCTTGATCGGCAAATTTAACAGCTGCTTCCTTTTTATCATTTTTAAAATATGCCAATGCTAAAGTATCAAGTATAGCCGATTCTTTAAAATCAGATAAATTCGCAGCCTTAATTGCATGAATCAATCCTAACTTAATGTTATTAACTTTTTTATCCTTATCAGTTAAAAGTATCCAAGCTAATTCATTTTCAAGAGCAAAATTATCAGGCTTTGCTTTCATCCAATCGGCATAATACACTAGCAACTTTTTAGAATTATTTTGAATTTTTGCTATCGAAATTAATTTATGATAGCCACCATCTAGGCCATGAGCACTTTCTAGTTGAATTGCTTTTTTAATATCGGCAGTAGCCTCAGCGAACATACTTTTTGAAAAATAATATTGTCCTCGTTTAAAATAATCTGATGCTAATGAAATATCTTTATTTAATAATGCTTCACCTTCAATTCTCTCTCTAGCCAACTTACATTCTTTAATTAATACTTTTTCAATCGAATTCCAATTCGGATGATACTCCTTAACGTTATTAAACGATTCTTTGAATTCCTTATCTTTCTTTAAACCATAAGCCACTATAGCCCTTCCATACCAAGATAACCATCTCTTTGGATGAAAGTAAACTGATTCTGAATAATCCTTAAACGCTCCCTTAAAGTCTCCAAAATATTCTTTGATGGCACCTCTCTTTTGAAAAGTCCTGGCATACCGAGATCTCAACTTTAGCACCCTATCAAAGTCAATTAATGCCCCTTTTAGGTCTCCACTACTAGTTTTTGCTATTCCACGATTATAATAATTAACAACCACATTCGGTTTCAACTCGATAGATTTAGAAAAATCCGAAACTGCCCCTACATAATCTTTTAAACTATGTTTTGCAGCTCCTCTATTGGCATATGCTTCATAAAGCCTAGGATTTAATCCAAGTGCAATATTATAATCTTCTACTGCGCCCTTATGATCTTTCTTCAAACTTTTAACAAGACCTCTATTTACATAAGATCTTAAATTCTTTGGGTCTAATTCAATTACATAATCATGATCCGCTAAGGCGCCATCGAGATCACCTAACTCTTTTTTTACAAGTGCTCGGTTATTGTAGGCAGGTATATCTTTAGGGTCTATTTTTAATACATTATTAAACTCTTGAATAGCATCAGAAAATTTATTCAGCGACAAGTAAGTTGAACCTAAGTTACTATGGGCTGCAACATCTTTAGGATCTATCTGAATTGCCTTTAAATAGTCTTTGACCCCTTTTTCATATTCACCTAACTTATTATGCAATATACCTCTATTATTATAAGCAATCCCACTAGATGGATCTAATTCAATGGCTTTGCTATAACATTCTAATGCCTTTTGTAATTTATTGCCTTCTTTATATTTTGTTCCTCGTTCCATCCACGTCCTTGCATTTTTAACATCTACCAATGGCACAAATACTTTATTGGCCATAAAGGCAGCATAAGGTACATGAAACAATTTGATTTGTTGGTAAAGAAAACTAGACGTATTGTTTGGTTCGTCCCATATTCGCTTTCTGACCATATTATAAATTTCAATACTTTTAGGTTTTAATATACTGATCGCAATAATGGCCGAAACTTGTATTTCAAGATTATTACTTGATCCATCCGGACATTTTTTTTGAATATACGGCAGGATGTCTCTGGCGACATGTGATTCTCCCATCCAAGCCAAACTATCGATGGCAAGTTTTCGGCAATTTGCTAATTTAGAATTTATATACGGTTTCAATAATTCTATCGTTAGCTTATCTCTTAGAGAAATAAGTTCTTTACTAGCGGCCTCGTGAATGATAGTCCTATTTAAACTTATCGCATCATTCATTAAAAAAATAATTCGATTTCTTATTCTTCTTACTTTTTCATTTTTAGCGGTTTCAAGATCTTTCTGAAATTTTTCCATTTCGTGAGGTTGACCCCCTGATAAAAATATATCTGAAAGATTCGCCTTGGCCTGTTCAAATGAATTTAACCATAATGATAATTCAAAATGTCTTTTCCCCGTTTCGTTCAATCCTTTTTTCGCATCTTTATTATCGTTATTATAAATCAGTGCTTGCCTAAAACTGTTCGCAGCATTAAAAAGTTCGCTACTTTTTTCTTCAGCAAATTGAGAACTATACTTGTGATTGATCGCCCTTGCTAAGCTCAAATGCTCTCGCCCTGTCTTGACTGACTCCGTTGACAAATATTGCTTTTGCTTTAATTGAGAATTTTTTTCTGCTTCTAAATTTATTCGCCCATTTTCTTTCTCCAGCTGGATTTTTCGCTCATTCTCTAAGGCCAATTCAAAATTACTCTCAGCAATTTTTGTTTGTTCCACTGCTTCATTCCATTGCCAAATAGAAATTATGAGGCCAACTATCAACGCCAATCCCGCTATCATCAAACCAAAACTCATTGCTTTATTTCGTTTAATTAATTTACCTAATATTTCAAACAAAGTATCATGCTTCGCACTAACTGAAAAACCATTTTGAAAAGCGATTAAATCTGTTGAAAACTCTTTAATACTTTGATATCGATCAATCGATTTTAAAGCCATAGCTTTTTTAACTATTGCAACTAATTCGGGAGCAGTATCTTTAGGCAAGGCACTTATTCGGCCACTTGTAACTTTTAATAAAACATTGTTAAAGGTTTTACCTCTGATCGGTGTCGACAATGATAAACAAGAATGCAAAACGCCTCCCAGACCATATATATCAGTGCGTTCATCCATATTATCCAACTCGCCTTTTGCTTGCTCAGGGGCCATATACTCCGGGGTACCAATACAAGATCCGGCCATGGTTTTTAATAAATCAACATCATCATTTACCACATCAGACGCTTCAAGTCTTTCTAAGACAACTTCGTCAGTGCCCAAAGTTTTTGCTAATCCCCAATCCATTAATTGGACTTCACCAAACTCCCCAACCATAATGTTATCTGGTTTTAAATCCCTATGAATAATATTTTTACTATGAGCATAGGCCAAAGCATCACCCACTTTTTGCACAATACCTACTAATGCCTGGCAAGTATACCTTTCTAAATAATAAGAATTCTTATCATCTAAATTTTCAAGAATACTTCGAAGTGTCTCACCCTTCACCCATTTCATAGTAAAATATATTTGCTCATTTGAATTCATACCTAAGTCATGGATAGGAACAATATTGGGGTGTTCTAACTGCCCATTGATTTGAGCTTCACGTATAAATCTCAATACTTTCGATTTTGAATTTTTACTTAACAAAACCTTAGTAACAATGTCTCGTTTAATATTTAAATCTTTGGTGGCCAAAATTAGACCCATACCACCTCGATCTATTTCTTCTCCTATATCGTAACGTTCTTCACTAATGAAACTAGATTGACTCCCATCTAGAGTATCATCTTCAAGTGTAATTTGATTTTGCTCAAGATAGGAATGAAGCTTAGTAAAGTCATTGCCTACCAGAACTGAACCATCCTCACCTGAATTGCTTGGTTGAACAAATAATCCAGGTTGCACTGTTCCTTCCACCTCCAATGTATTATGCGGAGTATTAATCTTACTATCTTGATGTACAATCGTATTCGCATTCATATCCATTTCGAAGATCATCCCGCAATTATTACAATGAAGATCTCTTGCACTATCAGGGTTTTTAATTTTATATACGACCTTACATTCAGGACACGAAATATAAGCATCAGATTCAGTTGCCTCTATCGGCATTGAGTTTATTAAAAATCTTTTCTGCAATTTCAAAATGGCATTGCATCGCTGCAAGGTCATCAAACCTTTGGTTATTAGAATTTCTCCTAGAAGATCATTAGTTCCTTTTTGTTCTTGCAAACATAGATCAATATCTTCTTTACTCACAAATTTATTTTTGATCGCTAGTCGACCAAAATGTAATTCATCTTCTAAAAATACTTCTTCTGTATGTATCTCTATTAGTTCTTCAAGCTGAAAACTATCTAACAAACCTTGATCGACCAAAATCTCACCTAGTTTTCCTGGTGAATCGATTTGTTTATCGAGGGCACTTTCTAATTGGCTTTCAGAGAACCAACCTTTTTCAACGGCTAGTGTTCCAAGTAATTTCAGACTGTTTTTGGGTTTCATAGAACTTCTAATAAATTAGATCAAAATCTATTTAAATACTATCTCAAAATAAGATGTATTTCAAAGCCCTTTTTTTTTTAAACCGAACTTTTAAATCCAATTTTCTATATGAATTAATTATAAATATTTGTAAATTAAACACTTAATTAAATATGTAAAATCAGCATGCAAACGATGTTTTCACATAGTTATTGACTAGACTTTAAAGAAAAGCCTTTCTCAAACAAATTGAAAGCACCCGGCCAAATTCAGAGAGAGTCTCAATACATTTTTTGAACAAGCTATTAAAAGTCACAGGAAAGAATCAATCGCCACCATCGACTTGATTATTATACAAAATAACTTCATTACCCGAACCATAGCCTTCAACAATAGCTGATCTTGAAACACCTAATGTTGATTTATAAAGTTCTTCTGCAAAATTACCTTCCGAGGTAGTAACCATTACTGCACGAACACCATGACCCAACTCTTTTACATGTGTTTTAAATTTCTCAAAAGAATCTTCTATTAGCTTACGGCCTAAACCTTTACCAGAAAAATTTGGGTCAACACCTATTTGTTCTAATTCAACAATTGTATTTGCTCGAAAACCATTCTTCACACACCATAAGATATAACCCACAATAACAGACTCTATTTCAATCACATAATACACACCCCGTGGGTAAGATTTAAAAGAGGATTCTACCCATAACTTATGATTCAATTCTTTTGGAAAACACGATTTATAGATTCTCGCAATGTGATCAAGATCAACAGAATCTGCTTTACGAAACTTCATAAATTTTAATTCCAAATAAATGTTTTCTAAGAATCGCTTTTTAAAATTATACCAAATCTAATTGAATAACGCCGAAATACTCAATACATATCTAATGGAGACATAATAATTTGCTTATTCAAATCTGCGATTCCTAAAATTTAGACAATAATTTTTGATAAACAGAAACTTACTATATTATTAAGTATTTAATTAATTTGATTATTAAAATAATTTAATACTAATCTTTTAAAATAATTTGAATAAGCGATGCTTAAAAGGCTATAATTAAGCTGTATGCTTGCGATGGAAAAATTATTTAAAAAATTAGTGAGGTTAAATTGTTATTGAAAATCTCTGTACCTTTTGAATATTCCTTGTCAAGCATACACCTTTTTTCTTCCCTAAACACTTGAATCTAATCCAAGATAATTCAGGACATACAAAACATCCTTGGTAAAATCATTAAACTTAATTTGAAAGTACTAATGCATTTATTCTGAGATTAGTTTTGAAAACGTTAACAGTGATTATCATTTCTATTTTAGCGTTCTCCAACTCAATCATTGCCGGACCAAAACCAACCCACAAAAATATAAAATACAGCGATACACACAAACGAAATAAACTTGATGTTTGGATTCCGAAAAGCAAAACGCCCACGCCTCTGATTGTCTATTTTCATGGTGGGAGTTTTAAACATGGTGATAAATCCCATTTTTATAATCGGTCGATCCTTTCAATAAATCTGGGTAAAGGTGTTGCCTTTGCAAGTGTTAATTATCCCTTCATAAAAGATATAGGAATCCTAGAAATCTTAGCTAACACAACAGCATCCATCAAATTTCTGAAATCAAAAAGCAAAGAATGGAACATTGACCCAAATAAGATCGCTGTTATGGGCACGTCAGCAGGAGCAATTATTGCAGAGTATTTAACCTATTGGGCAAAAGATTTAAAAATCACAGGATGTTATGGTGAACAGCAACCTTACCGCTCATGGTTTCTTTTAACGGCATTTGCAAAAAATGATCCTCCCTTAATTCTCTACACAAGATCAGGATTAAAAGACAAAGTTCATCACCCCAAACATGCAAAAACCTTTAAAACTCATTGCGACAATATTGGCATTCAATGTGAGCTCTATGGTTCAAAAACTAGTGGGCTTCCCCAATTGCCTACCGGCATCAACATAGAAAAGAAAGTCATGCAATTTTTTACCAAACAATGGAATCAACCAAAAGCAATCACAAAAAAAAAGACAAAAGATTAAAATAAACAAGAAAGAATTTTCATGAAGTTTTTTAAATCATGCCTAATTATTTTGGGTCTATCTATGTGCGCAACCTTCCTTTGTGCCGATGATTTAGAAGAATTTAAAAAAGAAGCGCGTTCAAAAGAAAGACCTAAAAAAGAACATTCTCACTCACATTCTGATGATAACGACATAGGCATCTTCGAAACCATCAGAGGCATCGGCGCACTCTTCAAAGGCATTTATTATATTTTTATTCACGCCAGCATCGTAAGTGCTGAAAAGTCATTTTCAGAGAAACCCATGGTTTCCAACACAAAGTATTTACCCAGAAAAAATGGCGACCTCAATCTTGTGAAAGCAGAACTACTCACCCATTATTTTTTCGGATCTGATAGTGTAACGGCTTTTGACATAGACTTAGAACTTGGTCTTGGCCCTATAGCAATTGAATTTAGAAATACATGGTTTAAAGACAGTGATGAAGAAATGGATTTTATGGAAGGCGGGGTCCTACTTAGAACTTCCTTGACAGACTTAATTGAAGTCGGATATGGATTTGGCTTTATAAATTTATCCGACGAAAATGAAAGCAATTCAGCATTTGCATTCTTTCTACCCATTAAAGTATTTGTTAATCCATACGTCTCTCTAGAACTAAAATCCTTATGGTCCAGCATTTATCAAAATGAAATCAGCGACTATGACTTATCCTTGAGTGTTGGTTATAAATATGTGTCTGGTAAAGTAGGCTATCGTTGGTTATATGCGGAAAATGCTTTAATTGAAGGTTTTTATGTTGGGTTTTCAGTACGCTTTTAATTAACAAGCATATTTATCGTACCAAAAGCTTCTAGCTTTTGATTTAAAAAACCTGGAAGCATTCTTTACTTTATTGATTCATCACGGAAGTGTTTAGGAGTAACACCCATCTCTTTTTTAAATAATCGATAAAAGTAATATTCATTCTCAATACCGATTAATATTGGAATTTGATTAATAGGCTTTTGACTGTTTTTTAAAATCGAACAAGCACGTTTTATTCTTTCTTCTTTTACTAGTTGAGAAAATGTTTTACTAAACAAACTAGTAACAAGGTGGCTAGTACGAGAAGAAGAAAGATGTAAATGCTTGGCAAGTTTTTCTAATGAAATCTTTGTACCTACATGATTATAGATAAACCTTTCAACGATTATCTTTCGATCATCTCCAAGATTTGAAAAATAGTAGTTATCTAAAAATGATAATATCCCTTGCCCAAGACTCATTAGAACTCGCGTTAGCTCAACTCCTTTTTCGACATCACAAATATTTAATTGATTGTAGGTCTCTAAGGTTGAACCTTCAAAATAGGTTGCACTTCCAGAAGTCTTGAAAATTCCAGCAAATAAAATAAATTGAAATTGCTCTTCTTTGTAAATGGGGATAACAATCTCATCTAAATCTTTCCAACAGTGTTTGATGAAACTAGTTGGGTTTTCTATCGCTCGCTTATTCGCATCATAAAGACACGTCTGCCGACAACGTTTATCCCATTCCCCTTTTCTTTTATAATCACACAACTCATGTGAATGTCGAAACCAATCATATATTAATCCCGAAGTATGAAAAATTCCGAGGGGATCATGAATAGTTAATGATATCTTAAGCTGGCTTTCAACTGCTTTCAACATTTCTGATAAAGAGCGCGAATTGGCCGCTAATAGGTTAAAATACTCTCTTTTTATAGCCATTATAGCATTATAGTGCAGTTTATTAGCTTTCCTAGTCATTTTTATCTAATCACAATCAACTAAACTTTGGCTATAACTTTAAATTGGAGATATCAATGACAACAGAAACAATTTCAGTAAACCTACCAAACCAAATTCCTTTAACTCACAATGTAGACGTACTTGTTGCCGGCGGTGGCCCCGGTGGTATCGGTGCGGCGATAGGTGCCGCTCGCAAAGGCGTCAAGGTATTACTTGTCGAACATTATGGTTTCTTAGGGGGTATGGCAACAGCCGGTGAAGTTAATCCTTTTATGAATAATCATCATGAAGGTAAACCATTAGATACTGGAATTTTCACAGAGTGGTTAAACCGCATAAAATCTTATAACCCTGATGGGTTTGATCGAATATTTGATCCGCATTGTGCTCGCTTGGCAGCCGAAGACCTTTGTTTAGAAGCTGGTGTAGAAATTCTTTATCATCATAGAGTTGCCCATGTTGAAAGAAAAGGTTCTCGGATTGATCATGTTGTTCTACATTCAAAATCAGGATTAACAGCCGTTAAAGCAAATATCATAGTAGATAGTACTGGAGATGGAGATGTAGCCTTCTTGGCTGGTGCACCATTTGAAATGGGAGGAGAAAACACTCCCTATGTACAACCCATGACGTTATGTTTTAAATTAAAATTAAATTTAAGTGAAACAAATTTAAATTATAAAAGTGCTGGCGAAGCATTTAAAAAAGAATATGACCTGATTCAAGAAGTCTATCAAAAAGCTAAAGTCAATGGTGAGACAGATAACCCAAGAGAAAATGTGCTAATGTTTACAGCCGTCAATAAAGATGTTTTACATTTTAATACAACTCGTGTCATCAAAAAATCTTCTGTAAATGGCATTCAACTTTCAGAAGCAGAACTTGAAGCCCGTAAACAGATGCGAGAAATCATTACAATACTTCGTCGAGATGTACCTTGCTTTGAAAAAGCAACTCTCTATTCAGTGGCACCGCAGATTGGTATACGAGAATCAAGAAGAATACTTGGCTCAGCCTATGTCACACGAGAAGACTATACCAAGGGTAAAGCCTTTCCCGATGCAATTGCTCGTGTCACATACCCCATAGATATACATAGCCCCAATGGTACAGGTACCGAAATTACCCATTTGCCAAAAGGAGCCTGGTATGAAATACCTTATGGATGCATAGTAGTGAAAGGATTAGATAACTTATTGATTGGCAGCCGATGTATTTCCGTTGATCATGCTGTGCACAGTTCCATGAGAGTCATGCCTCCTGTTTGTTCCATAGGCCAAGCCGCCGGCACAGCAGCTGCCATTGCCCATCAACAAAATATTAAAACCTCCGAAATTGATGGTATCAAACTAAATGCTGAACTAAAAAGTATTGGAAGAAATTTAACAGAATATGATCCTACTAGAGAATGGGAAACCATGGAACCTGGTGATTGGAAAACTATTGGTAAAAAAGAAAAAGCTCTAGGGAAATTTATGTCTAGTTAATGATATTATCGAATCAATTCTAATTTCATCTGTGAATATCAGATGGTATAAATAGAATTCCAAATACAATGAAACAATTATGTCAAAGGACAAACATGAGTAAAAATTTAATAAAATATTTCGATCCCTTCATAGGTAGTCTTGGCCCAGGCGATTGTCTCTGCGGACCCTACCTACCAAATAGTTTAGCCAGGCCTGGTCCAGATACTGTTCCACCTCATCGTACCAGTGGATATGGACACCATGATTTAAATGACCCATCTCCTTTAAAAATTCTTCGATTTAGTCAAAACCATGTCAGCGGAACTGGCGGAGGCGGACGTTATGGCAACATTGGATTGATTCCATTTACAGGAAAAATGACCGCCGTTCATGGAGGTTTTATTGCAAAAGAGGAGAAGGCTTCGGCAGGTTATTACACCGTTAAATCCTCTGAAGATGATGTCGTGACTGAAATTACTAGTTCGCCAAGAGTTGGAGTTTATAAATTTTCTTTTCCAGGAAATCAAAAATCCAATTTATTAATTGATGCCGGTTCAATCATTCAAATAAGTGGCGAAAGGGCAGCAGGCAATGATATAGGAATTTCTGTTGGAGGTTTTATTGAGCACATAAGTGATACGGAAGTTATTGGACGAGGTGATCTAAAAGGAGGATGGGGTCATGACTTCCCTTATTCTGTTTATTTCTGTGCAAAATATGATGTGCCAGCAGAAATAATTGAAATTGCTAAAGATAATTGTTTGATTAAAAATAATAGAATTGATGGCGCAAATTCAAAAATTATTATAAATTTTGGAAATACAAAAACAGTAAATGTTCAAGTTGGTATCTCATATGTCAGCATTGCAAATGCAAGAGCAAGTTTAGAAAAAGAAACCAAAGGTAAATCATTTGAAACAATTAAAAGTGAAGCCGAAAATATTTGGCATGAAACCTTTTCTAAAATAGAAGTCACCGGCGGAACTGAAGATCAAAAAACGCTCTTCTATACTTCCTTTGCTCGTTTGATATGTATGCCTTCTGATTTAGGCATAGATGACGAAAATTGGTTATGGAAATCAGGCGTGAGAAGCTATACCGACTACTATGCTCTATGGGATAGTGTTAGAAATGCTAATTCTTTAATTTCACTATTTGATCCTGAATTAGAAGCCAACATGCTAAATGCACTTTTGGATGTCGCTGATCACACAGGTTGGATTCCTGATGCATGGATAGCAGGTCATAGCGCTCACATTCAAGGTGGCTCCTCGGCCGATATATTGTTCTGTGAAGCAAAACTAAAAGGCATTGAAGGTATTAACTACGAAAAAGCTCTCAAACAAATGAGAAAAAATAATGAAGTTGTTTCACCAGATCCCTTTCTTTATGGTCGCTATTTAGAAGGCTATCGAGATTTAGGTTATGTACCCGTTGAAGATTGCATTAATTGTGTGTCTAAAAATATTGAATATGCTTACCAAGATTTTTGTATTGGAACATTGGCAAATGAAATCGGACAAAAAGATACTGCAAAAGAATTCTTCAAAAGTTCTGAAAAGGCATGGAACCTATGGAGAGATGACCTAAAAGTTTTTGCACCAAAAAAATCTGACGGCACATGGATAGATCCATTTGATCCAAACAAACCCACTAGAATAGACTATTGGTTTGACCCCTACTTCTATGAAGGCACAGCTCAAGAATGGGCCTTTAGTGTTCTCCATGATATAGATAAACTTGTTGAATTCCACGGAGGCAAAGAAGGTTTTGATAAACATTTAGACACCTTTTTTGAAAAATATGTATATTCATGGAAAGAAATTATTCTCCACACACCATACTTATATCACTACGTAGGTAAACCTCATAAATCTGTCGATGAATCAAGAAAGATATTAGCTAAAAAATATCATACGGGACGTGATGGTATTCCTGACAATGAAGATATGGGATGTCAAAGCGCCTATGTCATGTGTACATCAATGGGTTTATATCCAATCATGGGACAAGACATTTATTTACTAACAGCACCCTTGTTTGAAGAAATAAAAATAAAACTTGGAAATACAAATAATTATTTAACACTAAAAGCAGAAGGTGCTGGAGACATAAATAAATACATTGAATCTGTCACCTTAAATGGAAATAATTTTAGCCAAAATTGGATCTCACATCATGATATTAAAAATGGTGGTGAACTAATTTTTAAATTAACCGACTCTCCAACAAACTGGGGCAGCGAATCCCCCCCATCTCCATCCTCAAAATCATAAACCATTCCTGGGAGAGTCGGCAGCTTGCCGACTAAATGTACTCACACCAAAAACACAAATAAATATATTTTCACTAATCATGAACACCATTTTTTTTTGCTGGGCGCGCCGGCTTCCAGCAAAAAATACTATTTTTTTGATTTCAATGCCAAAAGAATTTGGGTCATTTGAATAAAGGTTATCGCAAAAAAAACACCCGGTATCAATATGATTTTTAAAGTCAAAAGGCCTCTATTTACATCATCCGAAAAGCTAAAGGGATTATCAATTAAACCTCCAGCATAACCCATATCTGAAGTATCAGGTTTTGGTTTAATAAAATAACCGGCCAAACAATAAACAAATAAACCAACCAAGATTAAACCCAGAGTACCCAATGAAACATCGGTATATTTATTTATGATAATGAAAATAAAACCTAAAAACATTGCAACAAATATAAATTGCAATACTACTTCAATATTTGTTTTAGAACCTTTTTGCTGAGAATTTCTCTCTGCATATAACCACTTTACAAAACTCATATCGTTTCTTATAAAAAAGTGAGATAATCAAAAATAGAAATTTTTGTCACTTCAAAAATAATTGCTTACTTATTTAATTTAACACTCTCTTACATTATATATAGCCACATATCACCTTTGGATCAAAATAATTTCATATTGAAATTATATACCATATGTATTATAAGATCTTCATTATTTGGTCTTTTATTACTAATTTTGTTGGTATAATATTACCATAATTAAAAAAGGAAGTCCCATTAATAAGATATTAGCATCAGCCATAATCGTCATCTTACGCCCGTTAGTGCGTATGTTATTAAAGCGAGGTGTCTCTTACGGCACATTTTCAGACCTAGCCAAATGGGTCTTTGTTGATATTGCCAAAAAAGATTTTGCTATCCCAGGTAAAAAAAATTCGAACTCAAGAATATCCGTCATCACAGGTTTAACGCGCCACGATGTTAAAGCAACTTTAGAAATGGAAAAACCTGATGAAGAAGCTTCAAAAGAAAAATACAACCGCGCTGTCAACATTGTAACTGGTTGGACAAAAGATCCTGATTATCTAAGTGACAATGAACCTAGAAGTTTAACTTACGAAGGTGATAAACATAGTTTCACTGATCTTGTAAAAAAATACGGTGGTGACATTACCGTTAGAAGTATTTTTGATGAATTACAAAGAACCGGTATGATTGAACAGCTTGTCGGTGATAAAATAAAATTAAGAAAAGAATTCTATCTACCTAACCAAGACCTCGATCAAAAATATTCTATTCTTGGTTCAGATGTCTCGCATTTAATTTCAACCATTAATCACAATATTGAAAATCAAGGTCCCCGCGATTTTTTGCAATTAAAAGCTAGCTACATTAGCTTGCCTGAAGAAAGAGCAAAGATTATTCAAAATGATATAAAGAGAAAAGGAATTAAATTCATTGACGAAATTCATACTTGGCTACAAGATGAAGAAGATTCAACTAAGGACAAAAAAAACGTGAAAGTTTATACCGGCGGCTTGGGCATTTACTATTTTGAAGAAAGCGAAGAAAAATGAAAACTTTAAATCACAGTACTCTTTTGTTTATATTTATTTTCCTAATTTCAGCATGTGGCGGTGGCGTTGGTGGTACAGGCGGAACAATTGATGATTCTATAGAAACAAGTCAAAAAACGGCTAAAGGAACCATTTCTGCCATCGACGAAGATGAAGGAACCATTACCGTAAACGGAATTACTTTTAAACATGAGTTGGCAACAATTAAAAGAAATAATAGTAAATCAGATAAAAGCACTTTGAAAATTGGGCAAAAGATAATCGCCAAAGGTTCAGATAAAGATCAAGATGGAATTTATGAAGCAGATGAATTACAAATAGATGATCAGCTTTTAGGCCCCATTAGCAAAGTTGATCTTCAAAATAGAATTATCATTATTCTAAAGCAAAGAATTAAAATTATAGACTCAACTCGCTTCGAAGGAAAAAGATTTAGCAATCTAATTGCAGGAGACTATTGTGCCATCTTCGGTCATAGAAAAAGCAATGGTATTTTTGAAGCAACATTAATCGAATTTATAAAAGATGAATTTCTATCCGGACAAGATACCATTCATTTAGAAGGTATCATCGATGAATTAGATGAAATTGCTGGAACCATAACAATCAATGGCATAGACATTGAATTAGATAGCGATGAAATAAAAAATCACACCAAAGGTGATTTTATTGAACTAGAAGACTATGATTTTGATCCTTTCATTAGTGGAATTACAGCTCCTTTTAAACCACCTACATTAGATGATACACCTGAAATCACAAGTGATGACGTTCCACAATCACCTCATGATTTTATAAAAGACGAAACTTTAATTTTAGAAGGTATTCCTGAAAGAATCATGACTGATGCAGGAACTTTTTACATTGATGGCGTCCAAGTACAAATACCTGAAGAAAAACTAAATGAAATAATTGGGCAACTTGGCGAAGATGGACGAATCATCATAGAAGGAGTCATTAATAAAGACGGCACTTTAATCATTAAAAATTTCGATCTAAAAGAAGAAAAAGATTTTGAGTTACAAGGGCTATTAAAGCCAACGGATGATAGACATGAATTTCAAATATTAGGTCAAACTATTGTTGTAAATGAATTCACTGTGATTGAATTCAAATTAGATCAAATCCCAGATAAATTAATGTTTGTGATTGGCTTCATCGATGCAAATGGCAAAAAAATTGCAACGCATATATATATAGCCGAAGAAGAAGTCCATTTTATAGAAGGAAAAGTTTCAGTTAAGGGGAATGAAACTTTAATCGTGTCAGGAGTAGAAATTGTTTTTGAAGAAACTATTTTTTATGTTAACTCAAACCAGGAATTGGTTATTGAAGAATTATTCAAAGTGATTGAGTTAAATCAAATAGTTGAAATCAAAGGCAACTACTTAGAAAATGGTGTTTTTATAGCATCAAGCATTACAAACTCGAGTCTATTATCTGCTGTAATAGACCCCATTATAGAAATAACAGAAAAGGAGGTCACCTTGGATAGCAATTCGCTTTCATCGGAAGAAAGATAATTACTTAAATTAGAATTATATTCAAGAAAACCAAAACTTAAGGAGAAGTACAATGAAAACTTTAAAGAAAATTATTTATGCTATGGGTTTAGGATTAGCATTAACAGCATGTGGAGGTAGTGGTAGTGACAGTTCAGGTGATATTGATTTAAAAATATCAGTTCCAACAACTTCTACCAGCCAAAAAACATCAAAAATAACTGAATCGTTTGATGTTGATGAAGTAACAGTGGTAAACCTTGATAACAATGAAGAATTGACAGCCGAAAAGGATGGTGATGTCTATGTTGTTACTGTACCTGGGAATGCTGATATTCATATACGTGTTCGAATCAGAAATGCCAATGGTAATCTCATGACATTCGAAAAGTATGTGGATGATGTTGATAAATCAGATCACGACATTAATGAAGATACGACTAAGATTGCGGCATTACTTGTCAAAGAAAGTTCTGATACAGATAAACCTATTAAAGACCTTCTACGTGGAGAAAACGATGTCATAAGAGATATCGTAAAAGATTTAGAAGATATCTCTTCAAGAGATTTCATTAATCACATAACCGAAGCATCAGCCAATACGGACTCTATCGACAATGCATCCGAAGAAATTGCCAAAGCACTTCAAAGACTAGAAGCATTACAAGAAGTTCTCGCAAAACTAGAAGAACGCATAAATTCTTTTGAAAATGGTGAGAATATAAATCATGATGTACTTAATGAACAAGATGTAGAATCTGATGGTAAATTCGGTGATGATATCGATGGCGATTTTTTAGCTGAAAATCTTGTGCGCCCACATGATGCTGATGACTTTGCCGAAAGAGGCGAAATGATAATTCCAGAAAATGGCCCTAGAGGACCTATTCTAATAATAATCGAAATAGATGCTGACGGCAATCTTATTATAGTTAGAGGGGAAGAATCTAGAGACTTAGGATTAAGAATACCAAAAAATCATTTGAAAGGTAAATTCCTAGAGGTCAATGACAACAAATTAATAGTTCAAATACGATCTAATGAAGGCGATGGAAAAGTTGAATTAATTATTCCTAATGATAATACTTCTTTAGTAGAAGCTTTAGGTTATTTAAGCGAAGGAAGTCATATTGGCGTGTCTTATAAAGAAGAAGATGAAGTCAAAATAGTGAAAAAAGTTTTTGCAGAAGGCAAGACACATGGAGTGTTAAAAGAATTAACAGATTCATCAATTACCCTTACCCTTGAAGATGGATCAGAAGTAACATTTAAAAAACATATACGAGAAGTAGTAATTCCAATAGATCCTCAGCCTACTTTACCTGAAATCATTGAAGACGCCATATCCCCCAATTCAGAATTAACTCAAAATGGTAAAAAGAGAAGTGAAGACGGAGTTAGTATTGATAGGCCAGATATTGATGAAGCAATTGCCATCTCTCATTTTAGACCTGAATTCAATTTTGCAGTCGGTGATGAAATCGCCGTTCATTGGATCATAGAAGGCAATCAAATCCTTGTTATGGGTGTTTTTCCAACTAGAAAAGAAGATCCTTCCGACGGAAGAGTCTTCATTGAAGGAAAAATAGAAAGCATCAACGATCAAGGATCTTTTGTAATAAAAGATTATACTTTTAATGTTACGGACGATACCAAAGTAAATTTCGATGAAAAGTTATCCGTTGGGATGGCCGTTTTCGTTGTTGGTGTTAATACAATTAATGGAAGCTATAACGCTATCGAAATTGGTTCGTTAAAACTAGATGATCCCATCATAATTGATACTGATGGAGTAACTGCTTCAAATGAACCTACTGCAATTGCAGCCGGCGAAGATGAAGTCAAATAGTCCGATGGAAGCATGATTGCTTTCTATAGTTCCGCAGCTTTCCTCCCCCGGTTACTGCGGAACTATTCTTTTCATCCTATTTATCCAATTCTTGAATTCTAAAATATTTTTTTAATTTGGTATACATGTTAGAAAAATGTAATTGCAAGGAATGATAAGTATATAAGAACTTATCATTGAGATTTTAGCTAAACCTAAACCCGCCAACTGACTATTACTTTTTAATTCTCTTATAGCCAAATGGCTCAGGATTATTGAAATTAAAAAGAATGGGGGAAATAACAAGCCAAAAATTGTAATTACAATTGACCATACTGATTTTTTAGAATTGCACTTTAATATTTCTTCATTCACATTATTCACCTTCAGATATTTTGAGTCCATTTGTGTAGTCAAATTATAACAACTAATTATCCATGTCTATAATGTGCACTTCTCACCAGAACTCAAATTGATGACCACTGCAAAGTTACCTTATTTATAACTACGTGTACACAAAAAGGTTAATAAGTCAGGAAAAATGTAAGTTCAACTTGTAAAGACAACTTGACAAATATAGCTCCCTTCCTATAATTGCAGATGCAAATGCAAGAATTCGAACGAAAATATGTTAAATAAGCAATCTACGACCCCGCTATACTGCCAGATACAACAAATTATTGAAAATCGTATTGAAGCCGGTGAATATATTTTAGGTAGTAAAATTCATTCCGAAAATGAACTCTGTCGGCAATTTGAAGTAGGTAGACCTACTGTTCGACAAGCCCTTTCAAAACTAATTCAAGATCAAAAGCTGGAAAGCCATCGAGGCAAAGGTGTCTTCGTCACTAAACCCGATAAACACTTAGATCTTTTAACAAGCATGGGAACTACCGCAGCTTTTAATAAATTAAATCAAGTCGTCAAAACTAAAGTCCTCTCTAAGAGGATCACAAAAAAGATGGATTTCACCTACCACAAACAGCCCATATCAGAAAATATAGAATTTGTTGAAATTACGAGATTACGTATTGTAGAGGATCTACCAGTAATATGGGAATCTTCTCTGATCAATAAATCAATTGTACCTGGGTTAATAGATATGGATTTAGAAAATGTTTCGTTAACAAAAATTTTAACGGATAATTTCAATCTATCGCTGAAAAAAGCACGCCAAAATTTTTCAGCAAACTTACTAAGCAAACAATTAAAAAAACTATTTAAAAAAACATCACCTGACTGCATGCTTTACATTGAAAGAGAAATAGAAGTAAACAAACAATGGGGTCATTATTATTCAAAGCTATATATTGATACACAAAGACACCCCTTATCACAAGAAATTTTATAAACTCTAGAGGAGAAAAAATGAGCAAAGAACCACGATTAAAAAGATTATTTTCAAAAGCAGGAAACTGCTTTGATGTTGCCATCGACCATGGCATGTTCAATGAAGCAAGTTTTCTTAATGGCATATCTGATATAGAAAAGGCCGTTAAAACCGTCGTAGAAGCTAATCCAGATGCAATTCAGCTTCCGCCAGGTTCTGCCAGAGTTCTCCAAGCTATTGAAGGCAAACAAAAACCATCTTTAGTATTAAGAACTGATATCGCTAATTGTTATGGTGCGGCCTTGCCAGAATATTTAATGAGTGAAATGATTGATCAGGCCGTTGAGCAAGCCATTGTTCTTGATGCCGCTTGTATCGTCGTCAATATTTTGCAACTTCCAAATCAGCCAGAACTCCATGCAAAATGTGTAGCCAATGCCAATAGCTTAAAAAGAGAATGTGAAATTTATGGGATGCCATTAATGATTGAGCCCCTCGTGATGCAAGCCAACAATAAATCAGGTGGCTATATGGTTGATGGTGATATCAACAAAATACTTCCACTTGTCAGGCAAGCCTCAGAATTGGGAGCTGATATTATCAAGGCAGACCCTTGTGATAATGTAGATGAATATAATCGCGTGATTGAAGTTGCCCGTGTCCCACTATTGGTTCGCGGTGGTGGTCGTGCCTCAGATGATGAAATTTTTAATCGAACAGTAAAATTAATGCAACAAGGTGCCAAAGGTATCGTCTATGGACGAAATGTCATTCAACATGATAAACCAAAAGAAATGACACAAGCACTAATGGCTATTGTTCATGATCAAGCCGACGTTGATCAAGCTCTTGAAATTTTAAAAGGTTAAAAGTATGACAAATAAAATAATTAAATTTGGCATTATTGGCTGTGGATTAATGGGCAGGGAATTTGCCAGCTCAATCGGACGCTGGTGCCATTTAACAGACTCGAAAGCAAAACCTGAGATAATTGCCATCTGTGATAAAAACGAAACTCTTTACCCATGGTATACAGATAACTTTTCCTCAATTACACAATGTACTGATGATTATCATGATTTATTATCTAATCCTGATATAGAAGCAATCTATTGTGCGGTTCCACATAACCTACACAAAGACATTTACATTGATATTATTAATGCTGGCAAACATTTGCTTGGAGAAAAACCATTTGGCATCGACATGGAAGCCAACAATGCCATTTTGCAAGCAGCAAGTAAAAACCCAGAAGTAATCATTCGCAGTTCTTCTGAATTTCCTTATTATCCAGCTGTACAAAATATTTATCAGCAATTACAAAATGATGACTTTGGTGATATCATAGAAGTCGAAGCAGGTTTTTTACACAGTAGCGATATGGACCCTAACAAAACTATCAATTGGAAACGTATGATAGAATTTAATGGCGAATATGGCTGCATGGGTGATTTAGGTTTACATGTTTTTCATCTACCACTTCGCCTAGGCTGGAAACCAACATCCGTTTTTGCTCAATTAAGCAACCTCATCCCTACTAGAGATAATGGAAAAGGCGAACAAGTTCCCTGTGAAACTTGGGACAACTCAACTCTTCATTGTAATGTAGATGTAAATGGAAAATCATTTCCTCTTACGGGTAAAATGTTTCGTATGGCACCCGGTGAAACGGATACTTGGTATATCAATATTCTCGGTACTAAAAAAAGTGTTCGCTACTCGACCAAACAACCGAAGACTCTTTGGACAATGAATTATGAACCCGGCAAACCACAATGTTGGCAATATGAAGACTTAGGCTATGCAGGTCTTTTCCCTTGCATAACTGGACATATTTTTGAATTTGGTTTTACAGATTCAATTTTACAAATGTGGGCTTCTTTTGTCGATGAACTTGCCGGCGGAGATGCCAATGGATTCCCTTGTGCATCTCTCCAAGAAACAAATCAATCCCACTCTATTTTTACAGCAGCCTTAAAATCTCAAAAGAATAATAGTGTTGAAAGTATAAATTATGAAACGGTCTGAAATCAATTCACTTTTAAAAGACACTCTAAACTTTTTTAAAGAACAAAAATTCGCACTACCAAAGTGGGCCACATGGAGCCCAGAGAACTGGAAAGAATCCCCTGAGCTTTCTGCCAAAATGAAATCACTACAATTAGGCTGGGATGTTACCGACTTCGGAACAAAGGACTTTTACAAAACAGGTTTAATTTTATTTTGTCTTCGAAACGGTAATTTGAAAAATAAATCATCCAAACCCTATGCTGAAAAAATCATGGTAGTCAGAGAAGATCAAGAGACTCCACTGCATTTCCATACTTTTAAAGAAGAAGATATTATTAATCGTGGAGGTGGTAAATTAGTTTTAGAGCTTTACCATAAAAACAGTGATGGCCAACTTGATACAGAATCAAATGTTATTGCAAGTATTGATGAAATAGAAACGACCGTCAAGCCTGGTGAAAAAATTATTTTAGAAACGGGTCAAAGCATTACGCTATCACAAAATATTTTCCACCGGTTCTATGGATTAAAAGGCGAAGGTAAAGTTTTGACAGGAGAAGTTTCAAGAGTAAACGATGATTTAATAGACAATACTTTTTTAAAGGCTCCTGGTCGATTTGCTCAAATTGAAGAAGATGAATCACCTCTTTATCCCTTGTGGTCAGAATTATAAAATTTTAGGAAATCGAACATGAATGGAATTGTCTGCGCTGGAAATTGGGTTCTCGATCAAGTCAAAATCATTGGCACTTGGCCTAAAAAAGGAGAACTTAGCAATATACTCAGTGAAACTAGCGGGCCAGGTGGATCTCCATTTAATCTATTAGTAGACTATGCTCATCTTGGTGTCAATTTTCCTACTTGGGGAATGGGATGTATTGGTGATGATAGTTTAGGAAAACTGATCCTTGAAATATGTGCCAAAGAAAACATCAATATAGAACATTTAAATGTCCTAAAAAATATTGCGACAAGTTATACAGATGTGATGAGCTTAAAAGATTCAGGTGAACGTACCTTTTTTCATTGTCGAGGAGCCAATGCTAAATTCTCACCACAACACATTTCACTAGATAAATTAAAACTTTTAAACCCAAAAATATTTCACATAGGTTATTTATTGCTCTTAGATGAAATGGATAAAAAAAATTCAGCTGGAGAAGTTGTAATTGCTGAACTTCTAAAAAATATTCAAGCTATGGGTATTCAAACTAGTGTTGATGTTGTTACAGAAGCATCCACTCGATTTAAAGAAGTCGTCAAACCTTGCCTTAATTATATAGACCACTTAATAATCAATGAAGTTGAAGCAGGAAATATTTCAGACATATCAATTCGACAAGAGGATGGCTCCGTCGATATCGAACAGGCTAAAAAAGCTGCAACATTATTGCTGACAGAAGGAGTCAATGAAACTGTCGTTATCCATTTTCCAGAAGGAGCCATTTGGGCCCAAACAGATACACAACCTATATACCAAATGTCGCTCAATATTCCCGTCGAAGATATTATTGGAACTGTCGGTGCTGGAGATGCTTTTTGCGCTGGAACGTTATGGGGAATTCACAATGGTTGGGACCCTAAAAAGACCTTAACCATGGCAAGTGGTATCGCAGCCGCTAGCTTACAAGCAGCCAACACCACTGATGGCATTGGCTCTCAAGATGATGTCGAAAATCTAATCAAAAAATATCTGCCATAAAGATCATGGTTACTCATCAATGACTGTTCCATCTTCTTCCCAAGACTCTATAGAAATCAATTTACCCTTCTCATAAACAGCAACATAACTTTTATTGCCATTCTCAAAATAGCCTCGAGATTTCCCATGCATTAGACCTTCTTCGAATTCAATTTGTTCGATTTTATTTTTAGTCTTCTCATCATATATAAGAGCCGTACCTGCAAAAGGTTTTCCTGTAATCTTATCAAAAGCCATATCACCCGATCTACGCAAATCTTTCATATCGACTGTCACTGAACCACAAGAACATAAAAATATGCTAAAAATTATTGCCCACAGATATCTCATTTCCCCACCTTTACTTTTTATTAACCAATCAGACTATAAGGTTAACAATTTAGCCAATAAATCATTCAACTCAATATAATTAGCCAATTTGCAACACTTTCTAATTAAGAATATCGTGATAATAGCTTATCAACTGGCCATGCCAATTTATCTATACCAGGAATTTCATTTAAAACTTTTTTACCATTTGGCACAGCTCCCCAAGCGGTCAATGTAAAACATTCATATTGCCCCTCTTTTTTTAAACCAAACCCTTTACTTAATGAAGCTCTGCGCTCTTTCAAAACATCCGTCCAATCTTCTAAATTTTCAGGAACTCTCGAAATATGATTTCGTCCAACCCAAGGTAACCATTCCATGATTTGGGATTTGTGACAATAAGACATAGCAGCAACCACATCAATTACGCTAGAAGTATCAACGGCAAAATCGATAAGATTATCTTCATGCATGTAACCATCCGTATAATTTATTATGACGGGTACTTCAATATATTCAGTTTGTGTCTCATCTTCTACAGGGTATTCTTCAAGATAACAATGTGGCACATTAATCATATACGCAACTTTCCTTACAGCATCGGCAACAGCAACATGATCGATATGAATTCCCGCAGTAGTACTACTAGGCATGGGAGGACAAAAAATATAATCAGGTTTAAAATCACGTATTGATTTCCATAAAGATGCCAATAAAGGTGCATTAACAAATAAGCAGCCTTCTCTTGGATATTCCCCGTTGGGATA
This sequence comes from Planctomycetota bacterium, assembly GCA_002746535.1. Taxonomy (GTDB): domain Bacteria; phylum Planctomycetota. Next base: position 88,724 of record NVWA01000020.1, read on the forward strand.
TTTTAAAAACTCGACATCATACCCACCTATTTTAGCTGATTCTAACTGCTCCTGTCTTCTAGCTACTCCAGTTTCTTTTTTGGTCATGAAATGATGCCCCGCTTCACCATTGGTGCAAACAACAACTTTTGTTTCTAACTCGTCTCCTAATTTATTTTTCCAAAGAGTAAACAAGCCACCACCGGTGAATTCAAAATCATCAAAATGAGCATGAATTGACATAATCTTCATAATAATCTATCTCGCAAAAATGAATTTAAATATAACATTTATTAATCTAGGATGAAGGACATATAATATTTTTTTGATTAATTATTATAAGTTTCACCTACATATATAATTTGTATAATAATTTTTTTAAATTTTAGGATTAATTAAATAAATGACGACAAAAATTGCCTTAGTATCAAAGATGTCACAAGATGAGCAAAACACCTTATCTAATCAATTTGATATTAACTTAGAGTATTATAATGATAGACGTGATGACTTAGCAAAAGAAGGTGCTGACATAGAAATTGTCTATGGGAATGTTCGACCTTTTGAATTACCTAGTTTACCAAATTTAAAATGGATCCAGGCAACTTGGGCAGGAATCGAAAACCTATGTTACCCTGAAATGATCGACAGAAACCTGATTGTAACAAACATCAGAGGTGCCGCAGCAGACGCGATGACGGAACATGTCATCTCAGGATTATTATATTTTTTGAGAGATCTTCCTGGTCATGATTTAGCCAATCAAAAAAGTCAATGGAAACGATCGCTTTCCATTTCTCTTTTAAAAAATACCACCATTTTATTATTGGGTACCGGGGGTATTGGTTTACGATTAATTGAACTATTAAATGCCTTTGGCTGCCACGTAATTGGTGTAAATTCAGATGGTCATGCTGTTTCTGGATGTGAGAGTTGTATACCGTTAGAAAAAGCACTTAATCAATTACAAAATGTTGATCATATCATATGCACGTTACCCTTTACCCCGCAAACAAATAATTTAATCGGCAAAGAATGGTTTGATGCCATGAATCAACACACCGTTTTCGTAAATATAAGTCGTGGTAAAATAGTCAATGAATCTAATCTTATAGATGCGATTAACAACAAAACTATTAGAGGTGCCTTTTTAGATGTGACCGCTCAAGAGCCATTACCTGAAGATTCGCCATTATGGAAATGTGAAAATATTTTTATCACTGGTCATCGTTCTTATTCCCCAGGTAATCCACAAATCAATCCACCCTTTGAAGCTTTTAAAACAAATCTTGAGTTTTATTTAAAAGACAATCACGAAAAAATGATCCATGTTATCGATTTTAAAAAAGGTTACTAAAATTCAATAGCCACCACATAAATATTATTGTAGAAAGGAAATAAAATGAATATCAAAATTACAGAAACAGACGATGAGTTAAGTAGGTGTTTTCAGGTAATGAAACAATTGAGACCTCATTTAACCAAAGAAGAATATATCGCCAGTGTAAAACGGCAACAAAAAGAATGCGATTATAAAACTGCCTATTGTGAAGATGAGGGAAATGTTGTGGCCGTAGCTGGTTTCCGAATGTCCGAATGTCTTTGTGACGGAAAATTCATCTATATTAACGATCTAGTAAGTGATGAAGCCAATAGATCTAAAGGTTATGGAGAAAAACTTTTTGAATGGACTTTCAACTATGCCAAAGAAAATGGATGTTTAGAATTGAGCCTTGATTCTGGAGTACAAAGGTTTGATGCTCACCGATTTTATTTGAAAAAGAAAATGAAAATTTCAAGCCACCATTTTAGCATACCCCTAATTTAAATGAAGATGGATAAAAAACCAAACATTCTTTTCATCTTAACCGATCAACAAAGCTTCTCTATGATGAGCTGCATGGGTAATCAATATGTCAAGACCCCTGCTATAGATAGTCTTGCAAAAGATGGGATTCGCTTCGACAGAGCTTATTGCACAAATCCCGTCTGCACTCCTTCCCGATTTAGCCTGTTAACGGGTCTAATGCCAAGTGCAATTGATGTTCGCAGTAATGAATTTAAAAGAGAACCTGTACCATCCTACATAATAGATAATGGTCTTGGGAGGTTAATGGAAGAAGGTGGATATGATGTTGGGTATGGCGGCAAAGTTCATTTGCCAAAAATGGGAATTGAAGATCTAGGATTTCCTGTTATTTCAAAAGATGAACGAGATATTCTAGTAGAAGATTGCACAAAATTTATTGAACAATCAAGAGACAAACCATTTTTCCTGACGGCATCATTAATAAACCCACACGACATTTGTTATATGGCAATCAGAGAACACCCTGTTGATGAACCACAAGTCAGTATTTTAAAAAACGGCCAGGTTGAAGTAGCTGAATTAGAAGTAGCCTTAGAACTACCAGAAGGGGTTTCTAAAAAAGAATTCTTTGAATCATATTGCCCTCCCCTACCAGCTAATTACCTACCACAAGCAGATGAACCTGATGGGATTGCAGAAATTATTAACAAAAGATTATTCAAAAAGAACGCCAGAGAGAATTTTACTGAAAAACAATGGCGAATGCATCGTTGGGCTTATAGTAAGTTAACCGAACGAGTCGATCGGCAAATTGCTGGAATTCTTGAGACCTTAAAGAAAAATAATTTATACGATAATACGCTAATTATTTTCACTAGCGATCATGGAGATCTTGACGCTTCTCATAAAATGGAACATAAAACGGCTCTCTATGATGAAGCTTGTCATATTCCATTTATCATTTCTTATCCTGATCAATTAAAAAAGAATGTTATCGACACAAACCATTTAATATCCAATGGATTAGATTTAATCCCTACTATTTGTGATTTTGCCGGCATCAAAACACCCGATTATCTAGAAGGCAAAAGCATCCGGCCATTATGTGAAAAGAATAATGATTCGAAATGGCGAGAACATCTACAAATTGAAAGTGAATTTGGAAGAATGGTCATTACCAAAGATTTTAAATATGCTCTTTACGATAACGGTGATCACAAAGAACAATTGTATGACATTAACAATGACCCTGGTGAAATGAAAAATTCAAAAAATGATTTCCCCGAAGAATTAACAAGACACCAAAAAATATACCAGCAATATTTTTCTTAATTTTCCTGGGAGAGCGAGCTGCCAGCTCGTCTTTTACTGAACAAAACCAATTTCAAACATTGGCGCATTCAACGTTAACGGCTTCAGGATAAAAAATATTGCAAATTCTTTGGCATAATGCATGATGTATACTAAGAAAAGACGAACTGGCAGCTCGCTCTCCCGGAAAAAATGAATTTAGTAAATCTAAATAAACAAAAGCTGGAAGCTTTTGCTACTTTCTACCAATCTATCGGAAAATAATCTTTCAAAAATTTCCCTGACCAATGTTCATTCGTATTGATGCCATCAAAAAAGGGATCACAAACACGAGCAGCGCCATCAACGATGTCGAGTGGTGGATGAAAATCATATTTATCTTGCTTGTACTTTGAAAGAGCTACGGGATCTTCATCAGTGACCCAACCAGTGTCAACGGCATTAATATAGATACCGCATTTCGCCAAACCACGCGCTGAAGTATGCGTTAACATATTTAAAGCAGCCTTCGCCATATTTGTATGAGGGTGTCGATCAGCTTTTTTATACCGATGAAATTTACCTTCCATGGCAGTCACATTCACTATATGTTTTTTGCCAGTGACTTCTTTTTTCATCAAGGGAATTAATCGATTGCATAAAACAAATGGACCGACGCTATTCACCAACTGAATCTCTAACATTTCAGCGGTACTTATTTCACCTAATCGTAAACGCCAACTATTTGTCGTACGCAAATCAACTTGTTGCAAGTCAGCATCAAGCTTACCAGCAGGAAAAATATTTTTTGTATCTAGTCCATCATCATGGGCATATGGAATTTGTGATAATTTAGCAGATGAATGTAAACCCATACCTGGAATACTGGCATTCCAACTAACCGGTATAGCAGGGTCAGTCGTCTTAGAAGAAATTATTTTTTTGCATTCATCAAATTGACCTAATAATAAACGGCAATCATCCGGGAGATCATCAGGATTCTTCAATTCATGTTCCATCAAATGTGAATAAAAAGCAGGAGGCCTTCTAACTGTCTGCGCCGCATTGTTTATTAAGACATCCAATCTATTATATTTTTGAGAAATATATTCAGTAAACAATTCAACACTAGGGGTATGCCTTAAATCTAATCCATAGATATGCAAACGATTTTTCCATTGGGGGTAATCTTCTTCCTTAGCAAAACGCAATGCCGAATCAACAGGAAATCTTGTCGTCGCAATCACTTCTGCACCAGAACGCAACATCATTAATGTGCTATGATATCCTATTTTTAATCGTGAACCCGTAATTAGAGCCACTTGATCAGTCATGTCAGCTGTTTGAAATCTTTTATTATAATTGACGTCACCACATTCCTGGCACATTGAATCGTAGAAATAGTGCAGGGAAGTAAATTCTTTTTTACAAACATAACAATTACGATAAGAATGTAATTCATTTTCTTCATCATCAATCTCCAATGCTTCCAATCGCTTGGGGGCATTAAAAACATCCGGCTGACGTGCCTTACGAATACCTGTATTAGAACGCATCTCTTTTTCTTTATTGGCAATCTTTTCTCTGGCTAATTTTTTTCTAGCCTTGCTACGTTTTTTAATTTCACCTTTATCAGGTCGAGCTAATCGCCCGGCAGAAGTCAACAATTGTATTCTCTGCTCATCTGTTAATAATGATAAGGAATCACTATCACCATCCAATTGGCGTAGTACATCCAAACATTGAAGAAGTTCTTCGGCTGAAAGAGGTTTTGAGTTTTTATTTGAATCCGTCATCTATTCATTCATTAAAAATTTAAAGGTCAATATTTTAATGAATACGGCAATAGAAGCAATGCTTCTTCTTGCTCTATAGAATTGGTCTAACGAATGAAACGTAAAAACCTTAAACATAAGATTACTACTACTTGCTTTTTAATTTAATAGGCCTTGATTTTGTGAAATATTTAGAACTAAACTTTAAAGAAAAAGTTTTGTTAGATTTTGCCAAACCCTTTAAAGTCTTTTTTGTGTTGGCATCATAAATATACCAAGTTCTTTTCAAGCCTGATTTAAACTTCCAATTCATTACATTATAAAGAATTTGCATCTGAGAATCACACTTATTTCCAAAAGCTAACATTTCTGTGGGTATCTTTTGTAACTGATAAAACCTATTATCAGTAAATAATTTATACCCCAATAAAAAGGCACACTTACTAAACTTTAAATTCGCAAGCGAATTAGGCAAGTTCACATTCATCATTTTAAATTCTAAACCAATAAATGTAGTATTCACAAATTCTAACAAACCCTTGGACGGGACATTCAAATCAAGTGGATATACAATCCCTGCATTTGACCTAGCAAGAGTAGTATTTAAAATTATTCCACTATTATTTTCTAAAATTTTTAGGTATGCAAATGAAAGATATGCATATTCAATATGTAACTTAGCACCAATAAATCTGAGCCATTGAATTCCTTCTAATTTGGCCAACTTCCCCTTTTTGCCTTTCATAATTAGTGTCCCGTGAATGAATAGGCTTTTATCATGTTTTAATACCTTTATAACCGCACCGGGCAAGAGAGTAAGCGTCGCCCCTTTCTCAACCGTCATTGATTCGGTTAATATATAAGGCGCTTTACGGCCTTTCAATGTCAACGTCTTCGTTACTTTAGTAGGTAATTTAAATGGTTTCTTACTTTTTGCATCTATAAAACTTACTATTAAAAGTAAGAATATAATTAGAATAAATCTGTTCATCATCTAACTCCCAATTTTATTTCTTTTTCTTTTTAATAATTGATTTAGCTTCAACAGCTGGATTATAAGAAGTAAGGGGTTTASTACTGTATTTTATCGACATCGATTTATTTGATTTAACCATATCGTGAATTGCTTTTTTAGTTGAATCTACATAAAAATACCATTCTCGTTTTAACTTTGTTTTAAATTGCCAATTCATTGCATTATAAACGACCTGATGCTCAACATCACATTTTGTGCCTAATGCAAAAATTTCACTCGGCATTTTTCTCATCACACTGCGTTCTTTTCCATCCACCTTTTTTTTTATTAGCAAGAAAGCACATCTGTTAAATCGGAGATGATTCATATCAGCAGGCAGTTCTACCTCTTTTACAAGTACTGCCGTATTAAAAAAGCAACAATTATCAAAAATAATCATTCCATCATCTGGAGGAAAAATGGTTATTGTCGGACTTCGAGTATATTTTGTAGTATTTTTAATTGTTGTATTGCTTATTTTACCTACGGCATTAGATGTTAACTTGCTGCGCGAAATTTTTAACTGGCCATAGGAAACATTCAACTTCCCTCCATTAACATACAATCGTACTATCGACATGATTACTGGCTTACCTTTTTTACCTAAAATATTTAACGTGCCGTTCACAATTAACGTCGCCCCCTTATCAGCATTTTTATCAGATTCAACAGTAACTCCTGCTAAAAGATTTAAGGTTGCGCCTTTTGGAATGGTAGTATTAGACAAAAGATATGGTTCTTTACGTGGTTTTAAAGTTAAGACTCCTTTAATCGTAGCAGGTATACCACCGCCTTTATTCTTTTTGTCTTTTTTATTCTTCTTTGGCTTCGCAGAAATAGATGATGAGTTATAAATAAACAAACTACAGAAAATTAAAACTACCAATTTAATATTCATAAAACAACTCCACAAATTTTATTTACTCATATGTACTTATTAAAAAACCCCAGTATATTGATTAAACTATAAATATGAATGTTAATCAGAGTCAACCATGAAAAATAGCTTACGTCTACTGTGCATATTGTTTTTTTTATTTTCAACTATTAATTCCAATGACAAAACTCCTATTGGAAATATTTACAAAAATGCCTACCTACCACCGATTAAATTCGAAGGACTAAAATATTTTAAAGAACAGGATGTTCTAACTTACCTACTTACAAAAAATACAGTCTTACGATTTAATTCGCCATCTTATCCAATCAGCACCCTAGAGATTGTATTAAAACAATCCCTTAGCAATCTTTATAAATCAAGCGGTTTCTATGAAACAAAGATCAACTTTAAATTTAATAAAGAAGCTATCATCGGCACCATTAAAGAAGGTGGCCAATTAATTTACGGTGAATTCAAAGTCACCGGAATTAATAAAATGAAAATTGAATTAATAGAAATTCTATTAATCGATTTTGATTTCAAAAGATTTACAAACGAAACCTATTGGAAAAAGGGCGAAGGCTTTTTCATAGAAGATAAATATGAAGAAAAACTCCAAAAAATGTTCGACAACTTATTTTTGGAGTATGGTTATTCAAATGTAGACTTTGAGCTCAACACAAAAGAGATTGCCAACAAAGAAAACAAATCTATTAATTTAATAGTAAACATCATTAACGAAAACGATCTTGCCATAATTAAACGAATCACATTTGAAGGTGCCGATGAGAAGAACCAGAAAGCAATTCTTGAAACACTAGAATTAAAGATTGATGATCTATACGCAATAGACAAAAAAAGACACTGGATAAACTTACTCATCAACTCAGGACGATTTACCGATATTTTTATTAACATAAATCGTATTGGTCTAAAAGATATTCATTTACATTTTACCATTGGCTCTATCCATAAAATGCCACCATTAGATGTAAAGCTAACAGCACATCAGGCGAAAATATTTAGTTTTCTAGAGCAATTATCTACACTCAGCTTATATAAAGATGGTTTACAAGTTGCCTTTAAAAGTAAAGACCTTAATGGTTCCGGGTACTATCGAAACGATAAAGGTCTCTACCTAACGCTGAAATATATTGAAAAAAAAATTAACCTATTAATAGATGGAAAAAAACTCTACATCGCCTTGGATAAAAACAGCCTATATCAAATCAATCTGCCAAGCCAGAATATTTTTTCAAATCTCAATATTCGTGCCCGTCAATTTGATCCAAAACAGAAGAACAACGAGGATACTTTAAACATAGGTTTTGGGTTAAGTTATCAAGCAGGTGAAACTAAGAACTCAAGCATTCTACCATTTAAATTCAATATTAGTAAAGCAGCCATCCTTATATCAACCCTGAAAGAGAAGCTAACTTCGACCATCAAAAATAATCTCATCACGATCTACATAAAGGAGGAAAAGGTTGAAAAGAACATAGCTCTTCAATACCAATTAGTGAATAACCCAAATGATAAATTAAAACTCAAAGTCCTTTCAACCACAATGATTTTTCAAAAACAAAAGGACTTTTCGTCTAAATGGGATGAGCTAACAAAAAACATTTATCAAAATAAATCAAATAAAGAAGGTGACTTTTTCTCTTTTATAAATGAAAGCCTGGTTTCATCCCTCATCAATGATCTCTTCTCATCGTTAAATATTAATTCAGGACTTAATAAGGATTTTATTTTAAATTTAAAAAATATTTTTGAACCATTTAAACCACATGCTAAATATTCGACATCAGCTGATTTCTTAAAAAAAATGTCTGCATCTATAGAAAACCCCCTAGTCAAAAAAACATTCACATCCAAAAGAGACCTAGGCCATTTTTTCCAAAAGTTTCTTTTCCAGACTCCCTTATTTTTAAATGATCAACTTTTTGAAAAAGGTTCGTGGCCCTGGACAATTTCTCGAGAATATAGTTTTAAAATGAATGACATTGGCCTAAAGAAACTATATTTACTGGAACCATTAAGGATTTATAAACAAAAAGACACCTCTTTTATAAGTTGCTTACTACTTATACACCACATTAAAGATTTTCACCCAAAATTATCTTTAGCATTAATTAAAAAACTTTCTCGCAACTTTAATTTAAATGCTTTTGAAAAAGATATCGGTGCGCTATTTAAAAAGAATCCCGCTATCATCCGTGATGTAGAAAATGTATTGAAACGTATTGCCTTATTTGATAGCAAACAAATACAATTATTGTGCAAATCATTAGATCTAGGTGATGATAAATTAATATTTCAATATCATCAGGAATTTAAAAGAATGATTAACGAGACAAACACAAAATCAACAATGTCAAAAGCCATTGAGTTTTTATATATAAAGACCAGACAATTCATTAGAACTTATGTCATCGAAAAACAAAAAAAACTAAATGAATTAATGAAAAGAAATGAAGAAAAGAAGATAAAAAAGAATCAAAAATAATTAACTGAATTCTTATTCAATGAAAACTTCAGCCGAAGTTTTTGTGGCAATACCACGAAACATTCCCGGTGTATTAAAAGGCATCGCAAAATTACCGTCTTTATCAATCGAGATCAAACCGCCTTTACCTTCAATCTCTGGAAGCTTTTGATGAACCATAAAGTCAGTCGCCTCTTTTAATGACTTGCCAGCATATTCCATTTGAGCAGAAACATCATAAGCCGTTACCATTCGCATAAAAGCTTCACCATGACCTGTTGAAGAAATCGCACAAGTTTTATTATTAGCATAAGTACCAGCGCCAATTAAGGGACTATCACCCACACGACCTTTATGTTTATTTGTCATGCCACCAGTCGAAGTACCGGCCGCCAAATTGCCATGTTTATCCAAAGCGACAGCCCCAACGGTTCCATATTTTTTTTCAGAAGAATTATCATGCTCATCATGGTGATCCAACTGCAATCGATTATTTTTAATGGCTTCTTCAAGCTGAACTTTTCTGAAATCATCAATTAGCTCTTCATTGGTAACGGTAATCATGCCGTTCTCTTGGCAATATTGATCGGCCCCATCACCAACAAGTAAAACATGCGGAGATTTCTCCATTACCAAACGTGCACCAGAAATAGGGTTTTTTAAATACTTAACACTTGCTATGGCACCACAAGAAAGATCTTGGCCATTCATAAAGGAGGCATCCATTTCTACGATACCTTCATGGGTTAAAGCAGAACCAAAACCTGAATTAAATAAGGGACAATTTTCGAGAACATTTATTGATGCTTCAACGGCTTCAATGGCCGATCCATTCTTTTCAAGAATTTTTTTACCGGCTTCTATCGATTGCTTTAATACTTCTAGATATTTTGACCGAGGTCTGTCATCGTTAAAAATAGATGCTGGTTGCCCAGCACCTCCATGAATACAAAGAACGAAATCATTCATTAAATTAACCTTTTGGATTTATTTAGCAATCAATCTAACACTAGACATTTTTATTTCAGAAGGACAATTTCCATCGATAGATAATGAATTTGAAACCTTACCCTCTTTTGAATTCTCCAACGATTCAATGAATTGTTTGCCATCTTTTTGATAAACCCATTCTGCTGTAACATTTACACCATCTTGGTTTTTTTCACAATCTAACCATAATTCATTTTTACCTGGAAGCAATCTGGGCTGAACATGCATATTATGTTGAAACCCAATCGTTAAATTTAATGATTGCATCGCCAATGAAATATTATCATGATGTGAAACCATATCGATTCTCAACCAAAATTCTTTTAAGCCCTGAACACTAGATGTTTTATCCAACCATTGCTTTTGTCCGTTACTAGTCACACCATAATGAGGTGAGTTCGATTTCAAAGGCATTGGCCACCATGATTTTCGATCATCAGCACTAATACATAAACCAAAAAAGTCTCCACCGGCACCAACAACATCGTAATCCGCCATAATATAAGAAGCCATATATGGCAATTCAATATGATACCAAACTTCCATAAACTCATGCGAACCTGAAGGGCTTAATGCACCATTTTTTATGACAGCATTGCGAACTTCACAGGCATTTGATAAATTCTGCTGCAATGGTTTCCACCTCAAGGCACCTTCTCCATGCCAACGAACAGGTCGGCCTTCATTAACTCCACCTCTAGCATCACTGGGCCATAAATAGTTTTCCCAATACGGTTTATGGTTTTGATATTGCTTAATACCTAATCGACTGTCTTCTGTCATATCATCATGAGACCCGTTTCTACGGGGTCCATCTGATCTTATATCCGTAAACAAACCTAAATGTGGAACCTGAGGCATAAAATTCATCACAACCTCCATACCTGATTTTAATTTCCAAATATTTTTCTCATTATGTATAGGCTGATCAACAAAAATTTGATCTTCTGTTCGATGGCGATGACCAAGGCTTGCTCGATCCGGGTGATGACCCAAAGGTACAGGATGACCTGGCAATGGATTTTGCGCTAACTGTGGATTTTCTGCTAATTGCTCACAAGAAGCAACTTCTCCAGCTTCATTAACAAAGTACCAACCACCAAAAGGATCAAAAGCATGCCATTGCTCTACACCATCATCACCTTTATAAAATATCTCATAATAAGTATGACCTTGATTGTGAACAACAACTCTTCTAGCTTTGAGACCCGCTGACACCAAACATTCCGTTGCCACCCAACCCCAGAAAGTACATTCGCCATGTCCCCAACTTGTTAAAAGTGCTAAGGAATCATAACATCTTGAATAACCACCAGCACCATCTGGAATCTGCAAATTTGCGCCACGCATCATACATCTAGTAAACCAATCATAGAAGGCTAAGGCTTTTTCTTTATCTGTTTTAGCACCTGAGATTCTGAATACATCTTCAGCAAATGATTTACATGATTTATTATTCGGCCAAGATTCATTTCCCAGCCATACTTCAGCAGTTCCCATATTTGAACCCTCTTTTAATAGGACATTTTTTATCAAAATTTAAGTGCGTTATCATACGTTCCCTCAACTGAAAAGACAATCGTTAAAACAATTAAATAAGTGATTATTTTTGAGACAATTCACTATCTCAAGACTTTGAACAGCCACCAACATTAAGACTACGTAAATATAGCTCCCCTCCTTTTAAAGGAGGGGTGTCAGCTTGCTGACGAGGTGGTTGATGAAATGCATCTACTTAAAATCCAAACAAGTCTCATCAGCCATAATTCCAATAATATTACTTAATCGCTATTTGACCTGCAAACTCGCCTTTCATTCCGCCCTTAGCACCTACTTTTATTCCATACATAAGAGTATAAATCACATTATTTAATTTTATATCCTTGTACCTAGTAACGTTAAGAAATTTTTTATCCTCTGACTCTTCCGCAACATATATAGTGTAATCACCATTATGTAAACCAACAATTCTAGATTTTTTACCAGGCTCAGCAGTTGTTTCATAACCCTTGCCTTTCCACCTTACACCAATCGTCACAACTCCTTTAGATTTATTTTCTAAAATAAATTTATTGTTACCGGTTCTTCTAATAAGTTTTTTATAGGAAAACCTTTTGTCAGTTTTTAACAATATTTCATTCCGATTGTTCCATTCATCCTTGTACAACACAAGCTTCTTCTCGTTTTGTTTTTTAGTATACGCCTTTATTTTCTTTTGAAAATCAGCTGGAAGATCGGTCATGTTAACTTGCGAAAACTTTATAATTCGACCACCACTAGGTCCCTTTATCCGAAGGCCAAATTTAGGCTTTTTAGGGTTACAAACAATCGTGTGGTATTTAAGAATAGTGCCATCTTTTAACTTTAACTCAAAGACCTCTTTGGGCTCTTCTTTCTTTTCATCTTCAGCATAAGACGTAGTTAACAACAATGATAAAAATAGCAGCATAAAATATTTCAATTAATTTCCTTTTATAAAATTATAAAACAAATCTTAAGCACATTTTATCAAATATCAGTTGGCAATAAAGCTATAATAGCAGAATTTTATCAGAACAATTTGGCTCGAATTATTTTTTGTTCTTCTTGAAGATGTTAAAAATGCTCTTCGAGTCTAAGCTCTCGTCGACTTCTTCTAAAATATCAAAGCCATCTTCATCTTTTGCAGCCGCTTTCATTTCAATTTGAGACTCTTCATCAATTATTTTTTTTGGCTTACCACTATACCCTGGCATTTCTTCAACTTTAGCCACGCTGGATCCACCATCAACAGTAGAAAAATTTAAATAAGCCATTGCATCATTCATGGATTCATAAGTATTAACAAACTCCGTCACACCAAGTAATTTCATGACTTTAAAACAAGAATGATTTTCGACAAATACGCAAAAGGGAGAACCTGTCTTTGTTAATTTCTTTTGTAATGTAGCTATATGGGTAACAAACAAACTAGCAACCCAAGGGGTCTTGATCATTAGACATACTCGTTTAGGATCTGACAAGTCATAACCACGAATATATTCTTCGAATTGTTTGGTTAAAAGAGAATCACCTTTACCTGCAATTTCAATCATCTTCATATCATCTTGTGTATTGGAATTAATTTTCGAATGAGAAGATTTTCGATAGATAATAGCCTTGACTCGATTTCCTATATCATTGTAGGTGATGTTTTTTGTTATTGCTAATACTTGTTTTAACCCACGCCTTCTTTCTCGATCCCCAGACTCACCTTTAATTTTTTGTAGCTCCTTTTTGAAATCAAAACCTGACCCCGTATCCTCAACAATGAGTCTAAAAAAAGCAGAAGTAACTTCCATCTGAATAGAAAGCATCCCACCTCCAGAACAACCATGATCAAAGCCATTTTCAATCAATTCAGTATACATAGTACAGGCATAACCAAAGAACTCATCAATAGCATCACTTTCTTCTAGAACTTCTTCTAACCTAGTTAAGACTAAATGAGTTAACTCTCTATCTTCTACATCCAGGAGAATTTGTACTTCTCTACCAAAAACCCATTCCTTTAATTTATCTTGAATGGTATTTAAACTATCAGCAGACGCAGATGCTGTTTTTGACTCAACACCCGCATAACGATCGCGCTCTTCATTTAATTCGACCATTAAATCATGTGGCTGTTTATATCTATGACTTCGATCTTTAGCCATCATTTTAGTAATGACTTTTCTTAATCCATCTGAAGCATCTGGCAATATCTCTTGTATATTAGGTATCTCTTTATTCAAATGACCTTGAGCAACTTCAACAATACTTTTTCCATCATACGGAACCTTACCAGTCAACATGTAATAAAAAGTACAACCTAACCCATAAATATCGACACGAATATCAAGATCTTTCAGTTTCTTAATTTGATCCGTTGAAATAAAGAATGGACTGCCTTTGATTGTTGTTGAAACATCTGACCCTTCCATTTCTTCTTTTATACTTTTAGCTAAACCATAATCAGTTAATTTCACATCACCTTTATTACTCAGCAATATATTACCTGGCGTCACATCCCTATGAACTATTTTATGCTCATGAGCATGTTGCAATGCCTGAAGAACATCGATAACAACTTCGATACATTCTAAAATAGGCATAGCTTTATCGCGGTCAATCCTATCTCGAATAGACTCACCATCAACAAACTCCATACTCAGATAATGCCTGCCACCATACTCCCCAGATTCATAAGCTTGTACAATGTTTGGATGATTGAGAGCAGCAATCGATTTTGCTTCGTTTTTAAATTCAGAAATAAAATTTTGATCTTGCGCTAATTCACTTTTTAATACTTTCAGAGCTACGACTCTATCCATATTTAATTGCAAAGCTTTATAGGTTTTACCCATTCCACCAACACCCAATAATCCTAAAATTTTATAGGAACCAAAGTCACTGGTTTTAACTTTTTTCTGTTTCTTTAATATTGATTCAATTTTTTCCAAGTAACTCGGATCACCAGAATCACGAAATAGTTTTAAGTTTTTCTGACAAGTACTTTGAAATTTTGGATTCGCCTTACATACCTGATAAGCTAATAAAGTAACGTCGACAGGGGGAAGGTTTTTAAAAAAATTTGACTCTCCACCAATGATCATTTGGGTTTCTAACCCGGCAAGATCTTCCTTATAAGAACCTATAAATTGCCACTCATCTAAACCTTCTTCTATAATTGGAGGAACATTCGCCTCTGGCATATTGCCATATTTACTAACAACATCGTCCACTTTGAATGGACCTGTCAGCCAATTATTTTCAAATAGAAATAACTTCCGGGACATTTATTCTCTTAAAAAAATATTACACATCGTATTTACAACCTATATAAACCTTAAATACTTTATTTAAAAGGAAAAGCCATACATACATAAAACTCATATATAATTTATTTTAATCACTTTTTAATTTGAATTTAGACCCTTTTGCAACCTATACTTAATACAAATTCTTCACGGATCAATTGAAAAATGCTCAGTCAAAAGATACAAGATACGCTAGAAAATTTTGACATCGATCTTGATGAATATAAAGAATTTTTAGGTGATTTAGAAACTAATTTCAATGAGTTGACCCCAATTGCACGAGCTGCCATTGAAGATTCCGACGCAAGTGCTGCCTCTGATCAAATGCATTCCATTAAAGGAAGTGCTGGATCTTTAGGCTTAAATATCACATATGAAAAAGCTCAAGAGCTTGAACAGCAGTACAAAAATTCTCTGGATGAAAATTCATTGGCTAATCTTGATGAACTAATTAAAATATTTAAAGAGGAAATGGCTGAAATTCATGAAAGCTTGCAATAACTATGAAAATCTCTGCAAAACTCGATTATGCACTTCGATTATTAGTTAATCTAGCTGATTCCAAAGACCAATATATTCCAACCTCTGAAATTGCCAATAAAGAAGATATGTCCTTAAAGTTTTTACAAAGCATCGTGAAAACACTAAAGAATGCTGGTGTAATTGAGGCAATGAACGGACCTCATGGCGGAATTAAATTTGCCAAAAGCCCAAAAGATATCACCTTCCTTCAAATCTATGAAATTTTCCATGAAGATTTAAGAGTTGTTGAACCATGTAAAGAACTAATAACCTGTTCACACATTAATGCCTGTGGAATTCAAAATATCATTTATGAAGGTCAAATGAAAATGAGGGAATACTTTCAATCAATTACCCTAGAATATTTAGCTCAACAGAATGCGCAAGTAATTTCAATACATGAATCAATCTAATTTCCACGGCTGTGGAACATTTGCATTTTATTTTTTAAAACCTGAAAAAATCTCACCTATTTTAGATCGGCTAGGATTTTCAAAAGGATTTAAACGCATACATCCCTCTGGCTTAACTTTATATATTCATCGTGGTCGCAATAAAAAAGACTGCATCCACTCTGGTGTAACCCCTGTCATTTATACCCCATCACTAGAAACAATTAAAAATGACCTGAAAGGTACTAACACCCAAATTCAAAACATCGAAAGATTTGGCCACCCAGCACTTCAGTTAAATTTTGATGAGCACAACTACTTAATTCTCGTTGAAGGCACAAACCAAGAATGCCTACTACCCGAAAATTCAAAAGCCATTGATACAAATGCTACCTTACCTATTATTGGTAATGGTCATTTTATTTTAAAATCCAAAGATCCCATTAAATCAAGCGCATGGTATGCAAACCTTTTCAGCATTCCCGCTATTTATGAATCACCCGATTTAGCCATTAACTATATCACATCAAGTAATAATTCATCACTCATAATCTTTCATGAGAAAAAAATCATCAAACATAAAAATCGTCCACCAAAATATAAACTATACGGATTAACAACAAATAATATTTATGATTGCTGGGGGTTTTTAAAACAGCAACAAAAAATAAGTCCAACTTGGAAACATCCACAATCAGATGGCCATTGGAGAACTATTAACATCAATGGCCCGGAAGGATACACTTGGAAGTTATACGGAAGCATACCGGTCTATACTCTTGATATCGCATCACAATTGCTACAAGTAGAAAAGCTCTCCATGATTGAAAACACCAAAAACGGATCGACACCATCTCTCCCAGAAAAATTCATACCACAAGATAAATTAAGCGAAAATGACAATTACTTTTATTGTGAAGACCAACTACTAGAGCATCTCAGAAAAGAATCTCCCTATGAAAAGAAATTGCAATTTGACGATGCTTCTTTGCAATCTCAATTTTTAAACATAGATTAAAATAACCGTGCCCTTCTAAATTAATTTGATAGAATCTAAATTATTTTATTAAATAAAAATCCGATGCACTCACATAAATATTTCCAAAAAATAATCACCTACCTAATAATTTCTGCATTAATATATACAAACACTAGCTGCACTACCATTGCCTATAGACCTCGTCATTTATTCAGGACGGTCTTTAATATTTCTCCTAAATCAACACCTCCTGGCACTATCCAATTCGAAAAAGATATGAGCCGATTGACGGATACAATTTTAACAAAAGGTAATCATGCCGAGCCACTTTTCAACGGAGAAGAAGTCTTCCCTAAAATGACAGAATTGATCAGAAATGCCAAAGAAGATATAAACTTCGAAGTTTATATTTTAAAAGAAGATCAAACCGGAAGATTCTTTATGAACGAGCTTGTTAAGGCAAAACAAAAAAACAATCCTAATATAAAATTCATGACCGATGAATTAGGAAATGATCTGCATGCCTTTCGACGAACTAAAATATTAAAAAAAAGCGGTATTAAACGTCGAATATTTAACCCCTTATTCAATTGGACAATTTTTAGATACAACAATAGAAATCATCGCAAAACATTATCCGTAGACGGGAAATATGCCCTTATCAGTGGATTAAATTTAGGGAATGAATATAGAGGACATGGTTTTAATCGGTTTCGAGACAATGGCGTATATTTAGAAGGCCCGATAGTATTTGAAATAGAAAAATCTTTTAAGCGTACTTGGAAACAAGCCGGCTATGGTTGGATTGAAAAAGATTTACCGATTATAGGAATTAATAGTGTAAAAAGAGGACTCGAGAAAGGACTACTTTCTTTAGTTGGTTTATATCGGCCCAATAAATTAAAGAAAAGATTCCAAGAGAATGCCGGCGACATGGACATTAGACTAGTCACCAACTCGCCTGACTGGCTGTCAAGCAGATTATTAGATATGTATTTACTCTCCATCAATAGTGCGGAGAAAAAAGTTTACATCACTTCAAGTTATTTTGTCCCTCCAATCTTAATTCAAAGAGCATTAAAAAAAGCCGCCAAACGTGGCGTAGATGTTCGCCTACTATTACAAGGGAAAACAGATCAAAATTTTGTAAGACAATTGGCAATCAACAAATACGGAAGACTACTAGATGCCGGCGTTAAAATATACGAATGGCCAAATTCCATTTTACATGTAAAAACTATTGTTGTCGATGGCATTTGGTCATCTCTAGGAAGTTGCAACATAGATGGCAGATCCTTCTTCTTAAATTATGAAGCCAACGTAGCCATCACAAATAAATCTTTTTCTAAAACTCTAGAAAATAAATTCCTAGAAGACATTCAACTTTCAGAAACCATTTCCAAAAAAGAATGGAAAAAAAGAAAATGGTACAAAAAACTAATCGGATTATTAATCACCCCCTTCAAAGGCCAATTCTAACCCCGAGACTTCGGACGGCTCGTCCAAATTTTGTTAGTTCAACACCGAAGGTTACCACTCTTTGAAATGACCCATGCCTTCATCTGATCTTCCCCATCCCACAATTTAGATTGAAGAGTACCCCCATACTTAGGAAGCAATGAAACATCTTCTGGAATCTCAAGAATATTTTTATCATCATTTGTTCCTAAAGTAAGCTTTGAGGAATTTTCACAAAAATCAATTTCTAATATTTTCGCACCTATGACCTTCTCCGTGAATTCGTCCCAAACCTCATCACCAATACCAATCAGCGGCCGCTGAACTTCATATTGATTTGGATGCGCACTAACCCACCTACTATCATATAGTAACCAATCAGTAGCACCCCATAAAGTTAAAATCAACCACTCCTTTTTATAATCAGCAGTCTTATCAAGTCTAAAACCAACAAAACCTGGGCCACCCATACCATATGTACCCTTACACCCGCTATACTCAATTATTTCCCGACCTATAATCCGATCAACACCAATTTCCCTCAAAGTTTCAGGATGATTCTTTGTTCCCGCCTCCCAGCATTCAGTTATATTCATTTTCTAATATTTACACCCCCACCACCGGGTCTTCGAACGCCTCGTCCGAATTTTACTTAATTGAACCACGATCAATACCCCGCATTCTTATAACCAGAATCAGCATTAGGCCCGTGTCCCAATTCAGAAAGTCTCTCACGAAATGCTGACATCGCTTTAACGTATTCCGGAGTTGCAGCAACATTCACCATTTCATCAGGATCTTTCTCCAAATCGAACAAGACTTCAGGTATCCCTTCACCGTAGTATTGATACTTAAGAGCATCTTGCTTGATCATCACATGAATACTATCTCCTCGACCTATCTGTGAAATAGTTTCATTCTGCCACTGGCACGCTTGCCCCTTTAGCAATGGTACTAAGCTACGACTATCCAGCCCCTCAGGAACTTCAATTCCCGCCAGATCACAAAGGGTTGCAAAAAGATCACAGAGATTGACATTCTCATCTACAACACGTCCACCATCAAACCCCTTCGGCCAACGAATAATCAGAGGTACACGCACACTACCTTCATAAAATCGCGTCTTTTCCCAAATCCCATGTTCACCCAACATCTCACCATGATCAGAAGTATAAACAATAATCCATTCATCTAAATTCTCACCAAGGTTTTTTAATTGCGAGAGCACTTCACCATAGTGCGAATCAACCTTTTCCGTCATACTATAGTAAGAAGCTGTAGCTCTACGGATATTTTCTTCAGAAACATCAACTGGTTTATTTTGCTGACTCAATGAAAGAATCGGATGATCACAAGGTTGCTGCCTATAAAGCGGAACACGATCCAAATAATAATTGAAGAGCCCCTCATCACCATAAAAAGGATAATGCGGCTGGAGCAAACTAACTTTATGTAGAAGTGGCCTGTGAGAACCAGGCCGATTGTAAGCCGAATCCTTAAAGTATTCTTCAAGAAACTCGAGACTCGCATTGGTTGCATTACGATCGAATCGTTGACAAGGTCCATCCTTGGGTCCTGCCTCCTCAACTTCTCGCTGATTAGACCACTTTCCAGTTCCTGCAATCGGTTTGTAACGAGCAAACTCCTCTTCTATCCTACCCTCAATGTACTGCGGAGCCATATTACTATCAGCAGCAATCCGTTGAGTCCATCCCTGCATTTGATCAGACCCATGGTGATGCAACTTGCCAGAACAAACCGTACTATAGGCATACTGACTAAACCTCTTAGCAAAAGTCATGTAATTAGGAGTAAGGTCATCCCAAAAAGAAAAGCAGTTACAAGTTGTCGGTAACTGCCCTGCCATCAGACATTGACGCCCAGGAACACAAATCGGGGACGGCGTATAAGCATTGCGAAAAACAACACCTGTCTCGGCAAGGTTATCGAGTATCGGAGTACGAATCACATCATTACCTGCATAACCACTTAGGTCAGCACGATGCTCATCGCTCATTAGAAATAATATATTTGGTTTCTTAGTCAATAAATTACTTCCTATGTATTAACGGTTGAACACATCTTCGAAAAAAAACCTAGTGATATTTAAATCATTTAACAATAAAATCAAAATATTTATCTTTAAATGGCTCATTAACTAAAGTGAAATGCCACCATTCTTTAGAATATGATTTAAACCCATTTTTTTTCATTACTTTATTTAGGACAATTCTGTTTGCCTTTTGCTGAGATTTTAATTTTTTAAAATTAACATGCGACTTAACATCAAACAAGTCATACCTTGACCCCATATCTAGTTCTTGCCCAGTTAATAAATTAACTATTGTAATGTCAACAGTACTACCTCTGCTATGACTAGATTTTTTTGACACATACCCCTCTTTTACCAAATCGCTTTTATTCACATTAGGATAATAATTAGACTTCATTTTTTTATCATTGAAATTACTAGCCCATTTCAAAAAATGATTTACGGCTCTTTGAGGCCTATAAGCATCAAATATTTTTATTCCCATATTATTCTTTTTTAATTCACTTTGAACTTTTATTAAGGCACCTGCTGCCTCTTGAGTTAAGATACCTTTATTCCCCTCATAGCCTTCAATTCTTTTTCCAATAAAATTCTCATCGCTGTAATATTTAATGTCTACTACAGCATTTGGTATAATATTTTTTAAATAAACAAACCCCTTCGGTAATTGCTTTTTATTTTCACCAATAATTTGGGAGATACCAATCACAAGAAACATCACCCCAATTAATAAAATCCTTCTCAATATTTTCTTCCTAAACAATAACTCAAATCTCTTCTCCAAGCCAAACTACAGCCATTATATATTTCATTAATCTAAATCCGTTTGGCAGCATAAACTTTCACGACTATTCCAGTCATGAATTATTCCACGCATTAATAAAGCACTGTCAAAATGAATAGAACCAGATGGAAATTTTATAGGATCATCGAAAAAGCTAGATTCCACCGACGAAGTATTGAGAGAGAATACATGCCAGTTTTTGCAATTAAGCTCAAGACCATCAAACTTTGTCAAATCCTTAGTTTGAGAATAGCCTAAAGACCCCGCTTCAAAAAAGTCTGATGCTGATTGCAGACTATCAAATATTGAATTATCGTGGATTGCATTTGTAACTGTACCCTTCACTGCAATTGATGTTGTTTTATCACGTGATTTCATAGAGACTGAAAATTGAGTATCTGTTTCATCTACAGAAAATTTTGCATAGTAATGTATGCCTGGAAATATCCTTCCTCCTGCGAGGGAATTTAATAACGAATTCGTATCACGTCTTGGAATATACACACCTTCTTGCACTTGGCCTTTATCTATCCATTCAACCGCAAACCTATGCGCAGCATTTTCAGAAGAGATACCTATCGAAAACGGAAATGATTTTGGACGCACTTTTTTCAAACGTATAAGACAAACCCCTGCAATAGCATAACCATTAATTACTTTTGGCTTAAATGGATATGGCAACAAAGGTGCTAATATTTCAGGATCAATGTGATAATTAACCAAAATTCTACGATCAATTATGCCAGTAACTCTAGATATTTTCATTCTAACTCTAACCTAAATTAATTAAGACCTGTCACTTAATAAGGCTTTCTAATTCAACGCGGAAGGATATTCAGTCCAATTTCTATCTTTTTCCATCATATACATTACCTTTAATTTACCCGACCTAACCTCTGTTAATACAAAAGCATTAATACCACCATGTGAGTCAGTAGTAATTTCGAAATTAACATCACTTTCTGAATAGTATTTCCCATCCCACTTATACGGTTTTAATATTTCCCACTTTTTATCACCCATCATGTGTAGTACTTTTATAACTGTCGAACTATAATCAATATGAATTAAACAATTCAGCCCGCCATGGGTATCGGTTGTAATCTTGTATAAATTATTATTAGTGCTCATATCTCCCCCTTAATTTTATTTATTTTCTAAATAATCTATTATTGGTTTATCTGTCCAAAGTTGAACTTCAATAGCTTTGGCAAAATATACTTTGCCAAATTTCTCCCAACCACCGGTAGGGAATTCATTGGTTTTAAAAAATTCTAATATCTCATCATAGGTAAAAACTATGCCATGATAAGGTTTTGCTAAATCGGGATTTTTTGAAGCATTAATAGAACCCATACTATCAGGGTATGTAAAGCTTAATGATTCTTTTGGGAAATCTGATAATTTAATTTTGATACTTGTATAATCTTTTAATTCGAATTGTTCTGGAATAGTTTTCCCATCCCACCATAAATAATAGGGATGTCTTCTCGTTGTCACACCACCTTTTTTAATAAATTTCTCATATAATTCTTTTTCAACAACTCTTCTTTTATCTAAGTAATCATCCGGAAAAGAACCTAAAGTTTTTCCCTCATCATGTCTTAGGTTAAGTTTCTGAAGGATTTGTTTGGCATCTTCATCACCTAAATCGGTTATACTTCTAAAAGGCTTGTCGCCCTCCATGTAGTAGTGCGTCAAATATTCCGGAAAGTTATTTAAATCGCTCATTTTATTTCGCCTGTAACAAATCGCTAAAGCCCACATGACTTTACTGAGTTGCTTTTACATAACTGACATGGTTTTAGCACAGCCTTTGATTAATCATTGTATTTATGCATACCATTTAGGCCATTCTTGGACGAATTAAAACCAAACTTTTCATATAATTTATTGTTCGAAACATGTGTAAATAGACCTGTAAATGATTTCTCAGGCGTACTTTTAGTCAGGTAATTATTGGCACATTCCATTAATGCTGTTCCAATACCCCTTTTGCGATACTTTTTCAATACCATCAAATCTTGGATATAATAAAAGATGGCACCGTCTCCTACAATACGTACCGCTCCAACAATTAGATTAGCTTTATTATCTTTTGCAACAGCACTCCAAATGGTAGCTTTCAGCGCCGGCCCCACCGCCTTGTAATTAATATACTTTTTCCAACCGACGTCTTCAATCAGACGAATGTAATCTTTCTTTGGAATTTGTTTCTCAATTAATTTAATGACATCATTTTCATTCATAGATTTTCCTTAAATGGTTAAAGGTTAAGGCAAACAATATTGCCGGCGACCTACCTCCCCAATAACTTTGGTGGATTCGACTTTAGGCGGAAAGCGGAAGGATGGCTGAGTAATGCGAAGCCCAACATTTAATAGAGTAAGCAATCTTCCAAACCCAATAAACGACTAGATAACCGGCACTTTATGAGGACTAGCTGCGTGGGCACTCTATGAGGAATCTCCTGCGTAGTGCGGGCTGATGATTTTTTTTATTTTGTTGCGGCCTGTCCGACGTTAGACGGAAAATACAAGAACTTAAAAGTGTCTAATATGTCGCGCCGTAATTTTCTAGAAGGCGGATTGTAATGATTTTTTATGTCCTTTTTATTATAAATTAAAAATAATTGGGAATATTATCTGGCAGAGCTTCTTTTGAACAAAAGGTGTTAATCATACAAGTGCCATAATCTTTTAAGACAACATCGAAACCAAGTTTTTTGTAAAAGTTATCATCTATATCTGAATAAAGATACAAACCACTTATGCCTTCATCTTTAAGTTTTTGACAAAAATATGAAATCAACTTCGACGCATAACCTTTCTTTCGATGCTTCGGATCTGTTGCAATAGAACCAATACCATGATAGTTATCAGCCAAACCAAAACATTTACTATAAACAATTAGCGCAGAAAGAACAACCTCATCGTTAACTAAAACATACCATTCACCGGATTGGTATTTTTCGCTATTCTTGCAATCATCGAGATATTCACAAATTGATGCATCTTCACCCCACACATCATACCCCAACATAAATATTTGATCAAATTCTTCAATTTTTGCTTTTCTTATTTCCATTAAACGACCCGATTATTTTTTTTAACATAATGATGAAATTTATTTTGTTGCGTAAAGTTGATGACTTAAAATTGCCCGTTGCATCGCGCCGTAATAATTTTAGAAGGCCGATTGCATCGCTCGTATAGTTTCCTTAATTTTAATAATTAATGTTAAAGGAGCTATTCTCCTAGGTTATATCGAAGTAAGAAATTGCCAAATTGATTTTAA
>NVWA01000021.1 GCA_002746535.1 Planctomycetota bacterium
GATTCTTTAAAAAGTCTTTGATGTCGAGACTATTAGGTTTCCTTCTTTTCTCACGTTTGGCTTCTTTAGAAGGATGAATTGAAAGCCATCTTGTGGCCAATTCTTCGTTACTCAATTGCTCAAGTTCATCAGGTCGATTTTTAAGGGCAAGATGAAAATGGTTATCCATTATGGCATAGCACCCAGTATCTATGCAGTAAGTCTGTGAAAACTTTTCAAGCAATTCGTAAATCCATCTTTTGCGGTGACTAAAATCCTTGTCTGGCTCATGCCCATTATTTAAAAGCCATCCCTGACGAACACAACGGCTTGTAATATGATAATATCCTATTGTATTAGGGTTAATCAGATGTTTTCTAGCAGTAGTCATTTATTACCTATAAATATATATAGTGGTAATATATTACTTAATTTCAATAGTCAATACAAGTTTTAATTTTTGTATTAATATTAGTATAAATTTTAGGGTGTCCTAGAATTCGGTGAAGGCAAGAAGTAGAGAATAATTTAAGATTGACACTGCCATATAGAAATAATCTATGGTGTACCATGAGTGGGTAAATAGCCACAAGTCTTGTTTCTGGCTACTGTGATAATTATAAGGAGCCTATAGAACTCTCTTCATGCATTTGAGTGAATAGATAACTAGTAGTGCGCAATATCTTTTTTTTCATATCTCATCATATTGCATTTTCTTTTTACTATTTCCCCTTTAATTATTTAACTTCAATTGTTAAATTATAAACATTAGCTGGTGCTATGGTTGTTAAAGATTTTAAATCCAAAGCATTAAGTTGATCAAAATTAGTTGGCTTTTCTCCGATTGTTAGAGTGTCAAAAATAAAGTCGTATTGGAAAAATTCGTTATTATTAAAAGTACCTAGGAGACCACTAGTGTTTTCGAAAAAAGCAGGATTTACTAATTTGATATTTGTTCCAATTAGGTCGGTGAATGAATTTGATTTAAAATCATTAATGTTTTCTAAGTAAGCAGATATATCTAAAAGGTTAACTGATAAAATATTTTCTTGATAATAGGTGATAATAGATTGTGCTTTGATTTGATAATAAACTTTTTCTTTATCATTATCTGAAGTATCGGTATTTGCTAAAAAAGCATTTACCAGTTCTAAAGTATTTAAATTGAAATCAGTAAAGTCATCACTTCCCCAAAATGCCTTAGCTTCATCAAATTCATTCATGGAAATAGTGGTTCCATGTACTTGTAACTTATCTATTTCAATGTTATTTCCTAGATATGAATAAATAAGCTGCATACCAACTCGTTTTTCTTCTTCAATAGACCCACCTAATGAACTGCTTACATGTAAAGCTGTACCGAAATAAGTGTAATTACTGATATACTCATCATCAATATCGTCAATATATTGTACGATTAAATCTTTAATGAATGTGATGATATCCTGCTCAAATAAATTGGCAAATGAATCATTTTCCCATATGGCAGAGGTTTCCTCTAGTGTATCAACGGGAAGTGCAACATCAACTTTTGCCCCTTCCGTATCATTAGTTAGTGTTTTAATTCTAAATGTATACGTAGATCGATCTGCACCAAAATATTTCACTTGTCTATTCAATTGAATCTCTAAATTTTCACCCGCTGAATAACTTGTTCCTGTTATGCCGTAAATACTTCCATCAAATTCAACATGTAAAGATGATTTTGAGATTTGACTTATGTTTAATTCTTCTGTTTCTTTTGTCGTTAGCTGGCGCCAATATAAATTTGCAAAATTAAATGTTTCTTCCATGTCGATTGTATAATCAATATCTAGTGTCTGTGGTATTTGAATGCCGTCAAACCTAATATCATAGTTATAATACTTGTTATAATACCGGGTGAACCCATCAATTGTTTTAGAGAGCACCTCTGTTCCATATTGTAATATCTGGCCTTTTAGCTTTCCTTGGAAAAAAGTTAAGCGACAGATTATATCCGGTTTAGTAGAGAATGAATAATATAGACTTAGCTTCCAAATATAATTTTCACCTTCTATCTTTGAAATATCTTCAAGTTTAAATGCTGTTATAATTCCTGCATCGGTATCAATTTTTGTATTTAATTCAACCTTTGATAAATCTTTTGATTCAAATAAAAATTCAATATATTCTATAACATTTGTTTTAATCGCTTTTGCATAATCTATATTAGAATAAACTTTTCCATAAACATTTTCACCTAATTCATTGTTATTAGAAGAATATTTTTTCCCCGAGGATGATGAAGAAGTTAAAAAAAGGTTGTTAGGAACAGTTAGCACAGACCTTTTTAAAGCACTAATTGATTTTTCTTTATTAAAATCATTCTCTAAGTCTGCTATAGGGGTGTTTGCGATTGATATATTCGAGCTATTGCCGCAGCTAGTTAGAAATAGAATACAAACAATAAACATAAAATAAATAATGATATTTTTCATAATAAAGCCATTTAAAAATTATATTAATTGATATTTAATTTATTCACAGAGCCTTTGTTGAGCTTTAAAGAATTGTTTAGCGTAAATTTAAACAAGAAAAGTTTTCAACATCAATCGTGTTTGAAAATTAAAACACACCCGCCGTTTAGTGAATAAATTTCGAGCATCATAGAAATTCAAAAAGAAAAGGCAAACACTATTAATTACTTAAATTGAAAGTTAAAATTTTATTGGAGGGCACTATCTTAGTAAGTATGTGCAATGAAGTACTTGCCCCCGAAATGTCAAAGTAATCATCTTCCTCGAACTTCACTATAGATGGGGATGTATATAATGATATGGCTTTGAATTTAGTTAAAGATTTATGTGCAGATGATAAAGATAAACTTAAACAAGCTTTAATAATATCAAAAGAAGCGATGGAAAAAAGAATCAGCCTTTGGGATTTTATAAATCAAAAAATTATTGAAAAGAATCGGATATTATCAAACAATGTTTAAATTGGCTCTCCTTTAATAAAAAAGAATTCTTGCCCATTTGTGCTATGGGAGTTGTCAGACTACTTAATATCATTATAAACTGCTAAAGGTTCCAACGTATCAGTCAAATAATCTAAATATCCAAGTATAAATGCCAATAAATATGCTAGTTGATAATTAGAGCATTTTGAGTCAATAGAATTTAAAATTAATTGAAAAAGTCCGTCAGATTATTTTTTCTAATGTTAATAAAGGGTAAGAAATAAATTTAAATCAAGAATTGTCATGAAGAAGAATGTTTTAACCTTATGAACTACCGGCCATTAAGATTTTGCTGTTTACAACAAAAAAAATAAAGGTTGTCATAATATTATTGGTTTAACCGAAAGTATTTTCAACTACTGTGATAGAAGTTCCTTTGTCTACTCGACGTTAGCTGATACCTTATTTTTTAATAAAGGAGATGCCATGCATTCATTAAAGAGTTTCGCTGGAGACTTTTTTAAAGAAAATCTAGCCATTGAAAAAGAGGCTATAGCTATAATCAAGAAAACTAACTTTTTAAATAACCATGCCTATGAAAAATTTAAAGATAAAACTGAGGGCGTTAGTTTTTTTTCTAATTTTACTACAAAAAAAAATACTGGTGAATCATTTTTACAAATAGAGGAAAATCTAAACTTTGGAAAAAACGATGAGTTATTACATCGTCTGGTATCTGAAGGAAAAAAAGTGGCTAATTTCAAAGAAAAAATTAAAGACTTCATGGTAAAAAATGGATTGCCAGCAGAAATCCCAGGTCTATTTAATATGAATTTTCAAATGGCGGCCTATTTTTATCCAAGCATTATTGAATTTATTGAGCTAAATAAAAATTTAGTTAAAAAACATATGTGTAGCGACTCTATTTCTAGTTTTGAAATCAATTTTTTTAATATCGTAAAAGGTTCAAAGAATGTAGGCCTTCATCATCAACATTATGTTAGAAAAGGTGCTGGAGACCTCGAATATGTACATGAGGTTAGAAATATTCATATTACTCTTACAGAAAGTACTGAAAGTCAGCCATTTCTTTTATGGGAAGGAACAGGTAAAGAGTTTGCATCACCAAGATATATTTACAAGTATTTATTAGATAAGAGGGGAGACAGGAATCTTCTTACTAAGTCACTTTATCTTTGTGAGCATGGTGAGGAATATACTACGAATGAGCAGATTTTTGGTTGTGTGTATCTTCGAGCAAAATACTACAGGCATATTTATTGTAATCCAGATGGAATTTCATCTGTTAAAAGTGTTTACTACGCAAACCCTTTTCGCAACGCTTTAATTTTTAACCCATATATTATGCATGGCTCAAATTTATTACCCTCTTCAAATCAAGAGCGAATTTCCCTAGTTTTAAGGGTGCATAATGGAAACAACATGTGTGAAAATTACAAAAAGGCAGGAGTGAAGAAAGATAGTGCTGAGTGCTTAAGTAAACTTTTCATGAACAACGATGTCGAAATTTATAAGAACTTACTCAATAATGGGGACGAAGGTGTCCCATCATTTTCATATAAACAATTAGAAGAAGGTCTCTTGGGTCTTAGAGAACACTATGAGAAAAGTATCAATTTTTTTATAGAAGACGAATATATTTTCACTGATGAGGCAAAAGAATGTATAGCTGAATTTATTCAAAACAAAGGTGTCTCAAATTTACTCCAATTGCAGTATAAAGATGAAGTTTAAAATTCATCCTATTTTGATTAGACGTATTTTAAGGATATTAATTTCGGATTCATTCTTTAACTTAACAGAATAAAGAAGGTGAATTAATTGTATGGTTACTTTTGATTATGACATGGCCTTTAGTCGTGTAGTTGGATGGATAACTTTGGCAGAACAGGCTCTTTTGAGAGACTCCTGTATAAGTATTGCTGGTATGGGAGGTGTTGGAGGGTCCTATGCCATTTCTCTAGCACGGCTTGGAGTAGGAAAGTTTAAAATTGCGGATTTTGATATTTTTGAAACTCACAATGTTAACCGTCAAATAGGCGCATTTATTTCTACTCTTGGTAAACCAAAAGCTGAAGTAATTAAAAATATGATTTTGGATATTAACCCTACTGCGATAGTCGAAGTGTATGAAAAAGGAATTGTTCAAGACAATGTAGATTCTTTCCTAGAAGGATCAATGATGTACATTGACGGACTAGATCTCTTTTGTATTATCGAGCGAGAGCAAGTTTTTAGAAGAGCTTATGAACTAGGTATTCCAGCCACTACTGTAGCGCCAGTGGGGGCAGGCTCAGTTACGGTCAATTTTATGCCAAATAAAATGAGTTTTGATGATTTTTTTGGAACCTATAGAGAATCAGATCTTCAAAAAAAAATGATTTGTTTTGCAATTGGTATGACCTTAAACTCTAAACATTTAAAGTATATTTGTGACTCTGAAGCTATAAATTTAAAAGATAAATCACTCCCTTCATTAATTTGCGGAATACAAAGTGCTACTGCTGTCATGACGACCGAGGTATTTAAAATATTGCTAAACAGAGGCCAAGTCTTTCCCGCTCCTTATGTTGTAAACTATGACCCATATTTAAATCGTTACAAAAGATCATATATATTTTTGGGTAGTAAGAATCCTTGGTTTTTAATAAAAAAATATTTCGCGAATAAATTATTTTTTAAAGATAACCCATAGGGGGTAGTTAAGAACACATTTAATTTCTTCGAAAAAAAGTTTGACTTTTTCCGAAAGGTCAAATTATTAATCTAACTCGTAAAGTCAAAGTAATCAACTGACTAGATTTTCATTTTAAATCGCATTAGAATGTGTCACATTTCCAAAAAGCTAAAAAGAATTTCTAATATATTATCTGGTTACCCTCCAATCTAAAACCAATATATGATCGACTCAAAATAGATCGTATTCATTCTGTTCTTTAATATTTTGCTAATTTGTTTTATAGATAATAAATATCAATCTTTACAAATTAAAAAATAATCCATGTTTCTCCTATTTATTGGTAATTTACTTGTCATATCGATTTAATAACATAAATTACTAGCGTGTAATTATTATTCATTAGCTAGTAATATAGGAATAACCATATTTATGATCAAAAGTAAAGACACTAAGCACAAATATGTACATACAAGGGAATTTCTTCGCGAACAAATAGAAAGTGGGTTTTATCCTAAATCCACTTGTCTGCCAACTTTTGTTCAATTGCAAGATCAATTAAATATAAGCAATAGCACATTATTAAAAGCTTTGGGAGATCTAGAAGCAGAAGGTTTACTTGTTCGCAGGCGAGGTAGTGGCACCTGGGTGGCCGATAAATCCCGTGCTCCTTTAATTCCTGCGCGACAACTCAATATAGCCATACTCTATAGAGATAATCCAAATCCTGAAAATTTTTTTAAAGGTTTTTCGGCTTCTATGTTAAAAGGTGTTTTGAATGAGTGGGGCTTTGATCACCAGACGCCTAGTCTTTCACCAGTCCAAAATAATGAGGTTGGTAAATTTTATTGGGAACAAAAAGATAGAGGTCTTCGAGTGGAATGCCTAGGGCCAGAGAGTTCAAGTCGTAAATGTTATCCAACCATAGAATCCGTCAAAGCTGGAAATTATGATGGCTTAATCTTATTAGGCATTAATGAAATTTCTTTTATAAAAGATATTCTGAAACTAAAAATTCCGGCAATTTTAACGGATCACCCTGGACACCAATTTCAAAATCAAGCGGATCAAATATTTGTGAACCCTACCCTTGGATACCAAGAAGCCGTTGAGTATTTTCTTGGAAAAGGTTTGAAAAATATTCATTTTTTAGGGGCTCTAATTGGACCGAAAGTGCCGGACAAAAAATATACTAATTTAGAATGGAAAGAATATGTTGACAATAATTTACGTCAAGAGCCTGGTAGTTTACTCCGTTTAAATGCTTGGAGAAATGCAATGCACGCCTATGGGGTCCCCCCTCAAGAATCTCAAATACACTATGAGACCTTTAAACCTACGCGAATTCGCAAGATGCTAGAACTTTATCTAGCTAGTTCTCCAAAGCATCTTCCCGATGCATTTATTTGTCACAGTGTTAAGCAAGCCGAAGTTGTTCTAGAAACATTTCATGACCATGGCATCGAAATTGAAGCCGCGGGTGCTTCGGATAGCCCTCATCATGGCAAAGCTTTATGTATTAACGTAGAAGGCGATGTTTTAGGAAGTATTGCATCGGAACTTATCATTTCACGTTTGACAAAAAAACCTAAACATCATTTAAGTATTGGTGTCAACATGAATTTTTTCCCAGAGCAAAGATCTTTTTAAATTTTATTAAGGAGGATATTGTTATGAATAGTAAGGTCAAAAAAATTTGGGCAACACTTCTTTTCATTGGCTTCAGCAGTTTAATCCTGGCAGACAGCAATGCGACATTTGAAAACCTCATTAAAAAAATAGCCGACTTTAATTCGGGTCTCATTGTGCACCTGGATTGTCAAGACCCAGCTCTGACTGAGTTGATTAAAAAGGCCAAGACAAAGTCCATCATTCATGCCCTCTGTTTAAATAAGAAAGATCTAGAGAAAGTTAGACAATATTTAGTTTCAAAAAATCTTTATGGCGCTATTACTGCTGATCAGATGTATTTTGAAAAACTACCCTATGAAACAAACCTGGTAAACCTAATTTATGTAAAAAATCTAAAGCTGACTTCTGCAAAAAGTAAAATACTCCAGGAAATTAACCGTGTCTTGACACCCGAAGGCATCCTGGTTATTGGTCCTGATATTAAAAATATTTCTCAGGCAGAAAAAAATTTAAAAGAAGCCGGCTTTATAAAAGTAGAAATAGTACAAGGCAAATGGATTAAAGCTGTGAAAGCCCGTCCCTCAGAGATGGATGATTGGTCTCATTACAATTATGATGCAAGTGGCAATAAGGTTTCCCATGATAAATTGGTAGGGCCCCCTACAAGTGTGCGTTGGCTGGCTGGACAACAAATTACGGACCATGGGGCTGGCAATTTGGTTACTGGTTTTGTTTCTGCTCAGGGGCGAAATTTTTATCTGGTAAATGAGGTGCCACTCCAATCTATCGCAAAACCCCAATTAGCGTTATTGGCGCGAGATGCCTTCAATGGACTTCTCTTATGGAAAAAACCACTGCCTGATAATACCTCCCGTTCACCTTTGACCCTGATAGCCTCAGAAGACAAGGTTTATGCGGTCTTGGAAATGAAAGGGTCGTTAGTGCAGTTGGATGCTAGAACAGGTGAAATACTGCAATGTTACAAAGAATCGCAAGGTCTAAGCGGTGTCAAATACCATGAAGGTAAATTAATTATTACCGGTGGTTCCAATGGTCCCATTTCTTGCTTGGATGCCAAAACAGGTAATTTATTATGGAAAGCAAAATTTAAAACCAAAAAAAAGAAGCACCCTGGGAAATATCGAATTGGAATGAAAAGTACGGACGGGCAGATATTCACAAACTGCGTCGTGTACGAAGACAGGCTTCTTATTCTCGACTCTTATGGATCTCCCGGATACTTGAGTGCTCTGGATTTAAAAACAGGAAATGAAATATTTAGCGAAGAAATCACTTTTACGAAACACAACAGTTCAGGCTTGGCTCTTGTTTCAGTTCAGAAGGGGGTACTGATTGTTGGAGAGGCCTACCATGGAAAAGCTATACATGCGGTATCTACAAAAACAGGAAAACTTCTCTGGTCCAAGGGGTACAGCCCCCTGGGGCATGGCGGTCGGCATACGGAAGGTTTTTTTGTGCAAGGTCTCTATTGGACACATATTAGAGAGAATAATGTTAAAGTTGGCAATAAAAGGAGACAAGCCCATTTTTGGAAAGGGCTGGATCCCAAAACCGGAGTAGTTAAAAGAACTTTAAAGTATCCAAAAGAAGCCCAGGTAACACATCGTTGCCACATGGATAAGGCAACAGATAATTTTTTTATTGCAGGATCAATGGACCTATTTGGCCTAAAAGAGGAAAAACACTTTCCAGTCCGTTATACCAGGGGCTCCTGCGAAGTAGGAAGTGTTCCTGCCCAGGGGCTCTTATTTACTGTTCCTAACGGATGTGCTTGTCAGGTCTTTCTGCGAGGATTTCAGGGACTTTTTTCAGAGGATGTCGAGCCCTATTTTAAGGAAGAGTCAAATGACGTCTCTTTCGAAAAAGGCCCCGCCTTTAGTTCACCTTTATCCGCAAATGAAAAATGGGAATGGTTCTCCTTTCGGGGTAACCTGATCCGTGAAAGCGCTGTTTCTTCTATGGCTCCCGAATCCCCTAAGATAATATGGAAAATAAAAACTGGAGAAGAACTACTATCACCTATCATGGGCAAGGACCATTGCTTAATTGCCTCTAAAACTGGCAAGCTTGGTCTCTACGAAATGAAAACGGGGAAAAAGATATGGGAATTTATTGCAGGCGGGGCATTTGATTCACCACCTACAATCTATAAGGGGCGTGTTTTTTCCGGTTGCCTGGATGGCTGGGTGTATTCGCTTTCGCTAAAGACGGGAGAACTAGTCTGGCGCTTCAGGGCATCTCCAAAAGACAGACGGACACTTATCTTTGGAAATTTAGAATCCCGCTGGCCCGTTTCAGGTTCAGTCGCTGTAAAAAATGATATTGTAACTGTTGTCGCCGGAAAACATTCCGCAGTTAATGGGGGCCTCCTGATTTATGGCCTAAAAGCAGACTCAGGAAAAGTACTCTGGAAAAACCGGGTTTATCACCCCGGACAAAGCGGAATATTAGGTGGTGTTCTGATAAGCAACGGCAAAGATATAGTATTGAAAAAATATCGGATAAACCAAAAAGATGGTTCCATACAGGGGATTGGGTCTAAATTTCCTCTTCTTGTTGTAGGGAACAGGGGCTCCAGCATATTGCACATGGACTGGTGGGCTAGGGAAACCTGGAAAAACGGAAAAGTGAGTGGTCAGCAACTGGCCTATGATGAAACTAGAACGATTGCCCTTAGTGTCTTCACAAGGGATGGTAAACCTAACGGGCGTGGACAAACACGACCGGGCTTTAAAGATTACTGGTTAACCTCTTATAAAGATAGAGAAAAACTCTGGTCAAAAAATTATGGAATCAGGGCGCGTTCCTTGGTACTGACTTCAAATCAAATTATTATAGGTGGCAATCCCGATCCAGTGCTCAAAGAACTTGAGGGCAAAGTGAAGATCAATCGTAATATATTAAAAAAACTGTACCAGAGGATTCCCAAAGATAAGCTTTACCCCAAAACAGGGAAAGTTGCAGGCCTGGATGTGGCGGATGGGAAAGTTCTCTGGGAAATTGAAATCGATTCCCGACCTATAGATCACGGCATAGCCGTCAGTAACGGCAAATTAATTGTCATAACAAAGGCAGGAAATATTATAGCTCTAGGTAAATAGCACTTGCCTAGTAAAGGAAATAAAGCATATCGGTGGAAATATGAATCAATTACCTGGGGATTTAAACAACTCAATAAACTGATGTGGCTCTCGAAAATCACTAATTAGTTTTTTAAAATGGAATTCTAAGATACTTTAAATTTAAGAGATAAATTTAAAATAAAGGAAAAATTATGGAAACAAATTCAATTTTTAGTATTAAACCTGAACATGCCGGAATAAGAAAAATTAAGAAATTTGTTTTTATTTTAGCGTTGTTCTTATTGCCAGCTCTTACAGTCGAATTGAGCGGAAAAGAAAATGATAAAAAACAAAATTCACTTGCTCAATCACTTCTTCAAGCAATTGGAACAAAAGGGGGGCTTTGTGTTCAACTAAATATTACCGACACACAATTTATTTTAGATTTACACAAAAGTGGAAATTTCTTAGTACATACGTTTACTGATGATCAGAAAAAAATGAATGAATTACAATCTCAGCTTCACACAAAAGGTTTATACGGTCCCGTATCAATCCAGTTATCGGACTATAAAAGTTTACCTCATGCTGAAGACATTGTCAATCTTGTTGTATCACACGACTTAAATAATCAACTCAAGAAAGGATTGAATTTAAAAGAATTATTTCGTGTATTGGTACCAAAAGGTATTTTAGCTTTCCAGGGAACCGTTTCTCTAGATAAATTGAAAGCGGCAGGATTTGAGAAAACTAAATCAGCGAATTCCTGGACAATAGTATCAAAACCAACTAATCCAGATACCGATGAGTGGACGCATTTCTTGCATGGTCCCGATGGCAACCCTGTTTCTCAAGATAAAATTGTTGCCCCACCAGAGAGAGTTAAATGGGTAGATGGCCCGAATTGGGGGAAACATGGTTCTGGACTAGGGGGCTGGGTAACTGCAAATGGCAGGAGTTTTTATATATACGACCACAAACGATTTTCGTTTCCAGGTGCTCGTGTTTTAGTTGCCAGAGATGCATACAACGGATTAATTTTATGGCAAAGAATCATTGAAAGCAGTTCCGTCAAACGAGATGTCTTAAAGTTCTACAACTTTAACAGATATCATTTGGTTGCTTCAAAAAACTACATCTATACAGTTTTAAAAAATAGAGGCCCTTTGGTTTCTCTGAATGCCATTACCGGAAAAATTGAACATACGTTTAAAAATTTAAAAAATGTAAAAGAGATTCTTTATAAAGATGGTTATATTATCGCTATGTCAGATAGAAATATGCATAAGATTGATGCTGTTTCAAAGAAAGTAATATGGAAAACACCGGCTGGGGGTTCTATTGTGTTGGCAGAGGATCGAGTGATTTCAGAAAACTATGCTGGTAAAGGCCGTCACAACCTGACCTGTATCGATTTAAAAACCGGTAAACAGCTTTGGCAAAATATTGGGGAGCCACGTAATAATATTCATCCTATTTATTATAAAGGTGTTGTTGTCCTTAGCGATTATAAAACGATTGATGGCTATTCAGCGGAAGATGGAAAAAAGCTCTGGAGCTTTAAAGCCACGCAAGCAAAGCGTGGTGGTGTTTTCCCAACTGTTAGATGTGCAAAAGGATTAGTCTGGAGTCATAATTATTTAGGTGAATCAGGGAATAGCAGAAAACCAGCATGGCAAGGACTAGATCCTCTCACGGGTGTTGTCAAAAAAGAGTTTATTGATAAAGATCCAAAAGTAGTGATAGGAGAACGCCATGCCTGTTGCCCCGATCATTCCACAGAAAATTATTTCATTTATGGTAAATGCAGCTTCGTAGATACGAACACAGGAGAAACAATTAGGTATAAAGGAACAAGAACAACTTGTAATTCGGGATTTTTTCCTGCCAATGGAATGACTTATTTTTCACCTTTTGCATGTGCCTGTGGAAATTTCATGAGAGGGTTTCGTGCCATGTCACCACCTGCAAAGAAACCTGAAGTTGACGTTCCTGATACTAATAGAATTACTTATGGACCTGCAAAAGGTACAAAAATTGGAAACCTTATAGCTAAAACTGATTGGCCAACTTATCGTGGTAACTTACAACGTACAGCTTATGTTAAGCAATCCATTTCTGTGGATTTAGCCAAACAATGGGAATCACCTAAGACCTTAGGCAAAAACCTTTCTGCACCTGTCATTGCAGGCGATTCCATTTATATGTCTGATAAAGAAGCTCATCAAATTATTTCTGTTAGTACATCGGATGGTAAAGTTAATTGGCGATACACACCAAATGGTAGAGTTGACTCGACTCCATCAGTTTATGGTAATTTTGTTGTTTTTGGTTGTGTAGATGGAAATGTTTATTGTCTACGGGCATCAGATGGTTTGTTGGTTTGGCGCTTTTTAGCAGCGCCACAAATTCGTCAGATTGTTTCACATGGGCAAGTTGAATCTGTTTGGCCTGTACATGGCACGATTCCTGTTGTTGAAGGCATTGTTTATGCATCAGCAGGTAGGCATACATTGGCCGATGATGGGATTTCTGTCTACGCGCTAGACATTGAAAATGGATCTATCAAATGGAAAAAGAAACTAGCCAATCAAATTAAATCAAAAAGAGATTTAAATTCAATTAATCACCTAATGTCTTTTAATGGGAAAGAAATCATTTTTGGCCGACAAGCTATTAATATAAATACTCAAAAAGTCGAAGGGGTCAATGTCTATAAATCAACTAAGGGAATTGTTTGTGGTGGCATGACAGGAATGCTAGATAGCGATTGGTTCAACTACTACAACACTAAAAGAAAACAACGATGGTTTGATGGTAGAGCCTATGGCAAAATTTTAGCCACTGGGCCGAAGCTCACTTTCGGAATGGCTACTGATTCGGGGAGAGGTGGTATGGCAATACCAGGTTCAAAAAATTTCAAATTATTTGCCAGTAAAGGGGGGAAAAAAAGTCTATGGAAATTCCCTGTACCCATTCAAGTAAGGGCTATTGCTCTCACCGACGATAATCTATTTATAGCTGGACGCAAAGATTCCGATTTATCAGAAGTTAATAAACTTAGTAGATTTAAAAGATATAAAGCTTTATCTGAAATTCCGGATGAAATAATCAATCCTAACTCTGGGGTGTTTGCTGCTCATGCAACCCTCGATGGCAAAAAACTTATGGAAATAGAATTAATGTCACCACCTGTATTTGATGGTCTTGCCATCGCAGGTGAAAAAATTTACATCGTTTGCCTAGATGGCAAGATTCGTTGTTTCGGAAAAAAGTAAGATATCACCAGAAAGGGAGTCTCTTAATATGAATAATATTCAGAAAGTTAAACTTTATTCAAAAGGAAAAAATATGGGAAACTTCAATCTCTCTAATGTCTTTTATCGAAAAATAGGCATGATTTCCAATAATGAACATAATAAAATTAAAGATACTACCATTGCTAAAGCTGATTTGGGAAAAATTAATATTGCCGATGGTGGTATTTTTGAAAAATGCAACTCCCATCGTCAAGTGGGTTGTCGTCAATTAACGTGTGGTCGTAGTAAGTCAGCAGTAATGAAAACAAAGACACTCGTTCACATGCTGGTGGTGGCTTTAATGGTCATTGGTGGGTGCTGTTGTACTATAAGTGCACAAGAAAACAAATCGAAAGCAAATGAGATTATTAAAGCGTCCGGAATCAAAGCCGGCTTGTGTGTGAACCTCGGTGTGACTGATGGAAAACTAACGGCGGAGTTGTCGCAGAAAGGGAAGTTTGTGGTGCAGGGGTTGACCTCGGACGCGAAGAAAGTCGAGAAAGCACGGAAGTACATCGAGACCAAGGGTCTTTACGGGCGGGTATCTGTCGAACGCTGTGATTTCAAGCGCATGCCTTACGCAAAGAATTTTGTTAATATCGTTGCTGCTGAAGCGCTTCCGGAAATTATTGAAAAGGGTCTGTCTTTGAGTGAGGTCTACCGCATCATTGCACCTTACGGAGCGCTGTGTTTTACAGGCAAGGTCGACGCTGCGAAGCTCAAAGCGGTCGGATTTGGAACGGTCAAAACTTCCGGTGACTGGACGGTGGCCACGAAGGCGTGGCCAAAAGAAATGGATGGATGGCCCACGTGGCACCACGGGGCGGACAGGAACCCTGTATCACAAGACACAATGATTGGTCCGGCCACAGATTTGCGATGGCGAGCAACCAGCACGTGGGATAGCAAGGGTTGGTATTCAGCATACGGCATGGTTTGGGTCTCGGCGGGTGGACGTAATTTTCAGATCACTCCTAAGCTCATCGTTGCCCGTGATTCGTTCAACGGGATTATTCTATGGACACGGCCCATCACATCAATCTTCAAATCGACAGAACACCATGTTGTGGCCACGATTAATCGTCTTTTCATTACGCTGAAGTACAGGGGCCCACTCGTGGCCCTGGATGCCGCGACTGGCGACGTTTTAAAGACATACAAAAAAGCAGGTGCACCCGAAAGAGGACAGAAGTTGGTGCTTGACAAGGGCCGATTGTACTTGAATGGGGGAGCATACGATGTTAAGACCGGTGAGCAGTTATGGAAAGTGGGCAAAGGTAACTTTATGCTCAGTGACGGAATGTTGTTTACGACGGCGGTTAAAGGGAAGTTCAACCGCATTGATCCGGCCGATGGAAAAATAATCTGGAGCACAATGTTTACGGGCCATACAACTCACGGATATACGACTCTCTTTCTCTACCGCGGGATGTTGGTCCGTATCAAACAGAAGACCAGAGATAGGAGGAGTGCGAAATGTATTGAAGTTCGAACCACAGAAACCGGTAAGGTCGTGTGGACCACTCCTTTTGAAAGAATTCTTGACGGTAGAGTTTATGGTGCGCAGAGTTTAATCTGGGCACATGTGGTTGTTAAACCCAACCCAATAGCCAAGAACACCGGTGAAATGCCATCGGCATGGATCGCGCGTGATCCCGCTACTGGAAAGATCGTGAGACGTTTTGATGACGCAACCAGTGATCCTGAGATCGTAAAGTTATTAGCCAGCGGCACCCACCGTTGTGGCCCTGAACGGCCCACCGAGAAGTATGGCCTTTTTGGCACCTACGAGTTCTTTGACTGGAAGACGGGGAAGTATCACGTTTTGGACGCCACTCGAACGGCGTGTAAAATTGGACTATACCCTGCCAACAGCCTGGTCTATACACCTATGAGCGCGTGCAGTTGTCGAAGCAATATGCAGCGAGGCTCTTCTGCCATGGCCCATCGCCCTGAGAGAATCAAGGCCGACGAAGGAAGCCGGCTTGAGAAGGGTCCTGCCTATAGTCAAATTTCAAATTTCAAACCTGAAGTCTCAAATACCACGGGTTGGCCAATTTACCGGCATGACGTAGGAAGAACTGGGGCTAGCGAAGTAGAGGTACCCACTGATCTCAAGCAACTCTGGGAAGTGAACGCAGCGAGTGGACTCTCGGCTCCTACGGTTTCCGGCGGGACGGTTTACGTTGCCTCGCTGGACGAGAGAAAGATCATAGCCTTTGTTGCTAAAACAGGCAAGGTGCGCTGGAGCTATGTAACCAGTGGGTCAGTCGACACGCCACCCACGATCAATGGGGGGCTGGTTGTGTTTGGCACTCGGGACGGTAGGGTCACATGTCTGCGGGCAACGGATGGTCAGTTGGCCTGGCGGTTCAGGGCTGCTCCCATCGAGCAACGTATCATGGTGGACGGGCGACTTGAATCCGCCTGGCCAGTGTATGGGAGTGTGCTGGTGCAAAAAGGTGTTGTCAGTTTTTCTGCCGGTTGGCATACAGGTCTAGATGGCGGGGTAACCTCCTATGAATTGGAGCTTCTCACTGGAAAGGTTCTGAAGAAGAAGCATGTTGAGAAACTGCCATTTGGTCCGCTTAGAAGTGACAAAAATCAGGTGGTGAAGCTTCCCGTCGCACTTTACCAGGGTCGCGGGATGTACTTAGGGAGGTTTGGGTTTCGGGACAGCAATTGGCGTATAGACAAGAAACCATCGAAATGGAAATGGTCATATAAGATGGCACAATTCTCTGTTTCAGCCCATTACCTAGTTTCCGGTAAAGATATTACAGTAGATATGGGCTGGCCAAATAATTATAGAGGTGTCAAGGTGGGTCACGAAGATTTTCAGATCAAGGGCTCGGTTCCTGATCCAACCAATAGGGGCAGGGCTAAAACCATCTGGGGTCCTCTTCCCGTACCCGTTCAATTGAGAGCCATGATCCTGGCGGGAAGTAGTGTGATTGTGGCAGGTCGAAGAGATCCGGCCTACCCCGAGAAAATAAGGAAGTCAAGAGGTTCTCGGTCAAAAACAATGCTCATTGCCCAGCTRCCCGAAGAGTTGAAGAATCCGAAAGGCGCTTTACTACTGACCTACTCTGCTGTTAACGGTAAGAAGACAAGCGAAGTCAAACTCGGATCTCCCCCAGTTTTTGATGGTCTTGCCGCGTCGGGTGGACGAGTATTCGTTTCTTGTCAGGATGGAAAGTTACGGTGTTTTGGGAAGGAATGAAGGTTGACCGTCACAGGCTATATACCTTGGCAAAGAACTAACTTAAAGGATAAT
Source organism: Planctomycetota bacterium (assembly GCA_002746535.1). Lineage (GTDB taxonomy): Bacteria > Planctomycetota. Next base: position 16,889 of record NVWA01000021.1, read on the forward strand.
TAATTATTACTCATTTGAATAAAAGAAGAAACGCCATTTTAATTGTATTATTGCTATAAATTGAAGATATTGGTACATAAATAGCAACTTCAGGCATGTATTTGTACTCAGAAATTCAAAGATCTTATCTAGAATAAGACCAGTATTTCGTAACGCTATAGATTGAATCTTATGAAACAAACAAATAAAAATAATAAGTTCTCATTGATTGAGTTGCTGACCGTTATTGTTGTAATTCTTGTATTGATCACTTTGTCAATACCAAGTTTTAATACTATGAGAGTTAAAGCCAAAACAATTATTTGTGCTAATCAATTAAAACAGCTAGGGGTTTTATTGGCTGTGTATTCGTTGGACAATGATGGAAGGGTACCTAATTCTACTAATTATCGAGAAGAAAATGGTGTTAAAATTTACTCATTTAACGATAGAAGAGAACTTGGTAATTTATATGGTTCTTGGGCTGGGCATCTTATTCCCTATTTGAATGTAGAATTAAAATCATGGGATAGAGGTCTTTATTATCATGATAAAGCAAGAAGGGGAAATGGGTATTCCATCGTTTATAATGAAGAAGCAGATGACATTGAAAAAAATGCTAGTGTTTTAGCGGATGAAAATTCAGGTAACTGGAAACTTTTGCACGATATGTTTTATGAAGGTGGGTATGGTGCCTTAAAAATATTTATATGTCCAGAAGCGGTGAATACATATACAGCTTCTGTTTTGAGTGAAGATAGATACATCCCAAGAATTTCTGGCATATTGCCGCCTATTAGTGGAAGAAGTCTTTATGGATTTCCATCTTCTTATCTTGCAAATGGAGCTTTATTTGAAGGTTTAGACTTTAATGGTGCGAGGCTTGAAGATGTTGATTCATCAAACTACTTACTTCTTGAGGGTTGTGATGTGCTGTCTAGGATATTTAGCATGTGTACTCCAAAAGATTACAGATGGTATTTTCAACTTGTTCCAAGTAGTTACAGCGTAAATGGTGTATACCAAAAGAAATTACCAGGGTCATCAATAGCTCCTGTAAGCATCTCGGCCTCATGGATGCATGATGGCACTAAGGAAGTTTGGTTTTCCGGTGGTGGTGGTTCAATATCAATTTCCAAGATGAGTAGATATAATGCAATGTTTTATCCGATTGCAATGGCCTCCTTTATGTGGACAAACCCCGGATATACCAATAGGGGTTTATTGGCCACCAATAGGTATCCGGGCGAAAATTGGGAAAATCATGAATTACCTTTTACAAAAGGTAAGTTTAGTATTTATCGTTATCACTCAAGAGATCAAAAAGCAGCTTATATGTTTGGCCAAATGAATATGCTAATTGCCGATTTATCTGTAAAAAAAGCTCATATAGGGTGGATGTGCGAAAATGCGAGTAAACTTGGCGTGAACTTGCAATGATTCTATAAGAATATTTTTTGCAAAATTAATTCGAAAGTCTAGTACACCCTAAAAATTTTAATAATTTGAATTAAATAAGTCTATAAATTTTAGGGTGTCCTAGAAGTCCATTTCTTGGAAAATATGTCTATCTTTTTAAGCAATATATCCATGGCAATAATTTGGCCAGTGTTTAATCTTTATTTATTTTCTAATTGAGGTTTTAGCGGTATGTTGAAAATATTAATCAACGAATGTATTCAGGAAGTTTCTAGTTTTAATCCAATATCTAGTAATCTAGAACAGTTTCAATTAAATAAAAATAATATGATCTTAGAGGTGCATGCTCAATTAATCACCGAAGTCTCAGGTGCTCTCAATATTTTTGACAAGAATGATATCGATGTAATACCAGGTTTTAGCGCAAGAGCAATGTCTTCAGGCGGTTTGTTACCAGACAAAGATTTTGAATTCATTGCTGCTAACATACTCACGAGTGTTGAAGACTCCATTGGTCAAGTTGATGGCTATTATTTTGCTTTGCATGGTGCTATGCAGTCACCTAGCTATGAAGATCCCGAAGGTTGGTTGTTAGAAGAGGTTGTGAAGCGTGTTGGTTGTGAAATGCCAATCGTAATATCATTAGATATGCATGGTATCCTGACAGAAAAAATGTGTCAAAACATTTGGGCTTTTAGTATGTTGCATACCTATCCGCATGTTGATTTCCAGGAAAATGGTGAACGATCTGCAAAATTACTTTTGGATTTAATAAAGTCAAAAAAACGTCCCTGTATTATTGATGTTCCTATTCCCGCTTTAGTGCGCGGTGATGAACTTATCACTGAAACGGGATTATTAGGAACTTTTTATCAAAAGACAGATGGTTTGGTTCAAAATAATCCTGCTGTTTTAGCCGCTGGTTTGATGATTGGAAATCCCTTTACAGATGTGCTTGGATTAAAAAGTCATGTTGTCGCGATTTGTGAAGATAAAAAGAATATTGCTGCTATAGAAAAACAGTGTTCTGCTATAGCTGAGGAGTTTTGGAGCAAACGTAATAAGCTTCAGGCAACGACAATTAGTCTAGCCGATGCCTTTATACGTTTTAAAGAATTAGGCGCGACAGTCGTTTTTGCAGATGCGGCAGATGCAACTAGTTCTGGTGCCAGTGGTGATAGTAATGCTATCTTAGAAGGTGTTTTGAAATTTGATCCAACAATAAGAACGTTACTGCCCATCTTAGATGATAATGCGGCTGCCAATGCACACTCCGCTGGTGTAGGTAGTGCTATCTCGGTTCATTTGGGGGGGAGCTGCGATCCTCAATTTTCTCCTACCGAAATCAAGGTTGAAGTTCTACTGTTGACCGATGGACGTATCGATAATGAGTCGCATGGTGGTATATACGATGCCGGTCCTACGGCACTTCTCAAATATGAAGGTTTAAGAATAATTGTTTTTAGCAAACCAATTCATCTTTTTGACAGATCCATCTTTATTTCACATAAATGCAATCCCAAAGATTTTGAAATTGTTGTTGTCAAATCGCCTCACACTCAATTTAAATTTTTCTCTGCATGGGTTAAAGACACATTAATCATAGATGTTCCAGGAGCCACTAGTGCAAACCTTAAACGCTTGGGTCATAAAAAATGTGAACGCCCTATCTTTCCTTTAGATGTAATTTCAAGTTTTACTCCTCTTACTAGGTGTTATCAATGAAAATAAAATCAATTAAATGTGTTCCCTTACGTGGTGCCACTGCCAAAGGTGGTTGGTCAAATGAATTAAAACCTGAAGATAGCCTTCATACTTTGATAGAAGTTGTGACGGAAACTGGATTAACAGGTATTGGTAGTGTCTTTACATCAAGTGATCTTGTGGAAGGTTCATTGCAGATACTAAATCCATTATTTATTGGTGAATCAGCACTAGAAGGACAACGTTTAAGGGAATGTGCTGAGCAATCCCAATTTTGGCGTGGTAGGGGTGGCGCGATAACTCACACTTTATCGGGTATTGATATCGCTTTATGGGATATTCTTGGTAAATCGACGAATCAATCTGTTGGTGTTTTGCTTGGTGGCAAATATAGAAATAAAATTAAACCTTATGCTTCTTTATTATTTGAGGTCCCTGAAAAACTTGAAGCTGTTATGCAACCTGCCTTAGAATCTGGTTTCAAAGGCATCAAACTGGGATGGGGGCTATTTGGAAGACAATCTTCTAAAATGGATGAAGCGATGGTCAAAAAAGCTAGAGAAATTTTAGGCGATCGATCTCTTATGGTTGACGCTGGTGGCTCCGATGGATGCTGGCCTAATACCTATAAATGGGCCATCAATACCGCTGATATGCTCAAGGACTATGGAGTAGATTGGTTTGAGGAACCATTAAGGCCTGATGATATTTTTAGCTATAAAAAATTAAGAGAACACTCACGTGTTCCGATTTCTGGCTGTGAAGTTTTGACACGTAGACAATCTTTTCTTCCCTGGATAACAGAAGGTGCTGTCGATTATATACAGCCGGATGTCACTAAAGTAGGTGGCATTTCAGAACAGCATAAAATTGCTTGGTATGCCTATGACTTTGGCATTGAATGTATCCCACATGGGTGGAATACAGCTGTTGGTCTAGCAGCTGACCTCCAATTGGTTTCAGCCATCCCTACGGCAAATTGGGTCGAATACATGAGAGGTAATCCTTATATAGATGACCTATGGCTTAATACACCTAAAATTGACGCTGATGGTTATTTAGATATTCCGAATGAGCCTGGCCTAGGGATTAATTGGAATTACGATAATATAGAAAAATTTAGTGGGATTTTATTAAAAGAAAATTATTAACAAATTATTATCTGCAAAATAAAGGCTAGCTTTAACTATACTCCCATGATCAATTTTGTACTATTTCGATAAGTCTCGAATAGAATATAGGCAAAACTTTAAAGTTTAATTGCCTCATGAAAGATCAATCTCCTGAAAATTTCCCGGCAGTTGTTAAATCTTTTCAAGTCTTTGAATCTTTTGCTGCCTTATTGAATCTTAAAATTATCAATATCCGTCAGCTGGAAGCAAATGATAAATATAAAGCCTTAAGCTTAAAGGCCCCTTTTAATCGAATTTATATCGTTCAAAAAAAAGAGGTCATTGTAAAAAATTCTGAACAAAGCTGGACATTGCTTCCTGGTCATGTCTACCTAATACCTTTAAACTCAAACTTTAGCTGTTTATACCCTAAACATCTAATTAAAACTTATTTACATTTTCGTTTAGAGCTCTTTCCAGGGCAGGATATTTTTGATAATACAAAGGAATGTCTAGAGCTTGCCAATTACTCGCAGGCGAAGCAGAAGAGTTTATTGGAATATTTTAGATCAAACACTGCCGTGTCTTTTGTGCATGTAAAATCCATCATAATGTCATGGCTGACTCAAGTTATGATATCTCAAAAAATAGGGTTTGAAAAGGACTTGAAACATTATCTAAAGTACCAATTTATTTTTGATAGCTTCAATGCAGACTTAAATCCAAATCATTCGATCGCAAGTCTGGCTAAAAAAATGAATATGTCTCAATCAAATTTTTCAAAATGTTTTAGCCGTGATATTGGTCTTTCACCCAAAGCATATCTTAACAAAAGATTAGTTGAAGAAGCACAGAATGCCCTAATCTTAAACGACCAAGCCATTTCGAAAATTGCTTTTGAATTACACTTTGAAGATGAACATTATTTTTCTAGATTTTTCAAAAAGCAGACAGGTTTCTCTCCTAAAGCTTATCGAGAAAAGCATAAGGACATTAAGTAAAACAAAACCTATACCTATTTTTTTATAATACAAACTTACGCTGAATTTTGTTCGTGTTTGTTCGAATAAGTATATGATTATAAGTGTCTGAGACTGAACTTTAGTATTTTGACTTCCTTTTATAAATTATTTTCGGCCAAGAGTATTCCTTCCAATTGTTTAATGGTACCCTCTACCAAGTGCTTCCTCTCTGGTGAGAATCTACGATGGAGTTCGTTCATATAATCAAGTCGTTCCTGCGCAAGATTAGTATTGAAATTTATATTTGACCCTGTCGCCGCATAGGACACAAAAAACATTTTTCGAGCTTTTTCTGTCGTATTAAAGCTACCTGTGTGAATGAGGGATGTCGTTGAAACGGCTACTTGTCCTTTTTTACCCGTTAATGGTGTCATAGCTTCATAATTTAATTTTGGCAAGTCAATAATATACTGAGGCCGGTCTTTATAGGCATCTTTTGTGCCATGGTGCTTTGCAATACTCAATTGGCTGCCTAACCTGACAACAGTTGGTGCTCTCTCGGATGTCACATCATCTAAAAATATCATAAACATAATGAGAATTCGGCGTGGGGTTTGACACCATTCTTCTTCATTATACTGAATATCGACATGTTCTGTTTCAGGTTTATAGCCCCATTTTTCGGCACTATTGGGCAAGGTATGTAAGAATGCAGAAGCTATGAAATCCACCTCATTAGTTCCTATAACTTTTTTGGCGATTGCTTCAAGGTGCGGGTGTTGATAAATCTCTTCCAGAGAATCTCCAAACACATACTGAATGATGCCGATATCATTATTTTCATGGGCATCATATTGCCGATCCATCTCTTCACTGGCAGCATCAATAAGTTCTGGTTCTAAGATCCCATCTAATAAGACAGCGCCTCGTTCCACAAAAGTATCTATTTCGTGTTGACTAATCATAATTATCTCCAATAGTTATTTATGTAATATTATGCAAAATAATTAAATTTAAATGGATAATATGGCATATAACTTGTGTGTTTGTGCAAATTAATTATTCTTCTCTCAATATGGTCCTTCTCATTAATGTGGTTGATTTGCTCTAAAATCCTTGTCTAGCTCATGCTCATTATTTAAAACCCATGTTGAAGAATGATGTGTGAAAATTTAATCACAATTGGGATGACTTGACCGAGTATGAAATTAAACATAAATAAGAGATCGGTAAGCTATGCGTAGAAAAATAACTAAAAGATTCAAGACATCGGGGTGATGTCGATAATTCTTCGGCCATTGAGATAGCCGGGGTTGCCGACATATTGGACTGAATCTTCGTTGAGTTTATCACTATGAGGGAAATGAATATGACCGCTCAAGGTCATAATGATTTTGTCAGATGTCTTGACCAACTCGAGGAATTCCAGAGTACTGGGTTCATTCACTACTTCATGGTTCTGGTCTTCATCCCAATAGGGATCTCCCATCAAGAGTGGCTGCTTCCAGCGTTTTATTGTTCGCTCTCTGAGTGTATCAATGCTGATAGGAATGTGAATTAATAAGACAATTGGTTGGTCATCCTGGAGTTCTTTTTTCATGAATTCCAATTGCACTGTTGAAATTTGCATGATTGAATTATCTATCCATAAAAATTTAATGTCATTAATAATCTTGGTCCCATAGGATCCAGCACCATGATGAAGAGGCAGCAAGGTCTTCATCCACTTTTCCTGAAAACCATCAACGATACTTGATCCAATAAACAGCCAGTCATGATTACCGGTCACATAAAGAGTCGGTATATCCAATTCAGCGATGCGATTCGCAACAAATTCAATAGAGGCCTGCGAGGGGAAATGAATAATATCACCCGTTAAGATAAGAACATCTATCTCTAACTGACGGGTTTCATTCAAGGCATCAGCAAAGGTTTTATCCGTCGGAATAGCATTACCATCTTTATCCGCACGATAGGTGCACCAACTGTCGTAGGATTCACTGCACTTATCTTTATACTCTTGATCTCGCTCATCACACAACGCCACGTGGCAGTCGGTTAAATGCATAATACGCATTGATTTCTTTAAGCCAGGAACTTGAACTTGAGCCGTTTCATCCGTCCATTGATGTATAAAAATATTTTTCATAAATCACCTTTCAATTGTACGAATTCAAGGTCGCATCCATACTTCCCTGTAAAAAGACATTCCCAGTTTTCCTACACTCTTTTTACATTTCATCCGGATAACGAGATTTCGCTATTAAAATACTATGTCCATTGTTAGTGGTATACGTAAATGTTTTCGTATGATGATATTTAGGTTTGCCTTCTGGGCATTGAGCTTTTGTGAATGTTTCATAAGCTCGACGGCAGTGGTTAAGCTCTAAACGTCTTTGATCTGGATCCTTTCGTAACATGGCGACCCATGTTAAAGCATCGATGTTAAACCAGCCCGCACCACCACCCATTAGTGGCGTGTAAATGATGTTTGATAAATCAGTATTTAAACTGTAGGCAAATGCATTATGCTCTTCACTAAAACCATAACGATGAAGACAATCGGAATAAAAGAAAACATTAGCCAATGCCGTTGAAGCATCTTCATTGGTTGCTCTCTTAAATTCATGAATAAAGTATAATAATCCTTTCAAGTACACACCAGCTAATATTCCTCCAATTGGGATTAAGCCATCTATATCAGGTGTTTGGTCTTTCACATAATGATCAGGTGTAGTTTTATCTACGGAGATATTAATGGCATTGAGGTATTTATCATCCCATGTTTGAACCCAAGCAGTGACACAGCAGCTAATATTATTGCCTGTTGTGCGATCGTAATCGTGGCTTGGAAACTTATCATTGATAACTTTAAAGTGAACAAGATCTGCCAGTTCAATAGATGCCTCAAGCAGTATAGGGTCGCCACAGAGATAATAAGCAAGCATCATCCCTTCGTTATCAAAGTGCCCTGATTCAGGTCCACCACCGAGACCCCATGGCCAATCTAAGTCTCCATAAAATAAGTGACTATCGGATTGACGATGGCCGCCACGTCCTGGTTCAATTGCATGAGCTGTATGGGTGAATTTTCCACCATTATAAATGCCATCATCATGTTTGTCTTCTGTTGTATGATAGATGTCAATATCTGCTTGGTGCGTAGCTGCGTAGAAACCTGCTTCTAAGAAATTTTGAGCACCGTGATCATTATGACCACTATAACGCAGAGCTTGCATTAGTAAGCCACGACTAAAATCATACTCATTATTATGATGAGAAAGAATCTGACCATTAATTTCAGAATCCGCATTGAAATCACCAAAATTTCGCCATCCATAATCATCCCATTTATCACGCAGGTCAAAGAGCGTGAAGTTGGGGTCTTCAAAAGCACAAGCCACAGCATTTTCATATTCTGGAAATTTTTGTTTATTATAAGGCTGAGTTTCTTGTATGACGTCAGCGGCTATGACTTGTTCTGCATGGGGGAGCGTAATCTCTGTATTAAGTAATCGATGCATGTGCTCTTTTAATAATGGATAGATTGCTAGGGGAGTTGCCTTTTTACTTTCTGATTGATTTATAACTTGGCCATCAGCTCGAAAGAATAAAAAATGAATATGATGAGTCTTTTGTTCGCCACCAACGAGTTCATGCGCATATCTTGATTCATTTGGAAAGAGAGAGCAAGTGATACTTCCTTGATCTTGGTTCATTGTGTCAATACGAAGAGCCTTTGGGAAATTTTGCCAAAACTTTTCTACGCCAATGGCAATGCCAATATGCTGATTGCCTACTGCTCCCCAGCCGCCAGCATGATTACCTTCATAGCTGGGCTGACCATTCATTGACATCTTGTAACCGCGGAATTGTTGTGGCAATTGCCAGTCACGGTTGATATGTGTGCGGTGACACCAATTTTCAGTACCACTTGAATCTTGATACAGAGTTGCGTTCTCTGTAATCGGTGACATAAAATCGGCTTTGCCACATTCACCCGCTAGAAAAGCCGTGTAGATACCTTCGCCCGGCACATTTAGTCGAATACCTGCATCAGAGATCATAGCCGCATTATCGAGACCAAGACGAAAATGCCCCATTTCTTCTCGGGGCTGATCCCGCGGATTGTGAAGTGTTAGCGAGACACGAACATTAGCCGAATTTTTACTCGCCCTTAAACGTAATCTAAATCGTAAGCGATCAATCCCTTTGCTATCAAGCATTTTACCGCGGTAAAATATTTCGGATACCAAAGGACCATTGTCGAGAATTTCTGGGGGTCCATCAAACTGCGGTGTTAATTCCGCATCTTCAAGCGTTGCAAATAGTTGTCCTCCTTTGACTTTAGGGGACCACGTTGTCCATTCATCAAATTCTGAATGGGGGATACTAATTTCTTGAATCCATTGCGAAGGATCCATTCCTATTTTTAATTTTAATAAACCCGTATCGATAGTGCATGTGCCATCCGAGTCATTTTTTAATAGAGCTGCTCCGCTGGTAGTCTTGGCATCAATGTTGACTGTCATATCTGCAGAGCTTTTTCCAGGTAAATTACTTATCCAATGGACGAGGGACCAACGGATTGATCCATCTTTCCACCTACCTGTGATCCGTGCTTGGGAGGGTATGAGTACGCCATCAATTTCAAGACCAATCTGCTCAGGATTGGTAACTACACCTTGAGCGAATGGTAATGCTACTTGCATGACCTCATTGTTTTGTGGAGTATTGTGTCGATTAAAGGCAGTGAAACTGAACATGTGGTTTCCTCAGTATTAATTTAAATTGGTATTTTCAGATACTAATTAGAAACGGGGACAGGCAAAGTATATTTCATTTAAAAGTATATTTCTTTTAAATGAGAAGAAGAGCAAGTAAGGACAGGCGAAGTATATTTATATTTAGTACATTCTATAAATTTCAGTATGAGTTCTGTGGCTGAAATTTAATGATTTTATAAATAATCAATTATTGAAGAAATGTCTTTTTCGCCAAGCAACATAATTCAGCAAGTTCGAGTTAAATTCTTAAATAAATTTCATAAATTGATATTCAGATATTTGCTTATATGACACTTAGAAGGCCATATTAGTGATCTTTAGGTCGTTATAAATTTTCGGAATTTTTGGAATAATATTTCCTTTGAGAATAAGTAATTTATTTCTAATATTCCGCCTTTATTTTATATATATATTTTTTAAGGATTTCACATGTTTCATTTCAGTTCAAAGTCAATTGTAAAGATACTCTTTTTATTTTTATTCATAACTAGTATAAATGAAGGTCAGCTTCTTTCACAAGAAAGAAAATTTTCTCATGAAATTAATGATTTAGATCCCAACCCTAAAGCAATATTTGGTACTCTTAAAAATGATTTTCAATATGTTTTATATGAAAATAAAGAACCCAAAAAACAAGTTTTGGTTTATCTTGTCGTAAATACTGGTTCATTAAATGAAACCGAAAGTACAAGAGGTATTGCACACTTTTTAGAGCACATGGCTTTTAATGGAAGTAAAAACTTTCCTGATAATAAAATAATCGATTTCTTTAAAAAAATTGGCATGTCATTTGGTGGCGACACTAACGCATCTACAAGCTTTGAAAGAACAATCTATCTTTTAAAATTACCGGAAGAAAAATACATGAAGGATGCCTTGTTAATTATGAGTGACTATGCACAAGATATAACTTTTGAATCAAGTGAAATTGAAAAAGAGAGAGGTATCATTCTTAGTGAAAAGCGTTCTCGCGATAATATAAGTTTTCGAGTCATGATAGAAGGATTTAAATTTGCATTTCCAGATTCAATACTTTCAAAAAGAATGCCTATAGGAATTGATGAAACAATCAAAAGCGTCCAGAAAAAAGATTTCTTACATTACTACAATACTTGGTATCGCCCAGAAAATATGACCTTGATAGTGGTTGGAGATATTAATGCAAAAAAATGGAAAAAAAGAATCAAGAAGACATTTAAGAAATTTAAAGCAAAACTGCCCAAGCAAAAAGCGGTTCTATTGAAACAATACACACCATCAAAAGGAATTCACACAAAATTTATTTATGAAAAAGAAGCTTCACAAGCGAAAGTCTCCATTAGTACCGCAAACATCAGCGCCTTCAAGAAGGTTTTGTATAAAGATAAGATAACAGATGAGATTGCAAATTCGGCTGTAATGTACATTATTAATCAAAGGTTAAGTGAAATCTCAAAAGAAAAAGATAGTCCTATTCTTTTACCATCATTTTGGAGTACGAATTGGTTAAATCAAATAAAAGGGGGCGATATTTCAGCAGAATGCAAACCTGAAAATTGGAAGAAAGCATTAGGTATTATTGATTCGGAATTAAGAAAGGCCCTTTCTCATGGTTTTACTGACCAAGAACTGGATCTATTTAAAAAGTTATTTCAAAGCAATCTAGATAATGCTATCAATAAAATGAAAACAAAATCCAGCTCAGCGTATTTAGGACAAATTATAGGAAGCATCAGCAATGGGACACCATTTTTAGATGCACTTCAGATGAAAAAATTATTAGAACCCGTAATTAATAATATCAAGATGCAAGATCTGATCAACGTAATGAAAAGATATTGGAGCTATGATCACAGATTAATATTGGTTTCTTCAAATGAAAAAATTGCTGATGCAGAAAATATTATTAAGAACACTTACCTTGAATTATCAAAATCAGCTGTAGAAAAGAATAAAGAAGAAAAAATCATTGCTTTTCCTTATGAACCAAAGCCTAAAGCATCTGGCAAAATAGTAGATAAGAAAAAAGTTGATTTCGATATTACCAGAATAACCTTTGATAATAATGTAATTCTGAATTATAAAAAAACTGATTTCAAAAAGGATCAAATTAGCTTAAGAGTTAATATTGGATTAGGGAAGTCAACAGTCCCTGTAGGTAAAGAGGCTATGATACATTCAGCTAGTTACTATATCAACTTAGGTGGCTTAGATAAACTCTCTAAAACCCAATTGGACAAAGCATTAACTGGTAAACAAGCTTCAGTAGGTTTTTCCGTTGCTCCCAATGAGTTTCGATTTACAGGTCAATCAAATATAGCCGATTTAGAATTAATGTTTCAATTATTAAGAGCCTTTATTACTGTTCCTGGTTACCGAGAAGATGCACATAATCTAGTCAGTAATTATATGCCGATGATCTATAATCAGCTAAAAACAGATATTGGGCAAAACTTTAATAATCGATTGAATAAATTTTGGCATATCGAGGGAACTACATTAAGCCCCAATTTAATTCCGTTGATAGAAGATGCAAAGAAAATCAAGACAAAGGATGTAAAGGCCTGGCTGCAGCCACATTTCAAAAAGGGCTCTCTAGAAATCAATATTATTGGTGACATTGATCCAAAGAAAATCGAAAAATTGGCAGCCTTATATATTGGTAGTTTGCCAAAACGAAATCAGAGAAAAACATTGAAGAGACTCAAGGCTTCATACTCTAAACCAGGTACGCAATTAAATGATTTTGAAACAAAAATAAAAAAAGCATTCGCGGCTATTTTTATTCCAACAACGGATTTTAATAATATTGAAGAATTGCGAGCCTTAAATTTACTGGGGCATGTCATCAATGAGCGAGTTCGCAAAAAAATAAGAGAAGAATTGGCCATTTCCTATTCACCCTATGCTGGCCATCAATTTTTCAACGATTATGAGAACCTGTGCTATTTGCAATGTTATGCAATTGTTGATCCTGATAAAGTTGAAGCAGTTATAAAAGCATTTAGGGAAATTCTTGAAGGCATATTGAATAATCCTATTACAGCAAAAGAGTTAGAAGGTGTTAGAAAACCTATAATTACTTCTATTGAAAAAACCATTAAATCTAATGGCTATTGGTTAGGTCGAGTCATGTCAGGATCTTCATTTAATCCAAATAATTTCAAGTTTGCCAAATCATTTTTGGCATCTTACAAAAACATTGAAGTTGAAAAGGTAATGTTGGTTGCAAAGAAATTTATTAAACTTGATAAAGCTGTGATCTATGGATTAAAATCAAAAGCACCGGATAAAAAATAAGTATCAATGGACATTAAATATTAGGACAGGAGAAGTATATTTAGAACGTGCTACAAATTTTAGCAGGGGGCTATATCTGGAATTTCATAATCTTATCAATAATCAAGTGTTGATGAAATTCCGGATTATAAGCTATGGCACCATTAATTTTTCTATAAATAAATATACTTAGCCTACTCAATGTTATTCAAATGAACTATTTGTTTTTATTTCATTTTTTATACGACACAAAATACATTTTCCACAACTTTTAAAATAATTTGACTCTTCACAAACCCAGCCATAATTAATTTTTTCTTTAGGTGGATTTTCTGATTTATTTCCGGAAAAATAATTCCATGAATTATAGACATAACCAATTCCTTGATTTCTAATAATGGGAAATTTACTTTGTATTTTTCTCAAATTCTTATGATTTTGATAATTATTTGAAACAATATGAAGCAATGTTCTTCTGACTAAGTCCATATCACCTCCTCTTAACTGATGTGAACCTTTGTTTGCAATTGCCCATCGACCCGTTTTTAAACAAATGAAAAGATCAAAATAATTTTCTCCTACTAATCCTTTACCTTCAAAAATCCGAATAGCATATCCAGGTAAAAATATATTTGTGTGTGTATCATTTACCAATAAAAATTTCTTAAAATCCTCATCATCTATAGGCTTCATATTCCCTGGTTTTCTATACATACCAATTTCATCTCTATACATAAAGCCCCTCTGGGACTTCGGAATACATATTTTTTCTAATGGAGTGATATAACTGGTTTTATTGAGCAGCAGGCTAGAGATCACTTTGGTTTCTTTAACAGATAATTCCTGCTCATCACTTCCTTTAAACATAGAGATTGAATAATAAGGTGTTTTTAGAAATCTTGTTTTATAAGATTTACTTTTAAATCTTTTGAGACTAACGTTGTAATCAAAATCTATTAAATGATAAATTTTTGCCATTTTAGAGCTCTTTAAAATATTGAGAACGTCATTACCTAAATAAAGTTTAAGATTCTTTTCCCTAGCCAGTAATTTTTTTTTATCTGACTCTTCATATGCTGAAGAAACTTCCCAATCACGAACAGTATACTTAAGATGTTTCATTCGATTTCTCTTGGATTGGTAATCCCATTTATTAAATACCCAACCAAATCCAACACGTTTTACAACAGGATCTGAACTTTTCAACAGTTCCAATGAATGAACGTTATTACCATCTATATGACATCTAATATTAATTTTCTCCTGACACAATTTAAGCAGTTTTAATCTTATTGAATCCATATCTCCACCTGTTAATATTTGTGAATCATTCAATGAGAAAGCCCATCTACCGGTTTTTAAACAAATGAATAAATCAAAAAAATGATTGTCTTTATTTGTCCTAGAATTAATCTTTAAAACTTCATCTGTTAAATTTGAAAGAAACCTAATTACATAATTAGGTTCAAATTTTAATGCCAATGTTTTATTTGAGTATGAGTAATTTAAACGACTGGGATGTTGAGTCAATTTATTAAAAATAAAATTACTTATTTCTCTATTAGTAATGTCATTTTCCAAAGTTTCTTTGTTATAAATATGATTAGGATGTGGGTTAAGTTTTTTATTAGGTGTCATATAACTTTTTATATCAAACATATACTTAGTAAGCTGTTTTACTTCAGAAATTGATAATTTTACTGCCCGTAACAATGTTGTTTTTCTTTCCATATGACTATATTTAGGATTTTTTGTCTCAAAATGCATTTTGCTCATATCCTTCTCTTTATCAGCATTCATTTTTATGCGTTTACTAAAGTACGATCCAATACGAGAATAGTAAATATGAGCACTCAAATTTTTACTTTCTAAAATATTAACAATGGATTCACCTAACATTTTTCGAACATCTCCATTCATGCTCTTAATTATTACTTTTTGTCTATTATCGGATTCAGAATATTTCTTACTCTCACTCATTAAAGAAATACTTATCATAAACAGCGCTACTAATAATTTGATTTGAATTTTCATTATATTTTTACTTTCATCTTCTTAAGTTATGTTCATAAGATGCATATTGATACCTAATGAAATTATTAATAATAAACCACAATGTAACTGCTGATCTACAAAAATTAACACATTCCATCATCCAAATGCATTCTTATTTATAATCAAGACGAACGAACGAAATATAAGTTCCCAAATCCATAATTTTTGTAACTAATCAGCGTATTTTTAAAACTAGCGAAGCCAAAGTCTAATTTAGCTAAATATCCAAAACAATGATGGAGCTAAGATAACGTTGCTTATGTCAGTCCTATTTTGTCATTCGAGGTAGTTCATTTATAAGGAATCTAAGATCTCCTTAATTCCATGATGAATATTCTTTACAAATAATGATTTTTTTGGGTTTGAAGATTAAAACAGGGCGTTATTAACAATTTTTAATAAAAATTAAAATAATTAGACAAATTATTGATTCATGTGGGTCGTTAATGTTGTAAGCATAAACGGGAGTGGATGGCTATAAAATCTATTTTACCATTCATAGGCCTATTTTGATTTGGTGGTTAAGTATCAACTTTGTTCCCATCAAAAGGGGCAAATAATAAAATTTTACAGGAATTTATTCCCTAAGATGCAATTACTTGTAGATAGCTATATAAGGTGTATATTCGCATTTTCGATAGTAATTATTTTCAAAATGAAATATTTTAAATGTTTCTTTTGTGGGCGTAATGATTTTTGTTCAATAAGCAATTGTGAGCACATATGACATTATGTTTTATATGAATTTTAAAATTAGATCATTTGATAGACTTGAAAAGGGAGAGTCATCTTAATAGTATGTTTAGAATTTATTTAGTCTTATTCTTTTTATGTATTAATTTTAATCATATATGTAGTAGTGAATCTTATGCCATAATTTTATCTACTCGCGCTGGTGATCAAAAGCAAAGTGATATTATCAAAGAGTATCATTTAAAAACCCGGCAAATATTGACTAAAGCAGGTTTTGAAAAGAATTGTATCTTGGAGTATTTTGAAAAAGGAAACCTTTCACTTCCGGGAACCAAAGAAGTAATTCGTAAAACAATCCTTGACGATCTAAAGGGCCTTGCCAATAAAGTAAAATCAGATGATAAATTATGGATATTCCTTTATGGACATGCCAACTTTAATACCCGTGGCTATAGCATGGCTACCCAAGGAAAGCGATTAAAAGGAAAGGAGTTTGCCACAGCACTGGATTTTATTAAATGTGATCAAATTATTTTTTGTTTTAATCGGCAGGGGGTAGCTTTACTACCTTTATTAGCAAAAAAATCTCGCATTATAATTTCAGCTACAAATCATATCAAACAGCTTAATCCGCCTCAATTACCAAAATATTTATTGCCAGCATGGCATCAAAACATCAAAAATAATATTTTGGATCTTGTGAAATCTTCTACAGATAACTTAGAAATGTATTTTAAAGAAAACAGTCTTGCCGTTTCAGAAGAAAGTCAGATTTTTGATGGAAAGATAAATAGTTACCCACCTTATGATGATATTAATGATGGTGTGGTAAAGAAAACAATTTTGAAAGTAAATAAAAAGACTATTGCTAAATTAATTCCTAAAAAAGAAATTATCAATGGTCTCCCCGAATTACAAAAGCCAACCAAGATAACAATTTCAAAAATTACTCAAGCCCAAAAAAGTTTTATGTATTATAATGTTTATGATGCCTATTATAAAAAAGATTATCAGTCTTTTTTAGTTAATAAAGATTTAGAAACACTCCATAGTTATGATCAAGAAATCTATATTGGAAATACCTCCGCTGTTGAGAAATTTAAACGAAAACAATATATGGATGGAAGACCCTACAATGAGACCAATTTTAAAATCGTAAGAGTTATTTATCCAGATGGTTCTTATCGTGATTATTTAGGCAGTAAGTTTATTCAGAAGAAACTTAGCCTAGAGGTTAATCTGCCCAAGTTAACAAAAGGATGTCTTATTGTTCTTAATTATACTCAAGAAGTAAAACCGCGGTATCAAATCCCTTTTTTCACTAAAAGTATATTCTTACAAAGTCTGTACCCTAAGGATGATTTTAAATTAACTTTGAGATATCCTAAAGACAAAGAATATTTTTATAAACCCTATCATATTAAATTAACTTCCATCGTGAAGACAGAAGGCTATAGCAAGGTGATTGAGTATGATTCACATAAAATACCTGCATGGGAAATATTACCTTATGATGCCCCAACTAAAGAGTCTATGATGATGGTTGGGCTTACCAGTTTAAAAGATTGGAATGCATTTGTTAAGTGGGTTGACAGCATAACCGAAGGAGCAGATGCTCTTGATGAAATCTCTAAAAAAATGGCCATTGATTTAACGAAAGGTGCTAAAACAGATACTGATAAAGTGAAGGCTATCTATGATTTTTTATGTGAGTTAAGATATGTAACAACTCCAATAGGTGTAAGGGCATTTAGACCGCGCTTGCCATCTAAAGTTTGCGAGTCAAGATTTGGTGATTGTAAAGATAAAGCCAATGCTTTAGTCGCCATGGCGGGTCATGTGGGTGTCAAAGGTTATTTTGTTTTATTAAATAGGATGTCAAGTACAGACAAAGATTTTCCTTCATGGCAGTTTAATCACGCCTTGGCATTTTTTCCTAAATTGAAAGGTTTTGGCAAAGGATTATGGCTTGATGCAACCGATGGCTCTACTCCTTTTGGAACGTTACCTATGGGTGATATTAATCGAGATGGACTGCTACTACTAAAACCAGGTTGCAAATTTAAAAGAGTGACCTCATCAAAAATTAATAAGAATAAAATTTTACAAAAAATAGTATTAACAAGAAATAGTACTGGGATTGTCAAAGGAACGATTAATCAAGTAACGAGTGGATTTCTTGATTATCAATGGAAACAAAAACTAAAAAGAAAAACCCCCTTGCAAAGAGAATATTTCTTACAGTCAGAACTGGACAAATGGATTAACCAATGTGATTTAAAAAGTTATACAATGTCTGATCTTTTAGACCTAAATAAAAAACTTGATTTAAATATTATGATAGAAAGCCAATACTTGGAGCTCACCCTTAATAAGCTACTTTTGCCTTACTTTCAATTAGAACCATTTCGCATGGTTAAAAGATCCAAAACGATTAAATTCAATGATGGCCAACCTTTTGAAGTAGAGCAACATATAAAAATTGTAGGAGTTGAATTAAAATTCCCGGAAAGAAAAAAAGAAATAGTTTCAAAGTGGTTTGATGTTTTCGTAGAATATACAAAAGGCTCAAATCAATGGAGTAGGGTTGTGCATTTAAATTTTAAATCAACCAGTATCAACTCAAATGAATATGAAGAAGTACGTAAAAAACTTCAATTATTAACAAAAGAATTATTTTATCATCAACTTGGGCCACAATAGGTCTTTAAAAAGGAGAAAAAATGTTTGGCGAAAATACACCTGAATCAAATGACTATGAGGCCTTATTAAAAACTTTACCGGATATGTTTATTAAAATTCGTGCTGAATTACACAAAAAAATTATCGGCCAAGATGTCGTCATTAATCAATTGTTATCAGCAATGTTTTGCCGTGGTCACTGTCTTTTGATAGGTGTGCCGGGTTTGGCAAAAACTCTTTTAATTAGAACGCTATCAGAAATATCTGATATGGATTTTAATCGAATTCAATTTACACCAGATATGATGCCAAGTGATATTACGGGTGTTGAGATTTTAGAAGAATCAGACACATCGAATCATCGAGAATTTAAATTTTCTAAAGGTCCTATCTTTACCCAATTATTGTTAGCGGATGAAATCAATAGAACACCACCAAAGACTCAGGCAGCTTTGCTAGAGGCCATGCAAGAGCAGCGGGTAACTGTGGCAGGTAAAAGCTATCATTTAGAAAGTCCTTTCTTTGTGTTGGCCACCCAGAATCCTATTGAGCAAGAAGGTACCTACCCATTGCCCGAAGCGCAATTGGATAGATTCATGTTTAGTCTGAATGTTGGTTATCCAAAATTTGAAGAAGAAGTTGAAATCCTACAGAGAACGACTCGTGATGAAGTTTCTGAAATGTCACATGTATTAACAAAAGAAGAGATTATTGCTTACCAGGCGGCCATTAGGCAAATACCTGTCCCCGCATCTGTAGCAGAATTTGCTGTCAAGCTTGTATGTGCTAGCAGACCCACGGGTAAAGATATTCTTCCTGTTGTAAAAAAATATGTTCAGTGGGGCGCTGGTCCTAGGGCTTCCCAATATTTGGCTCTGGCCGGTAAAGTATTTGCGGCTTTATCAGGTAGATTTAATGTTTCTGTCGATGATATTAAAAATGCTGCTCATCCGGTATTGCGTCATCGAATTTTATTAAATTATCATGCGGAAGCAGACCATATGTCAGTTGATGATGTCATTAATGAAATATTAAAGGCTCTTTAATCATGATGAATAGCTCCTTATATTCTGAATACATCGATTTAGAATTGTTGAGTCGTCTGCCCAGTCTTGAGATCCAAGCAAAGTTTTTAGTAGCCGGTTTTTTAAATGGATTACATCGAAGTCCATATAAGGGTTACAATGTTGAGTTTAAAGAATATCGGGCTTATCAGCCAGGTGATGAGCCAAAGCTCATTGATTGGAAAGCTTATGCTCGTTCTGATCGACTGAATGTGAAGCTTCATGAAGAAGAAACAAATTTACAAACTTTTCTGCTTGTAGATCGCAGTAAATCTATGGATTATAAAAGCGAAAGAGCCTACTTCAGTAAATGGGAGTATGCTAGAGCATTAACGGCAGCACTCACCATGTTTTTATTCAAGCAAAAAGATGCTGTTGGTATGGGAATCATTGATGGTGGAACATTTAATTTTATGAAACCCAGTTTAAAGTTAAGTCATTATCGTTTGATGATGTCTGCTTTGCATAAAAAGCCACAAGGTGGTAAATGCAGTATGACTGGTGGCTTATCTATTTTAAAAAATTTGGTCAAGCCGCGATCAATTATAATTCTTTTTTCAGACTTTTATGAAGATTTAGATAAATTGGAAAAGGCGTTGAACTATTTCAGCTTTAAACATTGCGAGGTACTTCTTTTTCATATTCTTGATCCAGTAGAAGCTGATTTTAAATTTGAAGATCCTCTTTTATTGCAGGAGCTTGAAGGTGGCGAAAAATTAACATTAAGTCCTGATTTAATTAGGAAAGATTATCTCAAAGCAATGAATGCCCATAAAGATAAACTTAAAAAAATTGTTCACCAGATACGTGGTGACTTTATTGAAATAACTTCCGAGACACCTCCCTTAGAAATTCTTAGTGCCTATTTGGCAAAACGAAAGGGGATGATGTAATGATTTTAGGTTTTGCCGGATTTATGTTGGGGGCTTTAGGGATTGCTGTGCCTGTCATTCTGCATTTGATAAAGAAAAAACCTAAAGAGATTCAACTTTTTCCTTCCTTCATGTTTTTGAGAGAAACTGTTGCTGATAAGCAGAGCCGAAATAATATTTTTAAATGGTTAATACTTTTGTTGCGAACGCTTATTTTATTGATGATTGCTTTAGCATTTGCAAGGCCTTTCTTTCCTGAAGTTACAGAGAAAGCCAAGAAGGCAACCATTATTCTCTGGGATAATTC
The DNA here is from genome assembly GCA_002746535.1 of Planctomycetota bacterium. Classification (GTDB taxonomy): domain Bacteria; phylum Planctomycetota. Next base: position 37,783 of record NVWA01000021.1, read on the forward strand.
TTTTAGTATGGATGCAAAACCCATTCAAAGAGAAATGGAAGTCTTTTTTAATGATGAAATTGAAAAGGTTTCTGCTGATAACCCAATTTTATTGGGATTTGTAAATGATAAAGTTATTTGGAGTAATGAAAATTTTACTATTCACAAGAGTGATTTGTTGCGGGATTTTAAAGCGAGAGAAAAGTTGTTGAGTATCAGTGATTTTGAAAAGGCGCTCCATGCTGCTGACAGAAAACTTAAAGAACTTCATGTTTCCGAAAAGGAAATTATTGTCTTTACGGATCATCAGCGATTACCTTGGCGAAAATTAAAACTTCAAAACAAATTAAGTCCTGGAGTTACATTAAGAATCCTTAAGCCTCATAAACCTGGATTTAAAAACGTTAGCATTGAACAAACCAAATTAATAACGCCATTTATGGAGAGCACAAAGACCGTTGATCTTAAGATAAAAATTAATAATTTCTGTCGTGTAGAGATGCCATGCAAGGTTTATATTACTCACAGCGATAAATCACTGAAACCCATTGATATGAATTTAAAGGCCTATCAAATTAATGAACTTATTGTGACCTTACAAGTTGATGGTTCTAAACCATTAGCAGGTATTGTGAAAATTGTGGTTAAGGACGATTTAGAAGAGGATAATCAGAATTGGTTTTCTGCAAATCCGGAAAAGAATTATAATTGTTTAATGACTTCCTTAGATAAGAATAAGATTGACTATCTTGCACTTGCTTTAAAAGCTTCTGAGAAAGCATCAAGCTTAGTGCTTTCTAAAATAAATACTGACACTAGCGATGTTGACCTACTTAAAGCGAATGTCTTAATTTTACGAGAAGGTCTCAGTGCTAATAAAGCTTATCTGAAAAAGCTAAAAGAGTTGATTGAAAAAGGGAAGCCTGTCATCAGTATCCTGAATGAATCAGTTGCAATGAAGAAATGGCTTAAATTATTTAAAATAAAAGTTAAGAAGAATAAAATAGGTAATACCCATTTTGGAAATATTAATTTTGATCATGGGATTTTTAAGAAGTTTTTAGATGTAAAAATAGGCAGTCTTTATGACATCGTATTTTTTGATACACAATCATTGGAATTTCCTTTGGGATCAAAAACAATCGCCACATTTGAAAATGGTAGTCCGGCAATTGTTGAAATGAAAATTGGGAAGGGCATACACATCATCGTGTGTAGTTCCATTGATCGTAATAAAACTGATTGGATGGTTAAAGGAACTTTTCTTCCATTTTGTAGAGAAGTCATCGCCTTTTGTCTTCAGAAAAAAGTAGAAGATATTTGGACTGTAGGACAAAGGTCAGCAAAAATTAAAACGTTTGATACAGCTGTTGAATTAAAAACTAAGAAAGAAACAAAGGTAATTAATAATAGAATTGTTTTTAGTTCTCCTGGTCATTATGTGATTAAGGGGAAAGATTTTTCAAATCTTATTAGTGTAAATTTGCCTAGGGAAGAATCAGATCCTTTATTATTAAAAACAGCTATTGATGTTAGAAAATTAATCTCAACTGAAGTGGAGGTTGAGATGCCAACAGTTGGGTCGTTAACTGAAAATGAAAAGAAGGATGAGTTTATCTGGTGGGTAATTTTAATCGTTTGTTTTGGACTAATGTTTAGTGAGATGTTTTTATCCAACAGAACCGCTATTTAGGAATTGTAATGAGTGAGAATATTTTAAAAAAATCAGAACTGATGGCTAATTGGAAATGCCATCTGCAACAAAATAAATTTCTTAAGCCCTTGATTTTAATTTGTATTATTTTTTTGATTGCCACTTATTACTGTCTTTTCGCACCTGATAATTATACGGTGGGTGATGGCATTGTAATTGTTTTATCTTCAATGATTATTGGTATCGTTTCGAGTCTTATTATTTTTATTGTTACAGTAACCTATGGTTCAGCTAATGCAAAAGATGTTGTGACTGAATTTGATTCCGGAAATGCTGGTGAGAATAGACTTGAAGCAAATCTTGAATTAAAAAATACGAATCATCCTTTAAAAAATGCACAAGAAAATGAAATGTTTAGTAATTATCCTACGATAAAAAATAGTTCATGGCCTTTCTGGAGAATTTCCATATGTATTTTTCTAGTTTTATTAATTGGGATTCAGTTTACAGAATTAAATATTCTCACGGATAGTCTAAAAGAATCAGATGCAAATCGAAAGGTAATTCTTAAAAATAAAATACTACTTGATGAAAAGAAAATATTAGAGGAGAAGAAATTAGCTGAAGAGAAAATAAAAAATGAAGATCCAGCTGTCAAAAAAGAGAAAGCGATTAAAAAGCTTTTAGATGACTCAGCATTAAAGCTTACAGGACCACGTTCAGAAATGTCAGCAACTGTACTAGATGAAATTGTCTGGTCTGGCATTGCAAATGCCCCGCATGGATTTAAATCTTTAAATCTGGATGTTTTTAAAAACGGTGAATTGAAAGCATCTATTCCTCTAGACGATGACTTGCTTAATAAAGAAGGAAAGCTAAAACTGGAAGAAGAGCTATTGTTGGATGAACTAGGGCTAGAAAGCTATGACATTGTGACTTATGTTTTGATGGGGGATCTCAATGGCATTGAGGGAGAAAAAATTCAAATAAACAGTAACCCACATTTTATACAAATAATTCCATTGGCTGAAGAAAGAAAATATTTTGAGAAAGATGGGGAAGCACCTGAAGGTCAAAAAGGTAAAGCGGGGAAGTTAAAAAAAGCATTTAGGAAATTAATGGCAATGATAAAACTTCAGATTCTATTGACTAGAGCTACTTACAATGCAAAAGCATCAAGAATTGATATTAAAAGTCCGGTTATTCAAAAGCAACTGAAAATATTAATTAAGGAGCAGGCCGGACTAGTAGATGATATAGAAGATATTTTAGAAAATGTTCCACCAGAAAAGATGAGTCCATTGTTCTCAGAAAGCTTGAAAAAAGCAAAAGGATCGATGAAGGAAGCGGAGTCGTTTTTATTGGGTAATGAAGTTAATATAAATTCAAATAGGTTAAAAGGTGTTCAAGATGAATAAATTATTTTTTGCTGGTTTGACTGTATGCTGTTTAGTTGGAATATGCTGTGGAGAGCTGCCTGCTCAAGATAGTTCCGAAAAGAAAGAAAATATTGTTAAACCTATTTATGGGGAAGCCGTTAAAAAACAACAGGAGTCTCTCGGTCACTTATCCGCAGCTTTAAAAGAAATCAGAAAAGTAATACTTAAAGTTAAAGGCAAAGATCCTGCTCCAAAACCTAAAGATCCTTTTGATCAAAAACAACAATATCGGAGACCAAAATTAGATCCTAAAGAGAATCCCGAATATCAGTTGAAAAGAATTATTCAAAAAGAAGCAGAGGTTATTGATCAGTTAAAAGAAATAGTAAAAGCTAATAAAAAGAATGTTTTAAGAAAGTCTGAATTAAAAGGGAAGTTTGCCGTAGAAGAAAAGAATGATCCTCGGGCAAGATCGGCTGAAGGCAAAAAAGGCGAAGGTAAAAAAGGTGAAGGTAAAAAAGGCGAAGGTAAAAAAGGCGAAGGCAAAAAAGGCGAAGGCAAAAAAGGTGAAGGCAAAAAAGGCGAAGGCAAAAAAGGCGAAGGCAAAAAAGGTGAAGGTAAGGGCAAAGGAAAAGGTAAGGGAAAAGGCGAAGGTAAAGGCAAAGGAAAAGGCAAAGGCAAAGGCGAAGGAAAAGGCAAAGGAGAAGGAAAAGGCAAAGGAGAAGGAAAAGGCAAAGGCGAAGGCAAAGGCGAAGGCAAAGGCAAAGGAAAAGGAAAAGGCGAAGGAAAAGGCAAAGGCGAAGGAAAAGGCAAAGGCGAAGGCAAAGGAAAAGGAAAAGGTAAAGGTGAGGGTGAAGGACAGGGAAGTGGCAAAGGAACTGCAATTAAGCCAGCAAATAGCAAGCAGGCTGGAACGAAAAAGCCTTTATCGGCCAAGAATAAAAAGAATTCCTCTCAAAAACCAAGTGAATCTCCTGACGGTAAAGATCCTGTCAAAAAAGAAGTCAGCTTAAAAGAGCTAGCCGCAATGCAGAGTGCTATATCCAATAAATTAAATGCATTGAAAGAAAAGTTAAAACTATCAGAGGGCAATAAAGAGAAATTAAAGAAAGCATTAATCGCCAGCCAAAATTCAGAAAAGGCATTGCAGTCTGAGGATCCAAAAAAAGCATTGGCGGAAGCAGAAAAATCGCGATCGAAAACTCAACAAGCATTAAAAAACATACAAAAGAAAAGTGATAAGGAAACTCAAAAAGAATTAGACTCAACTCATAAAAAGCTTAATAAAATCGAAAGAGATCTTGCTGTTGAAAAAGTTGAAAAAGCGACAGAGAAGTTGCAGAAAATGCTAGAAGAATTGAGTAAGCAGGTAGAAAAGCAACATAAAGAAGGTTCACTTAAGAATACTAAAAAGTTGGATGAATTGAGAGAAGAGCTTGATGAAATTGATAATAATGAAAAGAAAAGTCCGATAAACTCAATAAATACTAAAAAGAATGGAGACGAGCCTACTGAAGAAAATGTGAAAAAAATGAAAGAAAGGTTGGCTCAGGAAAAAGATAAACTTGCTGATAAAAAAACAAGAATGGCGAAAGCTCTTCAAAAACTAAAACAATTAAAATCTCAACTTGATTTATTAAAAGATAGAATGGATAAATCAAAAGAAGAAGAATTACAAAAGCTTTTAGAAAACATTGAAGTTGCACAACAGGATTTGCAGCGAAGTCAGGAGGATTCTGGCAAGCCCAAGCAAGGGAAGTCAGGTAAACCCGGTAAAGGAGGAGCCCCTTTAAGCAAAAAGAAATCTAGTTCACCAGGTAGAACAAAAAACGTGATTCATCAGGATTTAAAGAAGACAATGAACAATTTATTTGCCGGCTCTGGCAAGGTGAATCGCTTTGAATCGAAAGAAGCTGTAGAGTCTTTAAATCGTTTGAGTACCCAATTAAAAGAATTAATCATTGTTAGTAATCAAAAATTGAAATCGATGGATGAAAAAGAGTTTTCTATAGAATTTGATGAAGAGGGTGTTCCTGTTGAATATATAAAAGATACGGCAAAGTATTTTGAACAATTATCTGAAAAGAAAATAAAGTAGAGCTTATGAGTAATGTTACAACTGTAGTTGAAGAATCATTTTCCTGGTATTTCCCGGGAGGATCAAGTGGATTATTTTTTGTTGGTTGTCTTGCGACGATATTAATCATACTTTCCTATTTATATACCATCAGGAAGCTAGAGTTACTTCCTAAGATATTTTTAATATCTATCAGAGTGACCTGCTTCGGTCTAATTTTATTTTGCTTGAGTAATCCGATTTCCATGCGAAAGGAATCTATTAAAACAGACATGAAAAATAAAGTATCTGTATTGATGGATGTTTCATCCAGTATGCAAGTTAATGGGTTTGAAGAAACTAATCGGATGGATCAGGTTTTGGAATATTGGCATGGCAAGCTGGTAGAAAAAGATTTTATCTTCGAAAAGTATGTTTTTAATTCTAAGATAAGAAGTGTTCAGAAATTTGCTGTTTTTAAAAGCAAAAATAGAGTCTCTCAAACACACTTATATAAGAATCTTGGGAAGATGATTGATAAATGTGATAAGAATAATTCCCAAGCTTTGATATGCTTTACTGATGGAGTTGATTCCTCAGAAGATAGCAAAGATGAGCTGTTGGAAATAGTAGAAGGATCTGAAATCCCAGTTTATTTTATTCCAACGGAATTAAATGTTCCATCCAAACCTTATATTGCTGTTGAGAGGTTGGAGGTTGATAGTACTTCTTTGGTTGGGTCTAGAGTGCCGGTTAATATGTTAGCTCAATTTTCAAATACAATTAGTCGCCCGATTACATTGAAGATAAAAAAGGAAAACAAAATAGTATTTGAAAAAGAAGTTAAAGTATTTCATAATGGTTCTCAGAAAAAAAGAATTGCTTTTGATCTTCCAATACCAACTGCTGGCATCCATTTGTTTACCGGTGAAATTTATTATGGTGATGAAAAAATGGTCTCTTTAAATTGGAGTGTGCATGGTCTTGAAAAGGAAACACGAAAATTTTTATTGTATCAGGGAGCATTGGATTGGGGAACCAGACATTTACGTGGCGTTTTAGATCATAAAAATAATTTTGATTTAGATGTATTATTTCATCCTGATTTCAAATCATCTGGACTCTCTACTAATGGAAGAAAAAATAATTTTCCGACGCAGGATAAACTGAATGAATATAATGTGATTGTTTTATTAAATCTGAATAAAAGGCAGATCACAGAGGATATGTCCGCAAAGATAAGAAAATTTGTTAAAGAAGGTGGTTCTGTTTTATTTATTATTAGCAATCCACAAGCATCAAAAGAATTTTCAAATAGTTCCTTGGAAAAACTATTGCCAGTTACTTTTTTAAATCAGCCTGAAGGTCAGAGTCGTCAAGATATTGCGACCAATTCTTTTTTAAAAGACGTTAGTCGCGTCAGCACTTTTCGTGAAGATAGTTTTACCAGAAGCAAAGAGCGTGGGCAAAAATTACCCCCCTTGTTTTCATTTGAATTAACTCGCGAAGGTGCTCTAAATTCAATTTTCGATTTTGCTAAAAAGGATAATATCTATCAAAAAGAACTATTGCCAAAATTTAGAGATCTTTCACCAGTTAAAAGTGCAAAGGCTGGTGCCGTAATATTAGTAGATCATCAAAAGCCTGGCGAGGGAGTTAGGCAGATTGTTTTAGCGGTTCAAAATTTTGGTAGAGGTAAGTCAGCCGTATTGACTTCTGATACATTGTGGCCTTGGAAGTTACGAACGCTTAGTTCTGATTCAAACCTTTATCAGTTATTTTGGAAAAATCTTTTAAATTGGTTGAGTGCTGGGCAAAAATCACAGCCTCATTGGGTTTTAAATTCCGTAGTGTGTAAGAGTGGACAAAAAGCAAAACTAAAATTTAATATCCCTAAAAGATCAAAAATGGTGTATTCAGATTTTAAGTTTGAAGTGAGACAAGGTGAACATGTCTCAGAATTACATTTAAATAAATCCGAAAATGCCAATATCTATTTAGGAGATTTGCAAATTGATGGAAATAAAGAGTATGAAATTTCTGCAAAGGTTGATGATGAGGTCATTTCGCAAACAGTTGTATCTGGTATTTTAAAACTTAAAGATATCGAGCTTAGAGTTCTAAAGCCAGATATTAATTTTATGGAAGAAATTGCTGAATTAAGTGGTGGGAAAGTTATTCGGATGAATGAAAAATTTGATTGGGAATACTGGTTACCAACATTAAGCCCGGTTGAAGTTACGACGACTGAAGATCGTCTCTGGCATAAACCTTGGATTTTTATTCTTTTAGTGAGCTTAATTTTGGCAGAATTTTTAGTTAGAAGAAAATATAAATTAATTTAATTGGGTATCAATAATGAAAAGAAAATTAATCGTATTACTGACATTGGTATTAATAGTCGGATTTGGGTTGATGGCTCAGGATTATTATGCTAATAAATCATTTAAAGAATCAGAAAAAGGTAGTCGATCAACCTGGGCTCGAATGAAATTCAAAGTAATTGCTGGTCCAACACAGAGGCACAAAGCTGACTGGGATTGGCACGCTCATCCTGTGGGTGATTTAAATATGATAAGTCATATTCGTAAAAACACCTCTGCTAATCTTAAAATGGATTGGGGAATTGCTGATTTAAATAAACCAAAAGAAGTTTTTTCTTTTCCATTTATATTTATGCACGCCGAAATGGAACCTATTTTTTCACAGGAAAATTTAGATACCCTTCGGGAATATTTATTACGCGGTGGATTTTTATATATTGAAGATTGTGTTTATAAAAATGGACAAGAAGACACTTTTTTTCAAAGTATGATGAGACATATGCAAGCGATATTGCCAGAAGCAACAATAAAAAAATTAGATAAGGATCATGAAGTTTTTAATTGTTATTATAAATTCCCACAAGGAATGCCTTATATCCAAGGGGTTAAAGGAGAACATTTTGGTTTATTTGGTGTTTATTATAAAGGCCGTATTGTAGCTATGCTTAGCCCCACGGACTTGCATTGTGCCTGGGTTGGTGCCTGGTTTGGTAAACATACAACCAAAGAATCCTACAAAATGGGTCTCAACCTTTACGTGTATGCAATGACACATTAATAGCCATAGAAAATATTACAATTCAAAGTGTATGATAAGTCTTAAATAAATTCAGGCCTGTCTCGTAAAATCATATTAATTTGCTGTAACTTCTTTCTGTTCGTTTTTCTGTATACCTAAACTTTGGTTCTTCTTTTAAGGAAATATCATATTTTCTATTATTTTTGAAAAATATTAAATTTTTTAGGAACATTATTTCGAAATTAACGTGTTATAAGAATGAGATGAATATATTTTTAAAAATATATCAAATAACTTAGTTTGATTCCGGAGAAAGTTTTATTGGAAATTAAGTTTTTGTTATAAAGGATACCTTAAATGAAGAAAAAGTTTACTCTGATAGAAATGATGATCGTGATTACAATAGTTCTATTCTTTACCATGAGTATTTTTATGATGAGTGGGAAGATATTATCAAAATATAAAAAGACACTAGCAAGATCGGATATTTTAAAGATATCGACTGCTATTGTTGGCTATAAAGGGTCAACAGGCAATTACCCTCCTGATTATGTTAGTTCCTCTTATAATGAAGACGCTTCTAATAGTAAAATAGGGTCATGGGTTAGCAGGTCAGCTGCTTTTGAAATCAATCATAATAGTTTGATGAATGTATTCGATAAAGAATTTCTAATTGCCAACAATGCAACTGAATCTGAGGATATCTCATATTTAAAACAGTTTCTTGTAGACCGTTTTACCAACTCTGTTTCAGTAGAAGTTGAAAATAAAGTTATCGATATGATGACCATAATTTCACCCATGTATCGAGACACATTAACAAAGTTTTCACAGGATTTTTTTATTAATCATCCTTATAAAAGCATCAATCACCTAATAGCTGAAATTGAAAAAAATATAAAATATTTAAACGCATTACCAGAATATTATACAGTACCAAAAGGAGTTGGTAAGGTTCTTTTAAAGGCAAAGATAAAGGGTAAAGAATTTTATTTTGTTCAAGTGTATGATTTTGGTGATGATGTTGGTGGCGAAGTTTTAGGAAGCAAAGGTTACCAATGCAAAATTAAAAAACCAATTACGAAAATGAGCGATTTTGGTGAAAACTGGAATATGAATAATTCAAAAAATGGTAATATAAATTTTAAATTGGTCATGGGTTCGCCTAATTCGGCTAAAAAATGTGGATTATCTAAAAAGCCATTTAAATGTGATGATTTAGCATCTGACCCAAATTATTCATGTGGTTGGCATAACTTTCATGTTGATAATTGGGAAGGTGCTCATAATGCTAGTGAGTCGGCTAAAGCATTATATGATCATTTATGCAGACCTATGAAGGGACGTATGGTAGAAGGAAGGGCGATTAAGTTGAAATATAGAAATGCTAAACCTTTTCTTGATATGCCAAAATCTTCTTTAAAAATTGCAGGGCGCCCATCGAAATTAGTTTGTTTTCATGTCAGTACTAAAATATCTTATAAAAAATATGGTCCAGGTAGTTTTGATAAAATGGATTCTTATAAGATCGTAGATCCATGGGGAAAGGGATATTTCTTTGTTTCAAGTGTAAAGGAAATGGTTTATGATAAAAAAGCCGGTCTTATTAAACCTTATCAAAATTATGATGAATCGGATGATTATAGTCCTTCCCGATTTGGAGAAAAAGGAATTATTTATGACAGGGTAATGCCTTATTTTAATAGAGGTACTTTTGATTTAGCTTCTAGCGGGCCAGATGGGATATATGTAAACTGGATCAAAAGAGATTGTAAAATTGAGGGGCCTTCAAAAGGGTATGGTAGGGAGACGTATCAACGGAGTATTTCTATTTGGGGTGATGTTAATATGGAAGGCAAGATGTATTATTATAAAGTTGTACCGACAGATACACTGCTCGATTATGATAAGGACAACGATAATATTTCTAACTTTTATAAATGAAAAATCTGTCTTACTCATTGGCCGTTTTCGAGAATTATTTAAAAAATATTTTTATTACGATGGTTCTATTAAAGTAAAATTGTACACGTTCACAAATCTAATTTGTTTCAATCAAATAAAAATCGTTTAAATAATTTTATTATTATACTTTTTGAAAAATTAGTATCTAGATCAACGTATATTCCTTAAACAACCTATTTAAAGGAAGATGCTATGACAAAACTATTTATTTCAATTACGGCCATTATTTTATTTGTTTGTGCTTATGATATTTATGGCAAATCAAAACCAATAAAAGCAGAAGTGGGAAAAACTTTTTCACGACAGAAATTATTCTTTATAAGAATCGATACTGACTTATCATCTAAAAAATCTATAGAGGCAATACATGCTGACAAAGATCAATCTCAGAATTGGAATTCAACATTTTTAAAAAATATTGATACTCAAGGATTGGCTGAATTAGATGGATTTCTTGATGGGGGCTGGAAAATTGTTTCTATTACGCCTTTAAATACTCAGCCAAGAAACAATGTGCTTGTTCTTTCGATTTTGATGGAAGTTCAATCTGAAGTAATAAAATAAAAATTCTAATATTACTTATATTTCTTGTGCAGTCAGTAAGCAAAAACAATTAGCCAAGTTTGTTTGTTGCAATGTGATAGTCGGGGTCTTCCAGTAAATTTGATTCAATGATGCTACTGGCTTTTTCGATTAGCTGTTGACATTCTTTGCTGAGATGTTTAATGGTAATTGATTTTCCGACATCTTTATATTTGGAGGCTACGTCATTAATTGCCTCAATGGCTGAATGGTCATAAACTCGGCAGTTTCTAAATTCTATGATCACTTTTTCTGGGTCGGTATCCGGTGTAAAAATATCTTTAAAGCTTGTTGTTGCTCCAAAAAACAAGGGACCTTCGAGAGAATATGTTTTAATATTATCAGTTGTTTCAGTTTTAGCCTGAATTCTTTGGGATTTTTTCCAGGCAAAGACAACAGCTGCAATTAAAACGCCTGCTGTTACAGCTATGGCTAAATCAAAAAGAACCGTAACTGATGAAACTAAAATAATAATAATAAAATCGCTCTTTGGTATTTTGTTCCAAAGTCGTAAACTTGTCCATTCGAAGGTTGCAATAACAACTATGAACATAACTCCTATTAAGGCTGCTATTGGTATCATGCCGATGCAGGCACTCAATGGTGGGTAAATAATAAAGGATAATAAGAATAGAGCAGCCGTAATACCAGAGATTCTGCTTCGCCCACCAGAGCGTATATTGATCATTGATTGGCCTATCATGGCGCAACCTCCCATACTGCCACAAAAACCAGATACCATATTGGCGATACCCTGTCCAACACATTCTCTGTTACCATGACCTCTGGTTTCAGTTAATTCATCAATTAAAGTTAGTGTCATTAATGATTCAATCAAACCGATCGCTGCAAGTGTTAGTGCCATTGGGAGAATAATGATGAAGCTGCTGATTGAAAATTCTATTCCCGGAATATGAAAGGATCCTGCGGTATTCTCTTCTTTGTAATCTTTGAGAAGAATAGGGGCAATGGCCATTTCTTTTCCTTTTTGATCAACTTCTGATACTTTTAAATTACCTAATATCGCATTAAAGTTTTCAGTTTTTATTTTTTTTTCAGCGGCTAATTTATTTTGTGTGATGACAAAGTCATTTACCGTAACAGATTTAATAGGTGTGAACTGAACTAATAATGTAACGGTTATTATGGCCATTAAAGTCCCTGGAATTGCTTTGGTGAGTTTAGGCAATAAATGAATGATCAGCATTGTTAATGCAATTAGACCAAAGGTAATCCATAGATTGGTTCCACTAAGCCATGTACCTGACGATAGGAATCTGTCAGAGGCTTCATCAAAATATATTTTATGATTTGTTTTTAGTTGGCCAAATTGAGCTTTACCTATGACTATTGCTAATCCATTTACAAACCCAAGCATGACAGGATGAGGAAGAAGTCGAATGAATTTTCCTAATTTAAAAATTCCACAGAGTATTTGAATAATGCCGCATAAAATCACACTAGCGAATAAATATTCTATTCCATAAAGAACTACAAATGCCGTTAATACAACTGCCATGGCACCAGTTGCTCCGGATATCATTCCTGGGCGACCACCAATAACTGAGGTGATAAGTCCAACGTAGAAGGCAGCCCATAAACCAACCGAAGGATGAACTCCTGCTACAAAAGCAAAAGCGATAGCTTCAGGTACTAATGCTAAGGAAACTGTTAGTCCTGATAAAATATCATTTTTCAGGTTCTTATTTTTCTTAATTATTAAATCTATCATTATTTACCCATCATCATCATGGTTGAATCTCTGAAAATAATTGCATGGAAGGTCTAGAGGATTCTTCTGTTTCTTAAACACTCAAAAAGGGCGCGGATTATATGATTAGAAATGATTTGTCGATTAGGTTTTAGGTATAAATTGAAAAAACTAGCTAAATATAACTTCTTATAAAACAAGTAGTTAAACTATAAATTAAAGCAGAACTTGCTCAATTATTCATGCAGTATTTGTTTTTAGCTCTGAATGCTAAAGAACAAGGACTGTCTGAGTAAATTTGCATTTTATTTACTTGTTGTTGGTATTTCGTTTGGCGTCCAAGGATAACTTCTAAGGTAAAGGACATTAAGAAAATATATAAATGGTAGAACTATAAAAAATAAATAAGTAAAGTTTAGGATATTTCTTTTAAATTTCTTTAAAACTTGATGGATTCATTGCTAATGCTTCTTCTCGTTCAGATTCAATTTTCCTGCAAGATACTCATATAAATCTTTACTGTCTTTTAATCCTAATCTGGTTTCACTTCTTATTTCTTTAATAGCCTCTATCATTTTATTTGCAGCGATGAGGCATTTTATTTTTTCTGATGGATTGAAATCAAATGTTTTAACATCCAAAGCGAGAGGTGGATTTAATTTTTTGGATATCGTGCTTGAATAATAATTTATAACACAAGCTAAAATTAGCCAAAAATACCATGCCATTAATAATTCCTTTCGATACCACAACAATTTAATTCAGCAGAATCTAGGTTTAATTTTGCTGCGTATATTTTTACAGTAAAACAGGATGTTATTCCCCACATCCTAAAGCAGTAACACAAGACAATAGAGGGTGTTTTGAGTGTTGTTTTGCTGTTTGCAATAAGGACAAACTAATATCTTAATCATTTCTCATTTCCTAAGTAGGTTTCTAAATGTTTTTCTACTTTATGCATAGGGTAAACAAAGACTTCTTCTAGATGATATCCATCTTGATATAGTTTCTTTAATTTAACTTTTTCACCAAGTTGTTTTGGGAATTTATTTATAAGATAAGGGGTGGGTATTTTATAAATGGGAAATCCTCTAAAATCTTGTTTCATCTCATTTTGATGTGTCCAGCAACTTCTTTCATCAATAGATAAAGCCCATTTTTGTCCAACTTTTTTGAGAGCAACAATAGCTAACCCTCCAATCCTCTTATTGATGTTTTCTCTTAAATGTGCTTCAAATGATATTTCCTTAATTTTATTACCTTTAAAAATCTTTGAAACGCGATACGTGTAAGATATTTTTTGACTTTTTTCATCAAGTTCAGCTTTGATAAGACGGCCACTAAAGATGAGTTCTGATTTCTTTTTATATTCTTTCCAGTCCACACCGGCAAGATCTCGTGCTAGTGAAGCTTTAGGATGCAAATACGAAATCATTGTTAAAATAAATATGACTATAAAAAACCATTTATTTTTACTCATAAAATAACCTCCATTTTTCTGGAAATGACTGAGGTAACCAACACTTTACGGCAATTTTTGCTGAGTAGTGCTGGTTACGTTTAAATATTTGTTTGTTGTGTAATTCGGTTGCTTTATATAGTCCTGATCACTAATTAGTTAACAAGAGGACTCATGAGAGTGCAATTCATTTTGGCCATTGGATTTAGGTTCTGTACCTAACCAAAGAATATTACCATCTAGGTCTTTCACTTTCATATTATAGGCATAGTCTTCATTTGTAGGTTGCTTGATGATTTCTACATTATTCTTTTTGCAAACATCAAATATAGTTTCTGATTCAAGTCCTATCCATGCCATCGATGGAGTAGGTAAGTCATGTTGTTCATATAGCATTAAGCAATGATCGCCACTAGAAACTGAACATATGCAACCGCTGTTCCAATCAACTTTAAAGTTGAATATTTTAGCATACCATTCAATACTTAATAAAATATTTTTTACAGCAAATACAGGTATTAGATTTCCTACTTCTGACATTTTATTTTCCTTTGGTTAAATTCTTTAAATTTAAGATACCGCATGGTAATCTACCATTGAAATATAATATGTCTAAATAATATACATTTGTATGCGTTATATATTTAAGAATTATTAGATATAACAATATAGGAACAGGCAGGGTCATTATCTATACTAGGTCAAGACTAAGGCAAGGACAGGTTTAGTAAATTTAGTAGGTGGGGGTGGTTAAAACGATATCTTAATTTATATATTTGAATTTTATTAATCTACTGATTTTCGATACACATTAACTCAATTTCATTATTGTCGGGATCATTTACAAAGAATGCTTTAAAATTACCTAGATTTCTAATGGCATCGTCAAACTCAACAGGGCCTCTTGTTTTTAAATGAGAGTGATTTGATTGTATTTTTTGTATTAGTTTTTCATGTGTTATTTTTTCAAATGAAATAGCTATGTGACAAGGTCCACCGGCAGGATGATCTGTTTTAGAGTGTTTTTCTATAAAGCCAATGTAACTAGCCCCGCAATCGAGGATTAAAATTTTGTCATCCCACGAGGAATAAAAAATATTCATCTCTAAAACATCTTTGAAAAACTTAAAAGTATTATCCAAATTGTTAGATTTAATAAATACGTGATTTAAACCAACCATTATTTTGCCTTATTGAATAGTGAATAATTTTTATGCTCTTAATATATTCAAAAGAAACCTTTAAGTGGGACAAATATTTAGAATAATTATTGAAATAGTCATAAAATTTCTAAATATATAGAGTCAATTTGATATTTGGCTTGAGCTGGTGTTTATCTTAGATTTTATTTTATGGCGCCAGCCTCTGGGAGCGAGAGACTCTGGCTCTTGTATAACTCGAAGAGTTGTTTTTTAGAAATATTTTCTGATTAGGTTTTGTTATTGAGTTTTATGGTATTTGCTGTGAGAAATTTTACAAGAGCCGGCGGCTCTCGCTCCCAGAGGCTGGTGCCATAAAATAAAATCTAAGATAAACACCAGCTTTTGTCGATCATTTATTTCCTTTATTTATGAATCATAATCCAGGATTATTTTTATGCTATCTTAGGTGTTAAACTTTTTTGGACAAGCTGTCCAAAGACCCAGATATTTTTAAAGATTATATTTTTTAATGATCTCTTGGATTCTTTTCCAAGTGTTGCCTGAAACTTCTGATTCATCTAATGTTCCATCATCGGCAAAACATCTGATTGATGAATATGCAATTTCTAAATGACTTGTTTTGGGATCCATAGTTAACTCCTTTTAATTAATATTTTTTTTAACTTATGCTATTAGTATAATATTATATTTTCTTATTTAATTTAATTACTTCTCCGCATTTATGACAAACACCATCATGGTAACAGCCTAAATATTTTTTGCATTCGGGACATTTGTTGAAAATGATATTAAAAATAAGTAAACCAATTACGGCATCAGCAATTAGGAAGCTACCAATGGATAAGAATCGAATATTGTCTGTCGATATATCATAAGATATAAATACGGCACCGATGGTTAATGAGATAAGTAATAAATTTTGAATTAATTTATAAGAATTTAAAGTCATTGCCTTTTCCTTTCGATTGAATTAATGTTATTTTATCGAATGTTTTCAATGTGCCTTTTATATTAATTACAAATATTTATAATCACTCCTAATAAACACGAGTTCTTATATATAAATATTTCAATTATAGAAGTTATTACAAAGTAATTGCAAAATAGACTATTGCGCTGAAGAACATTGCGACAGGTAGTGTAATCAACCAAGATAAAAGAATAGATTTGACCACTTTGTTGTCTGATTTTTTACTAACAATGCCAATACCAAAAATAGAGCCAACCGACACATGGGTTGTCGATACAGGTACACCGAATTTACTAGCAATAATTACCAAGAAGGCTGTTACTAAATTCGCTGAAAAACCTTGACCAGGGTTTAACTCCGTAATTTTATGACTCATTGTCTCTGCAACTTTTCGTGCGTTTAATATACCGCCGATACCCATACCTAGCGCAATAATAATTAATCCGTAATTAATACTTATTTCTTTTGATGCTAAGACGATGACTAATAATCCTGCTATTTTTGGCGTATCATTTAAACCTCTCGCAAATGAAACGGCAGCTCCACTAAAAATATGCGCTAAGTCTAAAGATTTTTGTGCAGATATTCCTAATACTCCACCCGTATATACATCAAGGCATTCACTTTTATCGGCTATTAAAATTGTAGTGTTTGTTAATCCCATACTATTTGAATTTAGGATTAGATTTCCTTCAGGCGTGTTTTTCAATGTGGAAATGGGAACTAATTGTCTTTGTTCTCCTATACATAAACAACTTTCTTTAGTAAGATTCATAGCTTTTCTTAATCGAGTAAAAAAAGAATAAATAGCTGCGCCCAATACAAATGCAATTAAAGGACTTGCTAATAAAGGAATAAAAAAAGCATTGCCTAGCTTTAAAAAATTCACATCCAAGCCAACGGCCATAACACCTGCACCTAGTAGTCCTCCCACCAAGCTGTGAGTGGTAGAAATTGGAAATGCTAAAATGGTGGCAAGTAAAACAGTACAGCCAGCACCAAAACCAACGGCTATTAAAAAGCTTGTAGAGTCTGCTATTTCGAGAGGCACTAAGCCTTTACCTGAAAAACTAGCAATTAAACCTTTTGCTAGAAAGATGGCACAAAGAGAACCCATAAGTGTCGTTATTGTTGCGATAGTTATGGCCGATTTATAATTGAGTACACCAGAACCATAAAGAGTTGCTACCCCTTTAAAATTATCATTGGCCCCATTTGAATAAGCTAAAAATATTGTTACTAAAAGAAGTATTGCTATAAGCATTTGTATATCCAAAAGTGAATATATGATTTATCTATTTGAGAAAACTTTGATTCTTATGTAATCGAATAATATTCAAATTACTTACATTAAAAATGAATAAATTTTAATTCTCATATGCTTTTTTTAAATTAGTTAACATATTCAACAATATTGATTAAATTAATGATTTAGCGTAATGATCTGACTATAATTCAGACAGATTAATAGAGTCGGTTTTTAATATTTAAGGTTGATTATGGTAAAGAATACTATTCTGGTTATTTTTGGTATTGGACTTGTTATTGTTTTGATATTCCAACTTAATGGAGCAGATAAAACATATCCTTTGTTAAGCAAAAAGAACTCGATCTCATTAAAACAATGGAATATAAAATTTGATGGTTTAATTAAATCTGTTGTCAAAAAAAAGAGTCATCCGGTATACAAAACTAATTTGGTAGATTATAAATCTTTAGTGAAGAATAAAGTCTTTATCGAGCTAGGAAGTTTATTAAATTCTATTGGTAGCGAAAACGCCAGTGAAAAAGAGAGATTAGCAGCTTGGCTTAACATATATAATTACTTAGCCATGAAAAAAGTAGTTGATAATATTGGAATAAAAAAACTTTCTGATTTAAATAAAGGGTTGTCAAGAGTTTGGACACAAGATGCAGGTATTGTTAATGGGACTACTGTTTCACTCGATACTGTAGAGCATAAAATTATTAGAGCTAGGTTTAAAGAGCCAAGAGTTCATTTTGCCCTTGTATGTGCTGCTTTGAGTTGCCCGGATCTAAGGTTAGAAGCTTTCACTGGTGAAAAATTAGAAGAACAATTAAAAGATCAATTGACGGTTTTTATGAAAAATTCAAAAAAGGGTTTGAAGATCGACCGAGCCAATAAAGTAATTTATCTAACAAAAATTATGAAATGGTTTTCTGGTGACTTTGGTGATGTAAAAAAATGGTTACTAAAGAAGGGGATAATAACTAAAGAAGAATCCAACTTTAAAATTAAGTATTTGGATTATGATTGGAAATTGAATTCTTTGTGAATTATTTGTTCCAAGAAATACCTTTTCGTAAGTTCCAATATATTTTCGCAGGTAATACTAATAATAGAATCACAAAAATTAAAGATACATATTCAATTGGCTTCCAATCATATGTCCCTTTGAAATAGGCAATGTCCAAATAGATGGGACGTTCAGGAAACATATTGTTTTTTGTTAAATGACTAAAAGATACTGAATTTCCATTTTGGAGTTGGGTAGTTTCGAAATTATGAAAGGTAAGCAACCAGTCTTTTACTTTCATAAGGTCATGATGAAATTGATTTTTATAATACCTGTCGAATATATGTCCTGAGGCTAAGTTTATTGACCACAATTCAAAAAGGCTCTCACTTCTCATGTAGAAGAAATTTCTATCTGATTTACCATTTGAATTCTTAATTAGATCTTGATATCTAAGATAGGATCTTAACGCTAATTGATATTTTTTTTCATATAATAATATATCGCCGAGAACAATATAGGCATCAGCAAATTGATGATCATTTTTAATGAGACTGATTACATATTCTTTATTTGCGGCTTCAGCTGTTTTTTGATAACCATCTTCATATTTTATTCCAAGAAAATTTGAACTTCCGTCATTTGATTTTAAATATTGAATCATTTTAAGGTAATAATCACCGAGACCCATGTGTCCTTGAGGTTTTATCTTTAATGCTTTTTTAATATATTTTTCAGCATTTTCAAAGTCACCGAATTTTTTATACATAACACCCATGTTGGATGCTGTTTTGTAACGATTCGGATGATATTTTTCATTTGTTTCAAATAATTTTATCGAATCATGATAATTAAATGGTTGTGCGAGCTTTTCAACTTTTGACATAAATGATGAGCGTTTAAAATAGGCGACAGCTAGGTCGTTTATAGCATCAAAGCTTTTTGGATTTTTTTCTAATATGGAATTGTTTCTAATAACTTCTTGATCATAAAAGGCCTCGCCATGATGCATAAACGAGCCCATGATAATATGAACCAATTCACCCGTGATGGCTTTTTCATCAGCTCTAGAATAAGTGGTATTTACGCAGGCGAGTAGGCCAATGATAATTAAAAACCCAGCGGAATATTTCAGTTGATTACTGTATGAAGGTTTCATTTACAGTCTCCTGATAAAAATAGGATTATTTAATCATTTTAATTTTATGTCATTTTAAATCAATTATTTGCAAAGTAACGTTTAATTGTGGAGGTAACTTAGGCTAAACTTTTTAAATAAAACCAGTTGGTTTTTTGAAACAGGGGTGTTTATAGCCTATACTATAGGATGAATAGTTGATTTGATTAAGGAAATATCATGAAGTTTAAAATTCTTATTGTTGATAGTGATGAAAATTCGGTAAATAAATTCTGTGAAATATTTTCAGATATGGATTATTCAATTGAATCATGTCATGAATTAAAATTTGCAATGGATAAGGTTGGGAGTAATGATTATTCCGTAATTCTCTCTGAAATACAATTACTAGATGGTGGCGGAATAGAATTATTTTCTGACCCAATCGTAATTAATCATCCGGCAATCAAATTAATTTATTCTGAAAGCTTTGATACAGAGAGTGTCTTGAAATTAATTAATAAATGTCACGTTTGGAATTTTATCAATAAATCATTTTCTGACATTGAAGTTAAAGAGGTGGTGGTAGAAGCCATTAAAACATTTGAAAAAAATATAGACGATAAGAATAATTATGAAAATATGAAACAAGAAAATCAAGATCATAAAAAAGAAATCTCGTCCCTTAAGAATATATTTGAAGAAACTGTTGTCGTTATTGATGATAGAACAAAGTTATTAAAACTATTAGCTACTAATGATGATCAGGAATTTATATTAGAACAAACATTTGATTTCATAAAAGATATCTGTGGTGATTATAATTACAAAATTGTGAAAGAATTAAGTTCTGAGCCTATGTACTATCCCTTATATAACGATGGTATTTATCTAGGGTATGTTGTTTATGATCAGGTTAGCGCATTAGTTAGTGAGAAGATTGTTGATACGATTCGGATTTTTGCACCTGTTATTGAAGTATGTTTACACTTATTAGACGCTAAGAAAAACACGAATTTAATAGTTGAAGAATTAGGTTATTTATTAGAAGATGAAGATTTCAATGACTGATTCAAATCAAATAATTATAGCTTCTTTAAAAAATGATACCGTGGCAGTATTGAAAAATTTGCCGGTAATGTTGAAAGAAGGTTTTTCTCCTGGTGAAGAAGAGATTAAACTTTGTCTTGAAAAAGAAGGTATTACTCATCACGTTAATTGGAAGGCTATTATGCAAGCCATAGCCCATGTTAAAAATACCGGCGAACCTATTCAAGATGTTATTATAGGTAGGGCCGAGCCGAGCCCTTTAACTATTTTTCATTGTGGTCCAAACGTAGAGCTTATTGGTGAAAAATTTAATGCGTTTAAGTTAAACTGGAGAAAGCTTGAACTAATTCTTAATGATCAAGAGAAATCAAGTGATCAATTGAAAGCAGATTTTTATCTTAAAGATGAAATAATTTTTGAAGTTGGTTTCCCTAAATTAATTAATTTGAAAGGAAAGGTGTTTTTAGATCGTCATAATACTTCTCCCCTTGAATTTAATGACTCTATCAATGTCGAGATAGCTGAAGATAAAATTTATTATAAAGCAAATGAAAATGGATATCTGATTATTGATGAAAATAAAAAATTTGGAATTCTTGATCCAGTTTTTTATGGCATTTATCAATCTCATGTATCCATGAAATACTACTCTATAAGAAGTGGAATTGAAAAATATCAGCAGATTCTTGATGCTGAAATTAATAAATATGATGTTGAACAAGCCCCAGTACTAGAAAATTGTACAAGTACGAGTTTGTTTACTTTTTTACTTAAAAAGGGTATTAGTCCTGTTAAAGGTATTGATGCAATGGTTGATTGGAAATTTACACTTGATGACGTAAATGATCAAAAAGATGAGAAGGTAATCGACTATAAAGAATTAAATCCATATAAAAAAATTGAAGCTGGTACCCTAATTGCCGTTAAATCTAAATTTGTTCTAGGAAGAGAAGGTGAGGATATCAATGGTGAAAAGATAAAAGTAAAATTAGGAACCGATATCAAAATAAAAACTGATAAGAATATTACCTCTCAAGAGAAAGACGGTAAGATCTATTATAAGGCCGGTATAGGTGGGATTTACTTTCGATGTCATAATAGCATTTCAATTGAAAATGCCTTAGTAGTGCGGGGGGATGTTGATTTAAATTCAGGGAATATTTCCCAAAAAGGATCTGTTATCATTGAAGGTGATGTTAAATCTGGTTTTTCGGTTAAGTGTGAAAATAATCTAGTTATCCGTGGTTCCATTGAAAACGGTGGAAATGTTTCATGCAGCGGAGATGTCATTGTCATGCGAGGTGTTGTTGGTGAAAATACTATTTTAAATGTCAGAGGATCTTGTCAACTGGGTTTTGTAGCAGATGCCGAAGTGATTTGTGTTGGGAAATTAGAAATAGAAAAGTATGCCTATAATGCTAGGCTGTATTGTCGTGATCTTATTGAAATACATGGTGTATCTGTGAAGAATGGTAAAAGCGCTTTAATAGGTGGCGAGATAAATTCTTTGGGTCAAATTAATGTACATAGTGTCGGTTCACTACAAGGTATCACCAACATTGAATTAGGATATGATTTGATTGTTAAACGCAAAATCGCTAAATTAAAAAGTGTCTTGCCGAGTTTTTCAAAAATATTAGCAGAATTAAATAAAAAAGTGTTGTTTATTTCCGGCCCAGATAAGAATAAAATTTTAGATGCAATGTCACCTGAGGAAAAAGCAGAATTGATGAAAGATATAAAATCTATTAAGGATTCGAAAGAACAAAGAGAAAAAATTGAAGAAACAATTACAAAACTGGGAGAGTTACTCAAGATTGATGATATAAGTTTAGCTAAATTAACGGTTAAAATCGGCTTATTGCCTGATGTCCAAGTAACCATTAAAGATACAAGTAAACTTTTTACTGAAGAGATTAAAGGGGCATTTAAAATTACTATGGAAGATTTTGAGTTAGTGATTAAGCGCTAAGTTCTTGTGTAATTTAATTATGATAATTCGTTGGTGATTTACCATATTTATTTTTAAATACTCTTGAAAAGTGCAATGGGTCAGAATATCCTAATCTCATGGCAATTTCATTTATTTTTAATATTTTATTTTCGAGCAATCTGAGAGCTAAGTTCATCTTTAAGCTTTCATGATATTTTATAATTCCCATACCAAAAAAACTATTTGAATGTCGACTTAGTTGCCTAGTAGATAAATGAAAATCATTTGCCATTTGATCTAATGATAATTTTCTGTCTAGTCTTTCTTGTAAATATACATCAAGCTTTTCTTCTGTAATTTTCTTTTGTTGATTCTCGGGATTATCGTCTAAAAGGTTAGTTAATATTGTTGAGAGTTTTGACTCAAGTATCCCCATTTGTTGAGGGAGTTCTTTTCTTATAATGTAATTTGAACTTTTAAAATTTAATTCTATTGAAGATATATCATTACATTGAATGAATTGATTTTTATATTTTTCGATAATGTTTTTTGTAAGGTATCTAGCATATTTACCACTGTATCTCATATAATATCGTTTATAGGGTTCATGCTTGTCACATACTAATATTCCTGAATCTTCGGGTAAGAAAAAGGCGATACAGGGTTGTATTATATTTTCTCGAAAGGCGTTATTTTTGTAATAGCCCTTTCCTTCTGTAAACAAGTTGATCATGATATCATTTTGTTTAGTGCCGGCGGTTATATCGAGTGGTTTATTTTGTACGTATCCGATTGAACGTACTTGAAATGGGGGCTCCATATGTCTTAAATGTCCATATATAATGACTTATATATCTATTTTATAACATAAAATGTCTGTATTGTTATATAAAACTTTAAATTGAGGTTAAAAATATGGAAACTCCTGTGCAAGAATTACCTTGGCTTAGAACAAAAGATAATCAAGGCAAACTATCTGATGAAGATTTTTGTCAAAAATATAACGTAAGTTTTGAAGATGAATCCTATGTTGCCGAAGATGCTGCTATCTCCACAGAATCTTTGAAGCTAGGTTTTAAAAGTTTTATTGCTTCAGGATGTGTGCTAACGGGAAATATTTCTATTGGGTCATATAGTACCGTGAATATTTATACTCATGTTTGCGGAAAGGTATCTATTGGTGATGGAGTACGTATTGGAACTAAAACAAGTATCTTTGGTTTTAATCATGGATTCTCAGACGTTGATAAACCAATTCATCAGCAAAAACATATATCCAAAGGAATTACTATTAAGGATGATGTTTGGATAGGAGCTAATGTTGTTATCGTTGATGGTGTAACAGTTAACAAGCATTGTATCATTGCGGCTGGGGCAGTCGTAACGAAGGATGTCCCGGAATATAGTGTTGTTGGTGGTAATCCTGCAAAAGTAATTAAAAATCGAAAAACGAACTCAAGGCCAAATAATAATTCAGGTGTTGATCAACAATTAAAAAGTTATTCAAAACAAATTTCTAATGAATGGCAAGAATTTTTGAAGCATTTTATTGTAGAAAAGGATGGCAAGGAGCTTTACTACGATTTTAGACGGTCTGAAACAAATAAAAGAGCTTACAACGACGCTGTTGAGATTTCGGCGGCATTTGATGGTAAATTACCAAATGAAGAATTAGCTGAAACAATCAAAAATATTCAAAGTATGCAAGATCCGAAGTCAGGATTGGTTATCTCTGCTTCAGATGAAAATAAAACACCTATTGAATTAATAACTGAAGTATATAACTATGACACTATGTCAGCAGGTTACGCCTTAATGGCTTTAGGCGAAAAGTTTTTATATCCTATTTCTGTTATTGATAAAGTCTCGAATGTTAAAATATTAAATATTATTAAGGATTTAAATTGGAAAACAGGAGGTTGGGGAGCGGGTAGTTGGATAGATATTTATTCAACATTTCACTATTTCAACAAGATCAATTTTGATATGGAAGAATCATTAGAAATCGTGTTTGGTTTTTTAACTAAAAAGAATAATAAGTATACGGGCATGTGGGGTGAGTTTATTAATGAATCTGGTTGGTTACAGCCGGTGAATGGGTTTTATCGCTTGACAAGAGGTAGTTACGCTCAGTTTGAATATTCTTTGCCGAATGTAGAGTCAGCTATTGATACTATTTTTACGCACACAAGAAATTATGGGTTTAAGGATTGGAAAAATATTACGGCTTGTAATATACTTGATATTGTTCATCCATTGTGGCTTTGTATGCAACAGTCTGATTATCGTAAGGATGAAATTAAGGCGCTTATGTTACATTTGCTTCCTCAAATGTTAAGTCAGTATCAGTCACAAAAAGGTTTTGCTTTTTGCCCTGAAGAAGACGTAAGTTTAATGGGCACTGAAATGTGGATGAGTATTGTTTATCTAGCAGCTGATATTTTAGGTTTAGAAAATGAACTGTCTTATAAGCCTAAAGGTATACATATTCTAAATAACAAAAAATAGTTATTTATATATTATATTGAGAGTCCAGGTGTCGTGCTTTCAGCCTTTTTGGTTGGTGTTTTTTCCTAGCATTAAAATGCCAGGCTAGAAATACGTATAATCCTTCAGAATAAAAAATTGATCCGCAATTACTATCTGATTTTTCTTTTATCGCATAAGTGATAATAGTTATCTGTGATTCATGGGTGCTATTTCTTTTTATTATTTTCCATGATGCCACCTGAGAAGATGCTTGAAGTTCCGTATTTAGCTCTGATGGTATCCATGACTCGATCAACTTCTTGAGATTTAGTATTTTCTTCGTCTTCATCAAATAGATATAATTGTCCTGTGCCTGTTTCTTCAAAGTGACTAGTTGATATACCTAATAGTCGAGTTCCTTTTTTACGAATATCTTTTAGTTTGTGTAGTAGTTCCAGGGCCAATTCATAGATCGTTTTGGTTGTATCGGTTGATTTTTCGAATGTGTTGCTTCTTGTGACAAGTGTAAAATCTGCATATTTTACTTTAACGGTAATTGTTTTTGCCATCACCTTTTTTTTACGTAAACGTGAGGCTACTTGATCCGCCAGTTTTAATAGTTTACTATGAAGTTCTTTTTCATTGTAAATATCTTCTGCGAAAGTTGTCTCTTTCCCTATGGAAAGTGCTTTTTGTGGAAGAGTTACTGGACGATCATCAACTCCGTTGGCGAGGTTAAAAAAATGTTCTGCCATATTTCCAAGAACACTTTGTAAAGTCGTTAATTTAGTTGTTCGTAAATCATGAATGGTGCGAATATTTAGGTTTTGTATGATGTCAGCGGTTTTTTTACCAATACCACCAATGGCTCTAATGGAAAGAGTATCTAAAAATTCAAATCGTTTATCCCAATCGATAACGCAAAACCCTTGTGGTTTATTGAACTCAGACCCGATTTTGGCTAAAAATTTATTAGGCCCTACGCCTACAGAAGCGTGTAGTTCATTTTCGTCATAGATTTCTTTTTGAATTCTTTTGCCAATGGTAACAGCGTTTCCGAAAAGTGCTTCGGACCCTTTCACATCAAGATAGGCTTCATCTAAAGAAATGGGTTCTATTATTGGTGTATAGCGTTGCATAATTGCCATTATCTTTATGGATACATTTTTATATTCTTGCATGTGAGAGGGTACAAAGATTGCTTTTGGACATAGTTTTTTAGCCGTAAGAGAGGGCATAGCTGACTTGACACCCATGGCTCGAGCTTCATACGAAGCTGATGCGACGACTCCACGTCGACCGTTACCGCCAACAATGATGGGTTTTCCTCTATACTCGGGGAAGTCCCTTTGTTCAACACTAGCGTAAAAAGCATCCATGTCGATATGTAAAATATGGTTTTTCATAAATGTTTAGTTCTAGAATGTTTATGTTTATTTTAGTCAAAATGTTTGAGTTATTGTAACAACCACCCCGTCAGCAAGCTGCCACCCCTCCTTAAAAAGGAGGGGAGCTTTTACTTGAAACTTAATTCACAAGAAGCTACATGTGGTTCTTCACAAAATAAAAAAATTACAATAATTCCCCTCCTTTTTAAGGAGGGGTGGCAGCTTGCTGACGGGGTGGTTGTTTTAATAGTTGTCATTTATCATTCGTTCTTTTAAAATACTTTTTAATATCTCTTAACACCATATCTGAGTTTTCGAAAACTAATTTATTTTCAAATCTTAAAACGGTTATTCCTTGTTCTGATAGGTGTTGGTCACGCTTTTGATCTTTTTCGTATCCTGATGGGAAAAGATGTCCATTGCCATCTAGCTCTATTGCTAACTTTTCTGATGGGCAATAGAAGTCTAGAATATATCTTCCGACACTATGTTGTCGTCGAAATTTCCTGCCATCTAGTTGTTTTCCTTGAATGTATGTCCAAAGTTTGGCTTCAGCAGGAGTTAGAGTCTTTCGCAGTTTTATTCTTAAGTATTTTAAGGAGTGAGAGTTGTGTTTTATAGAATCATCAATCATATTTTTATTTTAGTTAAAGTTATTGTAACAACCACCCCGTCAGCAAGCTGTCGAGCGTCGAACCGTCACCCTCCTTAAAAGAAGGGGGCTTTTTAATGATATATTCTATTATTTATATGTATAGTATAAAGATAAAAGCATATATGGTAGTTGCTTTTAAGGGTCGGCACAACTTTTAATTGTGAAGAGTTAAATTAGTTAGTATATGATGAATTTTTTAAAAAAAGCACTTGTTAAAATGTATATATAAATATAGTGAATATTATTATTATTTAAGATTGACTGATGATTTTATTTGCCCGAAGCCATTTTAGTTTGATGCAAAGCGTGCTTTCGCCTCGGGATATTTGTATTTTAGCCAAGAAATTTGGGTATGAAGCGATTTGTATTGCTGACGTCAATAATTTTTATGGGTTGCCAGCAACATTGCGGGAGGCTAAAAAAAGAGATCTAAAGGTTCTTATTGCGATTACTCTAAAAGATGACAGCTTTGAATCTATATCTGTGGCGATCAATCATGAAGGCTATAAAAATCTATGTACCTTGATCACAAAAGTTCATTGTGAAAAGAAATCAATTCTAGACTTAACAGAATATTTTGGCGGGCTTGTTTTTTTTAGTAGATGTATAGAGACCTCTTTATTTTTAAGGATGAAAGAATTCAAGGTCTATTGGAAATGTGATTTGCCATTGTTGTTAATGCCTAGGGGAATTATTGAAAGAGATATACCTCCTATGGCTGTTCATGATATTTGTGCTTATCAGCAACAAGATTGCGAAACACTTTGTCTAATGGATTCTGTCAGTAGAAATGAATTGTTATGTGAACAAGTTAGTTTCCCCATAAATATTTTTAAAAAACCTGATGAGCTTGAAATTTTCTTTTCACCAAATCTTTATGCGATGGAAAACCATAGATTATTTTTAGAAAGTTATCAGTATATCTATCCTTATGAAGTTAAGTTTCCTAATTATGTAACACCAAATAATACTTCTCCTGTCGATTTTCTGAGAGGTCTTGTGTATGAAGGTGCGAAGAAACGATATCAGAAACTTGATGAAATTGTTTGTAAAAGAATTGAGTATGAGTTAGGCATTATCTCAGATAAAGGATTTGCTGCTTATTTTTTAGTGACGTGGGAAATCGTCAATCAGGCAACTCGTACTTGTGGTCGAGGTAGTGGTAGTGCTAGTGTTGTCAGTTATTGTCTTTTTATCACGAATATTGATCCTATTCGATATAACTTATTATTCGAACGTTTTTTAGAACCCGAACGAGTTGATTACCCTGATCTAGACATTGATTTTGCATGGGATGAGCGGGATGATATTTTAGAATATGTTTTCGATCATTTTGGTCGGGATCGTACAGCCATGGTTTGTAACCATATCTGTTTTAAGACTCGTATGGCTTTTAGAGTTTCTGCTAAAGCTCATGGTATTGCTGAAGATAAAATTGAAGGCCTTTCGCATAAAGTGCGGAGAATTTTTAAAAAATCAACTCATGAGCTTAGTGAATTGGATGAGAAGGTTATTGAGATTACGCAACTTGCTTTGAAGTTAATTAGTAAACCTCGTTGTATTTCTGTCCATTGTGGTGGTGTTGTGATTTGTTCGACTCCTATTGCAACAATTGTTCCGGTGCAGATTGCAACGAAAGGTGTGCCGATTATTCAATGGGAAAAAGATGGTGCGGAAGAGATGGGATTAATCAAGCTAGATTTATTGGGTAATCGAAGTTTAGCTGTCATACGTGACGCGATTATTAATTTAAAGAAGCAAGGTATTGAGTTGGATTTTCATAAAGTGGATCCAACACTAGATATGGAGACGATTAAATTGCTTGAGAATGGTGATTCGATAGGTGTCTTTTATATTGAAAGTCCGGCAACGAGGTTATTACAGCGACGTACACGAAAAGGGGACTTTGATCATGTGGTGATTCATAGTTCGTTGATTCGGCCGGCTAGCAATAAGTCGATACAAGAATATACGAGAAGAGTTCTTGGTAAAAAGTGGGAACCTTTGGAGGTCACGTTTGAAAAAATAACGAGTGATACTTATGGGATTCTTGTGTATGAAGATCAGGTCTTAAAAGTTTCTCATGATTTGGCCGGGTTTTCTTATAGAGAGGCGAATGTGTTGCGTAAGGCATTGTCGCGCGAGGATGGAAGTGCTCTTAAAGTTTTAAAGAAAAACTTTTTTAGGGGAGTTGAGCTTGCTGGGAGCGCCGGCAGCTTGCCGGCTTAATGTTTTCGTAAAAGTAACAGCGAAGTTTAGAGAAGTGGTTAGTTTTTTTTAATATATTTTTTGTGGTGTGCATTTTTTAGGTTAAGCCGGCAAGCTGCCGGCGCTCCCAGGAAGAGAATATGAGTAAGTATGAAAAAACAACAGCAATTGAGGAGATATGGTCAATGATTGAAAGTTTTAAGGGATATTCTTTTTGTAAAGCTCACAGTGCTTCTTACACGCAGGTTAGTTTTGAGAGTGCTTATTTGCGAAGACACTATCCAGCTGAATTTATGGCGGCAGTTTTGAGTAATGGTGGCGGTTTTTATAGTACGTCAGCTTATATATCAGAGTGTTTGCGGATGAAATTGAAATTTTACCCAATTGATATAAATGAAAGTGAATATAAATATGAAGGCTTTGACGATATCATTAAAATAGGTTTTCAAGCGATCAAAGGTTTGAATCGTGATGGAATCAAGAATGTAGTTGAAGAAAGAAATCTTAAGGGCGAATTTAAATCACTGTATGACTATTTGAGTAGAACTCGCCTATCTTTCTCTGACAACAAATTATTGAATTGCTTGAATGCTTTCAAGGAGATATGTCAGTACAACACGACTCAAACATATTGGTTAATCTCACAGTTCTATCTTAATCGACGAGATCCTTATCAACAAGTTCTGTTTTTGCAAGAAGAGCCTGAACCACCTAACTTTCAAGAGAAAATAGATCTAGAGCAATGGATGGATCACTATGAACTATGTGGGTATTTATTAAATGATCATCCTTTTGTGTTATGGGAAGAACGTATAAAGGCCATGAACATTTCTTATGTACCAGCTTGCGAAATTAAACGGTACGTTGGCAAGGTGATTACGGTATTAGGTTTTCCTATAACTCAAAAAACAGCTAGGACAAAAAATGATGAGTACATGTCTTTTTATAGCTTCGAAGACCAAAACACCCTATATGATGTGACGTTGTTTCCTAGGGAGTATGAGAAATATCGCGATGAAATTGTTAGCAAGACACCTTGCTTGATCAATGGTCTTGTCGAATCTGAATTTGATGTTGAGACGATTACATTGAAGTGGTTAAAAAAAGTTAGTGTTTGTTAAAGAAATAATTTCCAACATTAGCTAGAAAATACGGAAATAATTGAACTCAAATCAATTGAAAAGAATTAGAAGGAATATTGCTCGTAAAGAACTCTTAGCCTAATTATCATACCATTTGTACCAATAAATTCGAAATTCCAATTAAATTAAGTAATAAAAGGAATGATCCCTGTTCACATTAAGTGCAATTAATGAGTAAGATTAAAAACTGTTTGATTCTCAAAAGGATGTAAGCAAAATACAGATGAAACTCTAAGTGACTTTAGAGTATACTTTTAGAGATCATTATTGATGACATGGAACAATCAGTACGTCAGAAATATCAAAGAATATATTAGTATATTCTTTATACTTTTTTCCATAACATTAAATGGATGTTTTTCAGATCCCACGCCGAATTCTAGCACAAAAAATAATTCTCAAAAAAATATTAACGGTAAATCCATCAAGAAAACCGATGAGCCAAATCAAAAAGATAAAATAGAAATTACAACTGCTAACGAATACGAGCCTTCTGAAATTTTTGAACCCACAAATTTAAAAGGTACGATTCGTTTTAAATTAAATTGTTATGAGACAGCATTAAAAGATTTAATCCTAATTTTTGGTAATAAAATTATAGATGGCAATGTTAAATATGAAAAAGAAAATGGTATTCATGAAAGAAGGTTGAGACCTCGAATTAAAAAAAATATTATAGAATTAGGAAACCTACCTTCAGGAGACTATTTTTACGTTATTAAAGGTCCGAGAGTTAGAAACATGCTGCCGAGAAAAATCATATTACCAACTGAAAAGGGTTTGACCGTAGAAGTAGGTGAATTTGAGGCTTGGAAGATTTTTATAATGACTGATATACCTCTAAGTAAATTACCTTTGGTGGCAAATTTGAAGTTTCCGCATAATAAAAAGGAGTTAATTATCAACAGAAAATATTATGATTATTTCTCAGTTTATATTAAAGATCATAAACCTTTGAAATTTGATTTTAATTCTGGCGGTTATTCTAATAGCGGTGCGCCACATTTAGAACATGTAGAAGGAACTTTGTACATCTTCAATATTAAGCTAAATAAACCCCAATAAAGTTCAATAATTTTAGATTTCTTTTTATTTATGAACGACCATGAATACAATCTTAAAAAATAAATTTCGAAATATTCGAATAACACTTCTATAAAGAAAAAGATGACTGAAGTTACAGAAAAACAAGAAGCGGATGATATAAAACCCTTAACGGTGAAGGATTATGCTAGTCAAGTTCCTTCATCAAAATTTAATGGCGTCCATATATTCTTGATGGTTGTTATGATGTTTCTTGGATTTTCCATTGGCCAAATTACTGGTTTAGATAATTATAAAAAATTAGTTACCCAAAAAATAGAATCTGATATTTATGCAACATTAGAATTTGCTTCATTAAATTCAATGGCGAATGAAGAACTTCATGAAATTTTAAAAGAGTTAAAAGATATTCAGCCATCAATATCAGAGGAATCTGGGAAATCAAAATTAAACGAATTGATTGTTAAGCTAGAGAAATCTAAAGTTAAATATTCACAACGCAGAGAATTGTTTACAGAAGAATTAGAAGAAGCAAGTAAGCATAAAAAATTATTGTATGACTCAATAAAGAAAAATGCGAATGAAAATAAGCAGATCAAAGTTAGTTTAGCTGAATTATATTTATTGAGATTAATGGAGTTGTTGAATAAAAAAGATTTGAAAAAAATAGATTCTTTTACCTTAGAGGAAAAGGAACTAATCTCAAGAGTCATCACTAACATAATAGCGCTATCACCCAATCATAAAGAAACGATTGATAGATTGTTTCCAGAAATCAGCAAAAGGTTTATTTCAAAGAAGAACCACAAATGAAATGTTCAAAATAAATATTTGACAAGAATTTCTATTACTCCAAAAATCCTATTTTTTCTAAACAAATCACTTATGGTTCAAGAAGGACTATAGCTCTAGAACCTTCTTCAATTTAGACGTCTGATCGTTGAGTGTTTTTAAATCTTTTATTGCTATTGGTTTCTTTTGTTTAAGAAATGATGAGGATGTTTTAGAAAAAGCTAAGAGCATTTTATTATTTACCTTATATTGAGATCGTTGTTTTCTTGTTAATATCTTTTGGATTTTTATATTTACTTTTTGTGTCATTGATAGGTGAAGATTTGTTTCACAGATAAATTTTTTATTCATATCCTTTTTATATTTATTTTGAATTAGAGCACTCGTAGGGCATTCACCAGTAATTTGTACGAACTTCATATAATTAGGCATAACTGCACTTAGGCTACTCAACAGGACTTTTTTAATTTTTAATCGTTGGTCTTTTGAAAGATTTAAGTTTGCAAAAGCAATGCTTTCATTAGCCACATGACTGCTGGCCCATTGATAAGTTGAGTTTGTTTTTTTTGATCCTGCAAATGCCAGAAAAGGCAGAAGTGTTAACGTAAAGACTAAAATTTTAATCATTGTATTTGTCCTAATGAAAATATTTATTTAATAAGTGGCTGTAGCTGATTTAAATACGCCAGTGTATTTTCCTTCAGCTTCATTTTTGAACCACTTAAATATAAATGACCATTCTCATTAGAATATTTCCTAATTATTTCAGAAATATTTAAATATTTTATTTTTTGATCTTCGTCTAGAGTCTCTAATATCTTTTTTTCAAGAATATTAGTCATGGCTGTATGAGCTCTTGCCCAAACAAACATCTCTTTATTGATATCATCCGCATGTGCTTTTTGAACAATTTTTGTAAGAGGGCAATTGTATTTAATGCCTTTAATATTCTTCATGTAACCGTTCATAACTAACTTTGAATTATGATTAAACAAAGATTTAAGTTTACTTCTTTGATCTTTATTTAAATTAAGATTTGAAAAAGCAGGTCCGTAATTGACAAGAGTTTTGCTGTAATATGAGAATATATTTTTTAAATTTTTAGTAGGGTATTGAACCATAGCTAGTGCAACTGGAAGTTTCATTTGTTCAATAGTTAGTTTTTCAGGACTCTTATGTGCATTGACACTTTTTTCAGGAGACTCTTTATTGTTTAGATTGTCTTTATTGTCGCTTTTGACAATTGGTTCACGAGGATCAGCTTGCTTATTAATACTTTCAGCATTATTGCCATAGATAAAATAAAATATATTCGCAATAGTTAAGAGGGCAGCAATGGATATTAAAGCATAAAGAACCTTGTGGGATTTTTTAACTGGCAAAGGTGTGATTGAATTTGAAGTCCTATCTGTTAAATAATCAGTTTCTTTTAATAAATCGTTGCTGACTATTCCAAAAAGAGCTTCATCATGCACCAAATCTAACAATTCAGTTTGGATATCTATATCTTCCTTAAGCAACAGATAAAACTCTTCTGATTCACCCTCAGACAAATCTTCACGTAGGTATTTATTCCAATAGGTTTCAATCATTTTAGTCTGTCATGCTCTTTAATTTTTTAGTAACACAGGTTTTCAAGGACTTCCGATACTTTAATAGTCTCAGTCTTATTGTATTTTCGGATATCTCCATTTGATTTGCTATTTCTCTTATAGATGTCTTCTCCCAATAGAATGCATGAATCACCTTAATTATTTCTATCTTAAATTTTTTCATGCAATCTTTTAGGGCATTTATTTTCATTTCTTGGATTGACATGTCATTTTCTGATGATTTTGATTCAATGATTCTTGATATCAAGGCCTCTAAAGATTCGTCGCCAACTAAAGTAAGTTTTTTATTTTTTCTTAATCGTTCCATGCATTTTAAAAAAACGATACGTTTAACCCATTGGGTTAGGCTGGTTCCTTCTTTAAATTTGGCTTGTTTTTCTATAACGACAATGTAGCTATCTTGAACAACATCTTCTGCCGCTGCCCAATCTTTTACAATTGCATAGGCATAGGCCACCATTGAATTCTTAAAGCCAAATGCTTCTTCAGCCAATTTGAAATTCATTTGATCCGACCTTGCTATTAATTTGTCTTATTCCATTTGATCCATTGATTGGCTGTTTGGAATTGCATACCCAGTGCCATGTTATTAAGTGCACCTACCAATCTAGATTGAACTCGAGTCACCCACAAAACTTTTACACTTAACACAATGCCTTCATGAACTGTGGAAACTACTGGTTTCAAAACACCATCTACTACATCATAATCACTTATATAATTTCGAGAAGTAGTAAAGGCAACATAACCATCTACTTTTCCAGTTGATCCATTTAAGTTTCCTAGTGCCGCTAAAGCAATTGTTTTATCAGCTAATTCATACATAAGATCAGCAGTACTTTCGGAAATATCTAAATTCTTGTGGTGCAAATACTTTGTAAGCATGAAAGGGAAATAACCCATATTTAAACTTTTAACAGTTTGTGTCGCTAAACTTTTAATATTGTTATCTTTATTGGAGATTGCCATGCTAATAACTGTAGGAAGTAATTCTCTTGAATTTAAATGTGTTGCTATTTCAAGAGCAAGACTAATTACAGCCTTTGGATTATCTGTTAAAAATGGTTTGATGGAGAAGTGTGTTATTTGATTATTGTTTACCCATTTCTTAATTTTCTTTTTTCTGAGATCAGCTTTATCGTTGGCGATATCTGAGATGAATTGAGCAATATCATTATTTACTATTTTATTTCTTGTTGAAAAATTAGTATTTTCAGAAGGTTTGAGTCCTATAGAAATCTTTCGGATATATTTTTGTAGGTCATTATTAAATAGATTTAATTCTGAAATGTTTGTAAGTACATTAGAGTCATTTAATAAATTATTATTTATAAATTTTTTGTTTGTTGTTTTTAAATACGAATAAAGTAACCAGCTATGAGCATCAAATATTAATTTTTCCTTAGATTTTTTAGGATAAGTAACAACAGCTAAAATCTGTTTGATCTCAGGATTGCTTTTTTTGTCAGATAGTAGTAATGCTAGATAAAGATAGTTCCTTCTGCAAAAGGGATCTGTTAAGTTATTACTAGCTATATCTATGGCTATTCCTGATTGTAACCATTGACTTGAAATAGCTGAATTTTTTAAAAATATTTCGGCAATTGATTTCTTAAAATGAAACTCAGCATAGTCTGATCCTAGAGGGTTTTTGTTTAAAAGTACCGTATTTTTCTTTTTGCTTTTCGCTGATACGATAAAAAATTCTTTATTTAAGGAGATCATTTTAGGAAATTTTCTGCCATCGTAATAGTAATGTATATGTAATTTTGATGTTTTTAGCTTGAACTTGTTTAGAGACTCAGATAAATTCTGATAAACCTCATCTGTCCAGTTTTGAACTCGATTTGCATATACATTATTTTTAATATTGTGAATTTTTAGAATATAGGGTTTGGTGGAATCATCGGCAACAATATTGGCGAAAAAAAATATACCAAAAAAGTAAAGATACCATTGTTTTGAGATCATTAATTTTCCTTAATAACATTAATTTTCTGTATAAGATAGATGACGTTTAATACCTGCATATGTTCCTTTTTTTGATGGAAATAAAGAAAAACCAAATTGATTGCAGTTTGAAAACTAAGGGCATATGTTAATTTGTTCAGATATATTGAAGAGTCATTTTGGGAATTTCTTTATCTTTTATGTCATTCCATGGCATTGCCTGTAAAATCCTGCCATTTTTTTGAGAGAGCATGACTGGATTCCAATTTTTTAAAGATCTTAATTTATCTGATTCATTATTAAAATCGATTAATGAAAAAGGGTATGAAAAACCAACCCAAATTCAATCAGAAACAATTCCATTATTATTAGCAGGTTCAGATTTAATTGGGCAAGCTCAAACCGGAACGGGAAAAACGGCTGCCTTTGCTTTGCCTTTATTGGAAAAAATAGAGGAAGGTGCAAGCAAATTACCTCAAATTTTGGTAATGGCTCCTACAAGAGAGCTTGCCATTCAAGTAGCGGAATCATTTCGAGTTTATGGAAAATATTTAACAAAATTTAATGTTGCGACCATATATGGAGGTCAACATTATGATATTCAATTCAAACAATTGAAAAAAAATCCTCAGGTAGTTGTTGGTACTCCGGGCAGAATGTTGGATCACATTAATCGTAAAACATTAAATTTAAATAATGTCAAAGGTTTTGTGTTAGATGAAGCTGATGAAATGTTAAAGATGGGCTTTATTGAAGACGTTGAGAAAGTTTTAGGATGTATTCATCAATCAGCCCAAATTGCTATGTTTTCAGCAACGATGCCACCAGCAATTAAAAAAATTGCAAAAAAGTATTTAAAAGATCCAGAAGAAGTTCATATTGCTTCAACGGAAAAGATATCAGAACAAATTGATCAGAAATATTTACCGCTAAAGAGCAATCAAAAAAACTCAGCTTTGATTAGGATTTTAGAAAGTGAAGAAATATCAGGTGCTTTAATATTTGTTAAAACGAAAGCTACAACAGTAAGTTTATCAGATGTATTAGAGACAAAAGGGTTTTCTGTATCGCCATTAAATGGTGATATGACACAAAGTCATCGAGAAGAGACATTAAGAAGATTAAAAAATAGCAAACTAGATGTGATTGTAGCAACTGATGTAGCTGCAAGAGGTCTTGATGTTGAGCATTTAAATTTAGTCGTAAATTACGATATTCCTTTCGAAGCAGAATCTTATGTTCATCGAATTGGCAGAACCGGAAGAGCCGGTAGAGAAGGTAAAGCAATATCTTTTGTCACCAAACGCGATATAGGCTTGCTTAGAGCAATAGAAAGAACGGTGAAGAAGAAAATTGGTTTAATGAAACTTCCAACAGTAGATGATATCATTGAATTAAGAAGAGGTCGATTTAAACAAAAAATATATGACCAAATGAAGGATGTTGACTTAGACTTTTATAAAGCCATATTCGAGGAAATGATTGAAGAAGGTGATAAAGATCCACTTGATTTATCTGCGACGCTATGTTCTATGGCTCAAGGTGGCAATGCCTTGCAGTTATCTCAGAAAATGGATGACATCAAAATATTAGATCCATTTGAAGATAGTAAATCAAAACGATCAAAACCAGATAGTAGAAGAAAAGGTAAAGGATCAAAAAAAGCATTTCAGAAAATTAAATTAAATACCTATAGAGTAGATTTGGGTAATGATGATGGGATTAGGAAAAGAGAACTTGTTAAGGCAATCATAAATGCTACCGGAATTGATGGTGATTTTATTGGTAGAGTTGTCTTGAAGGATAAATATAGCACTGTAGATTTACCGGCTGATTTACCTAAAAAGAATTTAAATGATCTGAAAAATGCTTCCTACAAATCTAAAAAGTTAAATATTAAAAAATTTAACTCTACACCAAGAAAAGATAAGTAATTTATTGTTTTATTTCAATCTGACTTAAAACAATATTTAAGTTTTGGCAGATAGTTTGTAGGCAAAGTTCTCGTTCGAGTTCAGCATTGTAAAATTCTTTGTTAATATATTGAAAATAAATTGTTCCTTTAATACCCGTCAATGAAAATTTTATATCTGTTTGTTCAGGTAAGACCTCATCACCAAGTTGAATAATAATCTTATCATCCATTCTAATGGCTAATCCTTTGATTTCATTTTCTTCCATTACCCATTGAAGTAAATGTTCAACTTCTGATACATTTTGCACAAGCTCAAGTTTTAAATCCATGAATTTTTGGAAATGTAATAGTGTTTTCGTTTTATTTTTTTGAAGTTTGGTGATTTCTGAAATGGCTTCTCTGTATTGAAACTTCTTATATATATACAGTAGAATGCCAATATAAAGAAGAGCCGTAGCTAATAATCCACCTTCATTTCGCCGAAAGATCATGATGCCACAAACACCACCACATAACCCAAGGAAATAAATGAATAAAACACTAATCTTGGGGTTCCAAGAAAAGTAAGTTAGCAGTTTATGATGGATATGAGATTTATCGGGTCTGAAGATACTGCTTCCTTTTGCCGTTCGTCGTATCACGGCTAAAGTGAAATCTAGAATAGGGTAAAATAAAATTGATATGGTTACGAACAATGACACACTATTGATAAAATGCTCACCATCAGGAGTCTTTAAACTAGGTGCTTTTAAAGCAAAAAGAGCTAAATTGTACCCGAGAAATAAACTGCCCGTGTCACCTAAAAATATTTTTGCTGGATTAAAATTATAAACTAAAAACCCTAGAAGTGAGCCTGTAAAAAGTAGGGATACAATCATATAATCAATTCTTTGGTGATACCAAAAAATATAAGCACAAGCAGCAAACGCAATTAAACAAATCCCTGATGCGGCACCATCCATTCCATCGATCATGTTAACAGCATTGGTTGTGCCGACAATAACTAAAACCGTAAATGGGATAGAGATTAATCCCAGTTCGATTGATCCATCAATAAGTGGTAAGGATATTGATTCAATTCGCCAACCCATTAAACAAGCTAAGATAGCTGCACCAAATTGGAAAATGAATTTTTCTTTGGCGCCAAAACCAATGCGATCATCTAGAAAACCGAGCATAATCATGATGAATGACCCACCTAATAATGCAATCCATTCTCGATTAAAAGATAAACCACTCTTAATAAAAAAATGATCTGTAGCGGGTGCTAAAATGGCAACTGTTATGAAAACAGCTAATCCACCTAAAAGTGGTATGGGTGTTTTATGAATTTTTCGTACACCTGGATGATCTACAATATCTAATTTAATACCTAACTTTATTATAAATGGAGTCAGTATTAAGGTGCCAATAAAACCAGAAATAACGGCTGTGAATAAAATAGTCCAAAAAGACAAAAGCAAAGATTCCTAAGTATTTGTTTATTAGGGTGTCATTATAGTAATATCACATATAGAATCGAATTGAATTATTAAGTTAAGTATCAAATAATATAAGAATATATGGTTAAATAATTGTTCGTAATTTATGTCTGAATTTTGATATTAGCAAAATAATAAAAATTTAATCGATTAATTATTGAATTGAATTCTTTAGGTCTAAAATATTGATTTTATTTCAAATCAATTCGAAAGCCTATATATGGAAATTCCATTTTTATCTCCTCACCCACAAAAAATCAGATCAAATAACAAAACGATGAAATTACCCATGAATATTTCTGTTAAATCAAATATCTCTAAAGATCCGCAATTAATTTTTTTGAAAAATGATTTAAAACAGTTAGGCGGAGTAAAGATATTATCATCGGGGGGATTTCAGATTTCATTAATGAAGCAAAAAATTAAAGCCAAATCAGAAGAGGCTTATACTTTAGAAATTACTTCAAAAGGTGCAAAAATTAAATCGAACAGCAACAAAGGACTTTTTTATGGAATCCAAACATTTCTACAATTGTTTTTATTAAATGAAGATGGCAAAATACCATTAGTTTTAATAGAGGATTGCCCACAATATAACACTCGTAGTTTTATGATTGATTTAGGTCGTTCAACATTTTCATTCGAATATATAAAAAGAATCATAAGAATATTGAGTCGATTAAAAATGAATACATTACACATCCATCTCTGCGATGATCAGTTAGGTGGATTAAGATTTAAAAAACTTCCCTTGGGAAAAGAGAATCCATATGCGATTACTATTGCAGAATTAAAAAAAATTGTGACTTACGCTAGGAAATATCACGTTACCATAATACCTGAAGTTGAGTGTTGGGGTCATGCGGGTTCTATGATTTATCATTACCCTGAATTGTTGGGTGGCCCTGGAATGTGGGGTGGAGCTAGTTTTGCCATTGGAGAGAAGTTATATGAATTGTTTGATAAAGTTTTTGATGAGCTTATACCTGTATTAGAAAAAGATTGTCAAATTCATGTAGGATTAGATGAAGCTATATGGATATTGTGTAAAAGTATTCCTGAAGAAAAAAAGAAGGAATATACTCCGTCGACATTAGTTCAAAGAATTTATGAAATACTTGAATCTAAAGGAAAAAAATACAAGAAAAATATTAAAATGCATTTGTGGGCCGACCATGGTGGACGTCCAATACCAAAACACATTCAAGATAAAGTTGTTGTTCAGCCGTGGATGTATTTTGAATGCAGAGAAGATGATATCACAGAAAAAATTAAAAGATTTAGTGGTAAAAACAAAACGCCATTTCTTATGGGAGGGGGGATGAGTTCAAGGCATTATCATGGTCATTTTGGAGCGACAAAAATTTGGTGTGAGAAAGGAATGAAGTCCCCTAATGTTGAAGGTGTCACTATTTGCATGTGGGAGGGAAATGACTTGTCAAGCCATATGGCTGGATTATATGGCGGTGCAAATTGTGCTTGGAATCCAAAAGCACCAAATTTAAATTATCAAAAAAATGATACGTATAGAGAGAAGTCTTATGGTTTGCTTGAATGGTACATGCGAACTTGGCAGCAAATATTTCAAGATGCTGATACAGAAGCCATCAATGAAGATAGAGGACCTGAAGTCAATAGGGGATTCTTTTGTTGGGGAAAAAATGCTGGCAAAGAAGTTGCGCCAACCGCAAATCTAACATTCGAGCGGGATATGACTGATGCTGAAAATATGGAACAGTAGTCATTTTGGTTTTATCGATATAACTCTAATCATTAATAATATGCCGGTGATACCGAAAACTTGATTTGTGGTTAGCAATTCATTATCGAGCCAGCCCCAAGTCAATGCTATTATAGGAATAATATAACTTGTGACAGAAGCAATCAGGGGACCTTCAATCATAACAATATTGTAAAACCAATACAAGGCAATGGCTGACATAAAAACACCTAAAATTAACAGTGAAAATATTGCTTCATTTAAATGCTCCTCACTTTTTATTTCAAAATATAATAAGTTTAAAGGAAGCAATACAATGGCTGCTAATGCAGAGCAAGTCATAGTAAATGGTAGCGGATCAACAGATTTGTAATATTTTTTAATGTAGATATTAGAGAGTGTGTAGCTGAGTGGTACTGTTAAAGCTAATAATATTCCTCCAATAGTAATTACATCTTTATCTAAACGATCGATGAAAAGTAAGAATGAAAAACATAATCCTCCGATGATACCAATTATTTGATATTTATTGATTGATCCTTCTAGAAGTAGGTACGAAAAAAATAAAGTAAACAAGGGCAAGAACGCTAACATCATACCTATGAATCCACTGCCATAATCGCTTATTAAATACGGTTGAATAAAAAAAGGAAAACAAAATCCAAAAATAATGACAAACCATAATTTTATAAATTCTTCTTTTTTGGGTATCCAGAATCTTTTTTTTATAACACAGATGATTAATAATGTTAAGCATGCTATTAATACTCTAGACGTTGCGATTGTAATGGGGTGGAAAACTACTTCGGCTTTTTTCATCAGAAGAAATCCGGACCCCCAAATACATGCAATAATAAAAATATAAATTTGATTTTTCAATAGATCAACTTAATGCAATAGTGTAAAAATATTAGTGGAGAAAATTTTATGATTGTACTTTTTTAGAATCGATTTATAAATGATTTGTGGCAATTATTGAGATATATTATTTATGCATGAAGATACGTTGAAAAAGATTATTGTTGTTGGCAATTACTCTAAAATACGAGATACGTTAATTAATATTGCTCAATACCCTGACAAACCTTTTGTTTTTATGAAAACAGGACTCTCAAAATGGGGCAATGGAGAAGTTTTTAAGTTTGGTTACCGATATGAATCATCGAAAGAATTGCTTGCCGATAATAACTACACAATGTTCAAATTTAGAAATTTATCGAAAGTAGGTAATATCCAAATTTCTTTTAAGGCGCTGAATGTTGTAATGGAAGATAAGATATTGAATTATCTGAAATCAACAACGATTTAAGAAATCAATCGGGAATTTGTTTGAGGGGTATTTGTTCTAATTCAATGACTTTGTCATTTAGTTTTTTAATTTCTTTTTTTAAATCTTTAACTTCTATTATTAAATCTTTGATATATTGAGTTTTCTCTTTTAAATCGGTTGAATTTAATTTTTCGCTATTTTTGTGGAATAGTTTTAATTTTTCATCAAGGCCAATATTTTTTTGTTGGTATTCATTGATGAGTTTATTTTTATCTTCTAAATTATTATTTAATGACTTTTGTAATTTCTTTAGATTTAAAATCTCTAATGAGAGTGCTTTTTGTTTTTCTTCAAATGAATTTAAAGAGTTCTTTTTATTGTTAATCTCATCAAGTTGCTTAGCGATTACTGACTTTTGCAATTTTATTCTTTTGTTAGCGAAAATTAATTCAGATTTTAGTTTTTCTAAATCAATTGCTAAGGCATTGCTATCGAGACTTTTTTTGATGAGATTCTGTGTTTCAACTTCTTTTGTTGTTATAGGTACATACGGTTTATCATTGTCAGATGGACAGCCGATTAATAAATATCCAATCAGCAGACATAACAACAAATTGGTATAAATTCTTTTGAATTTCATTTGCTTCAATTTTTAAAATCAAACCTGAAAGTATATCTATTATTTAATGAATCTCTATTGATATGTGAAATCCATAAAGTTAGAAAAAGGGAGTACTAAAAGTATTCCCTTTTTTTATTTTATTTTGATTGAAATAAATCTTTAATTGACCCTAAGCTAGCTAATGTTGCAGTTGCTTCGTAAGGGATATAGACTTTATCTCCTTCGCCTTGTGTAAACTTGCCAAATTTCTCTAAATAATTAATCGCTGTCAAATATTGAATTGCTAACTGCGGTGTTCCGGCTTTATCAATAATCTGTTGAATGGCGGTTGCTTGTGCCTCGGCAATAGCTTTGATGGCATTGGCTTCACCAACGGCATTTCTAATTTGTGCTTCTTTTTCACCTTCGGCATAATTTATTTTTTCTTGCATCATACCTTCTGATCTAGCAACTCGAGCTTCTTTATCACCTTGAGCTTCTAAAACAGCAGCTCTTCTATTTCTTTCGGCTTGCATTTGTTTTTCCATTGCTTCTTGAATATCTTTTGGAGGCTGAATATTTCTTAATTCAACTCGGTTTACTTTTAATCCCCATTTGTCAGTTGCTTCATCTAGAATCGTTTTCAATTTAGAGTTGATGTGGTCTCTTGAACTTAAAGTTTGATCGAGTTCCATTTCGCCAATTAAACTTCTTAAAGATGTTTGCGCTAACTGAGATACAGCAGCAGGTAAGTTGGCTACTTCATATAAGGCCTTTTTTGTATCGGTGATTTGGACGTACATGATGGCATCAATTAATATAGAAACATTATCTCTAGTAATCACATTTTGTTCAGGAATATCTAATACAGCTTCTCTAATGTCAATACGAGTACTCATGTGAATAATCCCATTCGTAACCCAATAACAGGGTCTGGCTGCTTGAAGGAAAGGAATGATGATTTTCAGACCTGGACCCAATGTTCGATGATAAGTTCCTAAATTTTCTACTATGATCTGTTGACTTTGTTGAACAATCACCACACCTTTGGCAATTATGATCACTATAAACAATAAAAATGCACCGATAACGTATTCCATTTTGATTCTCCTTCTTTTAATTATTACTACAGATTAGTTTATTACCTTCAATTCCTGTTACAACGACCTTTTCGCCAACAAGTGTTTCGACATTATCACCATTCCAAATGACCTGCCATTCATCACCGTATATTTTGATTTGACCGATAGATTTGTCCGGAATAATAACTTCTGAAACAATACCAGTTTTCCCAATTAAGGCTTGTGATCCACTTATATAATTTTCTTCTGGTTTATTGTGAAATAACTTACTCATTGATAGCCAAAATATCAGTGACGTTGACGACCAAATAAATATGGACAAGGTTATTGATAAACCTGCCCAAGATGAAATCCCAGCAGCTAAAGCACCAACACCAATGGGGAATAAAATAAATCCTGGTGCAAATACTTCTGCTGCACAAAGTAGTATGCCTAGTGACGTGAATATAATTGAGGCTGTATTATCCATTTTTCTGCTCCTTTAAATTATGAACTAAATTATAGGATGGCTCTTTTGATGTACTATTATAAAAGGTATTAGTTCTTATAACGCAAATAGGATTATGAAAAATTAATTTTGAATTCAATGGTTGAGTTTTAAAATTAAAAAAACTATTCTTC
This sequence comes from Planctomycetota bacterium, assembly GCA_002746535.1. GTDB lineage: Bacteria > Planctomycetota. The sequence continues at coordinate 82,073 of NVWA01000021.1, forward strand.
ATCAATAATACATAAAATAGTATCAATGGGGGCCTTTTCACCTTCTTTAACAAGAATCTTTGAAATGATTCCGGTAGCGGGGGCGGGTATACAAAACACTGCTTTATCTGTGGTAACTTCTAATAAATCATCATCATATTGAACTTTGTCGCCTTCATTTTTTAACCAAGCAGTTAAATCGGCTCCTTCAACATCTTCACCCATTTCTGGCATTGTTACATTCATTTAAATTCTTTCTGAGCAATATTAATTGGTCATGAGCCTACAAATTGGCCATTCTATGTCAATAATATGTTTATTCTTTTAAAAAATACCTAAATCTCTCTTTAAAATTTAACTTTATATTTTATAAAACGTAAAATATGGTATTTAGATAAGATAGTAGAAAATTAGGTTGATCTTATCAACTCGTTTATATACTCTTTAATCTGAAAGATAAAGTTTACGTATTGAAAATAATATTGCTGCGAAAATTAGGAGAATAAATGCCCAATGACGAGAAAGTAGAACTCTATGAGATGATGCAGGAAAAATATCTTAATTATGCTATTAGTGTAATTTCAGATAGAGCTTTACCTGATGTTAGAGATGGCTTAAAGCCAGTCCATAGAAGAATTTTATTTTCCATGTTTCATGACCTACATTTGTACCATGATTCCCAACACAGAAAATGTGCCGCTATCGTTGGTATGGTTTTGGGTAAATATCACCCACACGGAGATACAGCTGCTTATGAATCTTTAGTTAGAATGGCGCAAAATTTCAATATGCGTTATCCTCTTGTAGAAGGATCAGGTAATTTTGGATCTGTTGACGGCGATAATGCTGCGGCCATGAGGTATACCGAAGCTCGATTAACCCCATTAGCAGAAGAATTAATTGAAGAAATTAAATATAAAACAGTTTCTTACCGACCAAATTATGATGGTACAAGCGAAGAACCGATGGTTATGCCAGCAAAATGGCCACAATTATTATGTAATGGAGTGAATGGAATAGCAGTGGGGATGGCTACAAGTATTCCACCTCACAATTTAACAGAAGTTCTTGAAGCTTGCATACACTTTGTTGATAATCGAGATAGTCAGGTCAAAGACTTGATGAAATTTATTAAAGCGCCCGATTTTCCATCTGGTGTAAGTATCATTAATAGTAAAAAGGAGCTAGAAGAAATTTATACTACTGGTTCTGGTGCTGTTACAATGAGATCAGACCATAAAATGGAAGAACTTTCTAGGGGGAAAGCGAACATTATTATTACGTCTGTTCCTTTCCAAGTTAATCGATCTACTTTGATTGAAAATATTGGTCAATTAATTCAAAATAAAAAGGTGCCTCAATTATTAGACGTCATTAATGAATCCGATGATAATACAAGGGTTGTGTTGGAGCTTAAATCGAAAAGTGATGAGCAATTAGTACTCAATTATTTATACAAGAATACTAATTTACAGACGTCTTTTAGAGTTAATTTAACAATGTTAATGCCTTTAGAACCTGAAGGAACTCATAAACCAACAAAAGCCAATTTGCCTGAGATGATAAGAGAATTCGTTGATCATCGATTTGTAGTCTATAAACGAAGATTTGAATTTGAGTTAAGTCAATTAGAAAAACGTATTCATATGCTCGAAGGTTTTCAAGCTATCTTTTTAAACTTAGATAAAGCCTTAAAGATTATTAGAGCTTCTAAAGGCAAAGAAGATGCGGCTCAGGGCTTGATGAAAGCATTTCCGTTAGATATAGATCAGACAAATGCTGTTTTAGAAACTCGATTGTATAACTTAGCAAAACTTGAAATGTTAAAAATAAAAGAAGAGTTGAAAGCTAAAAAGGACCTTGCTGCGACACTAGGCAAGAAGCTTGGTAGCAAAAAGTTAATGTGGAAAGAAGTGAAAATTGGTTTTAACGAAATCATAAAAGAATATGGCGATAAACGTAGAAGCAAGATTGCTACTAGAACAGAATCTACAATTGAAATTGATATGGATGCCTACATAGAACACGAAGATAATATGGTTATCTTGACACGTGAAGGCTGGATCAAACGAATGAAAGAGGTCAAGTCAGTATCAACTTTAAGAGTTAGAGAAGGGGATGAAGTTATTAGTATTATTAAAGCAAATACTAAAAACAGGCTTATCATCATCACAAATAAAGGTGTCTTTTACACCATTAAAGTTAATGACTTGCAATACACACCAGGCTATGGTGAGCCGATCCAAAAATTATTTAAATTTAAAGATGGCGAAAAAATCATTTCGATTCGAAAGTTACCAGAAGAAGGTCAAAAGGCTAATAAAGATCTTATCTTTGAAAAAGGTGACGATAAAAAATCCTTGCCTATATTATTGATTACGAATAAAGGTATGGGTTATCGCTATTTAATAAATTCTCAAGAAGACACTACTAAAAAAGGGAAAAAATGCTTTAAACTTGGTGGCGAGGATGTATTGGTGGCTGCTTACTTTATTACCATGGATAAGTTTTTAATGGTAAGCTTTAAAGGTAAAGGTTCGGAGATTAAAATTAGTGAACTCAATACCCTCTCTTCACCAGGTAAAGGGATTAAATTGATGAAGCTAGATAAAGATGATTATCTCGTAGCTGCTTCATTGATGGGCCCTAAAACTAAACTAACGGTGCTGAATAATAATAATAACGAAGTTAAAATTAGGCCAGGTGAATTCAAAATCACTTCAAGAAATCATGCTCCTAAAACAATCATTAAAAGGGGCCGCTTAGTAGGATTAAAGGATATTTCAAAATGGTCAGGTTTTGATATTCCTAAAGAGATTAAATTATAATTGAGGTAAGAAATAGTTATGGCAAAAGAATATTCAGCAAAAGACATTCAAGTCCTAGAAGGCTTAGAGCCTGTACGTAAAAGACCTGGCATGTATATCGGCGGTGTAGATAGTCGGGGATATCATCATTTGCTTTGGGAAATTGTCGATAACTGTGTAGATGAAATCATTAATGGTCATGGTACCAAAATTCATGTAGTCTTGCATTCAAAAAACTTTATTAGTGTTGAAGATGATGGTCGAGGCATACCTGTTGACATGCATCCAAAATTAAAAATTCCTGCTTTGGAAGTCATATTGACTACTTTGCATGCAGGCGGCAAATTTGATCAAGGCAGTTATGAGCATTCAGGTGGATTACATGGAGTTGGCTCATCAGTCGTAAATGCTCTATCATCAGAATTGAATGTAAGAATTAAAAAAGGCCCCAAATATTATTTACAAGAATTTTCAAAAGGTAAGCCTTTGGGTAAGATGCACAAGGCCAAAGCCGAAGGGAAAAGTACAGGAACCTATATTGAGTTTAAACCTGATTCAACCATATTCAAAGATTTATCTTTTGATTCAGAGACTATCCGAAAGAGATTGTTGATCATTACCTATTTGCATAAAGGGTTAAGAATAATATTTGAAGATAAATTATCGGGTAAAAAATATGACTACCAACATGATGAGGGGATTAAAGATTATATTACGACCTTATTAGCACAAGAATCAAAAAGAGCTATATTAACGGATACCTATTATTTTGAAGGTAAAGATAGCGGTGTTAGAATTGAAGCCGCCTTGCAGTGGACAGAATCAACTGAATTTAAACTGATGTGTTATGCAAATGGTATCGATACCTACATGGGTGGGACGCATGAGAACGGATTAAAAAACTCCCTGTATAAAGCGATCAAAAATTACATCAGTGTTCATGATCTATTGCCAAAAGGTTTAACGGTTATTAATGATGATATTCGTGAAGGTGTTGTCGCCATTATATCTGTCTATTTAGGCAACCCACAATTTCAAGGTCAAACAAAAGAACGTTTAAATAATCCTGAGATTGCATTAATTGTTGAAAATCAATTACGACCTGCATTTGAACAATTTCTTCATCAAAATAAAGTGATCGCTGAGAATCTCGTAAACAGAATATTTTTATCTGCCAAAGCAAGAGCTGCTTCTAGAGCCGCTGCTCAAGATGTAACTAGAAAATCGGTGACAAATTCTCGATTAAATTTACCGGGCAAATTAGCTGACTGTACTTCCAAGAAACCAGCAGATTGTGAACTGTTTATCGTGGAAGGGGATTCAGCTGGAGGATCTGCCAAAATGGGTAGAGACAGAAAAACTCAAGCGATTTTACCACTAAGAGGAAAAGTTTTAAATTGCGAGCAAGCAACATTTAAAAAAGTACAAGAAAACAAAGAACTTATGGATTTAGTTCAAGCATTAGGTTGTGGTTACGGGAGTACATTTAATATTAAAGGGCTTCGTTACCATAAAATATGTTTATTAATGGATGCTGACTCAGATGGTCATCATATTGCAACGTTATTACTGACTTTTTTCTATCGTTATCTTCCTGATTTAATTCGTATGAACTATGTTTACTTATGCACGCCACCTTTGTATAGAGTTAAAATAAGTAAAGACAGCTATTGGGCATTAGATGAAGAAGAAAGAAAAGCGATATTAGCAAAACATAATCCAAATGGAAAAAAGAAAGTAGAGATTACTCGATTCAAAGGTCTTGGAGAAATGAATCCAGATGTTTTAAAATTAACGACTTTGGATAGAAACAATCGCCGATTACAATCAGTACATGTGGAGAATGATCTGCATACTGGTGAAGTCGTTACGACTTTGATGGGTAAAGAAGTTGAAGGTCGTTATAATTTTATCATTGAAAAAGCTGATCAGGTCAGTGTATTAGATTTATAAGATTAAATTTAACTATATGGGTATCCTGTATAGGGTTCTAAGTATAACATTTGGGCTTAATACAAAATGTCAAATGCAGGATTTGAATTACACGCAAAATACAAACCTGCTGGAAGTCAACCAGAGGCCATTAAAGGCCTTCTGAAATCAATCAATAATAAACAAGAGCATCAAACATTAGTTGGCGTTACTGGTTCTGGCAAAACATTTACAGTTGCCAATGTGATTGCTGAAACGAATAAACCTACCTTAGTGATTAGTCATAATAAAACATTAGCCGCTCAGTTATTTGCAGAGTTCAAAGCTTTTTTCCCAAACAATGCCGTAGAATATTTTGTTTCTTATTATGATTATTATCAGCCAGAAGCTTATTTACCTGGTAAAGATGTATATATAGCAAAAGACTCTTCTGTAAATGATGAGTTAGATCGACTTCGATTGGCTGCCACTACAAGTCTTCTGACGAGAAAAGATGTGATCATTGTTTCTTCGGTATCCTGTATTTACGGATTAGGATCTCCGGAAGAAATGTTATCAATGGTATGTCATATTAAAAAAGACGAAGAGTTGGATCGTGATGATTATTTAAGAAAATTAGTTTCATTACAATATGAGCGAAATGATATTAAGTTAGAACGTTGTAAATTTCGAGCAAGAGGTGATATCGTTGATGTTGTTCCCGCTTACAGTCAGCACGGTATTAGAGTAGAATTCTTTGGGGATGATATCGAATCTATTACTATGTTTGATGTGCTAACCAATGAAACTCTTGATGATTTGGATGAAGTATGCATTTATCCAGCCAAACAATATATTGTGCCAGAAGAGTCCATTGATAATGCGATTAAATCCATTAAAGAAGAACTTGAATCTCGATTAATTGAACTAAATAATAGTGGCAAAATATTGGAGGCTCAACGCCTCGAATCAAGAACTAAATATGATATGGAAGTTTTAAAAGAAGTAGGTTTTTGTCCTGGAATAGAAAATTATTCGCGCCATTTTACTAGAAGAAAACCAGGTGAAAGACCTTTTTGTCTTTTTGATTTTTTCCCGGAAGATTTTTTAGTTGTTGTTGATGAAAGTCATGTGACCATCCCCCAAGTCAATGGAATGTACTCTGGAGACCGATCAAGAAAACAAACATTGGTTGATCATGGATTCAGGTTGCCATCAGCCCTTGATAATAGGCCCATGAAATTTGATGAATTTGTGGAAGTATGTAATCAAGTTCTCTATATTAGTGCTACTCCAGCAGCTTATGAATTGGAAATATCAAAAAAAAATATCGTTCAACAAATAATTAGGCCTACGGGATTATTGGATCCAAAAATTATAGTGAGACCTGCAGGAAACCAGGTCAAAGATTTATTAAAGGAATTACACGCATTAACAGCTAATGAAGAACGTATTCTGGTTACGGCTTTGACAAAAAAAATGGCTGAAGACATTTCAAGTTTTCTCGAAGATGAAGGCATTAAAAGTGCCTATTTGCACAGCGAAATTAAAACACTTCAAAGAGTCGAAATTCTCCAAAAATTACGTAAAGGTGAAATATATGTAATTGTAGGTGTAAATCTACTAAGAGAAGGACTAGATTTACCTGAATGTACTACTGTTGCTATTATGGATGCTGATAAAGAAGGTTTTTTAAGATCCGAGACTTCATTGCTTCAAACTATCGGAAGAGCCGCTAGAAATGTAAAAGGCCGAGTCATATTATATGCTGATAAAATCACCAAAAGCATGAAGTCAGCTATGGATATTTCTGAAAAGAGAAGAAATGAGCAAATATTATTTAATAAGAAGAATAATATTACACCTCAAACTATTATGAGTGAAATAAAAGGAAGTATTCTAGAAATACTAGGTACAACCAATGAGAAGTTAGCAAATCAAATTTCTGAGAAAAAAGTAGCTTACGGTGATGTGAAAAACCTTATAACAAATCTTAAAGCTGATATGAAAGCTGCTGCTCAAGAACTACGATTTGAAGATGCTGCTAGAATTCGAGATCGAATCATTGCCGTAGAAGAAGTTGTTGAAGAATAGAAATAATTAAAATTTAGGAAAAGTATAAATGTTCAGACCCTGTATCGACGTTAAAGGAAATAAAGTTGTTCAACTGGAGCAAGGTGAGCGATTGGCATTAACAGATAAAAGGGCTCCTTTAGAAATTGCTGAAGTCTATTTTAATGACTCATTAACTGGTGGGCATATGATAGATCTTGAAGGTGGTAAAAGCGAATCAGTCATTCTGCCAGCATTGAAATATAATAATCTTCAATTTGGTGGTGGAGTAAATATTGATAATGCGTTTAAATTTTTAGATGCTGGAGCCACTCATGTAATTTTTTCTTCTTTTGTTTTTGATAAGCAGGGAGAAATACGTTGGGATCGACTCAAAGAATTAAAAGATAAAATAGGAAAAGAAAGAATCGTTTTGGCTCCTGATGTGAAAAATGACCGAAATATTTACGTTAATCAATGGAAGACGTGTACAAATATTCGTATTGATGAAAATAATTTTTTATCAAAATTAGAAGATTATTGTAACGAATTTCTAGTTCATTCTATTGAAGTAGAAGGTATGGAAGGGGGAATCGATTTAGAATTAGTAAAAATTCTTCGAGATAATTGTTCCATTCCAGTTACATATGCAGGTGGTGGCAATAATCTAGAAATAGTGGAGACTCTTCATGTTATGGGTGTCGACATAACAATTGGAAAAGCTTATTTCAATGGCACTATTTCTCATGACTCACTTATTGAGGTCAATCGAAAGCTGATAGGAAAAGAGGATTAGCATTTCCAATGAAAATCCTTCAAATTTCTACAGAACTTGTGCACTCAGGTGCCGAAAAAATTGTATATGATTTATCGACAAATTTAAAATATAAAGAGCATGAAGTAACTGTCGCGTGCGTTAAGGATGTTCGAGGTGAAATCGGCAATTGGCTAGAGAGTAAACAAATACCCGTTTATTGGGTCGATTTGAATTATAGAAATCCGCTGAAATTTATAATTAATATTTTTAAATTTGTATTTTGGGTAAGAAAAGAGAAATTTGATTTACTCCATGCGCATCAGTTTCATGCAAATGTTATTGGTAGGCTTGCCGTTTTTTTTTCTAAATCTAAATTAGTAAGTACGGTTCATCTTGTAGAAAGAAGATTTCGCCCTTGGCATTTTTGGTTTGATTCATTGACGGCATTTTTATGTAAAAAAGAAATTTGCGTCTCAAAGGCTGTGAAAGTATTTACTGAGCATAAAACATCTTTTATGAAAAAGAAGTTAGTTGTTATTTATAATGGAATTAATTCAATTTCTGCAAAATCTGAAAATATCGATAATTTAAAATCAAAATTAGAAATGCCAAAAAATAAATTTATTTATGGTGCTGTGGGTAGGTTAAATCTTCAGAAAGGTTTTTGTTATCTAATTGATGCATTTGCTGAAATATTAAAAGAAATTCCAGACAGTTATTTATTCATTGTCGGTGAAGGTGTTGAACGGCAAAATCTAGAGGCCTTAATTAAAAAAAATAGTATTGGTGAAAATGTAAAGTTGGTTGGATATTCAAAAGATGTTCATTTATATTATCAAGTAATGGATGGTTTTATTATGCCATCATTATTTGAAGGCTTTGGATTGGTAGCCGCAGAGGCATTAATGTATGAAGTGCCCGTTGTAGCAACGAACGTTGATTCATTACCAGAAATCATTCAGCATGAAAAAACAGGGATTCTTATTGATAAACAAGATATCGAGGCTCTTACTTTAAAAATGAAATATTTACAGGAACATCAAGAAAAAGTATTGGAATGGGCGAGACAAGGGAAGTCCTTTATTGAAGAGAACTTCTCTATGGAGAATATGATAAATTCGCATATTGATTTGTATCATTCGGTCATGAATATAAAATCAAATACATAGTTCATTGATGATAAAATATTAATCGTAGATTATGTTGTGATAAAAAATATTTTGTATTGTCGAATACTATAGTAAGGGTTAGAATACTAGCTACTTTTTATGAGAGCAATAATGAGTAAATCTGAAAAAATTAGAGAACAATTAAATAGTTTGTATTCTAAATTGGATAAAGAAATTAATTCATTATCTGCCAGGTGCTACGGCTGTGGCAAATGTTGTAATTTTAAAAAAAATGGATTAAAATTATACGTGCAAAAAGTTGAACTGGATTTAATTAAAGAAGAAACCGGTATTACACCATATCTATTACCTGAAGGGAATTGTGTTTTTCAGGAAAATGATATTTGCACAATTCATCGAATTAGACCATTAGGTTGTCGCACATTTTTCAGTGAAGCACCAAATAGTACAGACCATCAAAATTTATTTGAAGTCTATCATAAAAAAATTAAAGAGATTGGTAATGAATCTGATATTGAATATATATTTGAGCCTTTTTTTACGGAGAATGACTAGCTATGCAAAAGTATTTTATGTTGTTATTAATTTTAATTATTGGACTGAATGGTTGTGGAAAGAAAAAAGAGGTACTTGATCCAAACAAACCGCTTTTACTTATAACCGATCCAAAATTAATGCCAAAGTTTTATGACTCATTTGATAAAAAGAGCCTCTTGGATTCAATTAATAAGTCTATTATTTATTCTTCTTCTCACTCAGTAACATTCCGGCAATTAAGTGGTCAATTTACCCAAGCAGAAATAATTGATTCACTGAAAGCTTTCAAGCAGATTTTAGTTTCTAGTAATACGAAACAAGAATTTGATAAAAGAATAAAAGCCAATTTTGATATTTACATTTCGCAAGGTGGAAAAGGAAATCGAAAAGTCTTATTTACCGGCTATTATCAACCAATGATAGATGGCAGTTACAAACGCACTAATAGATTCAAATATCCTTTATATGCACGACCAAAGGATTTAAAAAGAGGATCTCCATATTTAACTAAAAAGCAAATTGACATTGATAGAGAATTATCAGGCAAAGGTTTAGAGTTTATTTGGGTGGATAGCTATTTAATGGCGCATATTATTCATGTCCAAGGTACTGCGGTAATTAAATTACCTTCGGGTAAAAAAATCAATATTGGTTATCATGGTGATAATGGTAGACCATACACCTCAATAATAAAAAAAATTATTAATGATGGCTATATCAAAAAGAAAGATATTAGCTTAAAAGCTTTGGAAGATTTTTTTAAAAATAACCCAACACTTGAAAAAAAATATATCACTATGAATGATCGGTATATATTTTTTAAAGAAATCCAGGGTGGCCCTTATGGATCATTAGGTATAGAAGTAACTCCTAAAAGATCTTTAGCTACACATAAATTTCAGAATACGGAATATTTATTTCCACCATGTGGAATTGCATTTGTAGATTGTAATTTACCGATCATAGATGGTAATCGTGTGGCATACGATAGAGCTACATTTTTTGCAATTAATCAAGATACAGGTAGTGCTATTACGGGTGCTGGCAGAGCAGACATTTATTTTGGTGTTGGCGATAGAGCTAAACAGTATGCCGGATATACCCATACAGAAGGCAAGTTATATTATTTAAAATTACGGCGATAATTGCCGAGTACAGGCTGTAAACCCGCTACTTTTTATACAATGAGTTTGCAGCCTTATTTCTTGATCTCATAAATGCCTATATATCAGTCACTTACATTATTTACAGAACTGTAGGAATATCACTGGGATTGGTATCTTTATTGCTTTTATCTAAGCGCAATAAAATATAGTGGGGTATTTCAAATGTTAATTCAAAGCACAAATGATTATTTAACTAATTTAAAAAATTTAGCTTATAAGAAAAAGGAAAAGAGAAATTTTTTAAAAGAAGCAGAAGTAAAATCTGAAATAAACATTTATGATAATATTAATGAAGCTACTAAATATTTTTCAAGCATTAGAAACGATCCTATTAATAAAACAGAAGAAGCGTTTAAATTATTAAATAGTATTAAAAAGTCATTGGATGAAAATTCAAATAAATCATCCGTATCGATCATCGATATAATTGAATTCGATCAATATCGAATTTCTTCTTTAATTATCGATTAAAAATCCCTGCTACCTGATGAATTCGCAGTCCCATGCGTTCCCAAGTTCTTAGGTAGCAACCCTTTCTATATAGCAAATATAGCATCAATTTCTACACATGCATTTAAAGGTAGTGATGTGCATCCGACGGAAAAACGAGAATGTTTTCCTATATCACCAAAAATATTTACGATTAAATCAGAAGCTCCATTGCCAACTTTAGGCTGATCTGTGAAATCAGATGTACAAGCCACAAAAATCCCTAATTTTAAACATCTCTTAACCTTATTCAAATCCTTATCTGTAGCTTCATTTAATTGAGCTATAATGTTTATACAACATATTTGTGCTGCTTCAATAGCTTCATCAATGGATATATTTTGACCAACTTGTCCTTGGTGTAAGACATCTCCATTTTTAATTGGTAATTGTCCTGAGATATAAATTGTATTTTGATGAATTGTATAGGGAAGATAATTGGCTACTGATGAAACAGGAGTCGGTAGATTTATTTTTAAGTTCTTTAAGTTTTCATAAATGTCCATATTTTATATCTTTCCTTCATCATATAAATTTATTAGTTTATAAAAATGACTTTTATTTTTCATCAAAGTATCGTAGTTACCTTCTTCCATGATTCCTCCATTACCAATGACTAATATTCGGTCCACATTTTTAATGGTTGAAAGTCTATGAGCAATAAAAATACTTGTAGTGTTTTTTGAGATATTATTTATGGCGTTTGTTAGAATGGATTCCGTCAAGACATCAATGCTGGATGTTGCTTCGTCTAAGATCATAATTTCTGGCTTAGTAATTAATGATCTAACCAAAGATATTAACTGTCTTTGACCATGCGATATAGCATGACCACTTTCCCCAACTACTGTATCATAGCCAAAAGGGAGGGCATTGAAAATTTCATGAGTCCCCATTTGTTTTGAAAATTGAATAACTTCCTCATTTGAGAGAGTTGGATTACGGGTTCTTAAATTTTCGAAAACGGTACCACTAAATAAATATCCTTCTTGTAAAACAATTGCCATTTTCTCATGTAAAGTTTTTAAATTGATATCCTTGATGTTGATGTTGTTGATAAAAATATCTCCTTTTTTAACATCATAGAATCGCGAAATTAATGATGCTATTGTAGTCTTACCTGCACCTGTATGACCCACTAAGGCAATAGATTCATGTTCTTTGATAATTAAATTTAGGTTTTTTAATACCATTGGTTCTGATTCATCATATTGAAAGTCGACGTTTTTTAATTCAATTGACCAATTTTTAGAAAATTCAGTATCAGTATTGTCTGTATCAATGATTTCTGATTTCATATCAATAATTTCATAAATTCTTTCCGCTGATGCCATGGCGGAAATACTCATGCTGTAAAATTCAACTAATAAACGAATAGGGAACAGCATTAAACTTATTAGTAGTAAGTATGCTGCAAGATCACCTGGAGAAAGTGGTTTAGTGGTTTGGTTTGATTGTATTAAATAAATTCCAAAAATAATTGCGAAAATTAAGCCTAGTGTTCCTATAAATTCCATGGAGGGCATATACAATCCATTTAATTTAGAAGTTTCTAGTCCTAGGATGAAATTCTTCTTGTTATGCTCTTCAAAATTTTCTTTATTTTTAGTTACTCTGTCAAAAGCTTGAGACACTTTTACGCCCTTTATACTTTCAGATAAATAGGCAATCATTCGACTATTTGCATCTCGAAGATCTCGCTGATTCGAAGTCATCCTTTTTTTGAATAAAATTGTGGCTAGAAATAAAAATGGAATAAGAAACAGACATGGAATAAGCAATGTTGGATTGATTTGAAATAATTTAAAAAGACTTATGCCTATAATTCCAAGACTTATCATTATCATCATTAGGGCGAATGTCATAAAATCAAAAATGGATCCCATGTCACCAGTTGCTCTAGCAACAAGCCAACCAGATTTGTGTTTATCGTAAAATCTCTTAGACAGTAGCATTAAACTTTGAAAAAATTGATTTCTTAAACTCTGCATGGCTTTATTTGAAGATAATATCGTTGATATAAATTGAGTAGCACCAGAAACTCGATTTACCAGAATTAATATACCAAGCATTCCTACTAGACTGATGAGGGAATCTGTTTTGATATTTTTATTATCAATCAATAATTTAATTTCTGAAATAATTTCTATATCTGTGTATAAACAGATGAAAAGAAATATATTTGAAAATATTATTATAAAAGCATATATTCCCATACTCTTAAAAATTTTGAGTAATAATTTAGATGATATTGGTCGCGTTTTAGCTACATCATCTAGTTCAGATAGTGTTTCTTTACTCATTATTCTCTTCTTTTTTTGGTGAAAATATTTTATTAAAGTATGTGTCCTTTTGTGTCAAGGATTCAAAACTTCCCTCTTCTATAATTTCTCCACTTTTCATTACATACAAGTATTCGCAATGTACTAAACTATTTAATCTTTGAGAGGTGAATACAGTCGTTGTGTTTTTTCTATTGATGGAAATGTTTCTAATTATATTTATTTCTGTTTCTGCATCTAAGGCTGAAGTGCAATCATCCATTAATAATATTTGTGGCTGTAATATAAGAGCTCTAGCAATCCCCAATCTTTGCTTCTGTCCTCCTGACAAGGATACTCCTTTTTCTCCTACTTTTGTTTGATATCCTTTCGGCAAACTTATTATAAATTCATGTATGCATGCTAATTTAGCAGCATTCTCAATTTCAAGGACGGATGCGGTTGGTTTTCCAAAAGAGATATTTTCAAAAATGGTAGTTGAAAATAAAAAAGTTTCCTGAAACACCAAAGCCATCTTATTTCGAATACTGGTTATGGTAAAATCATCTATATTATGGTCATTGATTGTGATTGTGCCTTCTGTAGGTTCATAGAACCTTGCTATTAAATGTAATAAGGTTGTTTTGCCCGAACCTGTGAAGCCAACTAAGCCAATTAATTTATTTTGAGGTAATGTAATATTAATAGAATTAATTACTTTTTTGCCATTCAAATACTCGAAAGAAACATTATCAAATTTTATGTTATGTTGATCTTTTAACAATTTTGACCCATTATCGTTGATAATGGATTTTGAATTAAAAATAAACTCAATCCTGTTGGCAGTTACCATTGTTCGAACAAGAAGATCTGCAGCTCGAGAAAGAACGCGTACTCGTGGGATGATAGCGTTTAATAAATAAAAAATTAAAAATATTGATCCAACAGTGTAGATCAAACTTATTTGATATAAATAAACAGATAATGATACTCCTATAAAGATGTTTAAGTAACAGCTCCAAATATTAATTTGATGAAATAGCGATATGTATAATATTTCAGATTGAGTACTATCATGTAGTTCTTTTACTTTTTGTTGATTATGATCAATTTTAAAGTCCTTTATTCCCAAAGAATTTGTAATCAAATTCCCTTCCATATTTTCTGTAAAATCTTCAACCATATTTGAAAAGAACTCTTTTGTTTTGATTAATCGTGGATAACTTTTTTTTAATACTAAATAAGAGAATAAAGATGAAGTTAAATGTATGGCAATGGTTAACAATCCAACTGGCCAAGAAATAATTATTAGAAATATATAGGACATTGAAATATAAATAGTTGATTCTATTAACGTGAACATTCCCACATCTAAAAATTGATTTAGATACCTGATATCTTCAACCATGTTCGAGATTAGATTGCCGCTATGGAAGTTGTCGTGATACTTAAAATTTAATTGGTGTACTTTTGCAAAAATCTTTTCTCTCAATCGATAGATTGCTTTCTGGCTAATGATTGATTGATAATATATCCTTATAAAGGAAGTCATCCATTTAAACAATGCTAATATAAAGAGAATGATTGGTATGAAGATTAAGTTCTCGAGATTTATTTCTTTAATTGTGATTATCCATTGCATGAATGTGGTTTCTTTATTTTTTAATAAATCAATTAACATTTGAAATAATTTTGGAATTAATAATTCAATAAAATTAAATAAGAATATGGTGATTATTAAAATGACGATGTTCTTTTTCTGACCTAATAATGAATCTGATAATAATGTAAATATAGGGTGGGATTTATTTTTCATTAAATTTTATTATTAAATATTTGTCTACAATGATGGTAAGAATTTATGAAAATATCTGGTGGATATTATAGATATTAGATTATTAATATTCAAATAATTAGTCAAGTCTTATTTAAGGATCAAGCTCTAGTGTCTTTTAAAAGAATTTCTTAATCAACTCAAGTTTGATGAATTTTTTAAATCAAAAAATGAAAAAAATATTATGAATTGATTATATATATTTTAGGGATATGCCGTACAATCCTCAAAATTTGTATTTACTGAAAGCCATGATAGAAAAAGCAAAAATTATCTTAAAAGAAACCTTTGGTTATGATTCTTTTCGTGGGCATCAAGAAGAAATAATTTCATCGCTCCTGAATTCTAAAGATGCTTTAGTACTAATGCCGACTGGGGGAGGTAAATCTCTTTGTTATCAGATTCCAGGTATATTATTAGATGGGACAGCTATAGTTATTTCTCCGTTAATTGCATTGATGAAAGATCAAGTTGATGCGTTATTGCAATTAGGAGTTAATTCTGCGTATTTGAATTCAAATTTGACAGCTGCTCAAAGTCGTATCGTCATAAAACTTTTAAAAGAAAAGGAATTAGATCTTTTATATGTTTCTCCTGAAAGATTTAATACAGAACACTTTCAGGAGTTGATACAAGGCATTAAAGTTTCAATGTTTGCCATTGATGAAGCGCATTGTGTTAGTCAATGGGGTCATGATTTTCGTCCTGATTATTTGGAACTGAATACTATTAAAGAAAACTATCCAAACATTCCTTTAATCGCTTTAACAGCTACTGCAGATTCAATAACAAGAAAAGATATGGTGGAACGGCTGAGTCTGAATGATGCTAAGGTTTACATTAGTAGTTTCGATAGAAGTAATATTCATTATCGTGTATTATTAAAAAAAAGTCCTAAAGATCAGGTTCTCAAATTTATTAAAAATGAACATGATGGTGAATCAGGAATTATTTATTGCATAAGTCGTAAAAAAGTAGAGTCGACAGCAGAATGGTTATGTAGTAAGGGTATTAATGCTCTTCCATATCATGCTAGATTGAACAGAGAAGTTAGAGATGATCATCAACAACGATTTTTAAGAGAAGATGGCGTAGTTATGGTTGCCACGATTGCCTTTGGTATGGGAATCGACAAGCCAGATGTTAGATTTGTAGCTCATTTAGACATGCCTAAAAATATGGAATCATATTACCAAGAAACGGGAAGGGCAGGTAGAGATGGCTTACCAAGTAATGCCTGGATGGCTTACAGTTTAGGTGACATTGTCATTTTAAGAAGTATGGTCGATAGCTCTGAAGCGGATGAATCATTCAAACGTGTGTTAAGAAATAAATTAAATGCTATTGTTGGTTTTTGTGAAACAGTTGAATGCCGTAGAAAAGTGATACTTGAATATTTTGATGAGCATCATGAAGGTGATTGTCAAAATTGTGATACGTGCCTTGTACCGATAGAAACAGTTGAAGGAACTGAATTAGCAAAAAAAGTATTATCTTGTGTCTATCGAACGGATCAAATATTTGGATCGGGACATATTATTGATGTGCTTCGTGGTGAAAAAACTGAAAAAGTTAATAAACATGGTCATGAACAATTAAATTTATTTGGTGTAGGCAAAGAATTACAATCTTTAGAATGGCTTTCCGTGATTCGCCAAATGGTTACTGCAGGTGTTTTGAAAGTTGATATAGAAAATTATGGATCTTTAAAATTCACTGAATTAAGTATTAAAATATTAAAAGAGAATAAAGCCATCCGATTTCGAAAAGATCCTGTTCCTCAGAAATCACAAAAGAAAGCTAAAGCTAACAGTAAGTTTTTTGGACTAAATTTTTCAAGTCATCAATTAATATTGTTTGACACATTAAAGAAAACTAGAATGCGGCTAGCACTTAAAAAAAAGATTGCTCCGTATATGATACTTCATGACAAATCATTAAAAGACATGGTCATTAAGCAACCGTCGACATTATCTGAAATGAGTGATGTCTATGGAATGGGGCAAAGAAAACTGAAGCAATTTGGCCCTACTTTTTTAACAGTGATAAATGAGTCTATGGATTTATAAATTAATTTATTTTGATTAATCGATAACTCGTTTGAATTTATTGATCAGGCCTTTTGCCTTAAAGAATTCTACACCACGGTCATCTAAATATTTAGAAAAGCCTTTCCATCTATGAATGTATTCGCTAGATAAGGTATCATATATCTTCATAAGTAGTTCAACTTCAACTTTTGCTTCTTTCCATTTGTTTTTTGGCTTAATTAATTCTCTTACTACATTATATTTGGACTCCATGGCAACAACCAAATCTAAAGCAGATTTTTCTTTAATCCACCATCCTTGCCAACCATCAGTGGAGCCGAAAGATTTTTTGGTTATTTTTTTAAGAGAAGCTATTGTTGCATCTTTAATTTCTTTATTATTTGAACCAACATTTTTCATTAACCTAAATATTGGAATAGATTTAGGCGTTTTTGCATATTGAAACGGCGAAAGATATCTAAACCCAGCAACTGATAATATAGCAGCTTTTTTTAGAACAAGATTGTCATGTGTTAAAAATGGAATAATTTCTTTCAATCCTTTGCTTGGAGAGTTTTCCATTTTTCCTAATGCTAAAAGAGTTGCTTCGATAACTTTAATATCTTTAGATTGTAATTTGGGCAATATGTTAGAAAAGTATTCTTGACAATCTTCATCACCAAGTTTAGGGATTACTTTTAATAAAACATCTTCAAGTTCAGAGTTTTCTGCCAACTTTGACCAATAGATACCGCCATTAATCGCCGATACATCAAGTAATGCATCTAAAGCGGCTTTTTTAACGCGCTTGTTACCCGATTGGCAATTATTCATTACCGTTTGGTAATGTTTTGGTGTTTTGATACATGTACTTAAAAGACCGGTAGCAATATTTGCATTATCGGCATTATTTTCTTTGATTGTTTTAAAGAGTGCTCTTAAAGCATCCGGCTCTTTACTAAATTCACTCAGATTTTTACTTATTACTGGTAATACTTTTGAAACAAATTCTTCATCTTGTTTTTTGAGGGCCATGACCAAAACATCGCCAGGAATTTCATCTTTTGATTCAAGCAAAGAATTAAATGCAAGCCAACTGGTATTCGTATCAACTTTATCCGATTTAACAATATTACCTAATTCGGTGATGCCACTTGGAATATATGCTAACGCACTTATGGCAAATGATTTGGTGTCTCCTTCACCAATATCAATAAACTTTTTAAGCTTTTCAATGGCAATATTGCTGTCAGACAAGCTTCTGTCTTTTTTAAATGTTGCAGCTAAAGAAACAATTAAATTCTTTTTTAAGCTTTCAGACCCATTGTTTAAAATTTGATCTTCTATCCCAAATATTATTTTACTTACACCTGATGATCCGTAACCGGATAATTCTCGAATTGAAGGGTGCGCCATGTAGTCTTTAAAAAGTTTATCATCACCTATATTAATTTTTAATACTTTGTCATAAGCAGCATTTAAAAATAAAATATTTGCAGTAATTAATGAAACAAGTCCGACAATAATTATGGAAGCAATAATGATGACCGTTTTTGTTGTTTTCCTATCTTTTTCAATTTCAAGTTGATCACGATCTTCAGCAGTTAATCTTTGTCGAGGGTTTGATTTTTTACTTTTTCGACTTTTGCCCTTTTGGGAAGATGAGCTAATTTTTTGACTTTTTCTACCAGATTGTTTTGATGGAATCTCTTCTTCTCTTCTAGAACTTTTTTGGTTTGGTCTTTTTTCCAACTTACCTGATGTGGCACTTTTCCTTGAATTACTTTTGCTGGATATTTTGTCCTTATTACTTGTTTTATTACCTTTGCTGGATATTTTTTCCTTATTACTTGTTTTGTTACTTTTGCTAGACGTACTTTTCGTTTCTACATCCCCAGCTTCCTCTTTACTTCTAGCTCTTCTTCGCCTAGTTTTTGCCATATAAATTACCTTAATGATTTGCTTATTTAAAATATTTCTTGTGGTGTGATTTCACTAAAAAAGATTCGGAGTTTAGGCTTGAACAAACGATATTCAAGAGTTTAATTCTCCTATACTTCCTACCGCATGAAATGGTTTGATATAATTTTTGTTTTTATTATTTATGTTCATAACCGATTATAATTATCTATAAGAAAACTATCAGTTGGCTACATTAATTTTCAACCAGTTATTAATTGTTCTGAATCATAGATAGAATAGATTGATTGAAATTCATGATAACTAATTATACTACCGCCCAAAATGTCATTTAGATTTTGAACAATTAAAAGGAATTTTCATGAGTCATAAGAGAAAACACAATAGTTCTCGAAGAAGAAGGAAAACTGGTTCTAGAATCAGAAGACAAAAAAGACGTCAAAAGAAAAAGTAAAATTTTGATTTAGTATAATTATACTAATTGTTTACCTTCAGGAATGTGATGGATATTAACCAAAACAAGAAATACTTGGGGGTGAAATTCAATTGTTGTCAAGTATATCAGAGAGTTTATATCAACAAAGAAAAGACACATTATAGTGGGCGTTGCCCAAAATGTCTTGTACCAGTAAAAATAAAAATCGGTACTGGTGGTACTGACAATCGTTTTTTTGAAGTAGGATAATATGTCATTACAAAACCAAGATTGGCAAATTTCCAAAAGCCATGAATCATGTCATACTTGCAAGAAAATTTTTGATAACGATCAAGTTGTCTACTCGAGTATAATTGAGAATGAAGGTGAATTAGGTTTAGTTCGAGAAGATTTTTGTACTGAATGTTGGGCTGGAAAAGATTCGAAATTATATATATCATTTTGGAAAACAATAAAATTAATAGATCAAAATAAAAAGGCTCCAGTTATAGATGATGATATTCTTTTAAATCTTTTTGAGAGATTAAATGAATCAGACTCACTTCGCAATCAGGCTTATGCCTATTTGCTATCGTTAATATTAATGAGAAAAAGGGTCTTATCATTTGATAATTTAGAGATTTCAGATAATGGTCTGGAAACTATGGTATTAAGTTACAAATACAAAAAATATGGTGAAGGCTTGCTTAGGGTAGACGACCCGCAATTAAGTACAGATGATATGAATAAATTAAATGAAGATCTTTCAAAATTGGTATCTTTTGGTTCTTTAGATGCCGATGCCATGGCCAATGATAGTTGAATTGTATTTTCAAGTTTCTCTTAATTCACTCTAAATAACGAACCTTATTGAATATCTTTTCAATTTAATTAATTTATCTTTAATTTAAGATTTCAATATCCTATGGATTTATTTTGGGAAATTGTATAATTTGGCACATAAATTATTTCGAAATACTTGTTTTAAGAATTATTAAAATGGAACATGATCACCATTTAGTTTTTAAAAATTTTTTAGTAAAAACTGGCCTGAAGTATACAAGTCAACGAAAAGAAATTGTTGATAGAGTGTTTGATATTCATCACCATTTTGAAATAGAAGAGTTAATTACTGTTTTAAGAAATAGTAATATAAAAATTGCAAGGGCAACCGTTTACTCTACCATTAAACTGCTAATGGAAGTTGATCTTGTTAAGAAAATCAGATTAAATAATAACGAAGTAGTTTACGAACATGTTTTTGGACATGAACATCACGATCATTTAATTTGTTTAGATTGCAACCATGTAATTGAAACACATGACGATGAAATTGAAATGCTCCAAGATAAACTTTGTAGCAAACATGGCTTTCAATTAAGTAGTCATGTCCATACCATGTATGTAAAGTGTAATCAGCTCAAGGCTCAAGGCTCATGTAGCATAAAAGATTCTCGCCAATAAATAGTTCTGTAAATAGCTATCATAAAGATCAATGACGGCACACCTCAATTTATGAAAAGATTTTTTCTTTTCATTATTTCATTTTCTAGAACATTAAAAAAAAAGGTGTGTTGGGAAAATATTATCATAACCTTTAAGCTTGATCAATAACAAGTAATCACCTCAAATTCTTATAATCGGCAATTGTTAATCGTCATTTGCATGATAGCTGTAGCGCCAATTTTTTCTAATTTGTCCATGACTTCATGAATTTCTGTCATGTTTACCATTACTTTTATGGCGAACCAATTACTATCTTCCAATGGAGAAACTGTAGGTGATTCAAAACCAGGAGTAATGCTTTCAGCTTTTTTCAAGTTTTTTTGCTGAATATTATATTCTAATAAGCAATATTGATCCGCGATAACGACGCCTTCAATTCTTTTTTTAAGCCATAATGCCGTTTTTGATTTAGAAATTTGTGGGTTTGATATTAACACCGTCTCATAATTGCCAATATCTTTTACAACTACCAAATCGTTATCACGTAATGTATCTCCAGATTCAACCAGATCGACGATGGCATCAGCTAAGCCTAATGCAATCATTACTTCAACTGATCCGCTCACTTCAAAAGTGGTAACTTTAATACCTTGTTTTTTAAAAAACTTTTTTGTGATTGTTGGAAAAGAGGTAACAATTTTTTTCCCATCCAATTGTTTTAGATTCTTAATTTTATTTTTTGGGGCCGCAACGCATAAGCGACAGTCTCCAAATCCAACATCTAATAATTGGTCAACATGTGCATTATTTTCTTGAACAAGGTCAGATCCGGTAATCCCCATATCAATGGCGCCTTCACTTACTAATAATGGAATATCATCGGCTCTAACAAAAACTAAAGTAATAGGATTTTTTTTACAATGAGCATAAAGTGCACGATGAGATCTTCTAAACTTTAAGCCAGACCTTTTTAATAGCTGAATTACAGGATCAGATAATCTGCCCTTACTAGGGATACCAATTTTAATACGATCTTTGTGATTTATACTCATAAAAACTCTTTCTTTAATTGCTTTTTCTCGATTTTTTTTCTTTTAGACCTGATGTGCCAAAACGTCTGGCCATTTCCTTTTCAATTGATTCAAATGAAATATTCTTATATGCTGCTAATACTAGTGTGTGAAAAAATAGATCACATATTTCATAATTTAAATGATCCAAAGATTTTTCACTATCATCTTTAGATTCTATTCCAGCCATAATAACTTCTGCTGATTCTTCTGAAATTTTAGATAATATTTTTTCCAAGCCTTTTTCGGCAAGGCTTACTACATATGAATTTTCAGGTTTTTCTTCCAACCTTTTTTGTATGACTTGATATACACTAGATAAAATATTACTTTTATTTAAATCTTCTGACATATTATGCCTCTACAAAATTCTTTAGTATTGTTAATCCGATGGCTTGGCTTTTTTCAGGGTGAAACTGGGATGCGAAAATATTATCACGTGCTACGGCAGCAGTAAAAGTAAAACCGTAATTGCAAGATACAGCAATATCGCTCTCATTTTTTGGTTCAGCATAAAAACTATGCACAAAATAAGCATAATCATTATTAGATATATTTTTTAGATATGGATGATCAGCTTGATTTAATTGTATTTGGTTCCATCCCATATGAGGTACTTTAAAATTTTTCATTTTTGGAAACATTTTAATGGCGCCTGGTATTATCCCAAGACCCTCAATTGATTGTTCACCTTCTTCACTATAATCAAAAAGCATTTGCATACCCAAGCATATTCCTAAAAATGGTTTGCCACTTTCGACGATCTGTGGCAAAATTTCCCATATACCATAATCTATCAAAGCTTCTTTAGCTTTTCCAATTGCTCCTACTCCTGGTAATACAACCTTATCTGCTTTTAAGATTTCTTCTTTGGAAGAAGTAATAAGCGTATCTCCGCCACATTTCTCAATGGCTTTATTAACGCTATGCAAATTGCCCATGGCGTAATCAATGATTGCAATCAATTTATTATCCTTTTAAATTAGGTTCGGGATTTTAAACAATCTGAGTCTTTGAGCAAGATCTAAGTTATTATTATTAATAAGTATAAATATCTAAAACAGGATAATATTCGCCAAATATTACCTCTGCACCTTCCCATTAAAATAGAATCATTTGATTGAATATTAATATTTGTACTTAATTAGATCAGTTTTATTATATTTCAGTTTTTTGTTTATAATTCTATCATTATTGATTTCCCAAAACCATTTTTAATGTATGAAAAAAATTCTTTAAAATGAATCCTTCAGACTACGAGTATATTTGGAAAAATATTGAAACAGAATTAGGAATTATCGTTCTTGAAAAGAATGTTCCTTTCAATACAAATTGTTCAGTTAAACTTTGTGATAGAAGCATATCATTAAAACGTATCGAAGAGCTGATTCGTTCAGGGTTTTATATATTAGTTGAAGATGATTTCAAATTTGCTTTAAATGTATTAGCCAAATTAAAAAAAAGTTTGAGTAGGTCGAAACCCACGGAGTCAAGAAATGCAAAGTATTTTTATAAAAAGGAAATGGAATGGAAACAAAAAAAATCCATCCTAACTAGTAGAGTTCTCTTTAAATCAGATAAATGGAAAAGTGTACTAGAAATACATCAACAACTTAATTTAAGCATTATCAAAGAAATCTCATTGTTAACTGAGGAATGTTTTTCTAAAATAATGCCTGTAAAACAAATTTTGGCTTTAAATTCTTCCTATCAAAGATATGTAAAAGGGGTCTCTTTATTTGGTTTCCAGATAAATCCTTTTTACGGGGTTTATTTACCTGTAAGGACTGAACCAATCTTTCTTTTAGATAAATATCTAAATGATAATGCTAAAAATTTAAAAATGTTAGAAATAGGTGTTGGCTCTGGAATTTTAAGTTTTATATCATGTAAGCATGGGCATCAGATACATGCTACTGATAAAAATCTACTCTCTATATTATCCTGCAAAAAAAATAGTATAGAGTTGAATCTCGACAGTAAAATTCAGCTTTTTCATCAACAATATTATAATCAAGATAAATATGATTTAATAGTTTGTAATCCTCCTTGGATACCAAAGAATACAGAGAACTTATTGGATCAAGCAA
The DNA here is from genome assembly GCA_002746535.1 of Planctomycetota bacterium. Lineage (GTDB taxonomy): Bacteria > Planctomycetota. Next base: position 105,967 of record NVWA01000021.1, read on the forward strand.
TTTTTTATGCAGACGATTTCTTCGATGAATTGTTTGGAAACTTAAAAGAACATTTAAATGAGAACGGGAAACTTTTATTGATTTATTCAAATTTTGCTTCTTTGGTGGGTCTACAGTCAATTAGCTATATCGATGAGATGGCGGATAAATATTATTTAACAGCTAAAGTAATCGATCAATTAAATAAAACTCAAAATAAAGGTCAAGAGCTAGAGAATAGTTTTAGAAAAGATGAAATTGTTAGTCTTTATGAAATTAAGCTCAAATAAATTATTTGATACTAATATTAAACCTCTTTTAATCGTTATATTGGATCTTTTCGATTTTAATTCATAGTTTTTATTTCTTTTGAACTCATTATAATATTTCAATTTAATAAATATCAGGTGACTACTTTTATGAGGCTGAAGCTGACTATATGTGTCTATTTTATTTTTTCATTTATTTATGCTGATACCCCAGACTATTTAGGTGAAGTCGAAGGAAAAATAAAATTATCTGCTAATACGCAAGAACGAGGTTCAATAAGCTGGTTAATTGAAAATGGTACTCGCGTTAAAAAAGGTGATGTTGTTGGCCGATTGGACAATAAAAGAATTACTGAAAGTTTAGAAAGAGATCAGGATTACCTCGACAAATTGAATGATGATAAAGAAACATTGTTAAAAGATTTTATAGAATCAAAAAATAAATTAGATCTCGATGTTCGTCAAATAACACTTGAAAGGGACTTAGCTAGAGTAGATTGGGAAATTAAAAAGTTAGGTGTTTATGGTGTCCCATTATCAAGATATAAGGCAAGTATATCAAATGCTGAAATAGACTTAAGTAAAGCTCAAACTAAATTTAATCGATCTGAAACTCTTTTCAAAAAAGATTTGGAAGAAAAAAGATCTTATGAACAAGCACAAATTGACGTGAAAATAGCAAAAATTAATCTAAATATAAAAAAAATAAAATTATCTATTAAAAAAAAGTTATTCAAAAATGAAGAAGAAAAAGCTAGAATTAATTTAGATATAAAAAATGTGATTTTAAAGCGTACGATTAAAGGTCGCGAACTTAATCTGCAAGGCTTAAAATTTAACATTAAAAATAAAGAAGAGGCGATAATAAATCAAATTGATAAAGTCGAAAAAAGAAAATTATCTTTAAAAAATCATGAGATATTTAGCCCCGTAGATGGAATTGCAAAACATGGTAAAAAACATGGAAGAATACTAAAAGTAGGTGCTAGAGTCGGACAAGGTTTTGCCGTAGTGTATATTTTGAATATCAACATTAAAAAAATAATTATTGACGTTCACGAGAAATTTATTTTGAAATATAAAAATGGAGATAAGGCCATAATAAAGGGCATTGATTCTGAAGCAACAGTTATCGGTAAGGTCTTTAAAATAGGAAATGCCCCTAGGGATAAGAATGAAAAATTGGGACCAGTTGGCAGAAAAAAGGGTGGATTATCTGGCATAACTGTATTTGAGGTTGAAATAAACTTTATAGATCTTGAACAATCTTGGACACCAGGTTTAAAAGTAAAGGTAAAATTACCATGAGGGGGTTCCTATTAATACTATTTCTTTTCTATGGCCAAACTCTTTATCCAGATACTGTAAAATTTAAAGGACTATTAGAGCCCCTGAAGAAAGAAATTATTTATTCTAAGATTTATGGGACCTTAACTTATTCAACGGAAGAAGGCTCAAAAATAAAAAAGGGACAAGTGCTATTTAAAATGGATATTGAAAATTTTGAAACTAAAAAGTTTAATGAAGAAGCAGAATTGAAACTTCTGAAAGCGGCTCAGAAAGTACAACTTATTTTTGTTGAGAATCAATTAAAATCTCGAAAGTATATACTTGCAACTGAAAAAATTAATTTTGAGATAGCCGAATTAAAATTACAAGAATTAACTAAAGGCGCCTTAGAAGCCGATGTGAAAATTGCAGAAGAAACGTTGAAGTTATCGCGACATATATTAAAAAATACTCAATTAGAATTAACATTAGTTGAAAAATTATTTGATGGAGGGTATTTACCTAAAAGTGATTTAGAAAATTTAGAATTTAAGATTAATAAAGAGTTGGAGAATACAAAATTATATGAACAAGAACTTATTTTAGTAAAACAAGGACCAACGAAAATTTCTGTCGAAGAAGCCAGAATTAAACGAGATATTAGAAAAAAATCTTATGATAATAAAGCTAAGCAGGTTGGTCTGGTTAAAAATAATATATTAAAGCTAAAAAAGAATCATGATAGAGACTTAAAAATTAAGGAGAAGAGACTAGCAAAAACTGTTCAGGATATTAAAGATGCTATTGTGTATGCACCTCTTGATGGAACTGTATTTTTCGAAAGGTTTCATTGGGGAAGTAAAATAACAACTGGAAGAAATATTTGGAAAAGAATGGGTGTCCGCTCAATAGCAAATCTAGATGAGATGAAGATTAGAATAAAAATACCTGTTGAGAAAATCGATTTATATAAAGTGGGGCAAAAAGCTAAATTAGTATTAACTTCAAATAATAAAGAGTACAACTGTGAAGTTATTAGAATTCATACATTACAAGAGGATGAATTTGCAGACGTTCACTATACCACCAAAAATACATTAGGAGAGGCCAATAAAGCAATATTTCCAATTGAATTGAAAATTGCATCGACAGATCATTTTTTAAAACCAGGCATGTCAGCTACTGTAATTTTTTCTCGAAATAAATAATTTGAAATATTCAAAAACCTTCATAATTATTTCTATTCTAGCAAGCCTATTCGTATACTCGATGTTATCTAAAAATAAATCAGTTGAAACATCAAAATCTCATACTGTAACATTTGGGCAAATCGAAACAAAAAAACAATATAAAGGTATTTTGAATCCATTTTTTGTCCAGTGGATCTATAGTCCTTTTAATACGGAAGTAGTATTTCGATGTGAAAATGGAAAGACTGTAAAAAAAGGAGATATCGTCTTATCTTATGAAATTGATTTATGGGATAAAGAAATTGAATCTCATGAAGAAGGAATTGATGACAAAAACGTAGTCATAAATGATTTAAAATTACAACATAAGTCAGGTTTAGAAAAAGCCGATTTAGATCTAGCTCAACGCAAGCTTAGATATAAGCTAGCCATGTATAATTTAAATCTTGCCAAAAATTCACCGATAGAATTAGTCAAAGAAGAGCAAAATTTAATATTATTAAAAGAGAAGTTAACAAAAGATTTTATTGAAAGTAAATTTAAATCTGAAGAATTAATGTATGATAAAGGATTGGTTTCTTTAAAATCTTTACAAACGTTAAAAGTAAAATTGCTTAATGCTGAATCTAATTATTTAAGAGTAAAAATCAAATATTCAGAATTAATGAAAGGAACACCAAAAATTCGTCTAAACCAATTACAAAAATTTTTAGATCTAGAAAAAATGAAATTTGATGATGCTCAAGATAATATTAAAAGATTAAAACTTATTCAAGAATATCAAATTAATAAGGAGTTGAGTGGTATTCAAAGTATTTCAAATAAAATTAAAAGATTTAAAAAACACAAATCGGATTCTTATATAAAAGCTCCTTTTGATTCCAAAGTATATTTCCCAGGTGTTTATAAAGGATCAAGCGCAAATGAACCGATAGAAATTGGAGAAAATCCTATGAAAGGTGTCGGTTTATTATTCTTCACAAATTCAATGGACTACATTGTTAATTTTATTATTAGTGAATCTGAACTTTCAGAAATTAATTTAGGAGATGAAATCACTTTTCAATTAAATAGTGATCCCAGTGTTGTAATTGAAGGTACTGTTAGTAAATTTAGTGCGCTAAGTAATGATAAAAATGTTCAGCTAGGTTCTCTAGCATTAGAAAGAAATGGAGAAGCTGGTGTTCGGGTAATAAAAGTTACGGCAAGACTTAAAAATAGCAATGAAGCTTTAAGACATGGAATTACAGGAACAATCTTTTTCAAAACTAAATCACTATCAAAATTGATTTGCCCATTAAACTGTATATTCATAAAAAATGGAAAAGCGTATGTAAAGCTAAAAGGGGATAATGAGGCACAAGTTACCGTGGGTAAAAATGATGGCTTTATGGCTGAATTGATAACGGGTGTTAAAGAAGGTGATCAAATTATTTATGATAGATGATGAGCCATATGTTATAGAGCTTGATCGTATAACGAAAACTTATGGCAATAATGAAATCCTTGTCACTGCAATTGATGAAATGGATTTGAAGATTAAAAGCAAATCCTTTATGGCTATCATGGGACAATCT
>NVWA01000056.1 GCA_002746535.1 Planctomycetota bacterium
TTGGGAAAGAGAAGGTCCTGATGGATGTGAAGAGGGCTGTGATTTTGAATTTGAAATACCGCCCGATGAAAGCCAGAACCCAGTACTCACAGTTACGGTWATARATSCACCAGAAGTGGAAGAKGGTATTRAAACAWCTGTATCTGAACCKYTGTGTGMKTGTGATTCTGARGATAGTGAAGAGGAMAATCCTGTGTCAYCATTGGTAAACCCTAAYCAAGCTGCYCCAGYYTCAAGTWCTGCYCCAGCACCATTTGGAATWRCTGATMATAGTACWASMGGWGRGGGWKTAGATGTTTCTAGTGATAARCAGTWCTTATCAAAAKWATTTGATGCRTCKGGTCGTATTACAAAAGTTATYTATGAYGATACCACAGGTAATGGRACTACWGARAARCCAGAAGCGACATTTGYYTATGATGATGTYAATAAAACAATTACATCTACTGACAGAACATCCCCTGAAGTAATATTCTATTATGATAATGATTTCAAATTAATGACTAAAAAAGAGATTCCAAGCAAAGATGTTGCTTATCATTATACCTATACGGCAAGTAATACTCTTGATACAGTTACATTGAAAGATATGAATGATGTTGTAATTAAAGTAACAAAATATAATTATGATGGTCAAGGTCTTTTTACAGGAACAACTCAAGACTTTGGTGGACCAAATGAGCAAACAAATGGTAGATCATCTACCGATTATTCTCAAACCATTACTGATTACTCAGGCTTGACAACAGTATTTAATTATCGAGATGAAACGGCTGATGAATATGGTTTAAATCCTGAAATTAAAAAAGTTAAAGATGGTATGGTTAATCCTGATGGGACTTCTACTAAGATTAATTATGCAAGTATATATAAAAATTCAGAGAATTCTGATGCAACAACAAATGTTCAAATTCGTGTGAAAACGACAGATTCTCTTGTTGACTTTCTTGATGGATATTATGATTTGGTTAATGGGGTGTTTGTTAAAACTTCAGCAACTCACGTATGTTATTATACGATGACTAGAGATGTCCTTCTTCAACCAATAAATCAATTGAGAGCTTATGAGAATGGGGTCTTGGTCTATGATGAGACTCAAGTGGCACATCAAGATTTATATCAAAGTGAAACGCCTGTTTTTGTAAATAACACACAAGCATATATAGTGACAGTGTTTGTAGACTTCTCTCCAAGCAATATTGAGTTTTATGATTCTAATCCAGGTGGTGCTGAACTGGAGCATGTAGAGATTCTTGAATACAATAATGAAGGTGAAGTGATTGTCAGAAGGATGCGAGAAACTCTTAATGGTCCTGATCTCTCTTATAGCAAAGAGATAAGTTCTACAAATGTCAACGGTGATGGTATTATTACAACTTCAAAAATGTTTGAAGGTCAAGAAGTTAGCATGGTTGAAGAGTATGATACCTTCGGAAATATGGTAAAAATAACTGAATATAATGGAGCAATTACATTATATGAGTATTTGACTACTGATCCAGAATTAGAATCAGATGGTTTGGTTACTAAAATGACTGATGCTATAGGAAATGAGACCTATTTTAAATATGATGGCTTCGGTCGCGAAGTTGTAACATGGGGTGCTACAACCAATCCAGGTTTAACAACTTACAATGCAAATGGTATGATTGAATCCTTTGAGCGAAAGATATATATACCTCAGGCGGGGGATGAGAATCTTACTGTAGATCAGTATCAGTATGATCCTACGTTGTCAGTTGACCGATATGTTTATGACGGCCAAAAACTAATTAGCCAAACTACTGAAGATGTTAATGGTTTAATATTAACAACAACTTCTATGACTTATGATGGTAGAAATTTCCTAGAAACCACCACTGACAATACAGGTCTAGTCACTAAATATTTTTATGACAGTCTGGATAGACAATTTAAAACTGTTATAGATTTTGGTGGGTTGGATATTACCAGTATAACTACTTTTAATAATAAGAATTTGGTGACTCATATTGATAATGAAGGATTGATTTCTGAAACTCAATATGACACTTTAAACCGAGTTATAAAAACTATTCAAGATCCAAATGGGTTTGCAATTGAAACGAACTTTGCATATAACTTTAATGGCTATCAGTCTTCAATTACCGATCATAAAGGAAATGTGACTACTTACGAATTTGATGCACTTGGAAGGCAAAATAAAGTGACGGATATGCGTGGTGTTGTCTCAACTACTGAATTTGATATCAATGGTAACGTCACTAAGCAGATTAGTGATGAAGGTGCTGGTCAACGAAATAGAACCGTTGAATTGGAATATGACATCAATGATAATAATATATTGATGAGAAGTGATCCAAACGAAACATATGTGATTGTAAGCACCACTGAATATGATTTATTGAATCGTGCAGATACTCAAACTTCTAATGTTGGTGTTGATAAAATCATAACAGTTGTTGCTTATGATTCGTTCGGAAATGTAACTTCTACCATCACTGATTTTGATGTAAATCCGAAAACAACTTCATCAACTTTTGATGATTTTGGAAGGGCTACCTCTCAAACAGGTATTAAAGGTATTGTTACAGAATTTGAATATGATGCCCTTGACAGACTAGTTAAGACCACTTTTGACCCTGATGATACTAGCTATACAGGTTTGAAAGTAGTCACTGAGATGGTATATAAGCTTAATGGTCTAGTTGATAAATCAATTAATGAAAGAGGTTTTGAGACAACAATTCAATATGATTCTATTAATAGGCAGATAGGAACTACATTTGATCCGGGCGCATCACCAGCAGCAAATCTATCTACATCACAAGTTTATAATGATAGATATCAAGTGATAAGCACTACAAGTCAAACAGGTATTGTCACTGAATTTGAATATGATTCTCTAGGAAGAAGATTTAAGACAATTGTAGATCCTGCTGGGGATAATAGAATTACAACATTAACTTTTGATGCATCAGGTGATTTAACAGTTGTGAATGATCCGGATAATAACAATACTACGAGAGATTATAACACATTTAGTGACTTAACGTCTGTGACGAATTCAAAAAGTCATGTGACTTCATTTGAATATGATATTTATGGTGCACAAACAAAAGTTACTGATAATGATTTGGTAGAAACAGTAACTGTTTATGATGACAGAGGATTGGTTACGAGTCAAACGCAAGATGATGGTGGACTTGGATTAGTTACTTCTTTTGTATATGATGAGCTCGCTCGTGTTACTGAAGCAATTGACCCCGAAGGTAAGAAGGTTGCAAGCACTTATAATAAGTTCGGTCAAGTTTTAACAACTACAGATGATTCTGATACAGGTGGGCTGGCAGTGGTTACTACTAATGAGTATGATCTTTTAACCTTGCAGTTGAAAAAAATAACTGATGATGCTGGGGCTGTTACCGCTTATAATTATGATATGTATCAAAGATTAACCTCTGAAGTTTATGATGACACTAAATCCAAGTCATATACTTATAATGATTTTAGTCAAAGATTGACTATCACAGATCAAAGAAACAATGTGACTACATTTACTTACGATTCATTTGGTAGATTGGAGAAAACAGATATTGAAAGAGGCACAGGTGTGAATGGTGTGACTCAAATGAACTACACTTACGATAGTGAGTTCAGGTTAGAAACTGCTGATAGTGTTGGAGGTAAAGTCTATAGCAAGATAGAAAGATTCTATGATGACTTTAACAGATTGACTAGTGAGAAACAAACTATTGGTGCTGTAGATAAAACAGTTAGCAAAACTTTTGATACTGTTGGTAGATTGGACACTGTAAGCTATCCATCTGGTAGAGGTTTGACTTATCAATATGATAGCACTCATCAAGTTACTAACATATTTGATACTAACACTCCTGCTAATGATTATGTGTCATATACATACAATAATAGAAATCTTGTCGCTACTAAAACTCTTGGTAATGGCTTGGTATTAACTAAGGGATATGATGCAGTTTACAGAACTACTTCTCAAGAGTGGCAAAATGTAGGCTTAACAACTGTAGCAGGCTTTGATTACAAATATGACAATGTAGGCAACAGGAAAGTTGAGATTGGCTTGCATAACACAGCCAAATCAGCTGTCTATGACTATGACACTACTTATAAAGTAACTGGCTACAAGCAAGGTGCTTTGAATGTAGCTGAAGATGATGTGCCTACTGTAGATTTCTATCAAGACTGGACTCAAGATACTTTGGGCAACTGGGATACTTTTAATAATAATGGTGTGACTGATACAAGAAGCCATGATAGTATGAATCAGATTACTAGTACTGGTTTTACTCATGATGACACAGGTAACATGACTTCGGATGGGGTTAATGACTATGAGTTTGATGCTATGAATAGGTTGATTAAGGCTACTGTTGGTGGGGTTGTTACTGAGTATAGTTATGATGCGTTTAATCGTAGGATTCAGAAGGATGTTGGGGGAGTTGATACTAATTTTGTTTATTATAGAAGAAGCGTAATTGAAGAGCAAGATTCTTTGGGTGTTTTTGTTAAGGATTATGTTTATGGTGCTGTGTATATTGATGAAGTGGTTATGCTGAATGATGGAAGTAATGATTACTATCACTTGAGCGATTACAGATATAGCGTTTTAGCATTATCAGATGCCAGTGGAAATATTGTTGAGCGGTATGAATATACGCCATATGGTGAAAGAACTATATTGAATGATAATTATACAGTTAAAAGTAGTGGTTTTATCGGTAATGAATATGGATATACTGGAAGGTATCACGATTCTGAGACAGGGGTTATGTATTTTAGAGCTCGATATTACAGTGGGGTGCTTGGCAGGTTTTTAAGCAGAGATCCTCTTGGTTATGTGGATGGCATGGGGTTGCATAGAGGGTACTTTGGAGTGAATGGGTTGGATCCTTTTGGACTAGGTGATGGCTTTCTTAAAATTGCATGGGATTATTGGACAAAACCAAAGCCAAAACCAAAACTTACCCCGGAAGAAGATTTAAAAAGAGAGTATCTTGAAAAAATATTGACAATGCTTATAAGTTGTAGAAATAAGAAAAGTTGTAATAAGCTGAACATAGATGCTGCGATAAATGCAACTCTTATAGCTCTTGGTAGAGACCCAGAGCAATTTGCTAAAGATGCTTTTAAGATTTTTCAAGATTCTATGAAGCAGTTAGGTAAAGTTACAGGTCAATGGAAAGAGATCTTGGAATCTGGTTTTGATGATCCTGAAAAAATGAAAAGACTGAAAAAGTTAATGAAAGTGTCGAGCCATTTGGAGTTTCTTGAAAACTTAGATTCGCTCGAAAAATTTACTAAAAAATTGAAAAGTTTACAAAAGGTATTGGATAATATAAAGATCTTAGAAAAGGTAGCAAACATTGATAGTCCGGAAAAAATGTTGGATCATGTTACTGATACATTAGATATGATGAAAGGATTTAACAAAATGCCCGTTATCGGACCATATATGGATTTTTTAAGTAAGTCATTAAAAGCTATGAAGAAAAATATTGCTAAAATTGGTAGTCTCTATGGTTTTGAAGATGATTTGAAAGGGAATGCTGTAGGCAAAGTAGGGAGAGGCAATGGTTTGATGGACTTCTTTGATAGAATAAATATTAAATCCAACCGAAGAATTAATGACCCTTGTGTTAGATTTTCTAATATGAGAAAACTCAAGGATTACGACCTTCAAAAAATTATAAAAGCACTTAATTCTAAAAAGTCAAAACCAAAATAAAAAGGATAGCTGTTATGAAAATCATTAATATATTTTTATTGTTTTTTCTTGTTACTTCTTACTTAGTTAGTAATGATAAAGAAGATAAGAAGTTAGTTGAAAAATATTTAAAAAAGAGAAACAAAAATCTATTCGAGATCTACAATACTGTTGGTCAAAAAGATGATTTTATATTATATAATATCTTGTCCTGTTATAAAAAAGAGGTTTCTTCGCTAGGTGATAAAAATGGGATTGAGAAAAATAAGTTGTTTTTAAATGGTATATATAAAGGATACTATGATGATCATAATCGTATGGGTTATCAGATTAAATATGTATCTAGCCGAATGGACCTTGTTAGGAAATTCTGTACTAAAATAAAAGATGAAAATGTAAAGTTTGATACATCGTATTTCTACAAATGGGCAGTTAATATTAGTTTTTGTTATATGTACCTTTCAAAAAAAGTAAGTGACAAAGAATGCATTAATAAATTAAAAAGTGAATTTGAGAAATCAACTAAATATATATTGGCTACCTTTGATAAAAAGGAAGAATTGGTCAGCTTGCTTTATAACCAATTTCACTCATGTTATAAAATAAAATCAATATATAAGAAATTTTTAACTGATAAAGTAAATGATGAATTACTTCTTAATATCAAAGACGGCAATATTCAATTTTTCTTCTTTTCTATTACCTTTGGCAATATTAATTATACCCAGAAATCAAGAAAATTAATTAGTAAAGCTGTAATGAAGGTGGGTGATATAAATAATGTAGAAAGTAAGATCAATTTAAAAAGGGCTATAATGGAGTTGAATGGCTTTATTAGGAATTTTGGTAAAAAGTATAAAAAAATAATATCCCCAAAAGACTTTATTAATTTTGTAAAAAAATATGATTTTGCAGATACTAATAGTTCATTCAGAAATCATCCGACATCAATTGCTAAATATAGAGCCGAGGTTATTGAGGATTATCGCTAGTAAAAAAATAGAAAAGAATTAAATGTTAGACCTTAAAAAGAAAACCAAAAAAAGAGAACTCTACAAAACCAACAAAACTAATCTCATATAAACAAAACAACTTTCAATCTCAAAACAAGTGCTAAATCGCTTTGGTGTGGTAGGATTGTTTTGTTTGGTTTTAGAGAGTTGGCTTGGTTAAAAATTTTTAATGTTCATTTCATACGTGGGTAGCGATATACCGTTTGTAGGATTAAGCAAGCCATGCTTGTGGCGACGATTCTGCCTCCTTTGGTGCTGTGACAAAGACCATTGCTTCCCCATGACCCTGCAAGCTTCCCTTCCTTTTTCTGTCCTTTGATCAAAATCATGCTGTTTTTTTTATTCCAATTTTTCCACGGCTCGCCACCATATTCAAAAAGAGCTAGGGAGCTGTAATAACTTTGATAAACTTCAAATGTTTCATAACTTGTGAATTGTTTGGCGAATAGATCATTTGATGCTGCAACAAGCCAAGGGTCAGATTTTTTACTACCCTGATATTGTCTCAATAAAAGGGCAATCGCTTGTGTTGCGGAACCTTTTCTTGAGCTTTTTCCATTAGATGTGTACCAGGCAAGTCCTTTTGTATCAGGACTGTGATCACCAGTTGAACCTTTAACCCTGTCCATCATTTTGCTAAATTTTAAAAATGCGCGTTGAATCTGTTTCTTTTTATATCCGGAAAGCATGGCAGACCTTAAGCCCATTAATGACCAGCCTGTAATAGAGAGATCATTTCTTTGAATACTATTCGATTTTTTATAATTATAGCCACCGGATGCATTTTGCTGACTTAGTAAATAATCAGTGGCCTTGTTTCTTGCTTTTTTAACAAGTGACCCTCCAAGGCCCATGCCTGCGGCTTCAGATATTGCCATGGTACAAATACCATTTGAATAATTTCTATGATCAAATCTTCCATTGGCCTCTTGTTTTTTGACCAGCCATGATAAAGCTTTTTTGATCGTATTTTTGTAGGAACCTTTTTTTGTGTTATGTCCGGAGCTTAAAAAACAAAGAATCGCAAGACCTGTACCAGCAGTGTCCACTTCAGACGTCTCTTTGGGAGAGTGTTTTTTTGAGGACCAATGCCCATCAGCTTCTTGATTTTTAGATAACCACTCTAATGTTAAAGCTACAGCAGCTTCAGATTCTAGACTAACACCATATGACAAGCCAAGTTCAGCGACCATTTCGGTTGAACGATTTTTAAGAAATCTAGAAATGCTCTTCTTTTTACTTGCATTGCTACTCTTTGAAGCCTCTTGTGAGAAGCAAATAAAAGGGGAGAAAAAAAGTAAGAAGATAAAAAGGCATATTTTAATATTCATAATGAATTGAGTCCGTATCAACTTTTGGAAATTACGAAACTCACTTATATCATATTTGTCAGTTAGGTAAAGACATTCAACTATGAGAGAAGTAGCATACTATATTACCTCTTATAAATCTCATAAGCTATTTTAGCTTTGAAAATATAAGAGATAGACCATTATATATTCACCAAAATCCCCTTACCCCAAATCCAATCCTTGGTATAATGCTTTCTTTGCTTTTAGAGAGTAGCCTTGGTTAAGAAATTATTAAATCCATTAGTTGTATCTGCTTTTATTCTTGTGTTGGTGTTTGGCTCTATTATGCATCTTTGTTATGGTCATCTTCAAACAACCAAATATCATTACATTTTTCAACATCATTTTGCTGTCAGGTATCTACCTGAATGGCTACACCCCTCATTAGGTGAAAAGCGTTTCGTTGGTTTTGATATTTATAAAAATTATTCTGGGTTATGGCAATCTTGGCATCGAAATGGAGAATTGAGTTATAAGGGTGAATGGCTAAATGGTAAACCTATTGGTGATCACCAAGTATGGTCTGAAAAAAAGATTAGGCTTATATCTGGGAAGTGGTTAAATGGTAATGCTGAAGGTTTGCATCAAAATTGGTATTTAGATGGGGCGAAAATGCTTGTTTATAATTATGTGAATGGCAAAGCGAATGGTGATCAAACTGTTTGGGATAAATTTGGAAATAAAAGACGTGTAAGTAAATATGTAAATGGTGTTCAGCATGGTAAAGAAGTTTCTTGGTTTGAAGATGGAAGTGTGGCATCTACGGGTGAATGGGTAAACGGTGCAGGGGTTAATTCACATAAAGGTTTTTATAAAGATGGTAAGCTCGAAGAATATAAAGAATTTTTGGATGGGATAGTTGTGTATTTAGAGGAATGGAACGAGGTTGGCACTTTAAGTCAAAAAGAATACTTCAAGGATAATGGTGATTTTGAAAAGAGAGAACTTTTTGAAAAAGATAAGCTGATAAAGACAGAGACAGAGGAATAACATTTTTATTATCTTAAAGGTTTGATATGGGCGAGTTAAAAGAGTTTTATGAAAATGGTTCTATTAAATTAGAAATTACAAAGAAAACTGCTTACACCAAATATCATGAAGAAGCATATGCCTTTGATTTTACAAGTCGTCAGGATAAGCACAATTACATTTCTAAAGCAATTTTAGATTATTATAAATGGAATCAAGAAACTAAGTTTGATTTAATTATGCGTAAAGATGTTAAATCTTTAATCTATTCAGACAAAAAAGATAAAGATAGGGCGTTATTGCCAAGTGTATTGATGCCACCGCCTTATCCTGATTATGGAGTAGACACTCTGATGTTGGAAATGGAGAGTCAGAATGGTATTCTTAAGAAATTTTGTTTTATGGGGATAGATGGTTGGGGTGATAATGTAGATTATGATAAAGGTGATATAAATGAATTTAGAGATGATGAAGATTATTGCTGTTCAGTAGTCGTTCTATCTACATTATCAAATATTGTCAAAGGGGAAATTGATTATAGTAGCGTTAAAAATAAAATTGATAGAGAGTTGTATGCTCAGATGAACTCATATTCTGATCCTGATGATTCAATAGATGACTTGTCTTTGTATTATTCATATTTCTCAGGCAAACAAGCAGAATACAACGAAGACGGCTCTATTCAATCCGTCCAAATGTATAGCGATACTGGCGAATTCTTATATGTGGAATATTACGATAAAGATAAGGTCATAGAAAAATATATTGGCAAAGATGGTATGCTACTTAAAGTAGACGTTGAGTAACCACAGAATAACCAATAACAATCCCCTTACTCCAGATCCAAACCTTGGTATAATGCTCACTAATCCTTTTAGAGAGTTGGCTTGGTTAAGAAATTATTGAATCCTTTAGTTGTTTGTGGTTTTGTTCTTGTGTTAATGCTTGGCTCTCTTGCTCATCTCATGTATGGAAATTGTCAGACCACCAAATTTCATTACATGATGCAGGCTTATTGGATGCCTGATAACTTGCCTGAGTGGGTATTAGTTGACGACGATAAGATATTAGAGCATCCAAATAATTTTACAGGGATTTGGTTTGTATGGCATGAAAATGGGGTTAAGAGAAGTGAGGTAAATTATCTAAGAGGACAACCTAACGGTTCATTGAGAACATGGCATAATAATGGTGAACTTGCTGCAGAAACTTATTTTAATAGTAAAGTGAATGAAAGATTACTTAAATGGTTCTATAGGGGTGGTATCAAGCATATGGAAATTGTATTTTATAATAAGAATATGCAGTTTGCTACAGATTGGAATGAAGACGGCTCCCTAAACAAAAAAGAATACTACGATGATAAAGGAGTATTCATAAAAAGAGAACTCTACAAAGATAACAAACTAACCAAAACAGAAACCACAGAATAGCCTATAACATTTCCCCTTACCCCAAATTTAAACCTTGGTATAATGTTTTCTTTGCTTTTAGTATCAATTCGATGGAACAGTAATAATTAAAAAATGATAATTGAAATGGTAAATCATTAATATGAAGAAAATTATATTTGGCGTATTACTTTTATTTATAGCCACTCTAATATTTTTGATTTTTGTATCGCCACATAAAAGATTTTTCAGAAATACTGTTATCAATCCAATTCCAGCAAGTGTAAAAAATATTAATTCCAAATTTGGGCGAGATTATAGGTATTTTGAATTTAATGTGTCCAAAGAGGATTTAATGCTAATTTGTAAAAAGATTAAACTTATTGACCCTGAATTACCAGACTCTAACAAGCTATTCCCCATGCCTACTAATATAGACAAAGATGTTGTAGATTACTTTATGAAGCTACCATTTTTTGGCAATGGGAGCTCTTCTTACGTTTCTCCGACTTATCATGTGAAGTATGATAGTCATGAAAAAAAAGGATATTTAATTATTATTGATCATTAAAGGAGCCAGCGCAAAGCTGTCTCCTATTGACCACCAACTATTTATTTAGGCAAACTGTAAACCTTGGTATAATGGTTTCTTATTATACTTCTGAGACTAAGTTGAATTTATATGAGCATCAATATAAAAGCACTAATAGATAAAGTATCTAATATATATAAATATGAAGAAGAAGAGCTAATCTTTAATAAGGAAGATGTGTCAAAAGATATATCTGAATTTGAAGCTAAATTTGATGTAACTCTTCCAGATTCTTTAAAACAGCTTTATTCTATTAGTAATGGTATTGATAATGCCGTTGGTGTAATTGAAGTTGAAGAAAACTTATTTTTTGGAATTAGAATAAGTCCCTTAAAATCTGGAATAGATGAATATAACAATCTTAGCTCTGAGTATGCTTATTGGAAAAAATCTCGGCACAAAGTTTGGAAAAAGAATCCTCAAGTGGATTGGTTGTTTAGAGAAAATAAGAAATTTCAATTCGCATCTTCTACTGTTAGTGACATGGCTTACTATCTCGATTTCGATCCTTCTGAAAAAGGAGTTGTTGGGCAAGTCATCGGTTATGATATGGATGGTGTATATTATTTCTCCGAAAGTTTTGATGAATTTTTTAATCAAATAGCATCTTGCTTTTTTGAGAAATATAATGACGCAAATATTTTTTATCGATTACCTAAACTATTAAGAAAAGATATTGAGAATGATGATTTAGACTCTTTTAAGAAGAATTATCATTCTGATTCAGACCCAACGATCAATATGTATTTGGCAAAGGGGCATAATATTGCGACTTACTCTGATTATTGTAAAAGTAAAAAAATACTGAAATATATTTTCAACGAATTGAAATATTCTAATGAAAATTATTTAGTAGATGCCATTTGTGGCGATAATGCAAAATTAGTTAATTATCTGTTAGACGGGAAGTTAGATGTGAATGCATTAGTGGGTGGGAATGAAGAATCGTTGCTAAGCGCTCTCTCAAGTATCCATTCCGAATTATCATTAAAAGTTGTGGCAGAAATAATAAATAGAGGGGCTGATGTAAATTATATGTGGTCATCTGAAACAATTTTGGATCAGTTGTTTAGATTAGATACAGATGATGACTGTAACTGTACACTATCAGAAATAGGTAAGAAAATGGTTAGGCTTATAAGACGGAATGGTGGAACGTTGGAAGAGGAGGATGATGATGATGACGATTATGAATTCTACGGTGAATTTTTGAAAGAAATAATGGCGTCGTAATATTTAGTCCTAAATGTAGGTTTTCCTATTTAACAGAAACCACAGAATAACCACAGAATAAATCTCCAAACTCCCCACACCTACAATAAAACTAATCTCAAACAAACAAAACAACTTTCAATCTCAAAACAAGTGCTAAATCGCTTTGGTGTGGTAGGATGCAATAAGTGGAAGTTGTAGACCGTAAAAGCAATTGAGATTTTAGACAGAGCCCTGAAAAAATGAAATATTCTTTTGCAACTACAGATGAGACAAATATATATTGTAATGAAATAGTTGCTTGCCTTATTGAATATAGTCAACTTGATGAATCTGAGGCTCTCTCGATGTTGAATAGATATTGGGATGATAAAGAAATGTTTGATGAAGATGATTTTAGGTTGCATGAAGACCCATATTTTTGGAGTATGTGTATGGTGCATGGGCCAAAAGTTGGCAAAGACAATCCTGAGTGGGCCAAGGATAAGAGATATTGGCCTCCTCCCCAAAACTTTTATGATAGATGGTATTTAGATAAATAGTTTTACTCAGACGCAGGGGTGATGGTTTGGGGATCTTACTTTTTTGACTTAGCATCTTTCTTTAAAGTTATTTTCATTCCTAGCTTTTCATAAACCCTCAAGGCTTGTAGCACTGAATGATAAGAGATGCCGATATCTTTTGCCATTTGGAATTTATTACCTTTGTGCTTTCTAAAGGCGATCTTAACTCTCTTGTAGGCTTTATCGAACTCTTCTTTAGAAACGGGAATGTCTGGGTTCATATAGATTTTTTCTTAAATAGATTAAATATTTATAGGTTAATTTCTGAAGGTTCCGCAAGTCTCATCGCCAAATTCCTTTTTAAAAATTTATTACAACAAATTCAATATACAGATCAATCACATTTCAAGCAATAGCAAACTTGCATCAAAACCTGTCTGGTATTTTTGAAGAATATTTAATTAGACCTATCAATCAAAATAAACAATTCTAAGCATTTATTTAAAGATTTTTTGAACACATTTATATTAATATCTTTAATTTTGACCTCCCATTAAACATATATCTACTTATAAATCAATAGGTTACGTAAATTTAATCGTTAGTATTAATACTAGCATAAAAGTTAGTATTAGCATTAGTATATTTATATTTAATAAGTATATTATAAATACATTATTTGATATGGATGAAAAATGAAAACGTACAAATTCTCTCTAATTGAATTGCTAACCGTAATAACGGTAATTTTAATATTTATGACACTGCTTGTTCCCACACTCAACAAGTTAAAAATGAAGGCAAGAATAGTAATCTGTGCACAAAATTTAAAACAACTTGGTGTTCTAATGTCTACCTATTCAAATGACAATGACGGCTTGCTACCTTATACAAGAAATAATCCTTATTATAGCTCCGGCTCTTATTCTTATAAAGATAGAAGAGGGTACGGAAGATTATATGGATCATGGGCAGGTCACCTGATACCCTACTTGAATGTTGAGCTTCCCTCTTGGTCAAGAGGTAGCTATTATCACGATAAAGCCAAAGGTTATCCTTCGTTAAATTTTTATAAAGACATTGATGATATTGCAAAAGATTCAAATGTTTTATCCGATGAAAATTACGGAAACTGGAAGCTACTCCATGATATGTACTATGAAGGCGGCTATGCCGGCTTAAAAACATTAATATGCCCAGAAGCGACAAAAACATATTACACATCATTCATAAAACAAAATAGATTTGTGCCAAGAATTTCAGGAGTGCTACCAACTAAATGGAGCAGCAGTACCTTAATAGGTTGTCCTTCCTCTTATCTATGTAACGGACAATTATTTGGTTCAAATGCTAACCAATCTCAAAGATATGAAGACTTTAATAAAACCAATTTTTTACTATTAGAAGGCTGTAATAACACTGATCTCTCGACACCTGCTGACTATAGAAAGTTCTTTGAGCTTTCAACAGTCTACGGAGGTGCCGTAAATAATGTTATTAGCGGTTGGAGCAAATCGGCACAAAACCCAAACGGGTCTGCCAGAAGTATGGCAGCTTCATTTTTCCATGACTCTACAGAAGAAATTTGGTATTCTTGGCGTGGTTATATGCCCACATCCAGTATCCAAAGATACAATAAGTTATTTTATCCCTACGCAGCTTCGTCTTATATGTGGGATAGGCCTGAAGGTAAAAGTGGCATATTGGTAGCGAATCAATACCCAGGAGAAAAATGGCAAAATTTTGAAGCTCCTTTCACAAAAGGAAAATTTTCAATCTATCGTTACTATTCGGCTGATCTAAAACCGACCTATCTGTTTGGTGAAATGAATCTTCTGATCGGTGATCTATCAGTAAAAAAAGCACACCTTGGTTGGATGTTCGAAAACGCAAGAACATTAGGCCAAGATGTTCAATAGAAAAATTCCATTTTATTTTAAGATCTTGAAGTTAGCGTAAAAAAATCGTAAAAATTAAAATGGATTAAACTTTATCGCGACTAGGCCTGTAACCCATTATTTTTAGATATTTATTAGAGAAATGAAAAGGGTCGGAAAAACCTAGTTGATGGGCAGTATCTGTTATGCTAACACCTCTTTGCAAAATAATTTTTGCTAAATTCATTTTGTATTTATAGTAAATCTCCATGGCTGTATTTCCTGTAGCCACTTTAAGTTTATGGGTTAAATAAGCTGGGTGTATAGTCCATCAACGAATCTTGGTACAATGCTCACTAATCCTTTTAGAGAGTAGCCTTGGTTAAGAAATTATTGAATCCATTAGTTGTGTCAGCTTTTATTCTTGTGTTGGTGATTGGTAGTATTACTCATCTGATGTATGGGAGTTGTCAGACAACTAAATATCATTATATGTGCCAGGCTTATTGGATGCCTGATTATTTGCCTGAGTGGATGATATTAAATAAAGTATTGGTAGAAGACGCTAAAGATCATGTTTACGAAATTCCCGACGATACTTGTGAAATTAATCATTGGGATAGGAAAGGTGGATTGGTATATAGTGGTAAATATGAAAATGGTGTTGAAATTGGGGATCACAAATATTGGTATGACAATGGTATTTTAAGCCTCAAAATTAAATATAAAAATGGAAAAATTAATTTAAAAGAAAATTGGGCCCTAGACGGCTCTCTAAAAGAAAAAGAATACTACGACCAAAAAGGCAAATTCCAAAAGAGAGAGCTATTTGAAAAGGGGAAGTTGGTTAAGACTGAGGTGGAGGAATAAACCTGTTTAGTGGTGGTTTATAATATTAGCAATATATTCTAATAGACAAACATTTAAAATTATTAGAATTCAGAATTTAATCAATCTATCATTTAAATATTACTTGGATGAAATTTTATGAAACTAACTAAAATACTTCTGTTTTTTGCCTTAACATTAACAATATCATTTGAGATATTCGCGAAAGAATATGAGGTTCGTCTTAGTCGATCTTTTAAAATAGGTCAARATTTTGAATATATAGGTACAGGTGAAAATGTTGATAAAACTATTGTTAAAATTAAGGGGCGTGAACCAGTGATTACAAATACCTATTTGTGGTGCGAAATTGTAGGTAAATTTACTGTCTTGAAAATTGATAAACTTAATCGCCCAGTTGAATTTAAATTACTTGTTTCAAACTCTGGCAAGCGTATTAGTAAAAATGGTGTTAAGCAAGCATTACTTCAGAAAGGCACACTTTTATTTTGTAAAGTAGGGGATAAAAAGCAAGAGTTCTTAATTGATAGCGTACCTGTAGATAAGGATATTTATGTTGCGTTGAAAACATTATTTTCTTCAAGGAATTCTAAAACTACTGATGATGATATTTTTGGAACTTCTGATAAAAAGAAAATAGGAGATAGTTGGTCTGTTAATATTGATAACATTTTCTCAAGCGATGTATTTAAATCTTTTAAATTTGAAGCAAAGGATTCTATAAAAGGAACAACTAAATTAGATAAGCTTATTGTTAAGGACGGTTTTAATTGTCTGCATTTGTCATCTAGCATGAATTTTAAAAAATTCCATCCATCTGCTTTGCCATCTACAATGGACTTAACCGGTTCCACTATAACAATAAATATGTCAGGCCTCTTTCCAGTGGATACAACACTTGCGCCTTTGAATATGAAAATGAAAAAGCATGTTATACTTATTGCTAAAGGCGTAACAAAACCAGGTGGCCCAAATATAGAATTTTCAAAGGTTATAACTACCGCTGGAAGCAAATCTTATAAATTATTGAAATAATTCTTTTTAGGTGTGATAGGTTTAAAGAAGCGCTAAAGGCAAATTCCACAAGCTTTCCAATCTCAGACGCGGGGGTGAGAATAAATTTATTTAGCTTTAATCCCAGCCCGTTTAAAAGTTTCCTTTATTGTCCCAAATCTTCTATTGCATTTTACCGCATATATTTGCCAAGCTTTGAATTCATCTCTTCCGTCATTACGTTTTTTATAGGCTTGTTTAAAATTCTTAAGAAATAAATCTTCATTAAAATGTTCTCTTTGAATGTTAGCTTTTTCATATGCCTTGGCCATACTGCCAAATCGATCAATGGCATATTTACAAAGTCTTCTCCAATGCATTTTGTTTTCTAATCTTTCACTATAAGCTTTTTTAAATTCTATTAATATCTCTGCATCAGTTGAAGAGGATTTCTTTAATTTCAATTCAGATTTGATTATATTCCATTTTCCATAATATTTTAAGGCTAGTTTGAATAATTCTGGATCAACCATCGCTATTGTTAATGATTTTGGGAATGCTTTTTTTGATAGCATTGTGAAATGTTTATCGAATTTTTCCCTTGTTGTGATTCCTTTATATGGCTCTACTATATGACCGTATTTCTTTTTATATGAAGTAAATAACAGCTTATGGATATGTTTAATATGAGGCTTGATATCTTTAAATTTTTTATTGCAGACTTTACATTTTATTAGAGGGCGCATTTAGTTTATTCTATTCTTAGTGTAGTTTTCCCATGATCCGTAATACTTAATTACTAGGTTTCTTATTGCTACGTTAACATCAAGTTCTTCCAAAACCTTTGGATACATGTAGATTTCCAGTTGCCTCAATTTTTTAATCAGCTCTTCTTTGTTAGTAATTTCTTTATGATGAACTTTTGTCATTGTAATAACCATTGGGTAATTTAATTCAGATTTTAAGCTGTAATTACTTGTTGGAAAGTAACAATTATAAATAAATGTAACAATTAATGATTATAATTTAGATTTAATTTTCCATTAAGAAGTTTTTGTGATAAAGAAATTATTAAACCCGCTTTTAGTAACAGCATTCATATCTTTGATGCTTCTATCCATCCTCGCGCACTTAATATTTGGAAGTTGTCAAGCAACAAAATATCATTATATGATTCAGAATCATTGGTTGCCGAATTTCATGCCCCAAACGCAATCCATTGCAACTGGTGAATACGAAAACTATACTGGTGTTTGGCGTTCTTATTTTGAAAATGGAAATCTAGCTTATAGAGGTGAGTTTGTTTATGGTAAGCAGGTAGGAAAGCATGTATCTTGGCGGGATAATGGAGTTAAGATGTCTGAAAGAGTTTATAAGGATGGGGCGATTGTTTCCATGGTAGAGTGGGATGAGAGTGGGAAGTTGAAGTGATTAATTTTTATCACCGGCACGAGCAAACCATTCAGAATAGGGTTCCTGAAAGACAATCTGAGTATCTTCTCTACCAAGTAAATGAACTTTGTAGTTAAGGCAAACTTCAGCGAATAAATATAACATCACAGAAAATTTGAGGTAAGGGAATAACAATTTTAAATTAGTTTGGTTTAAATTCATTTAAGTTCTTAGTTTATTATGCATTCCATCTAATACTTCTGATTAATCTGACTAAGAATAGTTTTATCTTTTATCTTCTTATCCTCAGCTAATAGAAATGCCTTACTCAAAATTATAGACA
>NVWA01000022.1 GCA_002746535.1 Planctomycetota bacterium
GAGTGGCTAGCTCTTATAAGTTCTTCACTACTGGGAAGAATTTCCAGGTCGGGACTCACACCCAACAAGAAGCACCAAGCTTTGCTTGGCGCACCATTAGCATACCATGAAGTCATCTTACCATGATACACACCGTCAATATAATCTGTATTCTCTAAACCAAAGTTACCCCACACGCTCCAAGTACCGGTATAATCTATTGGTGTACCGATATTAGACAACATCCACCCAGGCAAATATTCAGGCATCCAATAAGCCTGACACAAGTAGTGATACTTTGTTGTTTGGCATGAACCATACATGAGATGAGCAAGAGAGCCAAGCATCAACACAAATATAAAAGCAGATACAACTAATGGATTTAATAATTTCTTAACCAAGGCAACTCTCTAAAAGCAAAGAAGCCATTATACCAAGGTTTGAATTTGGGGTAAGGGGTATGTTATTGGTTATTGTTCTCTAAATTAATAAAGAACTCTTTTCTCTGGGTATTAGGAAGAAACCATTGATCATATTCAAATCTCAACCTAACTTTGATTTCACCAATATTTTTCAGATCAATCTTAGATAACATTTTTCTATCCAGTTTTTGTATAATTTTGCTCTTCTTGTAAGTACACTCACCTAAATAGTAAACTATTTTATCTTGGATGGTAACTTCTATAAGAGATACTGAGTATGTTCCTTTTTGATATATCAATATTTCAATTTCACCATTATCATCTTGCTGTGCCGAAATATTAAATGAAGGGAAGCCACCAATAATTGGTATATAGCCAGTAATTTGATAATAAGTCAAGAGGCTTCCAAGGAGCAATACAAATATAAAAGCTGACACAACTAAAGGATTTAATAATTTCTTAACCAAGGCGACTCTCTAAAAGGATTAGTGAACATTATACCAAGGTTTGGATTTGGGGTAAGGGGCATGCTCGAGGGATTGCTGAGAGTGAAATGATTATTGTGAATTTTTATTTGGTGATAATGTGAGTTATTTCTTAAAGGTCTATTATTTATTTCTCAAAAACTTCATGCATTGAAATAATCAATTCACCTACAATAAAGCCACCTTTAATGAATTTATCACCCTTTCTTTCTACAAATGTAACTCTAACTGCCCCACTAGCATTGAGCTTTGTATAATTAAAGGAATAAACTAAAGTTCGGTCATATTTTAAATTTTCTGATAAATACAAGAATTGATTATTATCAATCACGACATAACCTTTAGCTTTATAGAATTCGGTTAATTCATGAGTAAAATCCTTAAAGAATCCATTTTCAACCGACTTTTTATTTTTTGATATAAGTAGACCAGCAACATCCCTAGTCTCAAATCCAATTTTATTATGATGTGGACTGCTATAATGACCTAATTTTTTTATAAAGTATATGTCATTTTTCAAAAATTTATCAGCTTTCGATACATCAAAAGTCAAATCCATAAAATTATTTTTATAATCTATTGAGCCCTTGTTGCCACAACCTAAATTAACAATGAAAAATATAACGGTTAAACATAGAACTAATTTAATTTGTATTTTTTTTATCATAACTCAGCAATTCTAAATATGATTAATTAAAAGAGTACTTAAACACCCTAATTTCACATCCTCAGTATACCAACATCCCCCACCAACTAAAGGAGTTGTTAAAGGAGGGTTTGATGAATACTATTTTAAGGTCTGTCATTTTTATTTTTGCAGGTGGGATAAATCATATATACAAAACCTGTCCTTGAGTTTTTAGTATAAACCAATAGTATAATCAAAATTACCTTAAGAATTGTTCTAAAATATAAAGAGAATAAAAGCACAATGACTTTAAAAATGAATTTCCTAAATTGAAAAATTTAAAATCATCCATTTAACCAAAAGAGTATATGTCAAACAAAATTATATTATTCGAAAAGCTGAAATTTATTATATTAAAAAGTATATCTTAATGATTACTCGAACTACTTACTTGATATTTTTCACATTGCTTTTCCCATTACTTATGGGAAAGGACAAGGCTAAGATCAAGTCTTTTGATCAAATACAAATCGAAATAAAAAATAATGTAAAATCTATTTATGAAGATGACCTTCCAGTCAAAAATAAAAAAAATGCAATAAACAAGTATTTAAAAGTGGGTTTGAAAGCTTTAAGTCAAATAAAAAAAAAAGCTATTCGAAGACGCAAGTTTGATGATGCTAGAGCTATTCAAGCTGAGATGAGAAAGTTAAAGTCTAAAAAGAGCTACTGGCTAAAAAAATATTATGCTTTGATAGACCAACAATTAAAAGCACCACTCTCAATTAATGGTTACGTTCTTAATTACAATAACTATTGGGACATGACGCCAGAGAATCGGCAAAAAACAGTAAAAAAATTCACCATAAAAAACAAATATGGCTTATATCAATTTAATGGAAAGAACTTCAATTTTTGCTCTGAAAACAATGACTCCTATTCTTTAGAAACAGCTTTATCCTTAGAGGTTTTTGAAAAAGAAACTTCATCAATGACTCAATTCGTTTCAGATTTAAAGATTACTATCTATGCCATTAAATCTCGTTCTAAATTAAATAGTTTTACTTGGGATAATTTTAAACATAAGATGAGAACACCAGGGGTATATGTCAGAAATAAACAAGCTATCTTTTTAGTTTCATCGGCTAATTATTTCCACAGCACATTATTTCATGAAGCGGCCCATCATCTTTGTCACAATGGTATTCAGTTAGACATCAGATATCCTTGGTTTGGCGAAGGTTTGGCATCCCTATTTGAAAGTTGGTTGCTTGATTGTGATCTAGAAACAAATTTATATATCAATAATTTTATTTCAATAAGAAGATATCCCCTGATGAAAGCATATTACGAAAAAAAAATTAATTATACCTTTTTTCAAAAATTATATTCCAACCCACAATACAGCAGATCCATACCTCATAGCTATTCCTATTATTGGTCAATTTTTCAATCTATGTATAATAATAAAAAGTTTTTTAAGGAAGTTCTAAAAAAATCAAAAAGCAAAATTGTTGGTGCGGGGATTATAATACCAGAATTAGATGAGCCTTTAAAACAAAAAATTTATGAGAACTGGGAGAAACATATAAAAGGAATACTTGTAATAGACAATAATCTATTAGGCGTATTGGGAAAGGCATTTGAGCACCTACTCTATGACTTGCCTTATAATAATTCAAACCGCAATAGGACGAATTTGTCTAAGAAACAGCTTCTGTCAAATTATTATCCTGTTCGAAACATAGAACGTGTCATACAATCATTGAAGCCAAAAATTAAAGATCGTTTGATTTATAGCGTGATCTACGGGCTACATTTATTTTGTGTTAAAAATTACAAAAATGCTTTAATTGAATTTTTAAAATTAGAAAAAGATTATTATCGTTTGAGTTTTTTATTTCCACTTATTGGAAAATGCTACCAAGATAGTGGCGATGAAGTTAATGCTAATATATACTTTGATAGAGCATTGAGAATCAATCGGAACAATCATTTAGTGAATAAATATAAAACAAAAAAGTAGGAGTTCAAAGATATAAGATGTTCGGAAGTTAAGGCATTAAATTGACTCTCTTAGTATACCAACATCCCCCACCAACTAAACATATTGTTAATGGAGTACTTGCTGGGAATGATTATTCTTTGTCGATTAACTCAATTCAATTTATGAGTGTCTTTGTGTATTTCATCATTAGAATGCAAAAAATAAATATTACCAAAATACAACGATAAAATTAAATAAGGAACAAGAAGTGTTTTTTAAAAAAAATAAACTAGCTCATCAAAAGGAGTGGAAATTAAAAACATTAAATTATGCTAGAGATATAAATAGTTTTGTAAAAAAGGGAAATGAATTAGGATATGACGAAGCTGGTGAAGAACCTGAAGTGCCAAATAGAAAAAAATTAATTAAATCCTTAATATCTGAAATTAGAAAATTGAATTCTGAAGGGAATTTTAAAGAGCTTAGAGATTTATGGCCACCTGCACATAATCCACTAATTTCTATTTTCGAGAAACAAGGACAATCAATAAATGAAGTATACTTTATTGAAGAACATTTATTTATTGCATCAGTTGATTCTAAAACATTCGAAATTAGGGATGATATAGCAGTAGAGATACCTAATATTTATTTATTTGGCAGATCACCTAATCGAAAATATTTTGGTATTGCCAATACAGATGGTGTTGTAATCCATGATGGCTGGAGAGGGGAAAAAAAATCTTTTTGTCCTTGGCCTAAGGAACTTCAGGAGCCATCCCCTTCAAAAATAATTCCTTTTCCATGCGGGACAAGAGTATTAATGTTAAGCTCAGATGGAATATTTGTTTTAGATAAAAATTGCTCCACTAGATTAGATACTTTAAGTTCTGATTTACTAGAATATGCATTAGAAAATCCAGAAGAAGAAACAGAATTCTACCTTTCAATGGAGCATGGCGCTGTTTCAGTTGACGGTAACCTAATCGCAATTGGACATCAAGATAGTACTCATTTAGTATTTGACGAAAATCTCAAATTAATAGGCAACATAGGTACGACCAGCTCATATCCACATTATGCTATTTTCAGTTCGGATAATAAGACGATTGCCTTTAATTCTTGCCATTTCTATGAGGGAGACACATTAAGTGTAGCTACGGAATTACTCAAGGATTTAAAAACTGAGTCTTATAGTGAAGACAAAAGAACCCCTACAATTGAAGGTTACTCGAGAGTTTATGCTGGGACCAGCAGGAAGGATGAGTTTATTATTGGTGATGCTAATGGGTATATAAGAGCCTTTAGTGTAACAGGTGAATTTAGATGGCAACAGTTTATAGGATCAACGGTAGATAGCATTGATATTTCCCCTGATGGTAAAACACTTCTCGCTTCAACATGCGCTGGCTTTCTATCTATATTTAAATTGGATGTAGAAAAAATGGCACCTCATCAAATTGGAACTGGCAATCATTGTGAGATAAGAAGATGGATCTTTTGGGAAGATGAACCTAATCCATTGATTTGGTAACTAGCAATGAATAAGTGATTGATCTCAATCTAACTATAATTTAGTACCCTCAATAATTCAAAATAAATTCACCAACTACCTAAAAGTGTCCCAAAACAAGGTTATGCAAAATTTTGTCCCTGAAGTGTCCCTGAGCATTTACAAACAACGGCAAACAATGACAAACAACGACAAACGTGGTTGCCTATTTAAGTCATTTATTTGCAATGGTTTATACATAGATTGTTGTTATTAAAGGGGTTACGAAAAAGAGCCCGATCGTATCCTATGTTCGAGGCCTTTTTTCTAAGAATAATAATTTAAGAAGCACTAAGACTCAAATTTAAATAGAGTACCTTCTGATCATTATAAACTTATGTGATAAAAAGTGCGTTATCTTTTATTTTCACAACAAAATTTTTAAAAATTAAGCTGAGAGAGTTCTCAGCTTAATTTAATGGATAGGGATTTATTTTGAAATTAACTTCGCTAGTTGTTTTCTTAATTCAGAAATCTGCCAAGCCTTGAATGTTGTCGATTTTTTTGAATCGGCATTATCAACATTTCCTCCGGTATGCTTCATACCTACGCTAAAAAAGTTATTTACATAAATTCTAATTTGATCTTTGGATAACTTTTTTGTTTTTTCAAGTATAACGAGATACTCTATTAACTGCTGTCCTTCTCTAAATCCTTTAAGACGCATATCAGCAACAACCGAAATCCCGAATCGAGAACCTTCAACAAAAAGACTTGTTGTCGAATTATTATCTAAACTACCTGCTCTACCAACAGTTTGCCATGGCAGAAAACCGCCGGCACCAGATAACCAAAGGTGGATTATATTCGATGATGCCTGTGTGTAACTCATGCTAGTATTTCCTAATCCACCATAATCTCGAATTTTAACACCCGTATTATCACGAAGCCAATGCATACGCTTATTTCTTGTTGCAGTACCAAAACCTCCATATTGCAATTGTATGACTCCATCTAAAACTTTTCCTTGCCAATTCGGTCTTGAAATATCTCCTCGAGCCATCCAAATATTTTGGTCGGCACCAATAGATCGAATTGTTTTTGTCCACAAATTATTAAAGAACTGCAATGCCTGCCAATCATCCCAATGATATGGCTCATCCGTCATCCACCACATATTTGTTGCGTAATCTATTCGGTGAGTTTTTTTACCACCATAAAATTGATGCATTTCAGTTTGATTCCAACCTTTAGATTTAAAATGCTCCACAAATAATTTAATCGCTTTCGCTTCACCATCTTGATAAGCTGGTTGTAATGCCTTACCGATATAATTTGAAATCATATAATGCTTATTTAAATCATCCTTGGCCTTTTTATATGCCGGATTCTTATTTTTATTCCCTTTTATACCGTAACCCTTAAAAGACACCCAAGGTCCTTTATAATGATAGTTGTTTTTATCAAGATTAATGGGCCAAGTGTCTTCAAACGGAAGATACAAACAAGGAACTGGTACTGAATTTCTTCTATTATTTTTAAAGGCTTCACCGGATAATAGCGGACCAACCTTCTTATCATAACTACCCCAATCTAATGTAAGAGCTTTTCCTGTTCCACTGGCCTTTGGACGATATCTCCAAGGATTAAACACACATCTATTTTGATGAGCTACTCTATGATAATCTAAATGATTTTTTCTTGGTACGCTATATGTATTAAACTCCACATAAAAGTTCAACTTATCTGGCAATGCAAAATTATAAACATTTACCTCAATAGGTAATTTAATAATGCTACTACCTTGCTTAACTGAAATACTACCTTTGTGTACACCTGGTTTTCCAGTTTTAGGAATATAAACATCAACCAAAATAGTTTGGTTTTTCTGCTCATTCATTCCTCGTTTTGCATCAGGTATAGCAAAACTACCTCTAGACTTCATTGGAACATTGAATGCCGGATACCATCTTTTTGATTTTATACTTGGGGTAGAATACCAATTTTTAAATAATTCAAAGTCACCTATTCCAATAGAACTTCCACCATTTTTTAAAGCACTTGGTGCAATAGTAATTCCTTGAACAGGGGCACTTGTATTATTTCGCGCAACAACAATTTGAAAAGAAACAAATTCTCCTTTAGCTCCATGAAGGGTAATAGCTTTTCCATTCCAAACTGCATTAACAGAATTCCCATCACCTAATCCAGCAAGGTCTCCATGGATACTTTTAGAAGAAACTGGATCAACTTTTACTAAACCAGGAACTGCCCAAACTTTTAATTTAGAACCAAGCGAAAATGGCTTAGAACCACCTGCTGGCTCTTTAATGGCTGCTGCTTTTGGTGTACCAACTCTAGCGATGGAGGATTTTACATTTACAGAAGTTTTTGGTGATAATCCCCCTCCTTTAGAAACAGCAACAACATCTAATTTATATGATTTACCTGGTGCAAGGCCATCAAGTAGAAAACTAACCTTTTCAGGTGCAGGAGCTCGACCAGATAAATGATTCTGCTCAAGGCCAGTACGTTGAGTAACAAAAGGAAATGGAATCTTCCAACGCTCAACCGCTTTGCCATCTAAAGTTATATTCCAAGAAAAAACATCCGTGGTACTTTTGATAGATACCGCGATAGCTCCTGTTTTAATTCCTGATCTTTCATAATTTTCCTTAGCAGTAACTACAGGTTTGGCTGGTGCTTTTGAAAGTGAACCACCTAGCTCAACTTGTATATAGGGTTGGCCTCCATTTTGTTCCCGACTAGAAATAAAGTTATTGAAATAAGCCAAATTACCACCATCCATAACGCATAAGCCATCTGTTGATCCATTTGACATGGCATAAATTAGCTCCGGAGTTAACTTGACACTAATCCAACCTTTACCTACTTTTTGAAATTGATCATAGGTTGTGATTGTATTGCCTGAACCCATTATCACATCTGCAAATTGAGACCCAGGGTACGACCAAGACTTTTTGGAACCAGCATCTGCGTGATTAAATGTAGCGCCATTTGCAGGCCCATACGCAGCTTTACTAGTACCCTCAACCCAAGATTGACTAATCGTAGAAACACGCAAGAATCTTAGCATATTTTTACCCGACAGTTTTAAAAATAGTTTTGCTGATTTGACTTCTTTTCCTTTTACGGCACTTACATCAAAACGAAAAGCACCCATTTCTTGAATTGTTTTAAGTTTTATTCGAGCATTTTTACCTGAACTAGAATTACGCTCGGAATCATTGGCATCTGAAAGCCATACATCCGCTATTGCCTTTAACTTCACGCTTTCAGCATGCAGGCTTGTCATCATGGTTATTAAAACTAATAAAAAAACATTCAACATTTTCATATAATTCAAACTCCTTTAATTAAACTTTTCTTAAAATTCGTTCTTGAATAACTTTTAAATATTCGGCATTAACATTTGTCTGAGGGCATGAATGCGGCCCTTTGTTATCTGGATAAAAATTATTTCTTGATGATGAATCAACTTCCCAATATCCTTGCAAATAATTAAATTGTTCCGGAATTAAAAAAGAGGCAAAAGCATACAGATCACAAGCGCTAACACCTTCTAATTCTTCAATACTAGAAACATTCATGTTATCTTTATTTTGAGCCTTGAGTAAGATTAATTCACTAAGTACTTTAGAAGATTCTTTTTCACATCGATTCAATTCCTTTAAAAACGATGTGCCAGGTTTAGGACCACCTTTTGTGATTTTCCAATTAACTCTTGAACGTGCTACACATTGAGCAGCAATAGGATCATAAGGCACATTCCATCCTGAAATTTGGTCTTTATTTTTATCATCCTGATAACCAAGAAAACACATCGATACAATTCCTGGAATCTTTTCAACTAAGCTGGGATCAATACAAAGTGCCATGCCTATATTTGTCAAAGCTCCCAAAGTGACTATATATACTTCACCAGGATATTTCCTTACCGTATCCGCAATGAATTGAGCCGCATTATATGTATTATCTTCAAGGGCCCCCTCATTTTCAACTGCTGCAGCTTGAGAATTATTAGCAACTGGACCTCTACCATAGTGATGAAAATAACCCATTGGTCGAACGGCTCCCATTTTTACAGGAATATCATCTCGCCCCCATGCACGTAATAACTTTTTTGCTATCTTAGCTCTGGTTTCTACATTACCGAATACTGTCGTAACGCCTAAAATATCAAATTCTGGTGAACCCAATGCAAATGCAAGAGCAACGGCATCATCTATGTCATCTCCAATATCAGTATCAATAATTATTTTAAACTTTTTAGCTTTCAAAACTTATAAATTCCTAAAGTAAATTAGTTAGATGGAAATATCATTTCGGGTTTATATTTAAGAATTTTATGACCAAGTAATTTTCTGGTAGCTGGATAATCAGGCTGTTCTAATATCTTAAGCATAAGATTTGACCCTTCTTCGCCAAGTTGTACAAAATCTAAACCGGCCATAAAAACTTCGTTTTCTACTTCTTCGTGTTCTTCCTCAGGTGGAAGTGCATCTAAACTTGACCAACTACCAATAGCTATATCATCTCTTCCGTGCTCTTTTAACACTTTATTGACAGCATTTGCATTTTCTGTAATGACGGCATCAAGAGGAGTGTTGCTTTCAAGAAGAGTCTTCATCTCTTTCTCAAAATAATCTGCTGATCTATATTTGACTATATGAGCAGATTGATCGTTAATTTCTAAATTAAAAAAGTTCATTGCCAATCGCCATCCATCATAACGGTCTTTAGCACAAGAGTCATAAAAATAGCGAGGTTTTTTTCTAGGGGCTGGAAATGGACCACCAATAAAATGAATATTTTTTTTACCCATCTCATGCAATTTGCGAACAAGATCTACAGATGCCATTTGATGATCAAAAGCAACGCAAGGGATCCCTAAGTTACTCACATCAATATCAAGTGCTATTAAATTTGGAATTTTATTATGTAACTGCATAAGATACGACAAGTCTGTGATTTCAAATGCAATGACCCCCGCAAACTTTCTATTAGCGACTGCACTCGGCTGAATAAAATCTTTTGATTCCGAATTTGGAGTATTTATTTTTAACATAACAGCTTGAGTGTTATGTTGGAATAATTTATATTGTACCGAAGGCAAAGTCGATAAAAATAGTGAACTACCTCTTAATTTACCGACGGCATCATCATGTATTAGAAGACCTACAAAACCTGAATTTAAAAGGTTCTTACCTTCTGGGTCAGCTACGTATATTCCTTTTCCTGGTCTGGTGATAACAAAACCTTCTTCAGAAAGTTGGCTGACTGCCCTTGATACTGTCAAAGGACTAGAACCAATCTTATCTGCTAAATGGCGGATAGAATCTAATTGATCTCCGGGTAAAAAGGCCTTTTCTTTAATTCCTTGCAGAATCCAGTCTGAGACTTCTTTGATTGATATACGACTACGTTTCATTTGAAATTTCTCTGTAATGTTTAGGATAGTTTGAGGTATTGCAATTCACATTTCCATGAGCTTATTATGGCAATATTACGACCAGATGCCCTATTTATATAACAGTTTAATTATATATGCAACTATATTACTTAAATATATTAAAAATTATCAATTAATATTTTATTCTTATATACACTATTATATAGCCATATAAGAGTATTTTAAATTAGTAAATTATAGTAACACAGAAAGATTTTATTTAATTTTAATTAATTTATTAATATTTCGGTTGACATTTTATTTCATATATGATACAGTTTATACTGTTATAGATATCCCACCAAAATCCACATACAGGAGAACTTTATGAACGCCAACTTCCGCCCCAAACTTGTCATAAAAATCGATTCGATCATGCGAATGAAGAATGTGCTTGCAGTCTTTATGATGATTCTTGTGATGGCAACTATAGCGAACCCATTGTTAGCTCAAGATGAAAAGAAAGCTGAAGAGGCTAAAACAACAGAAACTGCTAAGGCTCCAGCAAAAGCAACAGCTGACAAAAAAGAAGACGACAAACCTCACGGCAGTATGGCCGAAACGGTCATCATGGGAGTTTTAGCCGTCTGTTTAGTTTTCGTGATAGCCGTTATCATTCAGAAATTCTTATTTTGGTTGTTACTGAACTCCAAGATCAAAACATTCAAAAAGGACCTGGCGCCTGTATTTGAAAGTGGCGACATGGATGCTCTTAAGAAAATCTGTGATAATTCGAAGGCACCTTTAGCAGATGTGATTAAAAAGATACTCGACGTAAAGGTACCCTTGCGACCCGACCAAGTTCTTTTGATGATGAGAAACCAACTAGGCCATCAAGCCGCCCTGCTTAAAAAGTTTTTGGGCATCTTAGCAACCATGGCAGGTGTAGCGCCTTTTATTGGGTTATTGGGTACGGTACTAGGTATTCTTGAAACATTTGCCGCTATTGGTGAATCAGGCTTTTCTGACCCAGCAGCTATTTCAGTAGGTATTTCATCAGCTCTTATTGCGACAGCCTTTGGCTTAGCAGTAGCCATCCCAGCCGTTATGTTTTATAATTTTTATGGTAAAAAGGCTAGTGCCGCTATAGAAGAAGTCGAAAGACAATCAACCGACGTTTTAATTATCTTTGGAAGAATATAAGAATAAGGAATTTAAACTATGGCAAATCAAGAGAAGTTACCTTACGACCCACATATCATGCGCATGCTTCAAGATGAAGGTGGCCATGATGATGATTCTATTAGCGAATTAAACGTAATTCCGTTTATTGATATTACATTGGTTCTTCTAATCATCGTGTTAATTTCATCCGCATTTCAATTTCAATTATTTGTGTTTGCAAACCCCAGCTCTGATACTTTTGAGGTGGTTAATGTCAGTAAAGATGCCACAAATGTCATCACGCTAGAGATTATATCTGCCAAGGAGATTGTGCTAAACAAGCAACCAACCACCATCTCAAGCTTAGGTGGCCAAGTTAAGTCTTTATGGAATAGTGGCAAATACATTGCCCTCGTCATTTCAGCACCGAACGATCTTACTTCACAAGAATTTATTGATATTACCGAGGTCATTAAAGACCAATCACCGGCAACCAAATTTAGTTTTATTACAACATCACCTATTAAATAAAAGGAATCGATATGAAAGGACCAGACAGCGGAGGAGATGAAATCAGTGATTTGAACGTAATTCCATTCATTGATATCACACTCGTACTCTTAATTATCGTCATTATGTCTAGTGCAAAACCAAAACCAGATGATGTCGATATCACAGTACCCACTTCAATCGTTAAATCATCAGCTGACATCAACTTGGCAACAACAATGTCCATCAGTAAAGAGGGTGATTATTATTTCGCCGATCAACCAACAAAAATTGAGTCAAAAAATCTGTTTACTTTCTTACGCACAGTTCAAAGTGTGAATGGAGGTAGTTGGCCATTATTGTTAATCAAAACAGACAAAGAAACCCCCTACGGGCATATCGCAAATCTCATTCAGTGTGCTCAAGCCTTAGGGGTAAAAGAAATTAGTTTAGCCGTAGAAAAAAAAGAATAAGAAGTTATTAGAAAACGCATTTAAATGGGAATCATATGATTAAATTAAATAAATATTACAAAGCCTTTACAGCAAGCCTAATTACCCTCTTTTTGTTTTCCAATATCTCTGCTCAAGACGGCTATGAATACCATCCATTCAATATAGAATTTGAAATGGAAGACACCAAAACATTTAAAAAACGAAAAATTAAATACTCTGATTTTCCAGGTGGCGTCAGCTCAGCATTCATTTATGAAGGGCCAAAAAAACCAGAAACACATAAATTCTTCCATGATATGGGCTTTAAATCAACGGTTTGGATAGGACCCAATACTGATGCAAAAACAATAAAAGCCATCGAAGATACGGGAGCTCATATAGGTGTCAGCACATTCCCGGGCGGCAAAGGAACCTATAAATCAAATATTGGTGCGAATACGATTCAAGAAGCATTTGATATCGTCGCCTATGCGAGATTAAAAATTAAAGGCATGTCCAAAGGAAATGTTTTCGTTTCAGCGCAGAATGGCCATTTTAATTTATCAAGCTGGGTACATAATAGAGATAATAGTAATGATTATGGCTATGGGGCTGTTTTCTCCGATGCTAACTTCAGAACTCTTGTGAAATCGACATCAAGCGAAATCTTAACATTGCTAGGATTTTCCGGTAGGCATAAAGGATCTATTTCTGGCTATCAGCATTTATCTTCCATGAAGGTTAAGAATATCCCCAATGAACTCATCTATTATAAAATTTTAGTCAACGCTTTTAAAGGCGCGATCAGCCGAAAAGGCGCTGGCATAGTCGTAAAAATTCAATTGAGAGACTTTAATAAAAATGATTTAAACGTCGTCAAAAGAGAATTAAGCCCTTATGGAAATCACCCCTTAATCTGGCATGTTAATCAAGGTATGATCCTTTCAAACAATTATCTAAAAGGGATTATTAAGATTTTTGATGTTTCGTTTACAGGTAAAAAAGGTGTCCTAAAAATGGGTATCCGAAAAGATGTTTATGGACCAATCATAAACACCCCTTTGAGTATTAAATTTCCAAAAGGGATCAAGATCAAGAGT
Source organism: Planctomycetota bacterium (assembly GCA_002746535.1). Classification (GTDB taxonomy): domain Bacteria; phylum Planctomycetota. The sequence goes on from NVWA01000022.1 coordinate 13,594, forward strand.
TTGACCTTGTTTGGAGAAAAGGGAACCGTAAAAGAAAGAGAAGGCTTTATCCCCAGTCGGAAATATCAACATGTTACAGTACCGATTCACAACTCCTTCAAGGGAGGATTAGAAGATACCTGGACTTTTGACAAAAAAGAGATGTTGGTACCTAGCAAAAACAGCTTCAGCATTAAAATTAAAAATAATTCCAAAAAAGAAATTAAAAATATTAAACTCCATTGGTATACAACAAAAGGTTTACCCATCGGCAAAAACAAATTATCAAGGGCAATATATGGCAACGGAACAATCATCACTGGAACACCCGACAAAACGACCATATCACCTAACGGAACATTGAACATCAAGGGATCGATTGAGACCAGAAAATTTTCTAGATTAGGACTTATACCAATATCGCTCAACATAGAAGCGACAATTGATGGCATTAAAAGATATCTTTTATTAGGTCATGAAATAGCGATCAAGCCTTATTTGGGGATCAATATGATTCCGAAACAGCAGTTTCCTTTAAAAGTAAATGAACACCAATATATGCAAGTGACCGTATCCAATAAAAATAAATTCTTACACTCTTCAACAGGAGTATGCAAGGGAATCGTAAAACTTCTACTACCTGATGGAATGAAAGCAGCACCTGAGCAATTTACATTTAACTTAAAAAAATCTGATACCGTAAAAGTAATTTTTAAAGTTACCAATCTAAAATGGGATGACAATCCAGGGAAAATCATTCCCATCATTTTACTTAACGGCCAAACAACGCCCATAAGTCATGTCGCTTTCCAAGGGACAACTGTAATTCGAAATCAGATACTCATTGACCTCAAGCCTTTAGATGACATGGGCATGCTCGTTTATGCGTCTTATGATGATTTAACTAAGGGAGGGCATTTTGATAAATCAATTGGATCCTCGGCGCCTTATATCTATCCTGAAATGGCCATGGCATATTTCAGTGAAGGCAAGAAGCATAGATGCATGGGCTCTGTCCCTACTTCAGGTATCTATGATACCTATGGCAATATAGATGCTAAAAAAGGGACAGTTTCATTTTGGGCCAAAAGAGATCCGCAAGTTAAAAATGAAAGTAGATATAAAGGCAATAAGAAAACCTCCTGGAAAAATATTGGCACTGGCGATCGGCCAACTCTTTTTTACACCCCTGGTTTAAGAATATATCGATGTCCTGATTGGTCCGATGCTCCGGGTTATATTGAAGTGATTTATATTGATAAATTTGGTAAAGGCAAACATGACAACAAACACGTCATACAAGTACCCTTTAATAAAATTCAGCAAAAAAAATGGTATCACATTGCCGTAGCATGGGATACAGACAAAAGAATCTTACAGCTATACATCGATGGAAAATTAGTTGGCACTGCTGAAAAAGGCAATCGTCCTTGGTATCCATTTGCATGGGATCAAGGTGGATTTAATCTTGGCCATCCTTTAAGAGTAACAACCGTTGACCATGGGGCATGCTCTTTATCACTTCGAGATGAGTTTTACTCTTTCAATAAAATATTAACTGCAGATGAAATCAATAAAAACTTACAATTGGCGAAATAAATATGAATTCAGAAAATGAAGAAAATCAATTCTTATTCGATCCGAAAATTATTGATACCGATAAAGGTCAACGCATAAGAGGCCAATGTCCATCATGCGAAAAAACTTTTCGAGTCAATACAAATGTTGCTGGTAAAAATGTAAATTGCCCTGGATGCAAAATATCGATTTCTATTCCATCAATGGAAATGATTGATTCTGCAAGCAATCATTCAGAAGCTGAAAACGAACCTCATAAGACAGAGAAAGTGACAAGTCAACCAGAAGAAGCGGAATCAACGACGACCGCATCACCATCAACAGGCTACCAAGAAGCTTTAGATGCTGGGAAGTATGTGGCAAAAGGAGTATTTCCATTTCCAGATTTTATATCACCTGGTTTCAGAAAGATAGAGTCATTAGTTGATAATACAATAAAACCCAAAAAAGAAGGATCAAAATTATTCTTGCTAGGGTCACTTGCACTAGGTCTTTGTGTTGCCGGAACAATTTTTGCGATGGACCCTACAGCATTTCAATCCAGCGGCTCTGTAAAAGAAAAAACCGAATATCAGAAAAAAATCGAAGCAGCTAAAGTTGCTGGCCAAATAGCCAAAGAGCTTGAAGGCAAGATCACGATGCCTACAGAACCACCTGATCCTGAATCTGTTATTGAAGAAGCAATGGAAGAAGAAATTGACAATAACATCAGCAAAATGTTTGATGGTGAAGATGGACAGATGTCAAGTTTAGAGATAAAAGGGATTGCCAGCAAAGTTAAACAGTCGATGGAAGCGGAACTTAAAAATTTTGCTGCATTAGCATCCCAGGGAAAACTAACACCAGAGCAATTAGCAGAAAAACAAAAAGAGTTAGCCGACAAAGCTCATCTCAATATGAACAAAGAGTTAAAATCTTTTCGTGTTAAAACTCAAACAAAAAGAGCATCCTTCAAATCAATTGAGTGGTATCAAAACTCTGTCTCGCCTAGTTTGATAAAAAATATCTCAATCAATATTTTCAGAGGTGGTGATCGAATTAAACCATCTTGGAATAATTTATTTAATGGCAGATATACAGGGTGGTCAAATGCCTTACCTTGGTCGACCCTTTCTTCAGAAAAAAACCTAAAAGATACGACAAAAAAATTAGGAAGGATATCACGTCAAAAGTGGGATAAGCCGGCTATGGATGCCTTTTTAAAGGATTATAATAAACGAAGAAATCAGCAGATAAAGCTAGCATTAAAACGAAAACGAAACAAACCAAAAATATTACCCCTCTATGAGCCGAACCTACAGGCATGGCAATATTCACAAGCCATTAATGAAAATAAATCTCTTCAGATCATATACAAAGGAAGCATTAAAAAAGGAGGGGTTTACCCAACACCATCATGGCAAGAAATAGCTTATGGTATCGTCAATGAACATATAATTAACGGAAGAACTATCTATTCACACATGGGTGATGGCATCGTCAACGAATTTGTACCAGAACATCAAGAGTACTATTATGACATCATTGAAAGTTTAGATTCGGATTGGGAAACCATTTTAGACCTTTCGGCTTCGATAAGCGAAATGGCAGCCAATCAAGAGCCTATTAATGATTTAATAAAAGTTCAAGGCACAAGAAACCAAGCAATCATAAAATTGAATAAAGGAATTAATAAACTTTATTCAACTAAAGGTGGTAAAAAGATAGACTTTAATAAACGATTAAAAGTTTATCAACTCCTGCGTTTTAAATATTTAACCGATCAAGAAAATCTTAAAGAAAAACATGACTATTTTATTGATACATTAGTGGTAGGTCTGACAGATGTTATCAAGGATTTTGCAAGATCACAATTTGAAAAAGGTATGATTGATAAAAATCAGGCAGGCATTGATGAAAAAGTAAATCAATTCGTCATCAAAATGATTCCTATATTAAATAGTGATTTTAAAGAACAAATTGTTAATTTAAAATACTTCTCCTATATCGTTATCGCTGGAGCTTCACATAAAAAGTTCCGAGATATTCTAGGCGATTATTCTTATTTCCCAGAAACAAAAGAAGATATTCAAGGTGAACTCAATATCTTGAAAAGTCTATTGAGTAAGAATCCTCACTTAGCTAAATATGCCGAAGAAAAAAATAAACGGCTGGACATTATCATGAAGGAAACACTCAATAGAGTCGTAGACGAAATATTATTAAATGTACTTATGGGTGACTGGTTGACAAGGGATTTAAATAAATTTGTAGAAGGTGTTGATTATTCAGATCCGGTAGCAGAAAAAATTCAAGCAAACGAAAGAGCTAAGCAAGGCAGAAAACAAGATTTAACAAAGATGACAAAGGATGGAGTGCCGGATACCAATGCATCCATGGTATCATTAAATATGGGCCTAAAACAAGGGCAAGGTGTTTTGCAACCAGTCATTGCTGACATGACTCCGACATGGCGAATCGGCTCTTTCCCACAAATTTCAATTAAACATTCAAAATATTATGGCCCTCCTAAAGCAAATAAAGGTGGCTTCGCAGAAACACAAACATCTGTTAAAGAATTAAATTTTAATTATCCGACGCCCATTGTTGAAGGGATTCCTTTTCTATCAAAACTTCCTAACTTTGATGGTAACTTAAGCGAATGGGAAAATATCAGACCGTTATATTTAAAACATGGATCTTCCAAAGAATCGATTCAAGTTTACGCAGGATGGAATTATCAAGGTTACTATTTTGCCTATACGGTAAAGACGAAACAAGAAGATATTATTTTACCAAAAAACACAAAGGTTGGCTACAAAGGCAAAGGTTTCAAAAAGAGTAATGATATGCGATGGGCCTATAGCGGTGAAACCTTCAGAATATGTTTTGATACACTTGATGCCAGAAATGCAGACCGAGGAGAACCTCACAACCAAGAAATATTTGTCATGCCCCTAGGAACAACTACCAATAGCAAATTCACGGGTGTTGAAAGAGTTATCGCCTCAAAAAGAGCTGGTAAATCCAAACAATTTCGTGGTGTTACTGCGACTCAGAAAGAATATTTTCAACAGGGTAAATACCCTTCATCAGATGCTCCTTATAGAGTTACTAAAATGAATGCTGAAGGCTATACGACGGAAATTTTTATTCCTCGAACTCTTTTCAATCGCAAAGTTTTTTCACCTGGTTGGAAAATAGGATTCAATTGTATGGTAGCAACCGGCCCTGGTCGAAGAAGTGCTGGTGGCAATCATTGGGTTAAAACAGATTACACATCAGTCGCTGATCATCCGGATGCATGGGGAGATCTAGTTCTTTTAGGAACAGACCCAAGAATTATAGTACAACTGGTCGATAAAAACTGGACGGTAGCAAAACATATCTTGCCAGGACACTCTATTTTAATGACCGTCATAGATCCGGACAGAAATGTTTATTCAACTGTTGCCGATCAAATTGTTGTTAGTGCTGAAGTCAAAGGGGGTAACAATGATGCGGAAGTATTTATTTTACAAGAAACAGGAACGAATACGGGTGTCTTCAGAGGCATCATTAATACACAGCCAGGTTTTGGCAAAGAAGTTCAGGGGGTCATGGAAGTCATGGCTGGCAATAAACTTATTTTAAAATATGTCGACTTCGGTAACTCAAAGGGTCAGAAAAACAAAATAACAAAAATAATACTACCTGTCGTTGGCGGCTTATTACAATAATAGAACAGTAAAGTTAGATTTATAAGGATAGTTAACATATGTCAAAAATTAAAATGATTTCAATAATTGGTGCCGTTTCTTTAATTCTATCGGCCTGTGGTAGTTCATCAAAAGTGAATAATGATGAAAGCAAACCTAAATTTACCATTAAAGATCCTGAAGAAGTTAAAAAAGATGACCTCCCTGATGTTGAAGGGGTTGAGAAACAAAAAGATCTGGTGAATAATACGGAAGTTAGAGCAGCCAAAGAACTTCAAGAAGCCGTTCAAGTCGGAAAAGAAAAAGTCATTCGAGATGAATATTTAGTCAACACCACTATAGCCTGTGGCAACTTGAAATCAAAATGTGTTATCAAATCCCCCCAAGATTTAAAACCTCCAAAAAACAAATTGATAAATATAAAAAAATGGCCTATTAAAAATCCTATAATACACCCAAAACCCCAGACATATTTTTCTCGAAGGGGTTCTATGAAGGAACTAAAAGGCGAAGAAGATTATTATGCCATCATAACAAATGAACCAAGTCAATGGCTCTATGTCAGACAATACGACAAAGTAAACAATTGGCATACGGTTTCAGATGCTGTTTTAATCCTCCATGACTTATGGGAAGGACCTCTCCCCTTATTAGAAGGCGATATTCTTGCATCAAGCGCTAGTGCTGGTCGGCACCGAGATGGCATTACTGTTAAGGGGAGCTATCACGGGAATGGCAATACCGTCAATGTCACTTTTACTTCAAGAAAAAGAAAAATATTAGTTCATAACAATGATTGGTTTCCTGAAGAATTTATATTTAAAGACCCTCTTGGTAAAATTATAAAGCAAGAAAAACTAGCCGCTTATGATTCAAAGGATCAAAAGACTTTCCATTGGTATCATGGAATCACCCAACGTATGATAGATGGGCCACAAGTAAAATCCCCGATATTAGAAATGGCAGGGATCTATACGATTGAGTCGGCAAGATGCCCTTGGAAAATATGCTATATTCATGTATTGAAAAACCCCTATGCTAAAATCTCAGATGATGGCAGTTTTAATTTTAAAAAGGTACCGGTTGGAAAATATAAATTAGAAGTATGGCATCAATCATTAAAACCAAAACAACGATATTATGATTTTGAAATTGAAGCTCGTGGATCGACTACAAAAATATTAATTGAATTCGAACTACCAACAGACAAAAAATAAACTTTATTGATCCCATTCAATAATGAATGGCAACTCATTTTTATGTGATTCAGGTGACCACATATTGTTAGCATCAATTGAATAATATTTTTCAGCAATTTTCGATCTATACTCATAATTAATAATATTATTTGTATCAACTTTTTCTTGAGTGGACCATTCAAAACCATTAGCACTCTCCTTTAATCCAATCCAGTATTTATACGGCATTCTCTCAATCAAAGTCTCATCATTTTCCCAAAAACGAACAATGGAAATCAAATGCCCATTATGATTTTTACAAAACTTTTTTGCATCCTTAAAATTTAAAAATACTGGAACACATAAATAATGATGCCTATTTTTTTTGGTAGCAAACTGTTTTATATTCGCGTTTTTACCTTTTTTCAATTCTATCAAAATGGCTAGGTTCTTTTTGTGCAATTTATATTCGTCATTTGACCAATTTTCATTTAACTTATTAATAGTTAAATCATCTAACAAATTTATATCAAAGAAAAAAGTTTTCGGGGGGGTTTTTGAGAAGCTGCCAAATGACTTCAAAGGATTTTTTGAGCAATTGAGCCATTTCAAATTTTTAAGAGACGCCAATGATTCTAGTGAAGTAATCTTATTATTACTTATATTCAACACTTCTAATTGAGCCGCTTTTTTTAAAGAAGCAATTTCTTCTATTACATTATAGCTTACATTAAGGTGTAACATTTTTTCATAATTAATTGGTGAAATATCTTTAATTTTATTGCGTGATAGCCCAAGTTTATCAATAAGTTTTAATTGTTTCAAACGATCTATAGTTGTTAATTTATTGTTTTCAGCATAGAATTCTTCTATAGACAAACAATCTTTCAAAATTTCTAAATCTTTCATTCCTTTAGATGACAAACTAAGAACTCTCAATTTAGAAGTATCCACCCCTTCTAATGATAATATTTTCGTTTCGCTTAAATATAATCTATCAATTTTTATACCACCTAAATCTTTTAAGTTTGAAATAGCTGAATTTCGGTTTAATTTTAAATGACTAATTTTGCCATAGGTACTAAATAAAGCTAAGGATGAAATATTATTTCCACTTAAATCAAAGTAACTTGACTTCTTCTCTAAGCCCTTTAAAAAATCCAATGTGGTTAAATTCGCATCTATTAAAAACTTTCTACCATTTAAAGAATATTTAATATAAACATTCCAAAAATAATTATTATCTTCTATTGATAAGTTATTTGAAAATGGGGAATCAAGTAAACCTTTCATTTCAAAAACTGTACCAGCTCGTAAATATTTAAACTTTTCTAATAGCGTTTGAAATTTGACTTTTGAATTTAAATAATCGCCCTTCATAAATAAAACTCTAGCTTTAAGTATTGAAACTTCATACTCATTTGTGTTATTTGACAATTTACTAATATTGTCGCTGGCTAATTGAATATTTCCTAATGATAATTCTAAATATGATAACCTTAGATAAATAAAATCAGAAATTCGATCAACAGAAGGATATGCTTGTAATATTTCATAGCATGTTGATCGTGCTAACTCACCATACCTGAAATATTTTTTAGGCTCATTGATAATCTTGAATAATATTCGATCTAGAGAATTGAGTTCTACATCAACTCCTCTCATTCTCCTTTCATAATATTTGATATTCCAAAACTCCTTACCAAACCCCCAGGTATATATTCCATTGATACGTCCAGGTAAAAAATAATTGCTCCTACAACTTAACAATAAAACATCATCGCAATATAAATACAAGCTGCTTCTTATTTTTTCTGCGCGGAATTTATAAACTACATTTGGTTTTAAATTATAATCAAGATTACCTATTGGCCACTCGTTCATAGAGATGCTAGCGGATTTATTGCCACTTCCTCCGATTTGAAAGTCATATCTCTTTTCTAGTTTTTGATCAGAGGCAATTATCGCAGAAAGATCTCCGCCGGATTCTAAGGCTTCTTGATTAATTATTCGTGCATTAAATTCAATAGCAAAATCGCCAATTTTATTTTTTTTAAAGGTAAGAATATGTTCTGGACCTTCTCCAACATTATTTTTTATGGCAATCAACTTACCATTAACAATATCCCAATTCCCTTTTTGTATTATGACATTTTTTCCTAAATCATCTTTATCTTTAAGATTAATGTGTATAGGTTTACCCCAAAATGAACTAACAACGGAAGATGTAGGATTAAGTAAAGTTTCATTATTGATATCATTTGAGTTGCCACAAGAAATTAATGATAAGAAGATACCAATTACAAAAAAGAAGTTCAATGATTTCATATATCACCTATATATAAAGTATGGAGTTCAAAGACTTCATTCATACTCAATAAAGAAAGTTGTGCAAACATAATAGAACTTATCAATCAATAATACGTGTATACTATCAGGAATATTACTAATTTTTTAAATAATCAGATTAAATTCTTAAATTCAAAAACTATCTAGGGCAATATAAATCCACGTTTTGTACTAGTTAAACCTCAAAGGATTGCAACTTACGAGATAGGTTGTGAAGGACAAGCTATAGTTATACCTTCATTATGAGGCTCATTTTTTGATTGCACAATATAATCTGCAGGACCATTGATTTTTTCGGTATGCTCTTTTAATCGCCTACCTACATGAGGATCTTCTTCGTACCATTGATGAGTGATCTCTAACTTTTGTTCACTCTTTTGCTCTTGGATTTCTATATCATGACCAGTAAAACGAATATACTTCAATCCTTTAGGAGATACAATTTTGATAAAAACTTTCTTTTTTGTCTTTGAATAGAATGCTCGTGAATGTAATCCAAAATGCCAACCTTGTGGATGCTCAACAATTTCATGTGAATTAATTTCTTCATAAGGTCCTTCGATGAACTCACTTGAAAGAATTTTGACTGGGGGAATATCTCGGCTTTGCTCTTCAGGGAAACGACCCCCTATCACTGCATATATTTCTGCCCAAGCAATATTACCTCGCCTTGGAGATTCGAATGCAAAAATAGAAGCCCACGATTTATCTTCATCAATAGCTATAATTTTAGCGACTGAAGTTCCATCATATTTTGCATTTTCAGTTTTAACGGCCCCTGGGATTTCAGTCGCGTCTTCAGTCATGTCATAATTGATTCTAAAAGGACGCGTATTGTCACCATGTTCATCACCTAGATGAAACTTGAAATTATTTGCACCTAATTTATGAAGTGGCGGTAATGAGTGGGGGCTAACCATACACCAAAGTACATTCTGAAATTCTGTTAAAATTACATCTTTTGATTTGATCATAATTTCCATTTCAAAATGACACGAACCTTCAATGAATTCGGTGTAGTCAAAGGTAATTTCAGAGGCATTGCTAAAAGATTTTGAAATTTGTCTTCGATCATCTCCAATTTCAAGGATGGCAATATCTACATTACTAGATTTATTAAATTTAAGTTTCAAAACTGCACCATTAACTGCTGGTAATCTTTTTAAAGGATCTGGGATTCCACAATAAATATAAGGCGATTCAAATGATAGCCTAAAACAGGCCTTTGCATCCGCCGTTACCAATCCCATTTCATTTTGCTCAAACCCTCTAATACTTTCGCTACCTTCATAAATATCATTATACCCTTTGGTTAAATTAGGAATATAACTCCAATAGCCATTTCCCCATTGACGACGAGGCCAAAATCGTTCTGTAGGACCTTCAGCACCCGTTTCTTTCGGACCAATACCGTTCTTAAAACTACTATGTCTTTCAAAATTTTTAGGATGTCCTGGTGAAACATACCAATACCCTCTTTGATAAAAATAACGATGTAGACTTTCACCAGGGCGAATCCTAAAGCTCATTGAATGTAACCGCTCTGCTAATACTGGTAGATAACTTGGTTCTGAAGCATATAGCTTATAAAAATTCTCGGGCAACCTATCAGGAAAATGAAAAGGATTCGATGGATTTTTTTGTTTAGTAATTAATGTAACATCTTGAAAAAGATCTTCTCTTGAAGCAATAATATTTTGCTCTGGTGGATGTTTGTGATAATACATTTGAATATCGGCATCAAAGTAATGCCAAGCATTGTCATAAAAAACTTCCGCACCTTCATGACCCATAATATTTGCAATTCGAACTTCAAACCCAGCTTCTTGGCAAAGCATAGCCATGATATGCGCATGACAATGACAAATCGTATAACCAAAACTGTTAAATGTTAACATGGGGTCATGAGTATCTTTTGCGGTAAATTGATCCTCATATGGAGAATAGTGAAAGAGGCCTAAGTCTCTATCAACGATCAGTTTCCAAATTGTGATAATAAGCTCTTCACCTGCTTTATCTTGAAATCTTGAATCCATCAAAATATGTTTTAAAGAAAAAAAATCTGGGCGATTGTCTGAAACTATCCATGGCGAATAATACATAAATTTTCCTGTATAATTTATTTAAAATTAAAAAAAGACCAACAAGTCGTTTCAAAATTTTGACTTTTTAATTGTAGTCGTATATATGATATAGATTAGAATCTTTATAATCAATTATAGCAAAAATAGAAAAATCTTAAAGACTATTTGATAAGGTCATGGAGTATGGACCATACCTTTCGTTTTATTGATAAAGTGTTTAATTCAAACCAATATAACAGTTGATATAACAATTATATTTCTTAAAAATAGAATAGGATTCGTAGCTACTTTTGATGTATACGTATTAAAAATAATCACACTTTTTAATGAAAGATCACATGCATATAATCACCTTAAGTTTTGATGATGGGTTTTTGAATTCAAATCTTAAAATCGCCGAAATTTATGAAAAAAATAATTTATCCGCTTGTTTTAATATCATTGCAACTGGTCATTTGAATAATTTTAAATCTCCTGATAAAGGACAAGGCAAAATAAAAAAAGGTGATTTTAAAATTTGGAACGAACTTCAAAAACGTGGTCATGAGATAATGCCACACGGTTATAACCATACAAACAAATCTGATGTTCCTTTTGAAGAAGCTCAAAGCCTTATATTAAATTGTCTGGATATTTTTAATTCTGAACTAGACAATTTTGATCCACTTGAATCAATATTTAATTTTCCCTATAATAGTTCTACTCCAGAATTAGAAGAATGGCTTCTGACTGTAGTAAAAGCATTTCGAACATCTGGTGATGCCATTAATCCCCTACCCTACAAAGGAATGAAAAAACTAACAACAACAGGATTTGGCCCAGGTAATTGTGAATCACATTTAAATGACCATAAAGAAAAATTCCTTAATGGCCCTCCCGGTTGGTTTATCTACAACACTCATGGCCTTGAAGATGAAGGTTGGGGACCAATTGGTACAGATTATTTAGATGAATTACTTAAAAGACTAACAGTAATCGAAACCGTCAAAATATTACCCGCTGGACAAGCATTAAAAATAATACTTTGATAAATACATATGTATATTCATCCATGATTCAAAAATAAAAAAAGACTTTCCCAAAAATAAATAAACACTTACCTCCCCCCTTTTTTTATTATTCTCAAAGTCTCCAAAACAAAACTTTTTTAATAAGATAGGAATACTCTTACCCCACCGAACTCGACGGTTAATGAATTTTAAAGGTATAATTGATGACTTTCTGAATACTGACGTCAAAAGGTTTCTGGGAAATCATTATATGTGTAGACACAGATATTGTCTCTTGATAAAATTATTCAATGGCGTCACAATAAACTGGTTTTACAAATCCGGAGATACCACATGACAGAAAATGAAAACTTAGATGATAATTTAGATGAAATGACTTCGTATTATGGACAATTGGCCCCTCGATATGAGTCTAAACAAGGTAAAGATGTAGAGCTATCTGAAGATCATCAGAAATATTGGAAGACTTTATTTAGTTGTTTTCAGAAGCATGTGACCGGGTGTAACATTCTTGAGATTGGATGTGGTCCAGGTACTTGGACTCAACAGTTGGCTGGTGTAGCCCAATCTGTTATGGCAACTGATTACAATGAAAGCACGCTGGTGGAAGCACGCAAGAAAACGTATCACTATAATAATGTTCAGTTTTTACAGGCTGATGCCTATGATCTATCTAATGTTGAGGGAGAGTTTAATGTAGGTTTTGCTAAAGATTGGTTTTCACATATTCCAATATCCAAAGTTAATTTATTTTTTGATGCCTTTCATAAAAAAATCGGTATCGGAGGAAAAGTAATATTAGCTGACACGTATTATAAAGATCCACGTGTTCCTGAAGAACCAAAAAGATTTTCTCATATTGATGATGAAGGAAACATCTACCACAATAGAAGAATACCGGGCGATCCTGAAAATAAGATGTGGAAAATTATTAAAAATTGCCCTACTGAAGACGAGATGAGATCTTATCTTAAAGATCGAGCAAATGATATAGATTATCATATACACGATACTTGGTCTAAACGAAGTGATTGGTGCATTACCTACACTATTACTCATTAATTAAACAGTCGTGACAATCAAAATGATAAATATCAATTCAAATCATTTACTTTTATTATAAATGTAGGCACTGGAAAATGTAGACTACACAAATTAATCTAATTAGATGAAACTACGAAACTTTTACATAATTTTTATCTGTGCTATAATATCTTTTTCGATCGCAATTTAGTATTAAGCAGAAATTCTGCAAATGGTTATTCTAATTAGGAGATTTTATGAAATTTGGACTTTTGTTCTTCTTATTCATCTTTACGGCATGCGGTAATAATTCAGACTATTCGAGAGAAAAAGTCATTAAAGATCTCAACTCAATTGAAAATGTTTCAGATGAGATTAAAGTATTCAATACCATCTATAGTTCATCAAAAGTTCATGTACTTGTTTACGATGAAGATGGCAAAAAATACAACGGTAGTGACCCCGACTTTCAAGGCGTCTCTATTGCATTTAACAATTTTGGCAGACCATGGGTGAAATACACGCCTTTGGATTATGAAAATGTAGCTATCCTTAGGGGTCAATAACATTGCCCTGTCACAAATGTTGAACTTCATTACATTAATTAGGAAGACAAAATGAAATACTTTTTAGCCATTTTAATATTATTATTATTTTCAGGCTGTGGTAATTCGGCACCTACCAAAAAATTAAAAAAGAAAGCTTATGGTTTAGCCAGCAAAGGAAAAACTGAAGAACTTCGAAAATTAATCAAAGAAAATCCTGCCCTCGCAAATGCAGAGGTAGCAAGATCAAGTAAATTCCTTGAAGTTGTAGTTGATACGCGCCCGCCATTCAAGAACATGTATAAAACCATTGAAATGTTATTAGAAGAAGGTGCCGATCCAAATGCAAATTCGAGTAAGGTACTACGTAAGGCAATATGGCACACAGATCCAATCTCATTAAAGCTGCTCCTAGATTATGGCGCTGACCTCAATACGGTTTATGAAAAGAAAAACATCACTCTGCTTGAATATTCACAGAGTTTTAGTGATCACCGCTTAGATGCGATCACTGATGCTTGGGAAGAAGGTGATGATTAAATTTTTCAATAATAATTTCGTTGGAATTATTCTATGAATAATTTTCCTGTGACTATCAACAGAAATAACCTTATTACATTATAGAGTCGCCCTATAATTTTCATCCATTTATATTTTGGTTGTAAAACTAAAATCAAGGGGATGATCGATATTAACTTGTGCTTATCTTTTGCTTTTAATATGGCGCCAGCCCCTGGGAGCGAGAGCCGGCGGATCTCGCTCCCAGAGGCTAACGCCTATAATAAAATCTAAGATAAACACCTGCGGATGCCATAGTATTAATTACTATACCACTTTTACAACTTGAAGAAAAATTCTGCAAATAAATATTTGAGGGAACTCATATTGAAAAAATATAAAGGTACTTAGTCTCCCCCCCCCCTGATAATTTGTTTTCACCAACACAATCAAATGAATGATTGACATTAACTGGTGATTATCTTTTGCTTTTAATATGGCGCCAGCCCCTGGGAGCGAGAGCCGCCGGATCTTGTATAACTCGAAGAGTTATTTTTTAATAATCGACTCATAAGATTTAGTTATTTTATTTATAGTATTTGCTGTGAAAAGTTTTACAAGAGCCGGCGGCTCTCGCTCCCAGAGGCTGACGCCTATAAATATAATCTTAGATAAACACCGGCTGATGCCATAGGATTAATTTCTATACCACTTTTTGAACTTGAAGAAAAGTTCTGCAAATTAAGTTCCAAATCTATTAAGATTACTCAACGCTTCAAAATGGAATCATTTGATTTAATGGTTTGCAAGAAATGCAGAAGAAATACACTCAGAAGGGGTCGAACCTTCAACCGCTGGTTTCGTAGACCAGTACTCTATCCAATTGAGCTATGAGTGCATTTAAGAGTCTGGATTTTATTTAACACCGTTTTTCAATCAAGAATAAACTTATAAAAATTAAGAATTCTCACGACTTACACCTAAATTATTGAATATTTAGCATATTTTAACTTGACGAAAATGATGAGAAAGCTAAGATTCTGCCTCTTTAAAAGTGCTTCCTTAGCTCAGTTGGTAGAGCAGCTGATTTGTAATCAGCAGGTCATCCGTTCGACTCGGATAGGGAGCTCTCTTTTAGTTTTATTCTCTTGGGTAGGTACCAGAGTGGTCAAATGGGGTGGATTGTAAATCCGCTGGCTTCGCCTACGGTGGTTCAAATCCACCCCTGCCCACCTTTTCTATATCTAGAATTTAATTTCAATTTCGAAAGTATGCTTATGAATTGGGATAATCAATACACATCCACAAGAAAGCCAGTATTTGCCAAAAATATTGTCTCCACTTCCCAGCCATTAGCTGCACAAGCTGGACTTCATATGCTAATACATGGCGGAAATGCTGTAGATGCCGCGATTGCAACTGCCATTACTTTGACAATTGTTGAACCTACAAGTAATGGTTTAGGAAGTGATGCTTTTGCCATCATTTGGGACGGCAAAGAACTCTCTGGAATAAATGGAAGTGGACGATCACCCAAAGCTTGGACAACTGAGCAATTTAATGGCCACACCAGCATACCGAGATTAGGTTGGAATAGTATTTCAGTACCGGGTGCTGTAGATGTCTGGTCATCACTTTCAAAAAGATTTGGACGCCTTCCATTTAAAGAGTTATTCCAACCTGCAATCAATTATGCAAAAAATGGTTTTTTAATTTCAAAAGTTTTATCAGAAAACTGGCCTAATCCCAATGGAGGATATGCAGAATTTCCAGAAATAATAAAAGGGTTTTGCCCCAATGGAAAATCCCTACTTACGGGTGAACTTTTTAATTATCCTGACCAAGCAAAAACTCTTGAACGAATTGCTGAGTCGAATGGACAAGATTTTTATATAGGTGAAATAGCAGAAAAAATTATAGAAGATAGCAAAAGACATGACGCCTTAATGACAATGGATGATTTGGCAAATCATAAATCGGAATGGGTTGACCCCATATCTCAAGATTACGAAGATATCAAACTACATGAAATCCCACCAAACGGACAAGGTTTAGCGGCATTGATTGCTCTTGGAATATTAAAACATTTAGATGTAAAACAATATCCCATTGATTCGGCAGATTTTATTCACATTCAACTAGAAGCCATGAAATTAGCGCTAGCCGATGCATTTGAATATATTGGCGATCCAACATCAATGAATATCAATGAGACTCATTTATTAAAAGAATCCCATTTGAAAGAAAGGGCCTGCTTAATTGATATGGCAAAAGCTTGTCATCCCAAAGCATCCATTTTTGATGATCACGGTACTGTTTATTTAACTGCTGCGGATGAAGATGGCATGATGGTCTCTTTTATTCAATCTAACTACCAAGGGTTCGGTTCTGGAATTGTCATCCCAGGAACGGGGATAGCCATGAATAACAGGGCATCAGGCTTTTCACTTACCCCTGGTCACCCAAATCAAGTTGATGGTGGCAAACGTCCATTTCATACAATAATTCCTGGATTCATCACTAAAGATAATCAGCCACTAATGAGTTTTGGCGTTATGGGTGGTCATATGCAAGCTCAAGGGCATGTACAAACAACCGTTAGAATGTTTTCTTTTAATCAAAACATACAAGCTGCATGCGATGCCCCACGATGGTTTTTAAGTGAAACCTTTGAGCTTGGTTTAGAAGAAGGAATATCACAATCAGTAAAAGAAGACTTAATGAAACGTGGTCATAAAATGTTGAAAGGTAATGCATTTTTTGGAAGAGGACAATTTATTCTAAAACTAAAAGATGGATACGTAGCAGCATCAGATCCTCGAGCTGATGGATATCCAGTTGGATACTAAAATAAATCACAAACTTGAATGGGAATAAATTGGAAATACTTCTAAAAGTATTAACAACTATATTAAGATTTAGAACAACCTTACAACTTTCATCAGAAACAGTTACCGGAGTTAAACTAAAATTTAGATCTGGACAAGCTTTTATTACATGGAAGGAAGTTGCTAGTGCCAAAAAATACGGTATTTATCGTGATACAAAAAAATTAAGCAAAAACAGTCTCATTAAAAAAATGATTCCTCCATTTATTCTAACGCTAAATATAATAGAGCAGATTGAAGATTCGGCAACAGGTTCTGCGAAAGAAGTCGGCCTCAACGAAGGTGTTCTTGTACTGACAACCGTTAAAGATGGAAAATATTATTATGCCGTAATAGCTGATGTTACTCCTAGACGTTTTCAAAAATTCAAAGCTATAGCAGGTAAAAAATACCTTCTTAAAAATACTGATGTCAAAGATAAAACTAAAGTTCATCAAACAGTAACTGTCGAAGCTGATAGCAATGGCCTTATTACTTTCATGAAATTTCAAGTCAAAGCAGGAGGTTCCCGTCTTATCATTTCGGCAGAATAATTTCGAGATTTAAGATTGCAATAATTCTTTAGCTTGTAGGAGTGTGACATCATTAACACCGTCACCTTGGATCATTTCTGCAAGTTCATTAACCCTAGACTCCCCTTCAATTACTTTGATAGAAGTGGTGGTATTGCCATCAACAACAGATTTAGAGATTTTAAACTGCTGATTAGCAAACCCAGCAATTTGCGGCAAATGAGTGACACAAATAACTTGATGAGATTTTGTCAAGGCAATCATTTTATTACCAATTGTAACTCCTAATCGTCCGCCAATATTAGCATCTATTTCATCAAATATTAAAAGAGACGTTTCATCAACTTCACTCAATACTTTAATGACAGCCAACATTGTTCGGGCTAATTCCCCTCCAGAAGCGATATCTCTTAATTTTTTAAATGGTGCCCCAGGATTAGGCATAAACATAAATTCAATCTCATCTAATCCTAATGAACTGGCACCTTGCAATAGAGAGCTAGGATCTTTGATTTTTTGAGAAACAGAAACTTGTAATTTTGCATCCGGCATGCCTAGATCATTTAGTTCAATTTCAATTTGCTTCTCTAGTTTTTTTGCGGAACTTTTTCTCTTTTTAAATAACTTCAGCCCTAGGCCAAATGCCTTTTCCAAGGAGATATTAATTTCTTTTTCTAATTTTTCAGGAGCGGCAATGCTTTGCTCCAATGCGTCTAATTTGTCGCGCATGACAACTAAAGCTTCAGATTCTTCACCACTTTGGAAATTATGCTTTGCGTACAGCCTTTTTAAACTTTCCGCTCGTGAAATCATCTCATCAATCACCAATGGAGACAATTCATCAAGCGAGGAATCATTCTGAACCAAGTCCCTTAGCTCTTCTAAGCCAGGCAACGCTTCCTGCAGACAATTATTCCAATTAGTATACTTCTCATCATAACCTTCCAATTGCTCTAAGCTATTTTGGATATTACTGATTAAACTCATGACACTATCTTCAGAGTTAACCATGGCATTTTTTATGGATGCGGATAATTCAGCTATTTTTTGCATATTTGAACTGGACCTAATTTTATCGTTCAAAAGATTCAACTCATTTTCTTGAGGATTCAATTTCTCAAACTCTTCTATTTGATAGGCAAAATATTCTAAATCATCTTTACGTTTTTTTTCATTGAAAGCATAGTCATCAAGAAGTCTTTGTTTTTCACGAATAGTTTTCAACAATTCAGCAAATTCAATTCGTTGCTTTTCACAACCAGAAAACCGATCTAGCAATTTTATTTGAATGTCTTTTTTCATCAGTGCTTGGTGTTCATTCTGACCATGAACATCAACAATTTTTGAAGTTAATTCTTTTAATACCGCCAAAGTAACAGGCGTATCCCCAATATATGATTTAGATCGACCTTCAGCCGTCACAACCCTTCTTAAAATTAACTCATCATCTTCAATATAATCATCAAAATCTTTTTTTAAGATGTCTAACAAGCTCTTCTTTAATCTAAATACTCCTGTGACTGAAGCCTTAGCCTCATCATGTCGCACTAAATTAGAATGAGCTCTACCACCCATCAACAAACCAAATGCTCCTAAAAGCATTGACTTTCCAACGCCCGTTTCACCGGTAATGACGTTAAGCCCTTCGCAAAAAGAAACATTCAAAGATTTAATTAAACCTAAGTTTTGGATAGATAATTCTTCAAGCATCTTAAGCCCTTATAAAATTAAATTCTTTTAAAAGAATTTTTTCTTTTCATTCAAATATCTCGTCACAACTAAACGATGGAGTTCAGTTTCTTTAACAACTTTTTGTTCAATGATTTTCTTTTTAGCACTTACTCGAATAAAGGTATTCATGCCTTCGGTATTTTCTTCTTCAGCTTCTTCATTAACAAAAAGCTCTCTTAATTCGCCATCATTAAGATTCAATCGTCTATCAAATAAAACATAAATATCATGGCCATTTTTATTCGTGAAATGTCGCAATAATACATCGCTACTTAAATTCATAAAAGCATTATCAAAACTACTTTCGATTTTTTTTGGTTTTAAAGGATCCTTTTTAACGTCTTTTTTCTTTTTTCTTAATGCTCTACGCTTTTTAGCATCAGCCGATTTTATACTCATTCAATTTCCTTTTTAAAATTTAAATATTTAATTTTCTTCTTTTATGCTTTCCATTGAAAATATTTTGACAGCATAATCAAGCCCAGACCAAACTGTTACGGCACATACTACCCACATAGTAACATCGCTAACAAGCTGTACATTTATATTTTCCATATATGACATGACTCTTTCATCTTTAACATTCTTAAACAAATTCAAAAGGATTATGAGAAATAATCCTATGGCTTGTACAATCGCTTTTAATTTTCCTGAAAGTCGAGCAGCAAATACAACTCCTTTTGACATGGCAATAATTCGTAAATAAGCAACTGACATATCTCTGAAAAAAAAGATATATACCGTCCACCAAGGAATTAAACCTATAAAGATTCCTTTTTCGAAAGTTCCATATTCAATATTCAGTTTTCCAATTTCGAATGTACCTAATTGACTCAAAAATAAGAAAGCAGAAAATCTAAGCAATGAATCACAAAGTGGATCTAATAATTTACCAAGCTCGGAAACTTGCTCTAAAGACCGTGCCAAAATACCATCAAAGGCATCCGTTAATTCACAAAAACCTAATACAAGAAAACTAGCTAACCACAACTCCCATGAATCCAGACGATGGGCATGATAAAAACACCATAACAAAACAGGGATCAACAAAACCCTTAGAATCGTTACAAAATTAGCAATCGTCCAAATTTTCATATTTTAGGCATTCTAAACTCAGTAAAAAAGGTGAATATTCTCTATAAATTTACACAATAATAAAGAAGCAAAATAGATTCATTTGCAGATTTACCAATGATAAACTAGAATAGAAATATAAATAAAAAGTAATACTTTTTCTGATAGGTTTTCAATATCATGCAAAACCGAATTTACCTGCATTTGACTGTTCTACTTGGAATATTTTTGATGTTAAATGCATCTTTATATTGGATTGTTTTGCCAATTCTTGAAGATGAAATTCAATTCAATCAAGATAAAAAAGATAATGCTTTGGTCAAAACTTTTCATTCAATTCCTCAACTAGGATTTGAAGTTATAGATCTTAGAAATACTTTAAATGAAATTGAAAAGAATAAAAATAGCAAAGAAGATTTAATAAACTTTACCCATGGGATTTTAACACCCCTATTAAAAGACAATCTAGAAAAAATAATCATAAAATCATTTAATAATTTACCCGATAAGGACATAAATGTAGATGATTCCAATTTCGATCTGTGGAAGCAAAATCAACCTAAACCTTTATACAACCCAGACCACCTATTCGACTCAAATCTAAATGTATTTAAAAAACCTACCACGACAAAGAAACAAACCATCAGTAATGAAAAATACATCAAATTGGTTTTATCTCAATTCGATGATAAAAAATTAGAATCTATTGATAATCAATTTCATCAACATTTAAATAAGTGGAAGCCATTGTTTAAGCAGATGGAATTAAATTTAAAATCATTCAATTATCCTATCCCTGGTATTGTAAAAAATCAGGATAATTATATCAGCGATTTCACATACAAGCTAAATGATAAGAAAAATATCAACATTGCTTTCTTTCATTCAAAGCATGGACATTATTCACAAAAACCTTTTAATCATCAAGATATAATCCAACTTTCAGTTCTAAATCCAATCAACCAGTCAATTGTCAATTTAAACCCACTTGTAACTTCCAATCTATTATTTGATTGGAACCAATTATCTCAAAAGTTTAAAACAGATTCAGGTTCAACGATAGTTAATTACGAACATCAAAAAGTTCTTAGAACTTGGAAATGGGAACACACAAATCAATTAGGCAAATTAGCTATTTTAGACTTAAAGTATAATGAAGATTCTACTGATAGATTAAACATCACTATACTCTATGATTTTGCATTATTTACATTTTTAATTCTTATTGCCGTTTGGTTTACTTTTTATCAATCATCGAAAAAGAACTCCGAAAACAATAATAATGACGAAGAATTGAATATGCTAAAAGACAAGATACTTCAATTACAAAAATTAAAACCAAGAAACTTACAAGAACCAGCTAATTATCAGGAGCCTAGACCCATTCAGGAACCTAGACCTACCCAGGATAATAGGTCTATCAGGAAGCAAACAAACACCCAAGTAAAAAGTGAATTCAATGAACCAATCGGACTCACACCTTCAAAAGGATCTCAACATTCTAAACCAAACCCACAACCACAAGATCCTTTTATTGAAGAAAAGAAAAAACCATCCTATTTATTACCACCGGAACAATCTTATATTGATACGAAAATTGACTATCAAAAAGA
Source organism: Planctomycetota bacterium (assembly GCA_002746535.1). Taxonomy (GTDB): domain Bacteria; phylum Planctomycetota. The sequence goes on from NVWA01000022.1 coordinate 35,333, forward strand.
TGGTCTTGATATCTTGATGAAAGAATCAAAAACTGACCTTCTAAAACAATTAGTTAAAAGAATACGAGAAGAGTAATGTATACGAAATATTGGAAACTAACTGACAATCCGTTTAAAAATACACCGGATACAAATGTATTTTACTTTTCTGCTCAGCATGAAAACGCTCTAACAAAAATGTTTTATACACTTCTTGAAAATAGAGGCGCGATGCTTTTAACAGGTGAATGTGGATGTGGCAAAACATTGATATCCCGATTGTTTTATCAAGAACTACGAGCTCGAAGAGATAAATACCATGTTGTCCACATCGACAACCCAAATTTAACTCATATAGAGTTATTAAACGAAATACTATTTCAACTTGGTTCGAAAAATATTGGACAGCAAGATAAGGGTAAACTCTTGCAACTAATTAACCAAAAATTATCACGTTATTATAATAATAATGAAAAAGTCGTCGTAATCGTCGACGAGGTTCAAAATATTCAGAGCAAATCATCCTTAGAAGAATTACGCTTACTTCTTAACCATCACAGGAATAATGACTATATGTTAACATTATTTCTGATTGGACAGCCTGAATTCAACGATATTGTGCATAAATTCCCACAATTAGACCAAAGAATCAGCCTAAGATTCCACTTAAAGCCTTTTTCGTTAAATGATTCGGTGAAATTTGTCGATTATAAGATCAGAAAAGCTGGTGGAGATCTGGGCAGTATTTTTCAAGCAAGTGCGATCAAAGAAATCTTTGAAGCCTCAAGAGGAATACCCCGAATCATAAATAACCTTTGCGATACAGCATTGTTAACGGCTTATAATTTAAAAAAAGAAAAAATTGATAAAGATTTAATTCGTCAAGTACTGAAGGATCAACATATCATTAAATTATAATTATGGCTAAAAATAATAAAAAAAGCGAATGGGATTTTGGATGGGATGAAAATTGGGATACCGATGAAATTGAAGAACAAGAAAAATCAAAGGTAGATCAATCATCACCTGAAGAAGTACAGCAATCTACCGAAGAACCCAAAAAAATCGCCGAAGAAGTACAGCCATCACTTGAAAATATATTATCGGAAGAAGTCACCGCAAAACCAACTGAAGTATATTCTGATGAGAAAACGACCTTAACTAAAACAGAAAATGCTTTAGAAGAAGCTCTTTCTTTCCAACAAACTACTTCAGAATTTCAACCAGGACAATCCACGGGCCTTCAGTTGGAATGGGGTATTATTGATGATACCAAACCGGTAGATTTAAAGAGTCGATTAAAAAATCTAATCAATCCATTTAGCACTATAATGGATAGAAGAGAAAGCGCAGAAAGTTCAAGCACACTTACACCAACATCGCTTTACAGTGATGAATCACTAAAAGAAGATGAAAAGCATAAAGAACAAAAAAGTATTGATGGTGATGAAAATGAACAAACCGAAAAATTACAACGTCCAGGATTTATTCCTAGATTTAAATCATCAATAACAAAAGATATTGCCACACCTGAGCCTACTCTACAAGTAGATGATCTTGCCCTTGGATTCAATAATTTAAATAGTGTTAGTGCTCGAGAAATGGATGATGTATTTGGATTACTAGAAGGATCATTAGGTAAATCTGATGCCGTTGAGTTTGACGAAGAAATATTAAATGATGAAAATATAAATTTCGTTGCTCACGAAAAGAAATTATCATTCGCCAAACCAGAAGTAATTGAAGAAGAAGTAATTGAAGAAGAAGTAATTGAGGAAGACTCAGCAGATGAAACTATGCTGTCAGACACACCCCCTGATGTCACCTTGATACCTGATATTAATCAAATCAAATTTGATTTAAAATCCGCCCAAGAAAATAATATTCTTTTCGAAGAAGAAGAAATAGATGAAGTCATTCAAAGAATTCCTTTCGTCAGACAACAGCTAATTGATGACGGAATAATAGTAGTTGAAGACGATGCTTTCACCGAAAAAGAAATTGGCCAGACTTTATTCCAAGGTGAAGATACCGGCGAAGAATATGAAGAAGAAGAAGAATATGACGAAGCACTTGATACAACAGATGATTTATTAGATAGCTTACTAGATGAAATTGACGGTGATTTAGGTGAAAGCAGTTTTGCTGATTCTGATTTTGATGACCTTGGATCATTCGGTCAAGATGAAATACTATCTGAATCAGATATTATGAATGATGATGATGAATCTGCTTTAGAATTCATGGATTCTGCAGCCATGGAAGTAGATAATCTTTTTGAAGATTTCTTCACACAAGATACAGATGATGGCAAAGAAGTAAAAGAAGCGAAACCTAGCATAGTTGATAAGTGGAAAGAACGAGTAAAACAGCTGAAAAGCTTACAAGTATTACTACTTCGATTCATCAAAGACCCTAAGTACTTTTTTGAATATTACTCTATCACCATAAAAGATGTTTATGTCTTTTTTGGTTTTATATTTTGCACCATTATTTATACAGGAATGATAAATTATCAGGCTTTGACTGATAACTTTCCTATGAACCTCTTCTAAATAATGACTGCCCAGCTGTTGTGACAAAAGTAATTTCAGAATACCCCAAAAAAATAATGTGATTCAGCCAGCATAATATTTGCAAAAAGAATATAATGCTCTTCCAATAAATCAAACAGGTCATCAAGTTCAATTATATCCATGAATTTAAGAGGTAAAGTCAGGTAAATCAATTACCAAATCAAATGCTCTATTTGATTATATTATCAATTTTGAGTTTATTTTTCTATTTCTAAGCTACAATCCCATTCCACAATATCTGCTAATAAACCTCAATAAGAAAGCTATATATATGACTTTTGCTCATTTACATGTCCATACTGATTACTCCCTTCTTGACGGTGCTTGCAAGGTTAAATCACTTGTTCAAGAGGTAAAAAAGCTAGGTATGGAAGCAATTGCTGTTACCGATCACGGAAATATGTTTGCCGCAATAGAATTATATAAAGCAGCAAAAGCAGAAAATATTAAACCGATTATTGGCATGGAATCTTATATTGCCCCAAACTCTAGATTTGATCGGAAAAATGCAACCCGTTCAAAAGAAGCGTCATTTCATTTACCTCTTTTAGCTTACTCGACTAAGGGTTACTATAACTTAGTTAAACTATCATCACTTGCATATTTAGAAGGTTTTTATTATCGCCCAAGGATTGATAAAGAAATCCTTGAGAAATATCACGAAGGATTAATTGGATTATCAGGGTGTTTAGCAGGTGAGATATGTCAAAATATTTTAGCGGGTGAATATGAAAAAGCTGAAGAAGTCGCTTTGTACTTTGCAAATTTATTTGGCGAAGGAAACTTCTATATTGAAATTCAACACAATGGCCTTGATGTCCAAGAAAAAGCCAATGAATATTTAATTAAATTAGCAAGAAAATTAAAACTCCCATTGGTGGCCACTAACGATGTACACTACCTAACTAAAGTAGATTCAAAAAGCCATGACTGTTTACTATGTTTACAAACCAATAAAAAAAGACATGACGAAAAAAGATTTCGATTTCCTTCTGATGAATTTTATTTGAAATCAGATGAACAAATGCGAGGAGAATTTGCTCATGTTCCAGAAGTCTTCGACAATATTCAAGCCATAGTAGATAAAGTGAATATTGAACTAGAATTTAATAATTACCATTTACCTAAATTCGATACACCTGAAGGTTTTACCGATGCTAAATATTTAGAAAAATTAGCACTAGAAGGATTAGAATACCGTTATGGGAATATTGAACAGGTGCATATTGAAAGATTAACAAAAGAATTAACAATCATTGAAGATATGGGCTTCCCCTCTTATTTTTTAATTGTCTGGGATTTTATTAAATTTGCTCACGATCAAGGAATTCCCGTTGGACCAGGCCGAGGCTCAGGTGCTGGAAGTATTATTGCTTATGCAATTGGAATCACTGATATCGACCCATTGAAATATGACTTGTTATTCGAACGGTTTTTAAATCCTGGTAGAAAATCGATGCCAGATTTTGATATAGATTTTTGTCAAGAAAGAAGACAAGAAGTCATTGACTATGTTTATGAGAAATATGGTAGAGACAATGTAAGCCAGATCATTACTTTTGGAACCATGGGCGCCAAGGGAGTTTTAAGAGATGTAGGTAGAGTGTTAGATATCCCCTTACCTATTGTCGATAAAATTGCAAAACTAATCCCAAAGACATTAAACATAACTTTACAAGAATCATTAAATCAAGAAAAAGAATTGAGGGATTGGTGTTCAAGGGAACCCGAAATACAAGAATTGTTTCAAATTGCTCTTTCACTCGAAGGACAATGTCGTCATGCCGGAACACACGCAGCTGGCGTAGTAATATCCGATAAACCTATCATGGAATACATACCACTTTACATGAGCAAAGGTGATGTAGCAACGCAATATACAATGTCTATTGTTGAAGAATGTGGGCTCTTAAAAATGGACTTTTTAGGTCTACAAACGTTAACAGTAATTCAGAAAGCCATTGAACTAATTGAGGAAAACCATGGAGTAAAAATCACCAATGAAACAATTCCTTTAGACGATAAAAAAACATTCACCATGATGCAAGAAAGTAATACTATTGGGGTCTTTCAGCTGGAATCTTCTGGTTTTAGAGAGGTTATTGGTCGCTTAAAGCCGGACAGATTTGAAGATATTATAGCTTTGGTTGCTATGTACCGACCGGGTCCTTTAGATTCCGGCATGGTTGACACATATATTGATGTAAAAAATGGAAAAGAAAAAGCCGAATATGACCACCCAATTCTGAAAGACATTTTGGAAGAAACTTACGGCGTGATTTTATATCAAGAACAAGTGATGAGAATAGCAAATATTTTATCAGGATTTAATCTTGAAGAGTCTGACAATTTAAGAAAAGCGATGGGTAAAAAAGTACCTAAAATCATGGCAGAGTTTAGAAGTCAATTTATAAAAGGTGCCGAAGCCAATGATGTTAGTGCGGCATTAGCAGCTAAAACTTATAACTATATAGAAAAATTTGCTGGTTATGGTTTCAATAAATCACATAGTGCTGCCTACGCAATGATAGCTTATCGAACAGCCTATTTGAAATGTAATTACCCAGAAGAATACATGGCTGCATTAATGACCTATGATCTTGGCAATACAGATAAATTAGTTTTTTATATTGAAGAATGCAAACGCTTAGGATTTGAAATTCTACCTCCAAACATCAATGATGGCGAATGGGGTTTTAAACCATCACCGGGAAAAATTCATTTTGCCTTAGGTGCAATTAAAGGAGTTGGTAAAGGTCCTGTTGCAGAAATAGTAGCTCAAAGAAAAATTGGTGGCGAATTTACATCTATCTATGATTTTTGCGAAAGATGTTCTCAAAAGAAAGTTGGACGTGCTTGTCTAGAAACTATGAATAAAGGAGGAGCTTTTCAATCCATCAATGAAAATTATGCTTTAATTGCCGCTACTATTGGAGAAGCCATCGATATAGCCGTTGCTAAACAAAAAGATATCGCTCAAGGACAAGCTTCATTATTCGAAGATGAACCGGAAGAAGAATTAGATTATTTTAATCAAAAAGATGTAAAAGAATGGGATCAAGACATGATCCTCAATTATGAAAAAGAATATCTTGGTTTATATTTATCAGGCCATCCACTTTCGAAACATACCGATATCATTAATAAATTTACAACCAAAAGACTCTTAGATTTACCAAATTGGCTAGAATCTTTACCTCCGCCATCACCTGATGAAAAAGTAAGATATCGCAAGAAACCAGAGATATTAATCGGCGGAATGATTACATCAATAAAAGAATTAACGACCAAGAAGAAACAAGAAAAAATGGCTGCTTTTATTTTTGAAGATTTAGAATCAAGTGTTAATTGCATTGTTTTCCCGAGACAGTATCAACTGATAAAACAACATTTACAAGAATCTAATATAGTTTTCATAAGGGCTGAAGCTGATAACTCCAGAGATGAAATGCAACTCATCGTCAACGAGATCACACCGATCATAGATGCAAAAGTAGCTTTCTCGAGTTCTTTAACTATCACTAAACTCAAACAAAAAAGTTTCGCAGAAAAAACAAATAAGCTGCAACAGTTGTTTCTAGATTATAAAGGAGACTGTCCCATATATTTAGAAATAGATACTCCGGATAACATGCAAATGACCTTCCAAGTATCAAACAAATATTATGTATCACCCACAGAAGAATTTGAATTTAAATTAAAAAATATATTACCGGACGCACATTTAATATATCAATGATTTTAAAAAACATATTTATTTTTATATTTCTATTAACAAGTTTAAATTGCGTTTATGCTGAATCATTAAAATCAGAAAAAGTCACTTTTGAATTGGATAATGAAATTGTCCACCCAGAACTTAAGAATAAAAAAGAAAAGAAACAAACCGTTTCTGTCGATATCATTATTCCAACTTCAGCCCCGTCTAAAAATGCTTGGTTACATAGAATATGGGAAAGCGATTACAAATTAAAAAAATCCATTCAACTTCTTGAAATTGGAATAAGTTATCAAATCAATGGAATCATCATAAATGGCGAAGACTATTTAAAAGCAAATATAAAAGAAAAAAAAATATTTTCGAAATTATGCAACGAATACAATGTAAACGTAATACTAAAATCTCCAAAATTTGGCTTGCCGATCAAAAGTTCTCAGTTAAATATTTTTAAGAAACTATCAAATGATCCTATTGCCAACGGAGTATTAATCACCTTTTCACCTATCACGTTGTCAGAGAAACAGACACAACAATACTTTGACTTAGTATACAATGCCGTTACCAACAAGAATTTACCAATATACATTGAGCCCTTCTCAACACACAACTATTTCCTGCAAGCATTAGCATCGGCAAAAAATAAGAATATTCTTCCTGTTCAAAATTGGGTCGAACCAAAATGGTCTCTAACCGCCCCTTTTTCATCACGTATAGAAAAATTTAAAAACCCACAAATTTTAAGAATGGACATCTCTCTAAAACAATTTGGCAATAACAATTCATTTGCTTTGATGCAAGATTATATTGGTTATCGACATACCCAATGTTTAGAAAAGGCACCAAACGCACACGGCATGATTGTTTCTTTTGGTAATCAATTTACTTCTTTTGGAACTATGAATGCCATTAACATTTATACTATTTCAGAGTTACTATTAGACAAAGAAAAAGATATTGATGAAATTAATTATCAATGGTTTACGGCCATGTATGGTGAAAAAACCGGCGATGCATTATTTGAACTAACTTCTAATTCGATTAACATTATCAGAAAAACGATTTATATTCGTGGAAATTATAATTCAAACTTTAGCAGTAAGATGCTACCAACACCACCGAAACATTTTTTAACCAATACCAATTTCTCTCAATGGTTTAAAATAAATAAAAAGCTATCTACCACAGCCACTTTAATTTACCGTGAAAAAATTTGGGCAAATGAATTAGTCACTAAACTTTTTAATGAGTACACAGACTTTAGTAAAAAGCATAAACTACTAGATTCAAAAATTTCTCTAATACAAATTAAAAACCTCAAAACAAAAGTTGAACTCTACAAGTGCTGGACAAAACTTTTATTGACCGCACAACATCATAGAATTAAAAAAGACAATTCAGATTTATTAAAACTTAATAAATATTTGAAATTTTTCCCAGAATTAAAACCAACTTTGGGAAATTTCGAAGAAATATATATTCTTCACAAGAAGGATTCAATCACATTAATACCAAAAGAAAATTTACCTTCTCATATAAACAAAATCTTAAAAGATTCTACAAAGAAAAAAAACAATGAATGAAATAGAAGCGGCCTTAATATTATCTAGAAAACCAACTGTCGGCGCAGCCCGATTTAAACAATTGATGTTGGAAAATTCCACACCCATTGAAGCATTAAATGAATTTAATAAAGCTCAAGTCAAAAAATCTGATAAAGCCCCTTTGGATATTCAAAACGCAATGGCATATATTCAAGAACATCACGCTACTGAAATCACGTGGTTAAATAAATTAGACTATCCCAATAAACTATCACTCATCAGTGAACCTCCACCCGTTTTATTTTATGACGATCCAAAAAATATCCTTTCTCAAACAAATCATAATTTATCTATTGGAATTGTGGGATCTCGAAAAACTTCGATGGATGGTCAACATTTGACTGAAGAAATAACAAAATTACTAACTCAACAAGATTACATTCTGGTTAGTGGTTTAGCAGAAGGTATTGATTCTATATGCCACAAAACCTGTTTAAATAATGGTGGCAAAACAATTGGAGTCATTGCAAATGGTATTGACATTGTCTATCCTAAATCTAATGATGAATTATTTAGGGAAATGAGGGAAAACGCTTGTATCTGTACAGAGTTCTTCCCAAAGGCACCTCCTAAGAGTTCATACTTCCCAACGAGAAATAGAATAATTGCGGGGTTAAGCGATATCGTTATTATGATTGAAGGAAATGAGAAAAGTGGCGCTTTATATACTGTAAAAAATACTTTGAAAACAAATCGATTATGTTTTGTACCAGACCCATCCAATTTTAAATTAAGACAAGATGGCCTTGTGATTGCATCTGAACTTGGTGCGCAGAAATTTAGTTCTATTGATGATTTATTAGAACAAATATCAAAAATTTCTTTATTGGTTTAAAAAATAAATTCCCCTTCTTAGAACAAGAAGGGGAAAAAGTAAATTAACTTACTGAATCGATATAAGTAATCAAATCGACGACTTTGCTTGAATAACCCCATTCGTTATCGTACCAAGATACAACCTTGAAGAAAGTATCATTCAAACCAATGCCAGCATTAGCATCAAAGATTGAAGTTCTTGAATCTCCAATGAAGTCATTTGATACAACCATATCTTCGGTGTAACCTAATATTCCTTTTAAAGATCCTTCAGATGCTTTTTTCATAGCAGCTTTGATCTCATCGTATGATGTAGATTTTTCAACTTTTACTGTCAAGTCAACAACTGAAACATCTGGTGTTGGTACACGGAAAGCCATACCTGTTAGTTTTCCATTTAAACTGGGAATAACTTTACCAACAGCTTTAGCAGCGCCTGTTGATGAAGGTATGATATTTTGTCCAGCTCCACGGCCACCTCGCCAATCTTTCATTGAAGGACTATCTACCGTTTTTTGAGTTGCAGTAGTGGCATGAACTGTTGTCATTAAAGCTTCAACAATACCAAATTCATCATTTAAAACTTTTGCAATTGGCGCTAAACAATTTGTTGTACAGCTTGCATTTGAAACAACGTTCATATCTGAAGTATATGATTCATGATTTACGCCCATAACAAACATTGGAGCGTCTCCTGATGGTGCAGAAATAATTACTTTCTTGGCACCAGCTGCAATATGTGCATTGGCTTTTTCTTTTGATGTGAATAAACCAGTACTTTCAACCACATAATCAGCACCAATATCATTCCATTTTAAATCTGCAGGATTTCGTTCACTCGTAATTCTGATTTTCTTTCCATTGACTACTAAAGAGCTTCCATCTACGGAAACATCACCATTAAATTTTCCTTGAGTTGAATCATACTTAAGCATATAAGCCATGTATTCGACATCAATTAAATCATTGATTCCAACTATTTCGAAATCGTCTCTTTCAGATGCAGCACGAAAGACTAATCTACCAATTCTACCAAATCCATTAATACCTATTTTCTTTGTCATTTCTAACTCCCTTAATTGAACATATGACCATATTGAAAAGGCGGGAATTCTATGAATATTGGGTTAAAAAGCAATTATTTATACTCTAAGGCAAGTACGACTAATCACATATCGTAAACAGAAGTATCTAATGTTGGGGAGGATAAATCTATTTTAGGTCGTTTTGAAAACTCTTTTTCTCGATCGGATTCTACCTTATTCAAAATAGAATCCATTTCCAATTGTAGCTGATTAAAGTCACCACCTTTTTCCATTTGCTCTAAAGCAGTTTGCATTTCAGGCCCTAAACTTTCACCTGTTGCTTCACCTAATTTTTTTAGAACTCCGGCCAATTGTTTTGGATCACTACTATCAATTTGTGAAATTTCTTTATTTAAACCAGCCATTAATTCTGTAACGCTTTTGTCACTTGATTTAGAAAAGCCACCGAAATCTTTTTCAACTTTCATATCTCTAAGAGCTGAAAAATTTGAAATCTCACGAGTTAATTGATCTGATTCACATACGGGACATATAGGGGTAGAAGTGGTATCTATTTTTCTAGAAAGGAATGTATAGATGCAATGGCATTCAACACAATAAAACTCATAAAATGGCATAGGCTAATTATTTGAAACAATCCTTTCGATTTGACCACAAGCAACTTGGAAACAGGAATCACAATAGGTATGTGAAACAGGTTTTTTATGATCCTTCACCTTATGTTCCCAACCATCTTTTGTACGAACTTTGTGACACTTACAACATTCAATAATAAATTCATTCTTCGGACATTTTATAACTGATTTCATCAAATTCTCCTAATAATTTAACCATGAATAATTTATCGGTGAAATTCAGGAACTTATTAAATTAAACTTATTACAATGCAGCTAAATAATTGATATTAGCTAATTTGATCGAAAATTAAGCTTCTTCTTTCTTTTCTTCCGCTTTTTCTTCAATTTTCTTGGGTTCTTTTGGATCTTTCTTTAATTCATCGACACTTAGGCGCATCGCTTTCGCAAGCTCAGGAAGCTTCTTAGCGCCAAATAAAAGCACTATGGCAATAACAATAATAATGACGGTCATTGGACTAAACATGACTAAAACCTTTATAATAGAGTAATTTCATGGATTAATTGTAGGTGGATTCATTATTAGTCAAGTGAATCAAAAAATTTCATAAAAATGGATTATATTTCACATAAATTATGGGGTATAAATCGATATTTATAAGAATTTATAAAAACAGTTTGCTTTCAAGCACATTGTAGATGAAAATACTTGCATACTATAGAGTAAAAAGACATTTCCATTAGAGGAGAATGACCTTGAAAATTTTAGTTGTTGATGACTCCACAACAATGCGTCGAATTTTAATAAATTGCCTCAAAAAAATAGGATTCGAAGATATCGTTCAAGCGGGTGATGGTTTGGAAGCACAAAATGTCTTAAAGGAACATCCAGATGTTGGTTTGGCATTGGTTGACTGGAATATGCCAAATATGAATGGTTTTGAATTTTTAGAAGCCACGAAAGCTGATGATGAATTTAAGCATATTCCCATGATAATGGTAACAACTGAGGCTGAAAAAAAGAACGTCGTTTTAGCCATTAAAGCTGGTGCAGCCAATTATGTCATCAAACCTTTTACTGAAGATGTTATTCGAGATAAAATAGGTGCTGTCGTAGCACTTGATGATTAATAATTAAATAAAATAAAACGCATGTATTTATTTCATTTTTAAATCTAAAAGCATTTCTGTCGTCACATTATTAACGAAGCGATAACACAACGTTTTTATGATAATCAAGTTTTACATTTACAATTCTTGCATTTCCAATATCGGCAATGTATAGCCTTCGATCAGTATGCACACCAACAAAACAAGGATGAAACAAGCCAACTTCGTCACCACCAAGAGGCACTAAACTTTTGGCACCTCTAGAGTCTTCGTTGCCATACTTACCCACTCTTAATATAAGATTACCATTTGAATCTAGAACACCAACGCTAAATTGTAATGGTTCTGGAGCAAATGTTCTGGCAAAATAATCTAATTTAAATCTTGAAAACCAACAAGCGCATCCAGCACCATTAAATCCACCAAACCCTACTCCACCATATATCCATTCTGGCTTTTCTGTCCATAAACCACGAAGATCCTGTTTCTTAGTCGGATAATTATTTTTGCTAAGTGGTATTGGATTACTTTTCCCTGATGATATAAAGCGGCCATTTTTTGGTTTAAATTTGATTAAAGTTGAAGACATTCCATCACCAATATGTTTACCCTTAATCGTTCTTGGTGGTGTCGCCATCATGTAAACATTATTGTTTTTATCAATAAATACACCATCAGCTTGAGGAGCACCCGGAACAGCATCTTTAACAAGCATCTTGCCATTCTTGTCCCAGATATGGATACAGACTGAAGTAGAACCTAATAATCTACCAGGATATGAAAATTGTTTATAGGTGGCAGCGCTATCAATTTTTTTCATTCTTAATACACCAGAAATACCAAAATTGCCAGTTCTATTTCCACAAGCTACGGCAATTTCACCTTTAACGTTGACACTAATTCCACTTTGATGATAGCAAACCACATTTGATGCTGGTAGCATAATTGCAGAAATAACAGGCGTTGATCGTCCGCCAATACCGCCATCTTTGCCAACAGATTTTCTATCTGCACCATAATCAAAAGGGATTTCCTTCATTGTTTTTAAATCAAAGCGGCAAAGGACATTAGTCGTTCGCATGTATATTAAACCACTTAAATCAAAGGCAATATCCATGGGGTTTAAAGGTAATTGTATTACCTTGGCTTTTCCCGTTTTGGGATCAATCTCAATCAATTCTTTAAATGCTTTTCCTGTAGGTCCACTATCAGCTTCAGCAACATACAGCTTTTCATTCTGAGGATTGACATACAACTCTTGTATATTCCATTTAGGTGGTTTTATTCTTGGAACTGTATCTTTAGGTATCATCGAGCTAAACTCAACAGTGGGTGTCCACTTACCTTTTAATTTTTGAATTTTTCGAATTCCAGATTTCCACAAATCCGGATTTTGTAATTTATTGGCAGCCCAAGCATTTGCTGCAATATCAGCCAATGAAACGATATGCTTGCGCCCTACAATCCAAAAGGCTAAATCTTTCGACCATGAATCTAAAACAACATTATAGATTTGTCCCATGGCAAAAATACTCCCTAAACTACCTGGACCTAAATTTATTGGTTCTGTAGATTTTAATTTACATTCAGGATAAGCTGAAACGTGTGTTAATGTCTGTTTAAATTTTCTTGGATTATATTTTAATTTTTTTTGTAAATTATAATCTAATCCTATCACCGCCCATGAAAAGATATAAATTTCCTGCGTTTTTTTATGTACAAGTACTTTTGCGGGATATTTTGTTTTGATCGTCTTAATAAGTTTTCCTGATGCATCAAAAATTTGTACTCGATTATTAAAAAAGTCTGACACATACACATTTCCTTTTGCATCCGTTTCTACAGATGTAGGTACTGTAAAATGTTTATCGTCAGTCCCAAAGCCTAACACCTTATTATTTCCAGCGAATACAGTCATCGGCTCGTTGGTTTTATAATTTAATTTCATGACCCCTTGAAGAGATCCTGGTCTACCTCCATGACGCTGTTTATAGGAATATCCCGTCATATATAATGTTTCACCATCTGGAGAAAAAGCCATACTACTAGGGCCAATATCCTGTTTACCTTTTCCAAAGCCACCATATCCACCTTTTTTTATTTTCATTCCTGTTACGGGGCCCTTCAATGGTAACCCGTCAGTACTGCCATCTGTGGATAAACGATTTAGTTTTACAAATGCTAAAGCGATCCTTTTCCCATGTACGGCCATGCCTACGGCACCATTTCCCTTCATCCCATTACCATGGGCATTATCACCTGAAGATAAAATCGTTTGATGATATTTAGATTCTTTATGAGGCACCTTTTCTCTTCCAGGAATTTGATCCCATTTCATGCCTTTAACATTATTAATTTGGTTCGCTGGAAATGGATATATGGTTTTCACATATTCACCATCTCTATTAAATAATCGTAAATGATCTCTACCCATAGCTTCAAAAACATATAAACCTTCTGGAGTCATTTGAAGTAAAGGTATTCCTGAAATTCTTTTATGGGGAGAATAAAATAACGATTTATCATAACTTGCTTTTAAACCAAGAGAAACCCTTATATTTATATCGTCTCTATTATCTAAATAACGGCCTTGATCATTTTTTCCATCCCATATTATTTTTTGTTTTAAAGAATTTTTCAACAATGGTTCAGGAGCATTTTTACCTAAGACTCCACTAGCTAAGTGCCTGACAATCTTTCCTTGTTTATTTTCAATAGCTATGGTGACATCACAGAAATCTTTTACTTCAAATTCAATAGATATAATATCTTTCTTTTCTGTAATTTTCGGTTTTTGGGTAAATTCAAAAACTTCTTTTCTCTTTACTTTAAATTCTTCATAAGGATCTTCTTCGGCAAAAAGAAATAGTGACAAAAAATTTAGGAAAAATATGGGGATAAAATATTTCATAAAAAGATCTCCTATAGAGTAAGTAACTGGGATATAACTTGATAAAGATTAACTTGAATAAGTTAAAAGAGATGACTCACTTGTGAAAATACTAGTGTTATTAATTGATAAATCAACCACATAACAAAAATCAATAATTAAAAATAGAAGTCTCATTTCATAAACAACATGATGTTTAATAAAGAGACATTTAACTTTAGTTTAGAGAAAATAATTTAGCAAACGACACAGGTATTTCTGTATTAATTGCAACTTCTAGGTTGGAAACAGGATGATTAAATTTTAATGAAAAAGCATGTAATCCTAATCGATTGATTGGATTAGATTCAGCTCCAAATTTTTGATCACCAATGATTGAGTGTCCTATTTCAGACAGCTGAACTCTGATTTGATTTTTACGCCCAGTTTGTATAAAAACTTCAAGCAAAGAATATTCTTTTGATTTATTAATTAAATTATAGGAGGTTATAGATTTTTTGCCGCCATCTTTTTCACTAGTCACATATACATGATATTGTTTATTTTCTTTCAACCAATGCGTAAGTGTTTCACTTTCTTTTACGACTACACCTTCAACAATAGCATAATATTTTTTCTCGAAACCATACCACTCGTCGATAACTTTCTCTTGAACCTTTTTATTTTTCGCAAACAGAAGAATTCCGGAAACTTCACGATCCAATCTATGAATGATATGAGCATTTTGCCGATTATGCGACTTCTCTTTGATGTAGGTATTTACTTGTTGATATAAAGTGTTCTCATTATATTTCCCTGTACCCATGGTTAATAAATTAACAGGTTTTTCAACAGCAATTAATTGATCATCTTCGAAGAGAATGGAAATATTTTTTTTAGGTGATGATGATTCATCCAATAAAATAATTTGTCCAGATTTTACGGCTGGATTATGAGTCGTATTTAATTCGCCATCTATGGTAATGTTGCTGTATTTGATTTTCTTTTTTATTTTGGAAATGGAGCAACCAATTTTTCTCTGCAGAAAAGAGACAAGAAGCTCATCTTGGTCAACTGTGAATTTCATAATAAATTGGAATCAGAATTAAAAAGGAGAAAGTAAATCTCCTTTTAAAAAAAAATTTGGTTAACTTGAATTAGTTTAAACCAAAGCCAACTCTCTTTTTTTGTTTATTTTTTCTAGCGAGTTTCAATCTTATTTTTCTATTCGCTAAAGTGCCACCTTTTTTCATTGGACGATGTTTCAACATACCGACTTTTGCGCCTGCATGTGCAATATTTCTTGATTTTGCCATTGTATTCTCCTCTTCAATATGGGCGTGGAATTATAGGCTAAATTACCTAAAATCAACCTTTCTCATTATTCTTTTGATCGATTAATTTGTGCATTTCCACCTTTAATTCCTTTAATTCTGCTAAAATTGACTCTTCTAGCTCATCCCGAGTCATTTTACTATATTCAGGTGGGCACATCGCTTTTTCAAGCTCTTTGGAACATTCATCTAATTCTTTATCGTCAAGTTCATTTATTTCGTTATTCAAGTGCTTACTCCAAGATAATTGCTTTCTTTTTCTCAGTACTTCTATGAATCATAGAAACAATCGGTGATGCTATAAAAATTGATGAATAAGTACCGGCAATTACACCAACGAGCATTATAAATGCGAAACTATGGATAACGGCACCACCATATAAGAACAATGCCAATACAGCACATAAAGTAGTTAAACTTGTCCATATCGTTCTTGATAAAGTCTGATTGACCGATTCATTAATAATTGTATCTAACGGCACTGGTGTAAATTCAATATTAGGATCTCTAGCTGCTGCATCTGCCCGAGCTTTTTCGAAAGTTCTATTTTCTCTAATTCTGTCAAATATTACAATCGTGTCATTCAGTGAGTAACCAACAATTGTTAATATGGCAGCAACAACAGAGACATCAACCTTGCCCCCCGTTGGCATATAGGACCAAATCCCAAAACATCCAACAGCAATTGATATATCATGAAAGAGAGCAATACATGCTGCAATCCCATATCTAAATTCTGCAAAACGTAAACGTACATATACCAGAATCGCAAACATTGATGCTAAAATACCTATGATTGCTTTGAAGACTAATGTTTTAGCAACACTTGGTCCTACCATTTGTTGCAATAAGATTCCACTATCCTTATCAAGCGCTAAATGTTTTATCAAATCATCTGAAAATTGTTTAAGCTTTTCTTCATTAGATTTATTAGCAAATATTGTATGTTCATCATCTATACGGATTACATATTTTAAAAAGGTATCTCCCTGTGTAGTGCCTTCAATAATATTTTGAATTTGTAATTTATCATATCCCGCAGCTTCCAGTTTATTTCTTACATCTGCATTACTTAGCGCCTTGGTCAATTGGATAGTATTGCTGATACCACCTTTAAAATCAATATCTAAAATTTTATCTCCTTGACTATAAAACATAAAAATACCGATAGCGCCTAGTAAAAAAGATAAAGTCATTGGTATTTTAAAAAAGGATAAAAACTGAATTTTAGTTTTGCTAAGCAGTTTCATCATTTTTATATTTTTCATTATGTTTGTTTCTATCAATACTTTAAAGAGAACTTTCGAAACAAACAATGCTGTAAACATGGATGCTAAGATACCTATGATCAACGTCGCCGCGAACCCTCGAACAGCACTAGTTCCAACATTAAATAATATAATAGCCGTAATGATTGTTGTAATATTAGCATCTACAATGGTTACAAAGGCCTTATCAAAACCATCATGCATCGATAATGATGTGGATTTCCCACGAGCTTGCTCTTCCCTAATTCTTTCAAATATTAAAATACTAGCATCTACGGCCATCCCTACTGTTAATAACAGGCCTGCAATACCCGGCAACGTTAACACAAGCTTAGTGGATGTCATAATTGCAAGTATCAAAGCAATATTCAATGATAGTGCTAAAACCCCTATCAAACCAGGCAAGCGATAATAAATCAACATGAATATTAATACGGCAATAGCACCAAATAAAATGGCATCTTTTGATTTATCAATTGAATCTTTGCCTAAAGTTGGCCCAACATTATTTTCTTGTGCTAATTTAACTTTGATCGGCATACTTCCGGACATTAAAACATCCCCTAGTTTGGATGCCGATTCTTGATCGAATTGCCCGGTTATAATGCAACCACCACCAGGAATAGCACTATCACTACCCAACATCGTAATAATTTTACCATCTAGGATTATTCCAGTTCTTAATGTTCTATTTGATTCAGAAACTTTTTTAGTCAACTCATAAAATTTCTGACCTGTAACTCCATCAAACTTAACATCAACTAACCATCCTTGACCAGCTTCACTTCCAAATCTAGATTTAGCAAACGTTACACCATCTTTAAACCACAATTCCAGTCTAACTGAAGGTCTTCCTTGATCATCAGGGAAATACCATTCACTGTACTCTGAAACTGTCGGACGAACATCATCTGGGTCAATCACTTCCAAATGAAATGATAATTGTCCCGGAGTAGATAATTTTTCCTTAATCTTTTTAACAGCTTCCTTAGTCAATTTATTCATAATCTTTGGATCAGAATGAAAAACCGCAGGTTTTTGAATCTCTATCCATTTCTCACCAGATAACTTAACAGAGATACCTTGAGCTCCTGAAGGATCTAATCTTTTCTTAATGGTTGTTACGGCTCGCTCAAGCTTGCTCGATTTATCTGAATCAGAAAATTCTTTTTCACCTTTGGTATAAATAAAATCATATTCATACAACAATGAGGCGCCGCCTTTAAGGTCAATCCCCAAAGAGACATCCTTAGTTTTAATTGTATATATGCATACAAATGTAACTAATAAAACAGCTATAAATTGCGCGATCGTACTACTTTTCATTTTTTATTTACCTTTTTATCTTTTTTTGCATTATCTGAATTAGGAATATCAAATTCAGCAATGGCTGTTTTACGCATTTTAATTTTAATTTTGTCGTCAATTTTTATTGATACTGTTTCGTCATCAACTGAATCAACTATGCCTATAATTCCACCGATGGTGACGACCTTGTCACCCTTTTTTACTTTCGAAATTTTTTCTTTTGCTGCTTTTTGTTTCTTTTGATTTGGCATTAAAATTAGCACATAGAATGCAAGCGCCATTAATATAAAAGGTAAAAACTCTAACATGGTTGTCTCCTTTTCATTTTTCCAGTATTTCTGGTTACAGATAATTGAGTATCACCTAATTTCATAACGAGTACCTTCCAATGGATTAACTTCCAGCTTCCTGTAAAATTCTTTCCTGAACTCACTAAATCTACCATCAATAATGGATTGACGAATGCGGGACATTAATTGAATCAAAAACGATATGTTGTGGATCGTTGTTAAGATCGGCCCCAACATCTCGCTAGACTTAAATAAATGCCTCAAATAAGCTCGCGAAAAATTTTCGCAAGTATAACAACTACATTCCTTATCTAAAGGATAAAATGAGCTGAAATGAGCCGCGTTTTTGAGGTTTAATTTGCCTTCAGAACAAAAGGCTGTGCCGTTTCTAGCATTTCTACTAGGTAATACACAATCAAACATATCAACACCTCGCGCAACACCTTCGACTAGTTCAACTGGAGTTCCCACACCCATTAAATAACGTGGTTTCTCAAATGGTAATTCAGGTTGTGTGACCTCCAAAACTTCAAGTCTTTTTTCTAAGGATTCACCAACTGCAAGACCTCCAATGGCATACCCAAAAAAGTCCATGGCTGTCAACTCGCGACTACTAAACTTTCGTAATTCTGGATCATCGCCACCTTGCACAATTGCAAAAAGTTTTTGGTTAGAATTCTTATGAAATTTTTGACACCTTTGAGCCCAACGATGAGTTCTTTCAACGGTTGATTTAATCACATCTTTAGTTGCTGGCAATGCTGGAAATTCATCAAACGCCATAATAATATCAGCACCTAATTTATTTTGTATCGCCATGGATTCTTCAGGTCCCATAAATAAATTTGAGCCATCAATGTGTGATTTAAAATTCACACCTTCTTCAGTTACTTTAGCATTTTTAGATAAACTGAAAACTTGGAATCCACCTGAATCAGTTAACATGGGTTTTTTCCACGACATAAATTCGGAAAGCCCACCTGCTTCTTCAATTAAATCAGCACCTGGTCTTAATGCCAAATGATATGTATTGCCCAGAATTATTTGAGCATCCATTTCGGATAAAACTTTAGGAGTTAAACCTTTGACCGTACCCTGAGTACCGACAGGCATAAATACGGGAGTTTTAATTTCACCATGGGGCGTTTCTAAGGTACAAGCCCTAGCACAATTATCATCAACCTTATCTATAGTAAAATTAAAATGATCATTCATATAATTTGGATATCTTAGCCCCTAAATAATAATAACCTAGAATTTGCCTAAAACCCCAATTCTCTTTTGATAATCCTTGGCTACCATACTGACACATGCCAACACCATGACCCCAACCACGTCCTTTGAAAGAATAATAAGCACCTTCTTTTTTCATCACAAACATTCGACTGCGTAATTTTTCAGTCGCCTGCATTATAGTGGTTCTAAAGTGGGTCGCATCAACAATGAACTTTTTATCACTACAAAAAACTTCTAGTTTTAATACTCGTGAAAATTCATCCTTTTTATTTATCGCAAGAAATTTCAACGTCTTAAAAGCGTAGCCTTGTCTTTTAAGAGCTGACTCAATTTTTTTGATAGAAAACCGAGTTTCCCAATAAAATGATTTTGGTTTCATCTTTCTACACCAAGGACACTTCCGAGATAACATAACTGTCCCTGCATTTTTTTCCCAGGGTAATGAATCAAGACTAGCAGTTGCTCCTCCACAATGTGAAGAAAAGTATGCTTTCAAAACGCCTTCATCTCCTTGCAAGACTAAACCGCGAGTTTCCTCAATAGCTTTTTTAAATTTTGGGTGAACCTTAACCATGCCCTTATATACTTGAGATCTTGTTGTATTTCTAAGGTGCCATAATTTATTTTGACGTTTCAGACTTTCAGATAAAGCGTAGGTCCTTGATGCTACTACTTGAGATTTAATAGCCTCAATGCCAAAAGTACTAAACGTTTCGCCTGGCAATACTCCCAATAAATATGTTTCTAAATCCAATTCATTGACAACATTTAATTTATTTTTTTCATTTACATAAATAATAACAGAACCTAAATACTTTTCTTTTCCAATCTGCAAAATGGTTCTCTCAGGAATTACCATTTTGCAATAGCTTACCTTTAATGAATCTTTTTGGTTATTTACTTTAATATAAAGTTTTCGTGAATCTTTATCGAATCCAATAATTCCGTTTGAAATTCCTGTCTTGACATCTCTGATGGCGATTAATTCTTTATTTAAAATACGAAATTTCTGATCGATTGTGACCTTCAACTCATTTACTTTTTCTTTAATCAAGACTTTAATTAAAGGAATATTTTTTTTGTTTTTGATAAAATCAAAATAAGTAGGTTCGTGAGATTTCTCAATCCGAGTGAATAGTAAAATAATGATAAATAATGAAATGATGAGAATATATTTTGTCATTTTAATTAAAGAAATTATTTAAGAAAATCAATTGTTTGGTTTATCAATTTTCAAATGTTCATAAGCTAGCTTGGTGGCAGTTCTACCACGGTCAGATTTTTCAAGGTAACCCTGTTGAATCAAAAAGGGCTCATAAGTATCTTCGATGGTCACTTCAGCTTCATTGACTGAAATAGCGAGAGTTTTTAATCCAACTGGTTTACCTGCACGGATTAATACTGATAAAATTTTTCGATCAAGCTCTTCTAAACCGTTTTCATCAACCCCCAGCATGGACAAACCTTCCATGGCAATAGTATGATCAATCAAACCATTTCCTTTAACATCCGCTAAATCTCTGACTCTTCTTAAAAAACGATTGGCAACTCTAGGTGTTCCTCGACACCTTTTTGCCAACTCTAATGATGACTCTTCTGTTATTTCTGTTTTTAATAAAGAAGCTGAACGCTTGACAATTTTCTCAAGATCATCTACTCCATAATATTGAAACTTTTCGCGGATCCCAAATCGTTCACGAAAAGGTGATGATAAATTGCCCTCTCTGGTAGTTGCGCCAGCTAATGTGAATTTTGGTAAAGGCAACTTCACAGATCGACTTCCTGGGCCAGAATCAATTACTATATCAATAAAGAAATCTTCCATCGCTGAATATAAATACTCTTCAACTATAGTTGGTAAGCGATGAATTTCATCTACAAATAAAACATCCCCTTCTGATAAGCTGGTTAATATCCCAGCTAAATCCCCTGGCTTTTCTAAACTCGGACCACTAGTTTCAATAATTTCAACATCCAATTCTTCAGCAATTATTCTTGCTAAAGTGGTTTTGCCTAATCCAGGCGGACCAGAAAATAATACATGGTCTAATGTTTCATTTCTTTTTTTTGCAGCTTCAATATAAATATTTAAATTACTTTTAAGTGTGTCCTGTCCCGTAAATTCACTTAGTATTTTTGGACGCAATGTTTTTTCAAGTTCTTGCTCCTTAGAACCTGATTCGCCTGAAATGATACGATGATCTGAGAAATCGGAATCCATTAAATAATTTTAAGAACCTCTCTAATAAGCTCATCAATTGCTATCTGATCTTTTGTACTCATCACAGATTTAATTGCTTTGCTCGATTCTTTTTCATTATAACCTAAAGTTTGCAATGCCGCTAATGCATCTTGATGTATATTATAAGGAAGATCAGAATTCGAATCAATTTGAACATCATTTAAAGCTGATGACAATTCCAGAATAATTCTTTCAGCAGTTTTCTTACCGACTCCTTTTATTTTGTTTAAAGCCGTTACATTTCCCATTTTAACAGATTCTACTAATTGAGAGAATGGAGAACCAGACATAATTCGTAAAGCAGTCATTGGTCCAATACCATTAATTGAAATTAATTTAGTAAAAAATAGGCGCTCATTTTGATCTAAAAATCCAAATAAGTTCAGAATATCTTCACGAACATGCAAGAATGTGTAGACAAGACATTCCTGCCCAATATCAGGAGAATTATCATATGTTTGAAAGGAAATATTGAGGTGGTAACCTACTCCCTGACATCTTAATATCAGGGACGTTGGTTGCTTCGAATGTATTACACCAAGTATATGATCATACATTACACAATCATCTTTAAGGTTTTAAAGATAAATTATGTTGTTCTAAAAGAATTGCAATTTCATCAAGAGAGGTTTGGCCAAAGTTTCTGATAGCCATAAGATCTTCTTTACTAAAGCGTGTGATTTCTTCTAAATCTCTAATGCCCAATCTTTCCAAACATTTTTTACTTCGTAAAGAAATTTGAATACTATCAATTGAAATTCCACCAATAATTGCTGTAGCAGGTGAAGCTAATGCGGCTGGATCTTGAGAAGGTAACATTGGAGCAAAAACATCGCGACCATCTTCTTTACTGCTTTTAAGTGATAACTGTCTTTGAAGTAACATTTCTTTGATTTCTTTAAGTGAAGTTTCACCAAAGTTTTTATAAGAAAGCAAATCTTCTTCAGTTCTATTAACCAAATCACCTAAGGTCAAAATGTTCATTTTTGATAAACAATTTCTACTTCTAACAGATAATTCGAAATCAGAAACAGGAACACTAAGGATTTTTTCCGTATCTTTTTTCTCTTGATCTTTCTTTTCATCAAAGATCATATTTTGCGAACCAAGCGAGTTGCTTAAATGCAATCTTATGACGCTATTAGTTGGTTCACTCTCTAAGGCTTTCTGAAAGCATATGATCGCTTTTGAATAATGATCATCATCTTCAAATAATAAACCTAAATTTACTAAAGTTTTTGTAGGAACATATCCATAAGGTATACAAGAAAGATACAACGATATTGCCTTTTCATTTTCATTATATAAATCATAAAGATTTGCTAATCTAAATGAGGCTAAATAAAATCTTGAGAAATTTTCAACTAATCTTTCAAAAATAGTGATTGCAGCTTCATGTTCGTGATTGAATTCTAAAATTCTTGCTTCACAATATAAAACATGTACATTTTCACCAAAAGTCTCTTTAGCTTTTGTATATATCTCATTTGCTTTTTCTACATTTTCTACTCCAAGTAATGCATCTACATATAGTAGAGCCTGCATTGGATCTGATCCATCGTAAACATCTTTCATGTATTCAACAGATTTTTCATACTTGCTACTAGTTAAATAGCAATGAGATAATACCGTGCTGGCTAGAGATGAAACATCATTGCCTTCTAAATCTTCGACAACTGATTGGTATTGTCCAACCATCCAAGAAACGTATGCTTTATTTTCATTTTTTAAGTCATCAGATAAACTACTTTGGTCAATTTTTTCGACAGAATTTAATAAATTCTGCATAGTTTCACCAGACTGAATATGATCAATTCTTAAAGATTCTAAATCATTTATTCCATGTACTTGACCAGATAAAAGATGGTCAACTGTAGTAACGGCACCGTCCATGAGTTTCCTTTTTTTATTAGAGAAAATGTTCGATTTGTACTTTTAAAATCGCGCCATTATAGTAGTATTCAAAAAATGTCAAGGTAGCTAAAATGAGTGTCAACGACCTGAATATATTTCATAATGAAAACTATTACGAATTATGGTAAGTCTATTGAATTTTTAGAAAGCCATATTAATTTTGAAACTTTCGCCAACCCCACACAATCAAAATATAAATTAGATTTAACACATTTAATTAAATATGGAGAAAAGCTAAATCTTGTAGATGGACTCCCCCCAATCATCCATATAGCCGGAACAAAAGGCAAAGGAACCATCTCAATGTTACTTGAAAAAGCACTTCGCCTAAGTGGTAAAAAAACGGGACTTTTTACCAGCCCACATTTGTACCGTGTAAACGAACGCACAAGAATAAATGGTATCCCTTTATCAAATGATCAATTTGTCAACATGATCGAAGATTTCAGATCAAAAATAGAGAATTTATCGTTAACCACATTGAGTTATTTCGAAATATTAACAATCGCATCAATGCAGTATTTTAAAAATCAATCATTAGATTTTATTATTTTGGAAACAGGACTAGGCGGTCGACTGGATTCAACGAATATATTTAAGTCTACTTTAACAATTATTGGAAAAATTGATTTTGATCACACACACATTTTAGGTAATACATTAGCTGCCATTGCTGGAGAAAAAGCCGGCATCATGAAATCAAACGTTCCTTCTATATGTCTATTACAAGATCAAACAATAAATGAGGTTTTTAAAGCAACTGCCAATAAAAAGAATACTTCTATTGAATGGGCACAGAAAGATCAAATTACTTCACTTCAATTAAATGAATTTGAAAAAGAAAATTATAGTTTGATTGAAAAAAGTTTATGTTATTTAAAAAAAGAACATCAAATCACATTCCCAGAAAATATCATTAAACTGTTACAAGAAACTTCTTTACCAGGAAGATTCGAAAAATTCCATTACGGTAAAAACAATCAAACCATCGTTTTAGATGTATCTCACAACCAAATATCATTTCAATTTTTAAAACAAAAAATCAAGTCATCGTTTGGCAGCGAACCCTTTGTTTTGATTTTAGCTTTATCAAATGATAAATTTTCAGAAAAATTAAAAGCAATCATTGACCAGCTAAATTGCAAATTGTATTTTTTATCCGTATCAAACAATCTTAGATTAATGCCTGTAAAAGAATTAAAGCAGCACTTCCCAAAAGGAATTGAATTAGATGATTTTGAAAGTGGAATTGCCGAAATATTAAATGAAAATAAAAGTGACCCGATTATATTCACCGGTAGTTTTTTCCTTATTGGAGAAGTAGGCAAAAAATTTAACCGAACCGCCAATTATTAACCACAGATACTGCTTATTTAATCAATTCGCAAATACGGCCATACTTTTAAATACGGCATAATACAAGATAGGAATCATCAACAATGTCGGCAACTCATTATAGAATCTAAAAAATATATGAGTTTGGGATAACTCATCTTTCTTCATTTTGACAAGAAAGAAATAGCACGAAATATGATATAAAATCAAACAAAACACAAATATCATTTTAATAAATAGCCATTTAAATGGATTCCCAGCAACTTTTAGCAACATCCCTGATTCAATCGCTAAACACAAGCCCGACCCAATAGCTAAAAATCCCATTATCGACATGAAAGCAAATAACTTAGAAGCCATTACTTTTAAATATTCGACATTAGCATTTTGCTCTTTCCCACGTTGAAAGTGAACAAAGATTCTTGGCAAATAAAATAATGTTGCCATCCAACCAATGATAAAAAATAGGTGGATTACTTTTAGCCAATAATACATAAATTTAAAATCCAAAATAAAAAAATAAAATCATAATAGAAAATATTCTAAATAAAATCATTTTTTAATTTTTATTTTAATGAATTCGATGAGGAAGAGAAACCAATGGCCAACTATATTGACCATTGGGTAAGAGGTTTGTGAGGGATACCTCTTATTTTTTAAAAAGATCTTTTAATCTATACCAAGCACCAGATCTCTTGCGATATTTGGGATTGGCAGCGATTAATAAGTCTTGACCAATTTCAAATGAAACAAACTCAAGAAATCTTTCATTACTACGTATGATATATTTCCAACCAAAAGCATGATCTTCAAAATCCATTTTCTTAGCATACTTTTTTATTCTTTTTTGCACAGATTTCAAACTGGTATTACAAACATTCTGTGGTGCCCATATCATTGAAAATCGTTCCCAGTCTTTATCTCTTACGTATTTTAACGGAACCCCATAAGAAGATAAATCCCAAATTTCTTGTTGCGTTCCATTTCTGTTTTTATCAACAATAAACATTTTCAATGAATATGATATTTTCGTTGGCTCATATAGATCCATCTCTTTGACTTCACCAAAAACTAACGCTTCTACCCCTAATGCCTTGCCTAATTTATATTTATCTTCTTTGTCAAAATTATGCAATTCTCGAGTAAATTCCATTGTTAAAACTTTAGAAATTACTTCCTTAGGATATTTAACATCAAACATTCGCGTTTGTACCAACTGCGAAGCAATTTTATCTGCAAACATTTCCGTTTCTTTTCTATTTTTCTTAGTCAAATCGAAAAAAGGTAATACTGCAATTTTCTTAACCCCATAAGCAACACTTAAAGGTTTTTCTTTTTTCTTTTTCTTTGCTCTTCTTTCTTTTATTTCGATATCTCTGAACTCTTTATTCATTCGCTTATCACGAGCATTTAAATAAGTCACAAAAAAACAAAACAGAATAAACAAAACACAAATTAATTTAAATAATCTCATCAGGCTTCTCCTCAAAATACCTTATTTGTCTTTTTCATCCAATTTTACCATCATATTGCTCGGTAACTGTGGCTTAACCATCCAAATATTTTGATGTCCATTTCTTAATGAAATAAAGAAAACACTGTTTTTAGGTCCCCATACAGGGTGCCAATCTGGTGCTTGATGATTAGTTAATCGTATTAAATTATTTCCATCAGAACCTATTACCCATACGTCATCACCTCTATCATAACGTTGTTCTTTTTTAGCTGGGAAACTCTTTGAGATGGCACCAAAAACGATATAGCCACCATCAGTTGAATAACAAGGTGTTACCGCTCCCCATTGCGCATTTTCTAAAATTTCTGAAATTATTTCACCTGAAAAAGTGTATGACCAAATTGAATACCATGGCATATCTCTATTACGGTAAGTTTGACAAACTACATGTTTACCATCCGGAGAATACTTTGGATATAATCCAAATATCCTGATCGTGATCTCTTCGTTAGTATTAATAGTTCTTTCGCAAATATGCCATTTTCCCGTCGTTTGACTTCTTCGATTAAAGATAATTTTTTTACCATCAGGTGACCAACTTGGGTTTCGCTCTTCGTGATCTCCTCTTGTTAATTGTTGAGGATTTACACTTCTTGCATTAACTGATTTTAAAAATATTTGAAATTTGCCATTTCGGTTGGAAGCAAAAGCTAATCTTTTTCCATCAGGACTAATTGAAGGATTAATATCATAAGCATTATCAAAAGTAATCTTTTCAACTACTTTAGAATAGATTTTTTTTCTATAGATATCTGGTTTATGAGAATGCATCGTTGAAGCAAAATAGATATATTTGCCATCTTTTGAAATATTAGGATCAAAATCTTGTCCAGACTCAGAAAAGGTTACCCTTGTTAACGAAGAATAAGGATGCTCAAAAGTTACCGAAATAGGGTTTTTGCCTTTAGTTAATCCAGCTGAAGGAGGATCCATCGGAACTGCAGGAACTGAAGGTCGATGCTTATCTCTTCTAAAACTACAACCAACCACTACCAGGGTTAGTATCAAAATTACCAAACTACTTTTTAATAAATCTTTCATTTCTGTTATCTCCTCACAAATTATTTTGTAGTGAATAGAAAAGCAAAGAAAATGCCAAGTACAGAAAATTTCTTAAATCAGTTGTAAGCAATTGATTTATATGATGTTATAGAATATTTATATGAAAGAATTATGGTGAATAAAATTAAAATCGGCGGAAATCACCTACCGAAATGGGCAAAGATACCCTAAAATTAGCCGATTAAATCCAATCGGTGTATTTTTCTGATACGCTGACTAACTATATTATCAATTTTATTTTTATCGTTTTCAATGCGATTATAGAGTTTTGTTCTACTTTCCCGAACTTTTTGGTCAATTTTCTGTCCTACACCATTATCAATCATATTTGATGATCTAGGTACACTCTTGCGAATAGAGACCGTAGGCATAAAATTAGAGACACTCATCGTTTACTTTTCCCCATCCTTGATCAAAAAACACTAATCGAATTATAGTCCAATATTCGAGTAATTTCCAGCAAAAATTTTTTTTCTTTATCCTTGAGAATCGATTAAAAAGTCTCATCTAAAAATTATTCCTAAAAATTAATAATCTAACTTTTGAAACCAATAATATTTGCATATTGCCATCTAAATTAAGACGTTACACAAATAGAATCATTCAATAAAACGAATGATTATTCAGTAGCCAATGACTTTACAATCATCCCAGAACGCAACTTAGGTTCAAACCAAGTTGATTTTGGAGGCATCACTTCCCCAGCATCAGCAATTGCAATTAACTGATCTATACCCGTTGGATATAAGGCAAAGGCAACTTGGCAATCATCATGACACCTTTTTTCTAATTCAGATAAACCACGAATGCCACCAACGAAATCGATATCATTGCTAGTTTTAGGATCTTCAATTCCTAATATTGGTTGCAGAAGTAAATTCTGAAGTAAAGCCACATCCAATGAGTTCACAGGATCATTGCGATCAATTAAATTTTCTTTTGTTTTTAATCGGTACCAAGCATCATTTAAATACATAGCAAACTCTGTGCGTCTTTCAGGTTTTGCATCTTTGGCATTATCAATATCTAATAATGTTAAATCGAAACTTTCAGCAATTTTAGCTTTTAAATCTTCAACGGAATTGCCATTTAATGTTTTCAATACACGGTTGTAATCCATAACGAACAATTGGTTGTCTGGAAATATCACCGATAAAAAATGGTTGTAAGGCTCATCACCAGAATGTGATTTATTATCAGCAACTCGCATAGCTTTGACCCTTGATGCCGCGGCTGAACGATGATGACCATCAGCAACATACAATGCTGGAACATCATTGAAAAGTTCAATAAATTTATCAATTGTTTCGTCATTGTTGACATTCCACAAGGTATGTTGAATGCTATCATCAGCAGTAAAATCAATTGCTGGTTCAATCGTAATAATAGAAGCAACCAAATCATCAATTTCAGCTTTATGTTGATAAGTTAAAAATACTGGACCCGTATTAGCATTCAATATATTCACATGCTTGGCTCTATCATCTTCTTTGACTTTACGGGTGTGCTCGTGCTTTTTTATTAATCCTGTATCATATTCATCTACAGAGGCACCAGCGACTAATCCAATCTGAGTCACATCACCCATAATTTGTCGGTATAAATAGAAAACAGGTTTTTCACTCTGCACTAAATTACCATCAGCGATTAACTGCTGTAAATTTTCAGACCCTTTATTATACACTTCATCAGAATGCGTATCCGCATCTGACGGGAAATCCACCTCTGATTTAACGACCCTTAAAAAGCTCAAAGGATTATCTTTGGTAATTTCTCTAGCTTCCTCAGAATTCATAACATCGTATGGCAAAGAAGCTACTTTAGATGCTGATTCTTTAGTTGGTGTAAATCCTTTAAATGGCTTAATAGCTGACATAATTAATTCCCTTTCGAAAATTATGCTGGATTATTTTTTTGAAATAATTCCATAAATTCTTTTAGAGCTTTCACCCCTTCCATGGGCAGGGAATTATAGCAACTGGCACGACAACCGCCTACACTTTTATGACCCTTTAAGCCAATTATTCCAGCAGCGGTTGCTTCTTTTATTAACTTCTGCTCAAGCTCTTCAGAAGGCAATCTGAAAACAATATTCATCCATGATCGAGATGCCTCATCAACGGGATTATTAAAGTATCCATCACTATTATCAATGACATCATATATAGTGCCTGATTTTTCAATAGCGGATTTCTCCATACCTTCAAGGCCACCTTGTGACTTCATCCATTTCAAAACCTTTCCCATCATATAGATAGAAAAAACAGGCGGAGTGTTATACAAAGATTCTTTACCACAATGCAGATCGTATCTAAGATAGCTACCAAGGTTTTTATTTTCTTCAGCACAAATACTTTTACGAATAAAAACAATCGCCATGCCTGCAGGGCCCAAGTTCTTTTGAGCACCACCATAAACTAAATCAAATTTTTCCCATGGGATACTCCTACTCATATAATCAGAAGACATATCAGCAACTAAAGGGACATCCACTTCTGGCCATTCTGTCATTCTAATTCCACCAATTGTTTCATTAGAAGTGATATGAAGATATCTCGTATTCTCTGACAGAGCGTATTCTTCCGCTTTTGGCATTCTTATAAAGTTTTCCTCTGAGCCATCCCACGCTAAATAAATATCACCATAAACTTTAGCATCAGCGATTGCTTTCTTAGACCATGCTCCACAATTCACGTAAGCGGCCTTTTGACCTTCTTGTAAAAGGTTCATTGGTATCATTGAAAACTGCAAGGTAGCACCCCCTTGAATAAACATCACTTCAAATTCATCCGGGACACCAAAAACTTCTTTGGATAAAGTCATCGCTTCTTGATGAACGGCATCATATTCCTTACTTCGATGGCTCAATTCGATCACTGACATGCCACTATCAGAAAAATTTGTAAATTCTTTTTGCGCCTCTTCTAATACCGGCAATGGCAATGTACAAGGCCCAGCCCCAAAATTAAAAACTCTCTTTGACATGAAATTTCCTTCCTGATTTATCTACCTTTAATAGAGACCTGAATAACTTCTTCGATCTCATTTAATTTTTTAATTATTTCTTCATTAGGGCATTTATTAGCATGTAAAGTCGCACAGGCTGCCACGGCACCTTCAAATATTTTATTTTCCATGTGGCCGATATTTATATCATCAGCCTTTAATTGATTTAGCACATTTGCCAATACACCAACTTTATCAAAATGTCTTACAGATATTGTGTAGGACACTTCTGGTGATTTCTGCATATTAACTGAATGCAAGACAACGCCATTTTCAAATTTATTTAACACTTCAACTACCTCTTCAGCAATAGCATTTTGAGCTTGTTCTGTTGAGGCACCTATGTGATGGGTCCCATAAACATTTGAGTGTTGACTAATCTCAGTAGAAAAATCACCCGCACTGCCTGAAGGTTCATCATTATAAACATCCAAACCTGCCCAAATGCCTTTATTATTTAATCCATCTAATAAAGCCGCATCTTCAACTACGGTTCCACGAGAAGTATTAATTAAAATTGAATTCTCTTTCATAGAAGAAATAAAATCACTATTAACCATTCCTTTTGTTTGATCATTTGCTGGTACATGCAAACTGACCACATCAGATTTCTCTAACAACTCTTTTTGTGAATCACAATATTCTACATTGATTTCTTCTAGTCTTTTTTCTGTATCGGGATCTCTTTGTTTTGCAACGGTTAATACTTGCATACCAAAAGCGTTGGCCCTTTCTGCAAATGCCAAACCAATATCTCCCAATCCTACAATGCCAACTGTTTTACCAAAGACACCTTCAGCTTTAGAATATTTCTTTTTATTCCATTGACCATTTTTTAAATCAGAAACATTATCTGCAATTTTTCGATCAATAGATAATAATAAGCCAAAGGCAAGTTCGGCCACAGCAATCGCATTCTTACCAGGAGTATTACATACGAATATACCCTTATTAGCGGCTTCATTGATGTCAATTGTATTGACACCTGCCCCAGCTCGAATAATTAAATTTAATTCATCGGAAGCATCAATCGTAGCTTTGGTAACTTTAGTACTTCTAACTATCAAACATTCATACCCTTGAATTTCATTGGGCAAATCATCTGCACCTAAATTCGGTTTTAATTCAATTTCATGACCTGATTTTTGCAAAACGTCTAAATACGCTTCTTGAAATTTATCTGCTAATAATATTTTCATTCAATATACCTCTATAACAATAATTGTTCTGTCTATAAAGTCTAACATTCTAGAACACTGAAACATGAATTCAATAAAATAAAACTATTTAGTTTCTTTTTGAGGATTTCTCATGATTGAAAGAAATCACGATTAAATTCAAATTCAAAACACTAATTGAAATATTCAGAGTTCCTCAATATACTGAACAACTAAATTATTAACATCTTTTTTGTAACTACTTATCAACTCAAAAGTCAAAATATAAACAAAAGGAATACGATGACAGAAATAAAAGAAATAAACTATTTAAACATAAATGATGTCACCTTGAAATTACATATTTATGAACCTAAAAATAATACTTCCGAAAAAACAGCCTGTATTATATTTTTCTTTTGTGGAGGTTGGAATGGATTTGAAATTAATAAATTAAGCCCTCAAAGCTCTTATTTATCATCAAGAGGAATTAAATGTATTAATGCCGAAGTGCGCGTAAATCCCATTCACAATACAACACCTATAGAATGCATCAAAGATGCAAAATCGGCCGTTCGTTGGGTGCGAGCAAATGCGGATAAATTAAATATTGATACGGGAAAAATTATCACTGCCGGAGGTTCAGCAGCAGGTCATGTATCCATCTGCACATCATTAATTGATCAATATGATAATGAAACAGATGACACTTCTATTTCATGCAAACCTAATGCAATGGTTCTGTTTAATCCTGTTCTAAACACAACAACCAAAGAAAAACGTATCGAAAAATTGGGTGGTATTGAAATCGCACAATCCATTTCACCGATCCACCATCTCAATGAAAATATTCCCCCAACACTCGTCATGCATGGCACTAACGATGAAACTGTTTTATGTGAACAAGCAACGGAATTTAAAGAGGCCATGGATAAAATTAATAGGCCCTGCACACTACATCTTTATGAAGGTGAAGGCCATGGCTTTTTCAATTACTTCGATGGAAACAATAAATATTTTGTTGAAACCCTCAAAGCAACGGACGATTTTTTAACTTCACTTGGCTATTTATCTTCAGGAGAAGACGTTGATAACTTTAACTATAATGAATCAGAATTAACAATTGAAAATATTTCAGAACTTTAAGTTAATTAATTTTTAATCTGGCCGTTTCCTTCAACCACATATTTATAGGTGGTTAATTCTTTCAAGCCTACAGGCCCTCTAGCATGTAATCGGTCAGTACTAATTCCAATTTCTGCACCAAAACCAAATTCAAAGCCATCATTAAAACGAGTCGACACATTGGCAAATACCACCGCCGAATCTACTCTCTCAACAAAATTATTTTTAGCTAATTTATTTTTTGAAACAATACAATCAGAATGTCCTGAGCCGAAATTATTGATGTGATTGATGGCTTCATCAATATCCTTCACAACCTTAATGGCCACTATCAAATCTAAATATTCCATCACCCAATCATCTTTACTAGCTTTTTTAATCTTTGGAAGAATCTTTTTTGTTTGAGTACAACCTCTAATTTCAACTTTATGAGCATTTAACTCTTTCCCTAATAATGGCAAAAATTTCTTAGCAACACCCTCATGAATCAAAAATGTCTCTGCCGCATTGCAGACACCCGGACGTTGAGTTTTTGCATTAATACATATTTCTAAAGCCATTTTAAAATCAGCAAATTTATCGACATAAATATGACAATTGCCGTCATAATGCTTGATCACTGGTATTAGTGATTGTTCAGTCACGGCTTTAATCAAAGATTTTCCACCACGAGGAATTATGACATCTATGATACCTTCAAGTCTTAACATTTCTTTCACTAAAGCCCTATCAGTTTTATTCACGAAACTAATCATATTAGGATCAAACGTTTTATCTTTTAAAGCCGATTGCAGAATTTTCACAATTACACTATTGCTATAAAAGGCTTCTTTTCCACCACGTAAAATACAACCATTTCCTGATTTTAAACAAAGTGCGGCGGCATCCGCCGTCACATTTGGCCTTGATTCAAAAATAATGCCAACCAATCCAATAGGAACTCGCTGTTTGGTAATTCTCATTTTGTTCGGTTGTTCCCATTGTTCGATGATTTCCCCAACTGGATCTTTCAAGGTGGCTATCTGAATGATGCCATCTGCCATAGCTTTGATTCTGTCATCAGACAATGTTAATCGATCAATCATGGCACCGCTCAATTGATTTTTCTTAGCGTTAATTAAATCCTTCTTATTTTCTTTCTGTATTAAGCTGGCATTATTTTTTAATAATTTAGCCATCTGTTTTAAAACAATATTTTTTTGTGAAGCTGTTTTAATCGCTAATGCTCTTGAAGCCGTTTTAGCTTTTACAGCTAAATTTTTCATTTGTCCCATAATCAATTTTATTTCTTAGTTACATAATTGTTTTAAGCGCCACATCATAACAAATTTCATTTTTTACCGTTAGAACTTGTCTAATTATTTTTTATCGTCACCTAATTTTATAACAAATGAACCCCATCATTAATCCAAAGTGTTTCCATTCACAACCTTTTAGTTTTCAAATGGAAACTATACTGGTAGTAAATCACTATACTATCTATAAACTTATCAAGACTTTATGACGAATCATGCAAACTATTTTATAGTTCGTAAAATATAAAACATAAGACTTTATGAAAAGAGAATTGATGGAACAAGACGTTTTAAAAGATAATGAATTGGTCAAAACAAAAGAGGTTTTAGATCAAGGAAATATCTCAAGACAAATCTTCTACACTTATTTAAATCTAGGTTTAATCCAACCGGCCAAAATTCTAGAAAACGGCCACAGGTTATTTCATCCAAGTGTATTTCGCAAGCTCGCCTGCATAAAAATTCTGAGAGAAAGAAATTACGGCTTACGTGATATTAAAGATACTTGGAAAGGGTTAACCGATATTATTTCTGTTGACGATAAAGATTAATTTCGTTATTCTTGACACTAAACACATCGTCACCTATAGTAATTGACTGTTCATGATCAACAGGTATTTTTATTTTAATTTCCTGCGCAAAACCTATGTCGTTTGCCGAAAAAAATCAAGACAAATTCTAGGACTCGATGATTCTCCTGAATCAATAGCACGTGGAGTAGCCATCGGATTATTCATCGCCTTTACCCCAACGATTCCTCTGCAAATGGTTTTAAGTATTCTTTTTGCATTTATATTAAAAGCAAATAAAACCGCTGCGATTGTGCCGGCATGGGTAACAAATCCTTTAACCGCACCACCAATTTTTTACTTAGAATACATAACCGGTGCCTACATATTAAGGTATGATCTATTATCAAAAGAAGACTTTTTAAAGTATGCCAATAAAGTATTTGAATTTTCCTTATTTCAACCATCTGAGTTATACCAGCAAGTAGCGGAACTATTCAAAGAATCCTGGGGGCAACTAGGATACCCAATGATAGTAGGCAGTATGATATGGGCAATAATTATTAGCATATCATTTTATTTTATTACTCTAAAGACCGTCATCAAAAGAAGAAAGAGAAAAGAAGAGAAAAAGCGGTTGCGACGAGCAGCAAAACAAGATGAAACAAATTAAAATAATAAGCATAGCTAAAGAGACCTATATAATTCTATGACCATATTATCTCTTATTACTACTACACCAGATATCATCCCTACCATACATTGGGGAATTAATTTTGCGATATCTAATAAACAAGATTTAAAAATATTAATTCTTGAAGGCACCACTTCTCAAGATGAAATTTTGAACATAGATACCGATGCTGAAAATAAAAATCCTTTTATCGAAGCAACTCTTATTGAATTAAAAAAGTATTCATTAACAAATAAAACAGAAGAAAAGGATCCTTCCAAATTATATTTCAATGATGAAAACTATGTAGAAATCATACATGCAAAATCCAGTAATTTTGAAACGCTTGTTGTTGGTGAAATTAAAAAACATCGCACCGATTTATTAATCGGCATCAGGCATGTTTCTAAAAATGGTAGACATGAATACCTTGATAATTATTTATTTAAACATGCCCACTGTCATATCATATTATTGAGACCAGGAACATCTAAGGAGCACAATAAAAAGATTTTAATCCCAACAAGTGGAGGCCCCCATGCAAAAGCTGCTCTAATTTTTGCAGAAAAACTGGCTAAATCTAGTGGCGGTGTACTTACACCCCTATACATAGAAATTGATTCCAATGAAGTATCCAAAGAAATAGGGGATTTAAATCTAAAGCGAAATTTAAAAAAGTGTAATATCAAAGAATCCGACTGGGTAAAACCAAAAGTAATCGTCGCTTCTGGCGTAAAAGCCGGAATACAAGCAGCACTTGAAGAAGATGAATATGATTTAATATTAATTGGCGCATCAGATGTAAATATGATTCGGCGCAATTTGTTCGGCACCATCCCCGATTATTTATTAGGTGGAGAAAAAGGACTCACCACAGGTGTAATTAGATCAGAACAACCCTTATTCATCAAAATAAAAGGTAGTTTTGAAAAATGGCTTGATCTAAGTGTCCCCCAATTAGATAGACAAGAACGAGTAGATTTATTTGATTATTTACAAACCGGGTCAAAATGGAATTTTGATTTCTTAGCCCTGATAAGTCTTTCAACGATAATAGCAACTGTTGGTTTATTACAAAATAGTGCCGCTGTTGTAATTGGTGCTATGTTAGTTGCTCCTTTAATGACTCCAATTCTAGGTGTTGGCCTTGCCTTAGTTCAAGGTGCTCTCCCACTCATGCGCCAAGCTACCAAATCTATCATTCTCGGATTTTTAACCGCGCTAGGCATAGGAGTTCTTGTTGGTAGCATTGTGCCAATTAATCATCTTTCAGATGAATTATTGGCCAGAGGTGGTCCAAATATATTAGACTTAGTCGTTGCGTTTTTCTCAGGCATTGCGGCGGCTCATTGTACTTCTCGACCAGGATTATCTGGAGCACTACCAGGGGTTGCCATCGCAGCGGCATTAGTCCCACCCATTGCCACTGCAGGAGTTTCACTTGTTAAGGGAGAATTCTTTATTGCTCAAGGCGCCGCATTGTTATTTGGAACAAACGTTGTCGCTATTATTTTAGGTTCTGCTTTTAGTTTTTATTGCTCAGGCATTAGAGGCCATGCAGTAGGCTTAATTAAAAGAAAATGGGTCATCAATACACTCTTTGCACTATCAGTCATTACCTTAATTTTGTTCATACCACTAGGTTATTATTTTTATAAACAATTAAATAATAACAAAGCTCAAATTATTAATATTGACGATACTATAAAATCAAAAATATCGAAAAAACTTGCCGAGAGTAGTTCTCAATTAATAAAATTAGTTGAAATCAAACAAGATGATTTACTTATATTAGAAATACACATCACGACAAAAGAGAATCCCACTCAATTATTAGCAAATGAATTGGCCACCATCACCCGCACATTCATTGGTAAAAAAGGGAAAATCAGAATCATACCAACTATCACCATTGATAGTCAAAATTAAGAAACAAACAAATCCATAAAATCTTTCACGTCTATTTCTAACAAACTATTTTGATCATCAAATAACTTCATGATTGACGCCACCTTATCATCCGATAATTGGGATTGTATATTTCTAAGAAATTTTTTCTCCAAAACAGGATAACCTTCATCTCTCCTATTTCGATGTCCAATCGGATATTCAACCTCAATCTTATCTGTGGATGAGCTATCTTTAAAAAATATTTGAACCGCATTTGCAATCGAACGTTTATCCGGCTCATGATATTCTTTCGAATATCTAAGATCCTCAACGACAACCATCTTACTTCTCAATTCATCAATGATTGGATTATCAGCATGAAAGTCATCTTCATAATTTTCTGCCACTAAATCTCCAAAGGCTAATGTCACTGCCGTCATATATTGCAAACAATGATCTCTATCGGCCGGATTATTTAATTCACCTTCCTTGGCTATAATTCTTATGGCAGATTCATGGGTTGTTAATTCAATTTTTTCTATGTTGCTCAAACGATCTTTGATGATTGAATGCAAGATCACACCTGCTTCACAAGCAGTCTGAGCGTGAAATTCTGCCGGAAAAGAAATTTTGAATAAAATATTTTCCATTACATAACTATCATAATCTCTTTGAAAGCTAAATGCCTTTTCCTTAAAATTCACATCATAGTAACCCCATGTTTTAGTTGATAACACCGCCGGAATACCCATTTCTCCTTTTAAGGCAATCATTGCTAGTTGAACACCTCTTGATGTGGCATCACCAGCAGCCCATGATTTTCGTGATCCAGCATTGGGAGCATGTCGATAAGTTCTTAAAGAACATCCATCAGCCCAAGCATGTGATACCGCCGATAATATTTCATCTCTACTGCCACCTAAAAGTTCAGCAACCACAGCAGTTGTGGCAACTCGCACTAACAATACATGATCCAGACCAACCCGATTAAAACTATTATCCAAAGCTAGAACACCTTGAATTTCATGGGCCTTTATCATAGCTTCTAAAACCGTTTTCATATCAACAGGCTTTTGACTTTGAGATAAGAAATCGCAGACAGAAAGTATTCCACCTAAATTATCAGAAGGATGTCCCCATTCTGCAGCCAACCATGTATCATTGAAATCGAGCCATCGAATAATACAACCAATGTCCCAAGCAGACTTAACAGGATCTTGAACATATGATGTCCCAGGAACTCTTGAACCATTCGGAACAACTGTTCCCTCAACAATTGGACCCAACATCTTTTTACATTCTTTAAAATTCAATGCTAATAAGCCACAACCTAATGTATCAAACAAACAATAATGAGCTGTCGTTAATGCATTTGCAGAATCAACTTGAAAATTGATAACATAATCGGTGATATCTTGAATGACCTGATCATATTCAGGCCTATTTGCTATATTTATATTATTTGACATATTTTTCCTTTTGTAGGGACCAACCTCGTGTTTGCCCTTTTGACAACGATTTTTGACATATTTTTAATCCGGACATTGATTAAGGCGAATACAAGGTTCACCCCTACAAATTAATCCTAATTCATTTAGAAAAAAATCTTATCGTTTATCTAGTGACACGAAACTTCTTTCATCAGGTCCTACATATTCTGCACTAGGTCTAATAATTCTATTATTTTCTCTTTGTTCTTTAATGTGCGCCGTCCAACCAGATGTTCGCGACATAACAAAAATAGGTGTAAATAATTTCGTTGGAATTCCCATGAAATGATATGCCGATGCATGAAAGAAATCAGCATTACAAAATAATTTTTTCTCACGCCACATAACTTCTTCACAACGTACGGAAACATCATAAAGTATTTTTTTATCTGAATCTTCAGATAATTTCTCAGACCATTTTTTGATGATTACATTTCTCGGATCTGATTCTCGATAAATGGCATGGCCAAAGCCCATTATTTTTTCTTTTCTTTCAAGCATTCCCATAACTTCTTTTTCTGCATGCTCTGGGCTATCATAATTCTCAATCATAGCCATGGCTGCTTCATTAGCTCCCCCATGTAAAGGGCCTCTTAACGTCCCAATCGCGCCTGTAACACAACTATGAATATCAGATAAGGTTGAAGCACAAACTCTCGCTGTAAATGTCGATGCATTAAATTCATGCTCAGCATATAAAATCAATGAAACATTCATCACTTGCTCATGAAGATCTGAAGGCACTTCTCCATTCAGCATATGTAAAAAATGAGCTGCCATAGAATCATCATCAGTTTCTGTATCGATCCTTATATTTTCATGGGAAAATTTATACCAATAACATATGATCGATGGGAAAACAGCAAGCAACCTATCAATGTGCTCATCTTGTTCCGAAAAATCATTCTCCATTTCTAAATTGCCTAATAAAGAACAACCTGTTCGCATCACATCCATTGGATGAGCATCGGCAGGGATAGACTCTAACGCCTTTTTTAAAGCATCCGGCAAACCTCTTAATTTCTTTAATTTATTTCTATAGGATTCAAACTCATCTTTTGAGGGCAAATTGCCTCTAATCAATAAAAAAGCTATTTCTTCAAACTTGGCACTTTCTGCTAATTCAGAAATGTCATAACCACAATAGGTCAATCCTGATCCCGTTTTACCAACTGTGCACAATTTAGTTTCACCAGCAATCTGACCTCTCAGACCAGCACCACCAATTTTTTTGTCTACCATTTTAAATTCTCCTTTATGTATCTTTTTCAAATAATTGATCTAACTTCTTTTCAAAATTATAATATCCGAGATGAACATATAACTCTTCTCTCGTTTGCATATTCTTTTCTTGTGATAGTTGAGTACCTTCAGTTTGTATTGTTTTATAAACTAATTCAGCAGCTTTATTCATAGCCCTAAAAGCACTTAATGGATATAAGATCATATCGACACCCCAATTAGCCAATTCATCTTTATGAAATAACTCGGTTTGACCAAATTCAGTCATGTTTGCCAATAAAGGCACGTTGATATTTTTTCTAAAAATCTCATAATGCTCTTTTGTTTTTACGGCCTCAATAAAGATTCCATCAGCACCTGCTTCAATATATTTTTGAGCTCTTTCTAGTGCCAACTCAATGCCTTCTGATGCAAAAGCATCTGTCCGAGCGATAATAAAAAAATCATCGTCTGTCCTTGCATCAACAGAAACTTTAATTCGATCTTCCATTTCTTGACAAGAAACAATTTGTTTATTGGGCCGATGTCCACAACGTTTTTGAGATACTTGATCTTCAATGTGAACTGCAGCAACACCAACATTAATCATATCCTTAATAGTTTTAGCAATATTAAAAGCACCACCCCATCCCGTATCTATATCCACCAAAAGAGGTGTATCACAAATAGAGGTAATCCTTCTAGCATCTTCTAAAACGTCATTTAAGGACGTCATGCCTAAATCTGGTAACCCAAAAGATGCATTTGCAACCCCAGCTCCAGATAAATAGTTACATTGAATTCCCTGAGCCTTTGCCATAGTAGCACAATAGGCATTAATAGTTCCAACAATTTGCAATGGCTTATTATTAATTAATGCTTCTCTAAATTTTTTACCGGCTGATATCATATAATTTCCTGGTTTGCTCTTCATTAATTTTGCTTTTTGCCTTGCGAATATGGCGACGCATTAAAATTTCTGCAATTTCTGCATCTCTATTGACTATGGCTTGATAAATTGCATTATGCTCTTCGAAGGCCTCTTCTGCTCGCCCCCTAGCTTTACTAATTTTATAACGATACATTCTTATTCTGTGATAAATTTCTTTTGTATATAAATCAATCAAAACTGCATTCGAACACTTAACTACTATTGAAAAATGAAAATCAAACTCACCTTCTTCTTGATAATATTCTTTGGAATTATGATTTTCTATTTCTTCTTGGTGCTTTTTAAGTAATTCACCCAATTCTAAAATTTCAGCATCAGACATATTTAATGTTGCTTGCTTTGTTGCTAAACCTTCTAGATGCTCCCGTACTTCATAAATATTATCTAATTCTTTAAAACTTAATTCTGTAACTTTAACGCCCGCATAAGGAATCCGGACAACCAACCTTCTCTCTTCTAGTCGTCGGATTGCCTCACGTAAAGGTCCTCGACCTGAACCATACTTTTTACTTAAATCCAATTCATTAATTTTGCTACCTGGTTCCAAGATTCCTTTGACGATATCTTCTTGGATTTGCCCAAATATTACGTCAGAAATGGGTATCGTTGTGGCTTCTATCTTCATTAAAATATTTTCATATTGAAATTAAATAATCTATATTGTCTACAATATATCCATTTAATAGCTATTTCAAGAAGTTTTACCCAGTATTTCCCACATATTGTTGACAATATTTTCATATCAGGCATTTAGAAACTCACCTCCTAAATAAAAAGATCATACAACCAAAAATAAATAATTAAAATATACTGTAAGATACTATTGAAAACAATGACCCATAAATAGAAACCGATTTGGACGAAAGCATATGAGATATTCATTATTACTAGCAGGTATTATCGTTGGCATGATCGCTTATTTTATGGCATCAAATGATTTAGCCAAAGCACAAAGCAAAAGCAACTGGGATGATTTCAAAGAGAAAAACATCGACAAGTCAACCTTAGAAAAAGCAACTTTTGCCGGAGGATGTTTCTGGTGCATCGAAGCTTCCTTTGAAAAAGTAGAGGGCGTGGTATCAGCAGTCTCTGGTTATACTGGTGGAGAAAAAAAAGATCCTTCTTATAAAGAAGTTAGTAGAGGTGGCACTAAACACATAGAAGCTGTAATCGTTTATTATCATCCAAAATTCATCACCTATACTGAATTAGTCAATCACTTCTGGAAATTTTACGACCCAACTGATTCTGGAGGTTCTTTTGCCGACCGAGGACACCATTATACTTCTGCGATATTTTACCATAACGATGAACAAAAAATAATTGCTGAGAAAAGCAAATTGAATTTAATCAAATCAAAAATCTTTAGGAAACCTATCGTAACACCAATCATTAAATCCACTCCTTTTTATGAAGCGGAAACTTATCACCAAAATTATTATAAGAAGAATCCCGGCCATTATAATTCCTATCGAATTGGATCCGGAAGAGATAACTTTATAAAAAATACCTGGAAAAACAAATCGTTACGTTATATAAAACCAACAATTCAAGAACTTAAAAAGAAACTTTCAAGCCTTCAATTCAAAGTTACTCAAAATGACGGAACTGAAACTCCCTTCAAAAATGAATTTTTCAAAAACAAAAAAGAAGGAATATATGTAGACATTGTCTCTGGAGAACCATTATTCCTTTCAACTCATAAATTTGATTCCCAAACAGGTTGGCCCAGCTTCTATAAACCTATCTCAGAAATAAGCCTTAAAAAATCTGTCGATCATAAATTGGGGTATTCGAGAAATGAAATAAGATCCGCTAAAGCAAATTCTCACCTTGGTCATGTCTTTAGAGATGGCCCTCAGCCCACAGGATTAAGATATTGCATTAATTCTGCCGCCTTAAAATTTATTCCTAAAAATAAAATGAAATCAAAAGGATTTGAAAAATTCATCCTACAATTAAAAAAATGATTCAATCATCAATAGGCAATTTCTTTAGTCATCAATTAATATTAGCAACCAAACAGCAACTACCCCCTACCACACATACGATATTTATAAACTATGATAAGCTCTCAAGTAATTAATATTAAAAGTCAGTATAGCCCAAAAGTAAGCATAAATTAAAAAAAATATTAAACATTCCATATTCATGACTTAGCAATCATTTAAATAAAAAATAAATGCATCACTTCACAATATAATGGTTAAAATAAGTAACAGAACATTAGACTCAATCTATGAGTAAGGAAGAACAATGGAAAAAGAACTAATCCTCAAGAATGTTCAAGGCGTATTAGAAACATTTGGAATAGATCAAGCCGAGTATATTCAAAGTCTAATTGAACTAGAAGCCGATATTAAAGAACAAATTGAAGCAACAAGAGTTGCTATAAATGATGAAAAAGATGCTCACGAAACTTTTATTTATGCCATATACGCCATCATCGGAAGTACCGAATCTCTTGGTTTAGAATACACTTTTAAGAAGAGTAAAGAATTAGAAAAAT
This sequence comes from Planctomycetota bacterium, assembly GCA_002746535.1. Lineage (GTDB taxonomy): Bacteria > Planctomycetota. Next base: position 78,958 of record NVWA01000022.1, read on the forward strand.
CATATAAAGATGCACTTGATGATAATGCCTTAGAAAATATTGACGAATTAATTAATATCTTCGAACAAGAAATTACTGTCATTCGCGAAGACAAATAAAAAAAGCAGTCTTCTCCATTATTTATTAATATATTTTACGGCATCATTTACAGCCGAGACAAGAGCATCCATTTCATAAGGCTTCTGAAGCAAAGCATCAACATTATATGGATCCTCTAACAACGTGGCTGTTTTTATCATGGTCACCACTTAAGGAAATAAAAGTGATGTTCTGCTGGCAATGAAAAATGGCGCCATTGAATACATCTGCAAACCATTTAAAGATGAAGAGTTATTGACAAAAATTGAAGAAGCTTTTATTAAGTATTGCCCTTAGTTCTTTTATTGGAAGAAATACATTCCATAACTCTTTTTTGATAATCTTTGATCGAAAAGGGTTTCAATAAATAACCATCAGCACCTTTTTCGATAGCAGAAGAAATCATCTCTTTACCACCATCCGCTGATAAAATTAAAATGGGAATATGATCATATTCTTTAACTGATCGAATTTCACTCAGCAATTCCTCGCCGGGCATAGCTAACATATGCCAATCAATTACTATTGCGACTATATCTTGAAAATTTTCTTTTAATAGTTTTAAGCCTACATAACCATTATCCGAACTAAGTGATTTATATCCTATTTCCTCAATGCTTTTTTTTGACAATAATAAAATGACTTCTGAATCATCAATGGATAGTATAATTTTCATAAGCTGCCTGTGTAAACTCTATAGTATCGTACTTCCAAACTGATATGAATTCAACTTAAATTTTAAAAAATCAATTTCACAATCGAAAGTCATATAATTTAACTAGCATATTCCTTAATAAAACACATTCGTTACTAATCTAAATAAATTCGGAAAAGAAGTAAATACATACTTATTTATTTTAGCTTGAATTCATTACTTTTTATGAGATATAATAAAGTTAAATTGGGTACAAATTAACGCCACATGTTCAAAAGAAGGATTATTAATGGGAGCTAAAATATTAATCGTTGATGATGATAATGGTTTCCGTGGTTCAATTAAGACGATTTTAATCTCAGAAGGCTATTCTGTGGCAGAAACCACAAGTGCATTAAAGGCTCTGCCAATATTAGAAAAACATAAAATAGATCTCTTAATCACCGATATAGTCATGCCAGAAATGGATGGACTAGAATTTATTCAACAAGTCCAAAAAAAATATCCAGATTTAAAAGCGATAGGAATGTCCGGAGGTGGCTGGATGGGAAATGCCGATCAAGTTCAAGGACTCGCAAATGAATTTTTCTCAGGGTTTTTAAAAAAACCATTTGGCAGTAAAAAGATTATCGACATGGTAAAAGATATAATAAGCAAAACAGAATAACTCTGACCTCAATAAATTCCCGAACGTCGGACAGCTTGTCCAAAAAAAATGAATTAACTCCTTCCCAAGAACAAAAATAAAAAAGATCTCTATTATTCACCTCATTTATCCTACATATCCATCCCAAACTAATAATTACTGTACCAAGAAGCTTGAATTTTTAAGGTCTATCATTTATTTAAATCAATAGATAAAACCTAAATATTGCATTTAAATATTAAATCGGGACAAAAATTTTATTTAATATCAACAAATTATTTTTTTCTACGGGAACATTCTTTGGCCTGTTACGTGTATAGCTAAATGAACTTAACAAAAGGGTGAAAATAATGAATATATTAATAAAAATGAGCATTGGGTTAATTCTATTGAGTCAGTTAAACCTTTTAGGTAAAAACAATGACGCTAATGGAAAAGAAATTAAAAAAATCTATCTTAAAGCGTTTAAAAAGTCCAAAAATATTGAGGAAAAAATTAATGCCATCCAACTACTTGAAGGACACAATGGCAAACATGTAGTAAAAATATTAACTAAATTACTCAAAAATCGCGATGATAAAATAAAAATTGCTACCTTAGAATTACTAGCGAAACTAAATGGTCATCCAGAAACTTCTACCAATTTAATTATAAAAGAATTTAAAAACAGGACAAATCATAATTCTGTTAAATTGAAAGCAATAGATTTATTGAAAACCCAAAAACTTACATTCAGAAGCATGAATGCTTTAATAGAAGAATTAAATAAATTAAATTTATCCCCACCAAAAAAAATAAAAGGGGTTAAACATTCAGATCAACCCTTTACTTCAGTTCCGCCCTATCGAATAATGGGAGACCCGTCACTTAATGTAACTCAAAATATAAACGTCTTAACTGATAAATTAGAAACTCTTCCAAAAAGTCATAAAAAGCATTTAGAAAAATTGAGCTTATCAATTATGATTTTTTCGACAATAAATTCTTTATCAAATGGCCAATTCAAATCAAGTAATATAAACAATCCGGCCAATCAAAAAATATTACCATGGTTCAAACAAAATAAGAAAGATTTAAATATATGGTGGAAGAAAAACAAAAAAGATATTTTTAAAAAGGAAAAATTATTCTTAAAAAAATAATCTTCTAGGAATTGGATTTAGCTACAGTTTTAATTCCAATGAATAATATTTAAATTAATTGGACTTGATCATGATTTTAAAGCCTGTCCTTTATTTTAATTTAAGTAAAACTTTTAAATCGTCGTCTAAATCTTTCTCATCTATATAAGCAATTAGTGTCGGTGTTTTTACTAAAAGTAGTTTTAATTTTTTAATATCTTTAATTACTTTTGGTGGCTGACCTTTGCCCGTAAGACTTCTTTTTAAATAATATCTATTTACTTTGCTAGGTGTTTTTCTGAAAATAACCATCGAAAATTTTATACGTTCTTTACTATCTTTGTGGTATTCAATACCCGAAAATCCTCTTTTTTTACCAAGATAAATATTTTTGATTAATTTTACATCTGCACTATCTAATTTGCATTTCTTGCTGGCAACAACCACAACATCCGAGTAGAGAGAAAGAGAATAGAATGCAAGTACTAAAATGATAAGTATTTTTTTAATCACTTTATTAACCCTTAAAAAACAAAAATCAATGATGTTCTAAACATAATCTGACTGTCTGCAGCTTCTTTAACATTATCGGGCAAATCATCATCTTTAAAAGTATGATAATGAAATTCATTTTTAAAATAAATGTTATTTGTAAATCGAATTGATAGACCCAAGCCATACCTTAGCATAAAATTTTTATATAACATACTAGCATCATCTTTAAGGCCATCAATCATAAAATATGGTGTATACCTATTTATGTTATATTGAGTTTTGAAACTAAAAGTAAATCGATCATCAATATCTGAGTAAGAGGATTTCGCAAATTCCCCCATAAATATTAAATCGTCATCAAGGAATTTTAATTCCGTATTGACAGCAAAAGAAACTTCATTGCCAGACATAACATATCTACCCGACGCACTATCAATATGCTTAGAAGACCTCATACTCATTGCCCCCATATCATCCATCATGGTATCGTTCATCATCATACCGGCTCCCATAACCATACTTCTTCGACCATATCCATCAATGTCATAGCTGTAACCAGAAAAACCTATCGAGAATTTTTCTTGAAACATCAATTTAATATGAGCCCCAAAGGCTGCATGTTCATCCAGCGTTAGCTCTTTTTGTGTTTTATCACCACTACCATAATACATGGCATAATTAAATTCAAAATCGTCGCCAACATAAAACTGACCACTGATCATTAAATTAGCAAAAGGTGGATAAAATTTATCACCACCATAATTACGAGGAGCAAGATAAGTCAATGGCAATACAACACTAGCATACAGGGGTGTTATATACCTGATATCGTTAAATAATCCAAATGGAGCTAAAAATTTACCAACTCTGATATTAATTGAATCATTTGCTGAATACTCACCATACAATTCTAGTAGAGAAACATTCGTTTCACCACCTTCTAGATTTTCATTGTCACCTGCAGAGAAACTATTCAACACTTCAAAATTCACATGACCTCTAACAGGACCCCCTATAACATCATAAATTAGATTTAAATGGGATTGTGAAAACAATTTCATCTTTGCCATTTCCATGCCAACCCCTGTAGGCATCACCATTGGCATTTCTTCCATGTAGGTGTAGTCAACGTCAAAATATAAATTAAATTTATGTCGTAAATTAAAATAATCAGGAATACTTAAGCTGATATTTTTGAGGTCTTCCTTTTCAATCTCAGGATAACCATTTTTTAAAATGACTTCTTCGTTATTTTTATTCTCTTCTGGAATTTTTTCTTTTGAAACCTTCACATTCTCAGTATTTTTATCAATTATTTTTCCATCGTCAGCGACACCAACTATACACAATGCTATTGTAAAAATACCTAGTATAAGTGAGTTCTTCACCTTTTCTCCATAAGTACTGAATAATGTCACTGATGATAATAATTAAGGATATGTCAAATTATAATTCAAAGCAAATTAAAACCAGAGAAATCACCCATAATTCAAAAAAACGTTCTCATTGGAAGCTGATACAAAATCTAACTTAAAGGTGGCTTACAACCCCACTACAGCCAATATACAAATAGGGTTATCTTACCTTCAGGGACTATAATTTGTTGAGAATTAGTTTAAATTACGATTTTTGGGAGCAGATCTCTATTCTTACTTGGCAGACAGAATGCACATTGATCACCTACAAGATAGTTGTTTTGGCAAGTTGATTAAAAAAGCTCTAGCAACTTCGTTTTCTGTTTATATTTATTCAGATCTCAAAGCTTTGATAGGATCTAACTTGGCAGCCAACCAGGCGGGATAAGTTCCAAAAATAACGCCAATAGCAACGGATATAATAAAAGAACCTAAAACACTTGTCGTTGTAATAGCCGTTGGCCAACCGACAATTTTGGAAACCATTATTGATCCGCCGACACCAAATAAAACGCCAAACAGGCCACCTAAAAGAGAAATCGTAACCGCCTCTACTAAAAATTGAACAAGAATATCTATTTTTTGAGCACCCAAGGCCCTTCGTATGCCTATTTCTTTGTATCGTTCAAATACATTTGCCGTCATGATATTAGTAACCCCAATACCACCCACCAACAAACTAATCGCTGCAATCGCCACCATAACAATATTAAATGTTCTTTGAGTCTCTTCTTTTTGTTGCAATAACAAATAGGGCACAGAAACTTCAAAGTTTTTCTTATGAATCTTTTCTAAATACCGCTTTGCTCTTTTAGCCGTATAATCAATATGTTTTGTATGCAACACCTTTAAATAGATCAAATCATACTCGACATCAACAACTGTATTGATACTTGTATCTAGGCCTTTAAATGAAAAGTCTGACTTATAAGAATCTAAAGGCACAAAAATCATTTCATCGGGATTTTGACCAAAAGGTGTTTTTATCCCATACCTATTTTCTATTATTCCAACGACCTGATAAGGTATCAAGCCTATTCGTATATAAAGCCCTAAGGGGTCTTTAAATTGAAATATTTTCTTTTTTATTTTTTTTCCGATAACACAAATTCGCTTCTTTTTTTCATTATCGAAATTAGCAATATCACGCCCCATCGTCACTCTGAGTTTAAGTAATTTTGAGAAATCTTCTGTGACTGCTAATCCAGAAAAATTATACGATTTGGATCCGTAGTAAATAGTTTTCCTAATCTTTCTGGCTGGCACAACAGAGCGAATATTATCAAATTCAATAAAACGCTTAACATCTGTTTCTCTCAAACCATATTTCAGGATCCCTCGCTCTTCTGCAACTGCTTGAGAGGCTGTATTCCTTACAGATTTTAATATGATATTATCGATCCCCATGGCTTCGATACTACTGATACTTTTTATTCTAGCACCTTCACCTATAGACATCATGACAATGATTGAAATAATTCCAAAAATGATTCCGAGAGATGTCAAAAAAGATCTAAAACCATGGCTTAATAAATTTCTGATCGCAAGTATAAAGATTCTCATTGGGTTTTTACACTCAAAGATGCTTTACCACCTAGCTCTTCTCGGTCAATTAATCCATCACGCAAATGAATAACGCGCTCAACTCGATTCATCATTTCTGGATCATGAGTCACCATTAAAATGCTAGCCCCGCCAGCATGAATCTCATCTAGCAAGTCCAAAATATCCTGACCCGTTTTTTCATCTAGATTACCGGTAGGTTCATCAGCCAAAATCAAAGCAGGCTTCATTACTAATGCTCTCGCTAATGCAACTCGTTGCATTTCGCCCCCGGATAATTGCAACGGACTATACTTCACACGATGGCTCATCTTCACACGATCTAATAATTCCAAAGCACGTTTATTTTGCTCTCTTATAGGAACTTTTGAATAGAACATCGGCACCTTAACATTCTCAAGAACACTCATATTGGCTAATAAATTAAATGATTGAAAGACAAAACCTATTTTCTTATTTCTAAATCGAGAAGCTTCGTTATCAGATAATTTCAACGTATCAGTGCCATCTAATAAAAACTCACCTGAGGTTTGCTTATCTAGCATTCCCAATATATTTAATAATGTCGATTTACCTGAACCCGAAGAGCCCATCAAGGCAACATATTCACCGGTATTTAATGAGAAATCGACACCAAATAAAACAGGCGTTTCAACTGTACCCATAAAATAACTTTTTTTTAATTTTTTGATTTCAATGACAGAGGTCATTATTCTTCCTGCAAGCTGTATAGCAATATCTCATCACCCTCGCCAAGACCTTTTGTTACTTCAACCTCATGCTCACTAGAGATACCTAACTCAATAATAGATTTTTTAAATTCACCTTTAGAATTATTTCGATAAACAAAATATGCCCCCTCTTTCTCAAAAACAGATTCAACCGGCACCACCAAAACATCTTTGATTTCCCTAAAGGCAATTTCTATTTTAGCTGTCATCCCAGGTACTAAATCAGAGTGCAATTCATCACCTTTTAAAATAGCTTCTGCTTTATAAACTTTAGGAGATGAAGGATCTGACGAATTCCGAGGAAACGAAATATTAGAAATTGACGAAACCTCCATATCAACTCTCAAACCAGGTATTGCGCTTACCGTAATCGTACCTACGGTTCCCTTTTCAACTTTTGTTCGATATTCCTCGCCCAAGTCAAAGGAGACTTTCAATGACTTCAAATCTGGTATTGTCATAATCACTTGATTATTCCAAACTCGATCACCAGCCTTTAACTTTCTTCCATAGCGATTTCTGTAATAAATCACACCACTGATAGGTGCCTTAACACTACACATTTCTAGCATCTTTGTGGTCTGCTTTAATCTTGCTAGATTTGCTTTGATGCGCTTTTCATTATTAATTATCTTTTTTTTAATATCTAAAGCACCAGAGATACACTTCGTTTTTACTTTTTTAAAATTTAATTTTTCCTGATTCACTTGTATTTTTAACAGCTTCAATTTTTCAATCACCTGTTCAGTTTTATAAGCTTTTAATAAGCGATATGATTTAGTGGTTTTGTCTTTTGCCACCCTAAGATTACTTTCTAATTTAGACATTTTACTTTTTAAACTACTATTATTGCCCCCCGATGATTCCTTTATAAAAATCTCATCACTTAATGTTGAGATAGATTCTGCAATTGCTCGTTCAGAGATTAAATTTGAATCTATAGTTCTAGCGAGATCTTTGATTTTTTGTATCGACTCTTCATTCTTAAACTTACGATAGAGCTTCACTTTTGCATCTAATACATTTGAAGCTTTTTTCATACTCGATATATTATCAGAAATTTCCATATTAACGTCATCGAGCAAACTCGCCAAACCCTCTCTTTGAAATACTAATGAAATGGATTGATCTTCTATGGATTTTTGAATCTGTTCTGAATCAAACTTTATGACCACATCACCCTCTTTAACAGACTCACCTTCTTTTTCAAGCCAACTTATTTTTCGATGCCAGTTTGTTGGTGGTGTTAATTCAAACGAATTACGCGATAATACTTGCCCATACTCGTTGATCCCCATTTTCAACACACTCTTTTTAACTATGTAAACCTTATCAGGTTCAAATTCGGTAGCACTTGATCCACCTTCATCCCCACAAGACAAAAGCACCAAGCTCAATACGATTATAATTCTAAATTTTAATAAATAGCAAATCATTCTTTATTACTCTTCTTCTCGAGTTTTTTATTTTTTGAAGATTTTTTAGACTTTTTAGATTTTTTAGACTTTTTAGATTTTTTTTTCGCTAAAAAATCATCGAAGCTTAATTCCTTAAAACCCCAGAAACTGCGTCTACGATTCTTTTTTACATACTCATCATGAAACTCGAGATATGCTTTCATTTTCCCTAAAATCTCTTCGCTATCGTTACTAAGCTCCCCAGGCATAAACACTTTTTTCTCATCTTTATTAACCCAATCCACAATTTTTACTTTAAGAACAAATATCAGCTGAGTAGAAACATTTTCAATACGATTGCTTTTAAATAAGTTACCTATCACAGGTATACTCCCTAAAACAGGGATCTTCTTAACGCTAGTAAGATCTACTTTTTTAAGCAACCCGCCTATCGTAATCAACTCTCCATTATTAACAGAAAGAGTCGTATTTGTATTACGAACAGCAATAATTGGTTGTGCAACACCACCTTCACCAGGGTCGGTAAACCCAGTTATGGTAGAGACCTCAGGAGTAATCTTTAATTTCACATGATTGTCTGTCACAATAAGAGGCGTTATTTTAAGTTGAATACCAACTCTTTTAAAGGTAGTCGAGATCGAAACTGAACCACCTGTAATTTGTGCGTTTTGAATTGGTACTTCTTCACCTGTATTAATTTTACCTTCGCTACCAAGAGAGACCATTAAATTGGGCGCCGAAAGAATGTTGGCCTTTCCTTTTGTCATCAGCAAACGAACAGTTGAATCAATAAAATCCTCACCGTTTTTCCAAGGTGTTACAGTAAACGAACCACCCTCAGATGGATTGCTATTGGCACCCGGTGTTGTTAAATTTAAATTCGCCATGTTCATGAATAAGCTTCGACCTTTAGTATTGTTTGAAAATAAAGTACTCAACTCAAACTCAAGATCATCACTCATAGTTAGTTCAATTATCCTAGCCTCAATCAGAACTTGTTTTGAAGGTTGATCCAATGTTTTAAGTGACTCAACTAACACAAACATCTTTTCTATTCGTTCACGGATAACTAACCGATTTATCTCCCCTGAACTCACCACGCTAGCTTCAGATGAAATTAAATTATCAAAAATTCTTTGTAATGTCTTTGCTTCTACAAATTTACATTCATAAAAATAAGTAGCGAATTCTTCACCAACAACCATATCTTTGATCTTGGCTAATTCCCTTTTAATACTTTTTATATTTTTATTTGAAGTTGATTTTTTTTTATTTTCATTCAACTCGATTGTTGTTTTTTGTCCCTTCAAATCAATTAAATGATCTTCTATCAATTTGATTTTCTCTAAAGAAACCTTTGATAACTCAAACTTCTTTTTCTTTTTTAGATTCTTTTTGTCTTTGTCTTTGTCTTTTTCTTTTTCTTTTTTTGATTCAGTATTCCCTTTCTTTTTCTTAGCTACTTTCGCCTCAACTTTTTTCTTAATCGTAATCGTCTTTTTGTTTGGCTTTTCATCATCAGCCTTAGTATCGCAAAATCCTGAAAATATAATTATGATAAGAATATAATACTTGATAAAACTCATATGACTCCCTATAGGCCGTTACATTAAAACTAGATTCAATTAAAAATAATTACTTCATATACTCATAAAAACAAGCAATAGCACAAAATAAACGTTTTTCATGCTAATATATTAGTCCTCAATTCCAAAGATTTTTTTCCTGATATTATGGAAAGTTATCAACAAATCATTTAAGTCAAAATACCAAGAATAATAGAGCAAGTACTATTGCTTTATTTAGCATTTTTGAAAAGTTGTTGAATTAATCCAATTAGATTAATCTCAATGATTTTATTCTCACCTTTCACTGCTTTTTAAATCAAACCCATAGAAGTAATAAAAATAACACCTTCAAAGTCTGAGTTAAAGATAAATAAATACGCACATTCTGATAAAGAGATTTTGAAATCATTAAAAAAACTTATGAAAATAATTCAAAAAACATAAAGCAGTGGAACATAAATGTTATAGATAAATTTGGCTCAAAGAAAGAAGCCCATAAGAAAGAAAATATTACAAGAAAGCATTAAGATGAAAACGAATTTCTAAAAAAATTTAAACAAGCCTATCAAAAACGTTACAATGAAAAAGAACAATTTGAAACTTGGAAGCTATACAAACAAAAAGCAATCAACAAACAAATAAAATTGGAAACAGCTTTTATGAGAGCTGGGATTCACAATAAAAAACTACCCAGCTTAAAAATAAATAAATTATTTATGCATCGATCCCATGCTTCAAAAGAACATCCATATCCAAAAATTCTTTTACTGAGATATGTGTTGATTTGAGTACAATTTTAGTATTCACATCTGATGCTATGGCATCAACAACTGTTCCTATACAGACACACCATTTATTTCCAGATTCAAGACCAGGGAATTCATTTTCGGGCATAGGAGTTATTAAATCGTTACCTTGACTTTTGGCAAATTGGAGGAACTCATCAGTCATTTCAACACAAACACAGTGCATTCCATGGTCACCTTTTCCCGTATCACACTTTCCATTTCTATAATATCCCGTAACAGGATCAAGGCAACATTGCTCCAAATTCCCACCTAATACATTACTAGCCATATAGTACCACTTAAAATATAAATTATTTAGATGGAATCATTCGTCGATTCATTTAACTCAAAATACGACTTTAAATTAAACGTTTCCATTTCCATCCCCATCTTACATCACAAACATTCAAGGTCAACCAATCGTTGATTTAAAACACTCCAGATATATGCTTCATCTTTTGATAGAGAGCTATTCATCAAAAGCGGTAAATAAATATACAAGCCTAATATTCCCAATATAAATACTAAAACAAACACACCTATAACTATTGGGTTGAGTAGCTTTTCACTCTTCACTCTCAGTCTTAACCAACTGCCCCTTTACAAAAAGCTCTCTCTTTTGGAAGTTGCCTTTTAGGTCGTAGTATTCTTTTTTGATTCGGGTTCCGTCTTGGCTCCAATACTCTTGTAAACCACTAGGTTTATCTTTATAATACAGCCGATTACTTTTTAGTGTACCGTCTTCATACCACTTTTTTTGAATTCCATCAAGTGAATAAGAAAAATTAGTAGTGGTCAATTCTTCTTGTTGCCCGTTTTCATAATATGAAATATAGACTTCCACTTCTCTTTTGTATTTATTTAATGTAAAACAAGTTGCAGACTCCAATAAACTATCTTCATCATATTCGTTAAATTCACCAACTATCTCACCTTTAATAAGATTATAAGATGCTCTCATAACTCCATTCTTATCCCAAAAAATCCATTTTCCAGAATAAGATTTACTCGGCATTAATCCAAAAGGTAATATAGATCTTTTACCAGAGGAATCTTCATAAATTTCAACTTCTGTTTTTGTCTCATTTCCAAAGTCATACTCTATGATTTCAAGTGTGCTTCCAAATGAATAATCTTTCATCAGCCAATTTGGCAAATATTTAGGACCATAATAGCTTTGAGCAACATAATGATATTTGCTTGCTTGGCATGAACCGTACATGAAATAAACGGCACAAACAAGCACCAACATAAGAATACAAGCAGATACAACTAATGGATTCAATAATTTCTTAAACAAGCCATCTCTCTTAAAAAAAAGAAAGCATTATACCAAGGTTTGGATTTTGGGGTAAGGAGAATGTTATTGGTTATTTACTATTTTATTTACAAAGTTTTGTAGAGCTCAGCGAACTTACCTTACGTGCTTGATGTGTTACTATTTTATTATAGAATTCCTTTTTTAATTTTAATTTTGAAGTCAATGCAAAAATATCTAATCTTATTTATACTTTTAATCTTTATAGCGTTTAACTCAGGTTGCAAAACCCAAACCAAATATTATTACCCAGGCACATTAATTCCAAACGAAAGCGTTGCTCAGCTTAGAATTAAAAAAACTAATTTTTTTGGAAAAGTTGCTGTACATCCTTGGTTTCAATTATTTAGCAAAGAAGAAGAGGAATGGAACACTTGGGATATTAATTTCGAGCTTGAGCCATGGAAATCTTTTCCAAATAATTTTGAGAAATTATGGAGCTTGGAGAAAAGATCAAAATTTAAAGATTATAAGACTGGTGACTATAAAAAAATATACCAATGGGGGTATATTGCTAAAAATCGAATATTTTCTTTTATGGGGGCCGATGGTGGAAAAGTAGTAATGGAATGGCGAGGCGATGAAGCAGAAAGAATTAAAAGAATATTAATTGTTCCGCAAGCCTATCCTTATATTTTCGATTATCGAACTTGGCCAGGGCCAAACAGCAATACTTACATTGCTTGGGTTTTAAAAAAAGCTAAGGTTTCATTTGATTTACCTGCACAAATGATAGGTAAAGACTATTATGGTTTAATAGGTGGTGGTTTTACAACAACAAGAAAAGGCATACAAATAGAAACTCCAATAGTCGGCTTAAAGCTAGGATTAAAAGAAGGAATTGAGGTTCATATATTTGGCTTTACATTGGGTTTAGCCCCAAGATGGCCATTTATTAAAACACCCTTTAACAATATTAAAACACTAAAGCCAAAACCAATGAAATGAAATTATCAAACAGCATTCAAAAGCACCAATCCCACACAACCAACACCCCGCGTCTGAGTTTCGAAAGGCGTGGTGTTTAAATCTTTGGGTTAGGTTTAACAGTACAAATTATTTTTTTATCAAGAAACCCTAATTTCTTTAACAAGTTACTGATTATGCATTCATTTTTTATTCCTGAATATATTAAATAAAGAGCTTGTATTAGAATCAAATAGTAAAAAACTGGGTGGAAAAAGTAACCGATTGTCATAAAAGCAAAAATAGAAGAACCAATTAATAACTCTGTAAATCTTGAATATGACATGTCTGAATTTTGTACACATTGAATTGTTTTTAGAATCAACTGTTTAATTTTCATTGCAACACCTCTAATAAATGATTACTTATCTATATAGGTGCAGTCAAATTGCGTTTGTTGCAATATTTCTTGGTAAATTTAAATATTTTTGAATTAAAATTCCATATAGAAAAGGATGTGCTATTTGACCTGAGTTAAAATTGACCCACCAAAAAAAATCACCAAATATCATTCTTCCACCTCAGTCTTAACCAACTTCCCCTTTTCAAAGAGCTCTCTCTTTAGGAATTTGACTTTGGTTTCATAGTATGTTACCTTACCCAGAAAGACTTTGTTATAGTATTTATAAGTTCAAGTTACGATTCCTTTAAAATTATGAGCCGAGCTCAGAAATTGAACATACGGGTTATAAAATTTATAAAACAAATTTTTCTAATTTAAAAACATTTAAAATGGCTTTATTCGAAGCATTCCTTTTTTGAATTTTCATAATCGACTTCAATAAAAATCTATAAAACATTCAATAGAATCAATATAGTATAGAGACTAGGATTAATGATAGATTAAAAATTCCCTTTCAATATTTCTTTGATTGGTTCTTGAATTAAACCAAATAAAATTGGCTCAAACTTATAATTGATTTATAATTTTCGAACCAGATCGAAAAGTATCTTCACAGAACATTAATTTTATAAGAAAACATCCTATGAAATCTGTCCAACTCATTCCTTTCTTCCTTATACTATTTTCATTTGTGTTTTCCCAAGAAAATAAATCTACAAGTGAAGAACCTCCTGTCAATACCTGGGTGCGAATAGCTGATTCACCAGGTGACGCTTTAGGAAGAGAAGTTCCACCAGGCAGAGGGTCATCTTGGGTCTACTCAAAAAGTGATCAAGTATTTTATCGTTATGGAGGATTTACTCCTCGATATAGTAATGCCATTTTTTCATTCAATCCCAAAACAAAAGAATGGAAAGAAGTCATGGCCGATGATGAAAATTATCCCCTTGATAGAGCACACGGAGTCGCTGGAGCAAATTTAGGCTGGGATGAAAAAAATAAATTATTATGGATAGGACTAGGTCGAAGATCAGTTAATACAGGTAAATATGGCATTTGGTCCTATAGTCCCTCTGATAAAAAGTTTAAGTATATGGCTGATAGTCCTCATCAATCAATTCAAAATGTCTGTTTTGCTTTAGATTTAAACCTCGCTGTTTTTTCACCTCCTTTATTATCAAATGGTTATCCTAAAAATCATACCTATGTGCTAGATTTGACCACCGGCAAGTCAAAAAAAGTTAAATCTATAGTGCCGATTCCGAACTGGATCTATTCAGGAAGTTACCCATCCATCTATCAAAAAAATTAAAAAAAATAATTCTTATCTCAAATTATAAATATCAATTAGTGGTGTGGTCATTTGATTTGAAAACTCTTATATGGGAAAAATTACTTACTGGGGGACCACCATCTGTAGATCGTACTTTTTTTAATATCGCTTATGATGAAACAAATGAATTGGTCATTTTACATGGCGGTCATAATGGTCGTAATGCTGCTTATGCTGGAAAAAGAAAATATTACACTGACACATGGGCTTTTAACGTTGAGAAAAAAGATTGGAAAGAAATTAAAATCGAAGGCCCAAATACTATTAAAGGAGATGCAAGAAAAAGGAAATATGATGTATTATTATATACGAAATCATTTTCCTATTACCCAGAATGGAATTGTTTGATGCTTGGAGATCCAGACCTTGGCGTTTGGGCGTTAAAATACGATCCAACACTGCCGATGTCAACAAAAAATATAAACACAGGTTTTAACAGCACACCTGGATCAGCTGTTAAGCTTGCCCCTGCAAAAATTGAAACAGAAGATCCTAAAATTAAATCACATGAAGTCAGAAGAAAATTACCTTCTGGTTTGAACCAAAAACTCATTGATATACCCGATAACACATTGATAAGTTTAGAAGGAAGTGTTATTGGCAATGAAGTTGCTTGGGTTTATTCTGAACAATTTGGCGTCTTTTTTAAATATGGCGGCTGCGGAAATAAAAGCGCCCCCTATTGGGCAGGATATGGCAACGATCTTGGTTACTATGACCCTGTTACAGAACAATTCTATTCAAGGCGGGTAGGTGATGTTAGTGGTGGTGATAGACCGAGTACAGGCTGCACAAGATCAGTTATATGGGATACAAAAAGAAGTGTATTATGGTTATTAGGAGGAACTGCCGCAAGACCAATTCCTCCCAAATTAAAAGGACTTATCCCTGGAAATCATATATATAACCCTGAAAAAGACCTTTTTTCAAGAGTACCAAGAGTAGGTAAAAGTATTCATACATCAGGTCATCATACCTATTTAAGCTATTCCCCTGAAGGAGATATGATGGTAGCACCACAAGCCAATGGTGTTACGACCCACTTTTTATGTAAGGAAAGCAGATTTGTCAGCTTCAAAGACACAAACTCGCCCGGCGCATTGCTCAACTATACTCGTACTATATTTGTAAAAAGCAAAAAGGCTGTCTTCATGGTTTATCCTTTAAAAACCGGTAAAACTTCAACAGAAAAACCTACTGATTACAAATCAGCTAAACAAGTAGCAACTGATAAAACACTTAATTATTGGTTTTATGATAAAAAGTCAAAAATG
The DNA here is from genome assembly GCA_002746535.1 of Planctomycetota bacterium. Lineage (GTDB taxonomy): Bacteria > Planctomycetota. The sequence continues at coordinate 94,670 of NVWA01000022.1, forward strand.
TATCTTGAAAAAACATTAGCAACTTTTCTCTATCATCCAAATAAAAAGAAGTGGGAAAGAATGGTTACTAAAAACCAACCACCCTACAGAGAGAGCAAATATGGATTAGGGTACGATCCCTTTAATGACATCGTTTTTTTGGTTAGTGGCCATATCGGATGGAACGGGCCTACTGTAAAAGATTTTTGGGCTTACCATGTAAAGGAAAGTAGATGGGAAAAATTAAACCCAAAATTCACTAATAAAAAAAAGAAAACACGCTGGGGACATGCTTTAAAAACGGACTATGATACACGTCATCATGTCCTGATTTTTACAAATAAAACTAATAGTATTTGGGCCTATCGATACAAAAAAAATGATTGGAAACCATCTGAAGAAAAGAAATAACCTCGTTAATTTTTCTAATTATCAGAGCTAGAAGATTACAGGCCTACCCACATATAAAAGCTATAGGAATAACTGCTGGTGGAATCAATGAAACTTCAAATACAGCTCTAAAAATGTTTATAAATCACTTTGAATCTATATTAACTTTGTGGTGATTTAGTGGGGTAAGCGGGAATGTTATGAGTAGAGCTCAGTTAACATTTTACTCTAAGAGAATTATGTCTAAATTAAATATGGTATCATTCTCTTGATGTTTATGCTGAAAAGTAATAGATTCAATATTTTTGTTTACAATAAACAAAAGGGATTTTGAACTCATCACTGAAGCACATGGTCCACCACTCCAACTTTGATTTACTTTGATAGTATAATTTGAGGTATTCTCATCTTTTATAGGAGGATCTAAATAATAGTCATAACAAGGATAATTTTCACTAAACGAATAGCACATCAAATTAAATTGTGAAAAATCAATCTCGGATTTAATCTCATTTAAAATGCCAATAACTGGTTCATATTCACTTTTATCAATTAACTCAATTAAGCCCTTCTCGGTAGATATTATTACTTTGCCAATAAACCCAACAGATCGTGACGATTCTACTCTTCTAATAGACTCATTTCCATAATTCGGATCAACTATTAACTCATTGTTTTTAATCTTTAAATAATTAAACGGCGTTTCGTAAATAATATGATTAATTGATTTATCCACGATATAAGAGGCAACAAAACTACCAGAATCGTCACTCTCCTGCTCATCAATTTCAACTTTTAAAGTAAATCCATTATCTACAATCAATTGTTCCGTAACTATTGCAGTATTACCAACTCCCAATTTACCATGGAAGAAGATTATATTTTGACTTTGAAAAGTTATATTCAATGCTTCTAAATCATCAATAAATTGATCACGGTTACTCCAATATGGTTCCTCACTTATTTTTTCTATAAAATCATTAAACACTTCAATAGAGTCTATCTTAATAGGCTTGTCAAAATGATAACGGATTTCTCCTTCAACAGTTGCATTAAAATTTAATTTTTTAAAAGAAGGTAATGCTGTATTGATTATTTCTGGAGATTCTTCAGCAAGATCACTTGACCCATTCCCATTACTACCGCCCTCATCGTTGATCACTGAATTTATTTCATCTGGATCAACTATAACACCATTTGTACTATCTCTGCAACTTACACTTAGCACAAGAATAATTATTAATAAAGTAATTCTCATATTTTTCTCTTTCTCAAATTCCTTCGATAAAACTTAATTTCCATTTAAATTGAATATATAAATACTATTTCATAATAAATCAATTTGATTAATTCCCATCAACATAAAAAGTTCTATCTAGTCTTGAAGACGACGAAATAAACGGTTTTAATAATAAAAATTTAAATAAAATAATTAAAAGATAGGAATTGATATTATATTTCTCTCTATACCTCATCTATCTAACTCCAATTGCAAATGATCTACCTAATCAATACTCCACTTTAAATGTATTCAAATATTACAAAGCATAATTAATGCCATGTCAAAAAAAATGGTTTACAGCTATTAGATACATCCTAACCCTTATTTTACCTCTATAGGCACACAATATGATCTTATAAAGACCCTTACACGCCATTCACTCAAAACAAGGGACAATCAGGCATCCAATAACACTGGATCATAAAATGCCATTTACTAGATTGGGAATTCCATACACCAGATGAGCAAGAGAGCCAAGCATCAGTTCAAGAATAAAAGCAGACACCAACTAACGGATTTAACAATTTCTTAGCCAATGCTACTCTCTAAAAGGATTAGTGAGCATTAAACCAAGGTTTGACAAAAGGGATAAGGGGATTTATTTGGTGGGTTGAGGGCTTGAATTGCTAGGTGTTATTGAAGATTTCCACTTTACTTTCAAACGAGCTAATCTTACTTTTACATCTAAGTATTATTTGTCTAATGATGGTCATTAAATAATCTTTAATAGCCTCTTTAACTTTATTTGTCTTTTCTAATACTACCCCTCTATGTTACGATAGGATTGTGTTTCACTATCCCCTTCCAGCAATTAGCAGGTCTCAGCAAGCTGACCCAAAGTAAGAAACAACCTAATTTATTATTAAAATCCATTAATAACTGAATGAATTCTTAAGACTTGTTCTTGATTGAATTTTGTTTTATTAATTTCTAATAAATATTTTGTCAACATACTGATTGCACCACTTATATCCTTATTTGCAGCCAGTTTTTTTGACTTAGCAATCCGATTACCCACCATTTCCTTAATGCTCTCTTTATAATGATAGATAAGCTTAAAATATTTTCGGCCAATGTGAGTTAATACAAGAGGATTATTCAATGTACTTCTATACAAAGAATCAAAACCAACTGCAGTATTTCCTAATTTATAAATCGACAAATAAATTTTATACGACACATCAATTCCCTTGGACAACTCACCAATAAGTTGACCAAGTTGTTTATCATTAATTTTTTTCCACGGAATTGAAACCTTGCCCATATTAGTTTTTATACTGACACCTTTTTTATTTGCCCCAATTATTAATCCATTAAATTTAAAACCAATTATACTTGAAGATAAAGGGTTATAAATTTTATGCTGAATCAATTCATTTATAGCCAGCATAGTAGCATGCAGGTATTTATAATCTGTAATCAACTCCCCAACAATAGTTTTTTTATATTGATCTTGCTCTTCATCATATTTCGACATTAGTTCTTTGACTATTTTTTCAAAGTTCCTATTCAAATAATATTTTTCAAAGTTGAAGATTTCATTTTTAATTTCTTTTATCATTGACTGCTCTTTCTTTTCATAAATCCCAATCTTCAAGTTTAATTTATCTGCTAATTTTTTAGCTTTAATGGCAGAAAATGATTTTGGAAAATCAAAACAGATTTCTCTAAACATATATTCACAAGAATATACTTGGGTCGGATATTTTTGACGAAAAGAAATACATTCATTTAGAGCTTTTCTAATATGAGGCGGATCATTTTTTGTCAAATCAATTAATTTTATTTTCTTTTTAATTACAGTATTCGGAGTGTCTATATTTGTTTTTATAGAATTTAAATTATATTTTCTTTTACGCATATTAACTTGTCTAGATTTATTTGTCCAAAAATAAAGCATATGAATCTCTCGTTTTAAATCTATGTGATCTTGTTCTTGGTTTTCATCATTTTCTATTTCACGCCGTATATTTTTTAATAGAAGAAAAGCCTTTTCTAAGATTTCTTGATCACCTGATTTATGCCAATTAGATAATAACTTCTTTGCAATATCAATATTTTCATTAAATACTTTAACGTCTAATGAAAACGTCCAATTCGATAGACAAATAAAAATTAACAAAACTAAATAAAATTTATTTTTCATAATTATAATTTCCTCACTTTTTAACTTCTGAATTAATATTTAACCGGTGAATTGGACGTTTCTCAAGTTTTTGTTTTAACGATAAACCTGGAAGACTATTTTTAATAATATCGTTTAATTGAGACTGAATTGAACTACAATCGCCACCTTTTAATAATTCTAAATTCATAATGCTACAAGCCCACTTATTATCGTAACCAATAATTAGATCAAAATACCTTTCATTCGATTTATTTCTATTAACAAAAAATCTAAATAGAAATTGGCGTCGAAAGGGTATATGCTTTCTTACTACTGAAGTATTCAGGTCTCCATACCTAGATTTAAATAAGTTTTTTTGGCGAATTATTTCTTTGTTATTCGTGGCATCTGTAGGTATAGGGTGAAAGGATAGATACTTTTTTGATAAATAGCTATTTTTATCCTTAACTAGTTTTTTTAATTCATCTCGGTTACCTTCACTGAGGATCTGACTCTTTTTGTATACCCAATACATATTATAATAACGAGTATGAAGCCATAGAGTTTTAAATCTTTTAAAATTTTGATAAGCAAAATTATCCACAAGTTTAACAAGTTCATCATTTCTCTTAGAAAGGTTGAATTTTACAACTTCAAATTTAAATTTTCCAGAATTTTTTCTTTGAACTCTATGATACCCATCTTGCTTGATCGCCCGGCGCCTAACTTTAAAAGCTGGATAAAGTTCACCCTCTTTAACCACCTGAATACGATGAGAATGCATTCTAATTTCATATAGTTCGATTTCTTTAGATGAATCTATTATGTCAAAAATTTCTTGACCTAAAAATTCTTTTAAATCCATATTTTCGGATTCAATACCCACCATTTTTTTTGTACCAGCTTCTTGCGTAATAGATTCATGTGCTGAAACAGCAACAGCAATAGGAATGCTTGCCAACAAAATCACTAGCAGAACAGACTTAAGTACTGAAAATAAATATATTTGGTGTACACCATTAACAATTGATTGTTGAACTAAAGTATTTTGAAGAATAAAACCACTGGAATTTAACGTCGCAGATGAAGCCTTGCTTGTATGGAATAACTGAGCAAGCAAAGCTGAAATCAAAACATCTTTCTTCTTGAATTTAGTCTGTAAAAAAGAAACTGTTCGATTGATGGTTTTTTTAATGCTTGCTTCCTTCTTATTTGTCTTTTCAGCAATTTCGAAATAACTCAGATTGTCAAAATACCTCATTAAGAGCAGTTCACTTTTCTTTTTAGGAAGTGAATTAATTAATTTATCAAGACATATAGCATCATTATTAAAATCAGTAATATTCTCATTTACGTCATTTATTGAGCTTCCGCCATGTTTTTTAATTTCCTTATTGATAACTTCACAAACATTTACAGATGCCCAATAAAACCAAGAGCTAAGATTAGATTTAATTTTTTTTTGATCACTAATGTACAATAAGAACGTAGATTGAATGGCATCATCAATCGAATCATTATTAAATAACCGTCTCAAACAAGTAGAACGAGCCAATACATAATATTTTTCGTAAATCTCCTTTTCAAAATTTGTTATCATAAAAAATCCCGCTTAATCTTCTTTTATTCGAGTATGGGTTTTAGATGTTTTTTCGAGACATAAAAATAAAATATTTTTAAATTACACAAGAATAGTTTCTGATTGAAAATACTAGATGCTTTTTTTATCATAACACTTGGAAGTTGGAATGTGTACGCGACCAAAAGATATATTTTCAAATATAACTATCTCATAAATCCTGGCAAATTTCAAGGCATCCAAGAAGCTTGACACATGTAGTGATATTTAGTTGTCTGGCAATTTCCGTACATTAAGTGAGCAACACTACCGAGGAGCAAGACAAAAAAGAAAGCACCAAAACATAATGGATTAAGAAGTTTCTTGATCATTCTTCTGCCTTCGATTCAACTTTTGAGCGTTTGGATTGGTTAAAAAGAATCAAAGATACTATTGCTATTATGATAAAAATTATTCCGAAAAACGTGGCGTTTACACCAAAAGGAATTTCTATATATAGATCACTAAATATAGTATCAGCTCCATAACAAATTAAACATTTGTCTTCTTTTCCATATAGCTGAACTATACCAATAATATTATGATCAAATTTTAAGTAATAGCCTTTATCAATAAAGTTTTTAAGTTCAAATATTGACGGATCAGCCATTGGACCTTTACCATTAATATCATTAAATGTAAAGCTCAAAGCAATAAGCAAAATAAGAACTGATGAAAAATATTTTTTCATTTGGACAGTAAGACAATCTCTCTAAAAGCAAAGAAGCCATTATACCAAGGTTTGATTTTGGATTGAATAGAAATCTTGATGATTGATCACAAAGCTATTCAATGTCAATTCGTATGATGACAATTATGGAGTTTTCATGATCTTAAAAAGAGAAGCGACAACAAGCCTTGCTACTTAATGGGAGTCAGCAGCTACTTTTTTTTACTCTTCTTATCCCTCATTACCTTAAACTCTGCTATTCTTTTTTTTGCAGCTTCTTCATCCATTTTTGTTAAGACATAAACGGCATTTCCTCGAGTATACGTTACCGACTGATCATCGTTTTTTTTAAATAAAATATTCAGGCGTTTCTTTTTATCCACGTTTGGCTTAAACTCAGACGAATCACTTTTAACCTTAACAAACGAGCCCACAGTTGTTGACTTTTTCACATCTCCTTGATGAAAATGAATTTTAGACTCCCTAATTTCTACGACAGTTAATTTAATGTATTTCAATCCTATAGCTTTATACTTCGCAAATATTTTCTTTTTCTTTTCATCACTATTTTTTGTATTCATTTTTTTATCAAAGTGCTCCCCATATTTTTTTGCATCAATCGTCCAATAACCAAGACTGAAATTCTCTTCATTTGCAAACATAGCGGTTTTAGTGATAATTAAAATCATAAAGATTAAGACTGTACTTTTCATTTTATCTCCCATTTAGTTAATTTAGTTTTACTTGGCCATTTAATTTAATAGAAATATCCAATTGATTTGCCTTAGAATCTTGTATATCCAACCGCTTACTTCCTATTTTTCTTAATAATTACTAGCGAATTGTCCATTATGCTTTTTTGGTTTATTAAAAAATATTTATCTCCTTTTACCTCTCCTGAAAGTACTACTTCCTTTTCTTTTTTTGTTATTGATTCATAATTTAATGTTAGATCAAATTTATTATTTTTGATATTCGTAATTTTATAATTCGCATCTATACTTTTATCTTCAGATTTAATTGACAGTTTACTTTTATTGAATTTTAAATTCAATTTACTCAGGTTATTTCTTATACTTTCTTCCATTGATAAAATACTTTTAATATGTTGCTTTCTTGTTCTCCATTTGGGATTTGCAACCCTCCCCATCTTTTGAGCTATTGCTTCCATATTGGCATGAGCTTCCTTTTCCGTTTTTTTACTACTAGCAATCCTTTCTTCCAATGTTTTTCCTCCCAAATATAAATTTATGGTCTCAACTAAATCTATTTTCCAAGATCCTAGCAAATCACTTTTTTTAAATAACTCAGCTTTATTAACGCTTTTTTTATGAGTAAGGTTTTCATTAGTAGCTTTTTCACTGCCATTTAAAATGGAAGAGAGGAATATACTGCCGCCCAAAAATATACATGCCATGCCAACAGATAATAAAGTAATTTTCAATTTTGAAAGTACATACATTTTTAAAACTCCTTTTACAATTGATTGTTGAATTAAACTATTTTGAAGAATAAAACTACTGGAATTTATTGTCGATGCTGAAGCTTTGTTTATATGAAACAACTGAGCAAGTAAGGCCGTAACCAAAACATCTTTCTTTTTGAATTTAGATTGCAAGAGATATATTGTTCTTTCGATAGTCTTTTTAATACTGGACTCTTTGCTTTGTGTTTTTTCAGCTATCTCTTTATTACTCATATTGTCATAATACTTCATCAAAAGAACTTCTCGCTTTTTCTTCGGCAAGGATGCAATCAATGTATCGAGAGAAATATCATTTTGATTTTCTTGCTTCTCAACCAAATTATCATTGATTTCAACATGGTCTTTCACTCTTCTATTCATAACAATACAAACATTTTTAGAAGCCCAATAAAACCAAGTACTCAAATTTGATTTGATCTTATCTTGTTCTTTTATATAAAGCAAAAAGGTAGATTGAACTGCATCATCAATTAAATCTTTCTGAATCAATCTTCTTGAACAAGTCAGACTCACTAGAGTATAATACTTACTATATATCTCCTTTTCAAAATCTGTGTTTATGTTTTCTGGCATTAAATATCCGAATAAGTTTTATCTCAATATCTAAGATGACATTTGAGAGAGTGAAAAGTGACACAAATAATAAATAAGTTTAAATTATATCAAAATAATTTCTGGTTGAAAACACCAGGTGCTTTAAACAGCATAATACTTGGCTGACATAATGCACAAAGGTCATCAGCAAACTTCTTCGTCAATATCTTCATCTTGAGATTATGAATTTCTCTGAGCAACATTACTACACTAGCTCTTGCCTTAGAATCATTAGGATCTTTCCTAATCCTATCAAATAGCTTACCCTCTAATGATCTTATATAATCCATAGACTCATTTAAAACTTCTAAGGCAGGCTCTTCATCTAAATCGTACATATTAATTCCTTTATTCACTATAGAGATTTTGCATTATCAGTTTTCCCATTTAGATTAAAACGATCTAAAACAGACTTCAAGTTTGATGCTCAACCACTAAATACTTGTAACAAAACAAAATTAGCTTACATACTATAGGTTAGGTAAAATTTCATTGGAATCTGACAATTAATTTAAAAAAATCATAATTATCATCAATAAATAATTTTATAGACAATCTGTGTTTAATACTAACAAGCTATTCCCAAACTTTTATTAATGAATTCAATAATTTCAGATTCTTCAAATGGCTTATTCAAGAAATACGTCACACCTAAACCAAGCAAATCCTTAATTTCAGTATGTCCAGAAATTATTATTATCGGAACAGGTTTACCCTTCTCATGGCTTCTTATTTTCAATATTAATTCCTTACCATCCATCACAGGCATTTTCATATCAGTAACAATTAAATCATATTTATTTTTAATATTTAATTCAAACGCAATCTTTCCATTGTTGGCGAGATCACATTTAAAGCCTAATTCTGTAATTATCTCTGCTAATAAATAACGAAGATTATCATCATCTTCAACAACCAAAATATCCATTTATAATTCTCCACATAAAAGTAAAAAATAATTTGAGCCACCATTATTAATTTTATTTTAATTCTTCTTTTATTTTCATACTATTAT
>NVWA01000023.1 GCA_002746535.1 Planctomycetota bacterium
GAGCGACTACAGGGAACTTGATTTTGAATATGTAATCCCCTTGACGGGTTCTTTGGCCTCTTTTGATACGCCGGTTGAAAAGAATTACAGTAATACGCAGACCTATCGATTCGGTCTGAGCTATTTATATAGCTCAGAATTGACGTTGATGTTCGGATTCGGAATAGACGAGAGCCCCGTGCCGGAAAGCACGTTAAACTTCGAATTGCCGGATGCAGATGCGTTTATCTACTCGACAGGTTTTAAGTATCATGCGAGTAAAAAGGTGACATTCGCTCTGGCCTATCTCATATCCCAAAAAAAAGATCGACCGATTTCTAACACTCATATTTCTGGAATATTTGAGTCCAGCGCACATCTACTCAACACTTCGCTCATTTATATTTTCTAGATCAGGGGGTCACTTGATGCCGGATTTTCCGCTCGTTCTCTCCTTATAGTTCTAAAATTGCACTTGAGCAATTGAAGCCATTTTTTACTGATGAAAAAGGTGAAGAGCAAATTGTAGAATTTGAAATTTATCCTGCACCCGGCGATTCAAAAGAAAATCAAGCAGATACTTGGCGACATTTCCTACCTGAATTAACCCCGGGTAAGGATATGGTATTTTGTCATACTCAAGATACGATGCGGCAACCTGTTCAAGAAGCTGCAAAAATGAAATTGCATGTTTTTGCTGAAAAACCATTTCATATCGAACCTGCTGAGGCTTGGAAGGTCGTTGAAGAAGGTTATAAGAATGGGAATGTAATGATGGAAGGCATGCACAAAAGAGGCTGTACCCACGTTGATGCCATGTTAATGGATGCGCGCAAAGGCAATATGGGTGAAGTATATAGATGCCGCTATCATATGGTTGAAACCTATGAGATTTTTAAAAGATTTGCAGCAGGTTATCATTCTGGCCACGGTGGTAGTGATCCAGGACATTATGTATTGGCTCATGGTTGGGATATTTTTGGACAAGTAGCTACTATAACAAATGGCAAATGGCCATTGCCAACAAGAGTTGCTGGTTGGATGAAAAAAGGTGGGTTGGCTGAATTTCCTGATGCGATACATTGGACTCAAACTAATGTTGAAACTGATAGCGGTGCTTTGTTTACATCCGATACAGGTGTAGGTCGTGCAGATACTGGTCCATGTGTTTGTTATCAACATATTGATCTTGATTGTAAGTTTGGATTTTTTGATTGTAGTCTAGACAATCATAATTTATTAAGAGCCAGTCAAGAAGATGGTTGCGATTGGCGTCGTGCCAACTATATTGATTATCAAACCAGTGCCTTATCTACAAATGGATATATGTTGGGTGGTTATGGTAGTGGCATGATCGAATATTCATTATTGCAAGCACTTGTTGTAAATGGGTTTGATAAGTTAGAAGATAAAAAAGCCTATTTGTTAAATTTAGAGAAACAGCATGCACCTACAGCAGGATCTGGAATCCAAGCCATTGCCATTAATCATTGTGCAAGAATTTCAGCATTTAAAAATAATGGGAATTGGATCGATCTTAAGCAAGCGGATGTTCCACTTGTGACAGCAGATGCTTTATCATAAGGAAATTGCATGAAATTACTTTTTGCTAGGCATGGAGATTCTTTAAATATTGGTCAAGGTGGAATTACACGTGATCATGAAAGAATATTATCTACATCTGGCAAAAAAGAAATTTCACAAATCGCTAGAGGATTGAAATCAAATAATATTGTACCTTCGGTAATATTCTCGAGTCCTTTCAAACGTACGATTGAAACATCAAATATTTTTGCTAAAGAATTTGGAACTGATACTTCTGTTGAAGTGGCAGAAGCTATTCAATCAGGTGCTAGATATGATGATTATATTGAAGTTATAGAAGAATTTTCCCTATGGGAAAAGTATCAAGATCAAACAATCATGTTTGTTGGTCACGCTCCTGATGTAGGTAGGGTTTGTGATGTCTTTGCTTCTATCAAAGGATTATATTTTAATACTGGCACCGTTGCTCAGATTGAGCTGCCTATCAAGGGATCTATGGGCACACTTATTGGTTATTGGACGCCGGATTTATTTTTGTCAGAGTAATTTTAGATTTATTTTTTCTTTTTATCAGTTATTGCATTAATGGAATGAATTTGAGTTCCAATTTTTTTTCTGATGGCTTTATTAAATAATCGAAAATCGGTTGATGATCCATCCCATGAACCTTTTGCAAAGTCTTTAAGACCCTTACCCCTTGAGAACCCTTTGTTTATTTGTTCGGGTTTTCCGAAAATGTAATTGCCTTGAACTTTTACACCTTTTGATCCATTTGGAAATCTTATAGAGCTTTTCTTTTCGCTATAAACAACATTATTGTAAAGAGCCATGTTTTGTCGATTGTTCCAGCTGGTTAGATTCATGGCTACACCAGAATTGATAATAGTGTTGTTGATAACAGTTAGGTTTTTAGTTTTACCTTGATGATCTGTAGATGAAAAGGCTACACCTTTTCCATTGATGATTAAATTGTTTATAACTTTTGCATCTCCTTGAATTTGCATGACATTATCATTTGATCTTAGTAAGGTGTTTCCTTCTATAACATTAATTCCTTTACCGCCGGTTCCATAAACGATGAGGCATGGGTAGTTAGTATCATGGATATAATTTTCTACAATCCAGTTTTGGAATGACCCTTGTTTTAATTCGATACCATCCCCTTGGCTTCCGCGACATTCGTAAATGTGATTTAGCGCTATAACTGAATGCGAGAAAACAACTTTTCCATTATTTGCACCCAAGTACAAACCTTCACTGGTGGCTTTATTGTTCTTGCCTCCGGGTCTAAAAATTTCGTTTCGTGTAATATATATGAACTCACAATTTTTTGAATTTGCTGCAATGCCTACATTATCACCATCATGGATTTTATTTTTATCAATCCATACATTATTACATTGCCCAAGTTTTATGAGAGTGCTGCCGCCTTTGATTTCAAAACCACCAAGATATAGATAAGCAGCATTATCTTCTATATTAATCATATTTTGTTTATTATCTTTTCTCGTCAAAATTACTTTTGTTCTTGGCATTGCCTTAATCCAAATGGGAGCTCTTGGTTGACCTTTTAAGTTAATAGAAAAATGGGAATTAATTTCATAAATACCTTGGCTAACATACAGCTTGTCCCCTGGTTTTAATTTTTTAATTCTGTTAACTAATTTTTTCCCATTTTGAACTTTTGATATACGCTTATCATAGATAAATTTGAACGTTTTTCGAGCTTTGATTTTTTCCCATTTGGGGAAATATGATTTTCTTGTCCATGGCTTTTTGATATCTCCTGCTTCTTTTGCAAATAAAAATGAGAACGTGGAGAGTAGTATTAATATATATTTAGTTGATGGTTTCAAATTGTTATGCCTGATATTGGGTTGAATTTAAAATACTATTCTAGATTTATACTTCTTTTGCTGGAGTTAGATATCAGATTTTTTATAATATTGTTTGTGTTTTCTGAATTTATTTAAGGAGCTATAGTGACTAGTAATATTATTAGCATTGGTGGTGGTGGGTATTATGGACCTCAAGGTGGTCCAAATCGTATGCTCTTACATATCTTAAAATTAACGAATAAAAAGTTTCCGAATATATGTTTGATCCCTTCAGCATCTTCAAATAAAGAAGAATCTATTCATGCTTTTACTTCTAGCTTTAATAGTTTTGGTGCCCATCCTAATTACCTTGATTTTTATCGTTTACCCACAAGCGATCTTGAAGATTGGCTAATGACTTTCGATGCCGTTTATATTGCTGGGGGGAATACGCGAAATTTATTAGCTTTGTGGAAGGCATGGGATTTTGATAAAATTTTAATCAAAGCTTGCGACAATGGTGTTGTCATGAGTGGTTCATCAGCTGGAGCAATATGTTGGTTTGAGGGTGGTAATTCAGATTATATTCCTGGGCAATTAAATCCTATTGATGGCTTAGGGGTCTTAGAAGGTTCCATTTGTCCTCACTATTCTGATACTAATAATAGAAGAAAATCTTATCTGGACATGGTTGAAGATGGACGATTAGAAAATGGTTTTGGAATTTCAGACAGGGCAGCGATACACTATATAGATGGTAAATTTCATGAAGCTCTTGTTGAACATGAAGAAGCGGGTGTCTATAAAGTTGAAATAGATGCTTCCAATAAGGTCGTTGAAACGAAAATGGAAGCCAAGTTGGTGTAATTTTTTTATGCTGGAAATCTTGCCAATGCTATTTCAATTGTTTCTTGATTTAAAGCATCATTAGAATTATTTATTTTTGCATTTAAAATTGATTTATTATATTCGAGCTTCTTGAATTCAAATTTTCCGTCAATTAAAGTCATGTATTCAGAGCCGGTGGATTTATCTTCGGGTTCAAGATATGATCTGTAGGAAGTACTGCCAGGGTTTACCCAAAGTTGATTTTTGCTTACATGACAAATTGCTTGACGATGTGTGTGTCCAAATATGATTCTTTCAATGGCGCTGTTTGAAAATTTATCCAATAGAAATTTATTAAAAGCATGAGAGCCTAAAATAACATTATAGCCTTGGTAGGCATGTGTGATTCCATATAGGCAGTCATCAATTTCAATCTCAGCTGTTTCGGGCAGTTCCTTTAAAAAGCGTATATCATTTTGATCAAGTTGATCTAGATTTTGTTGTAGCCAGAATTCATTCTTATTATTTACCAGTGTCATATCCTGATTAGAATCATGGAAGTCGATGATGTAGCTATCATGATTACCTTTTACACAGATGACATTATGGTCTTGAACCCAGCTAATAATTTCTTTTGGATAGGGGCCAACATCAACAAGATCGCCGGCACAAATGATCTGATCTGAATCTTTCTCAATTTCCCAAATTGCTTCCAAGGCATGAATGTTTGAGTGTAAGTCTGAAATTATTAATGTTTTCATCTTGCTGTCCAACCTCCATCAACCATTATTGTATCTCCCGTTACCAGTGATGATGCTGGTGAAGCTAGAAAAACTACCACCCCAGCTACTTCTACAGGTTCTCCAATACGATGTAAGCCCGCTATTCGTTCTATAACATCTTTGCGAAACTCAGGATCAGATAATTCGCCATCAGTACCTGGTGTTGAAATGAATGTTGGTGCAACAGTGTTTACAAGAATATTATATTGACCCCACTCAACAGCTAGGCATTTAGTCAAATGCGAAATGGCTGCCTTTGTCATGCAGTAAATCGAATCTAATGGTAATGCTATGGTACCAGCTTGTGAACCAATATTAATTATTCTTCCTGATTTTTGTTTTATCATTACACGTCCGACTGCTTGACTTGTAAAAAAAGTTCCTTTTAAATTAATATCTAAGATGAGATCAAAATCTTTTTCATTTACATCTTCGGCGGGGTTGCTAAATCCTAGTCCAGCATTATTCACAAGGATATCGATTTTTCCAAAATGAGTTACTGTCTCTGAAACTGCTGTTGAAATTTGATCCAGTTGTGTTATGTCCATTTGTAAAGGTAGAGCACGTCGACCTAGCGCTTCTATTTTTTTAACTAAATCATTGTCTGAGTTTATATCTCGTAAACCTAATGCTATATCCGCGCCGGCATTTGCTAACGCTAGTGAAATGGCATGGCCTAATCCTCGAGCTGCACCCGTGACTAAAGCAACTTGGCCAGTTAGATCAAAACTTGGGAATTCGTTCATGTTTAACTCCTATATTAAAATGTAAAATGATTTATTCATCGATAGTTAAGTCAACCCAAATAGCTCTATGATCTGAAATTGATTTATCTGTATCCTGAACTCCGTAATCTGATACGAATGAGGACAGATCCTTTGATAACATACAGAAATCAACTCTTTTGTTTAGATTTGATCGATCAATTTTTGTAGGACTAAATTGGTAATTATCTATTAAAGTAGCACTATCCACAAATCCGGCTTCATGAAAAGATTGACTGACATTTAAATATTCCGTTTCATTATCTAAAGGGGACCTTGAATTAAAATCTCCCATAGCAATAGTATTTTCACCATTGGTTATATCTTTAATTTTTTGTAGTATGACTTCTACTTCTTTTATTTGTTTATCAAGTTTCTCTTGATCGTTGATCGGCATTATCAGATGTATAATGAAAAAGTTGAGCAGATGGTTATTGATCTTAAATTGACAATATAAAATTGGTTTAGTTACATCCTCATGCCGAATTTCCTGATAGGATAAAAATTCATATTTGCTTATAGCAGCCATATTATAAGTATGGTCGCAAAAGCGATAAAATTTATTTTCGACTATTTTTTTCAAATCCTCTTCAGTTCCACATTCTAACAAAAAATAAATATCTGAGTTCCAGTTTTTTATATATTCTTTTGGTTTATCAAGGTCTTGTGCAATATTCCAAGATTGTATGCGAATCATTTTTTATCCTATAAATCAATATTTAAAATTAATGGTAAATGGTCGCTGATGTAAATACGGTTTGCAACCTTTGAGTAAAACTTATTTGGAAAAATTGTATCTAAACTTTGAACTTTTATTAGATGTTCGGTTTTAATCCAAAAATAATCTAACCTGGTTCCACTTTTTGGACATGTAGCAAGATCTTGATTGTGAGTATGTTCTGCAACATCATAATAACCGCTGTTATTCATAATTTTTGTTAATTGTTTGTTGGGCCTTTGATTAAAGTCTCCGCAAATAATATCCGGATTGGATTTTGAAAGAATAGATTCTAATTCAGAACAGCGTTTATCATGTGCTTTTTCATTTTCATTAAATCTGTCTGAGGGCAGATGTAGATTTAATATTTCGATGGAACTTTTATTGTCATTGAAGCTTACGAGTTCCCAAAACCGTTCAACATCAAGATCACTTGCGTTTGAGTTGTCAATATGTTCAATGTAGTCTGAGAAAATTGCCCCGCCATAATGTGGTTTGGCTTTTCCTTTGGTATATAAACCTTTCATGTTAAAAGATGAATTAATTAACTGAAATGTTTTGTCGTTTTGAATTTCTTGTAGGCATAAGATGTCCGGTTGAATATTTGAATATAGTTCTACCAGTTCTTTTAGGATTAAGATTTCTGGTTCGTCCGGCGCATTATTTGGGGATGGGTATCCTTGTAGCCAGAAGATATTATTGGTAATGATTTTCATTAAACAACTAGGTAGAAGATGTAGCTAAAAAAGAAAATTGTTATAAACACTTTATTAAAAATGTAAATAGTTGAACTTAATTTAGTTTGGTCACGTATAAACTATTTACCTAGGTTAACTTTTAATGTTTTTTTAAATTTAGTAAAGACATCTACAATTTCTACATTCCATTGACCTTGTAGGTCATTCAGAGCAAACGGGATTTCAAATATAATATTTTCAAATCTGGAACTAATATCTTTGGAATAATAATAAATTCTTTTTCCTTTTGGATTTGAGACAGTAATGTTGTACACATGTAAATTATCGCTCTTAGCTTGTATCTCAATTTTTTTGACTTGCCCTAATTTGGCGACTGAGTTTGTTTTAAGTATAGAGAACTCTTCAAATTTATTTTTACTTAAACTTAATATTAAAGGAATCCAGGGGTCTAATTTTAATTTGAGGGAGTTCTTAAATCCAAGGTATTCTCCAGTTCTTTGATTCTTAATATGATATTCTGATTCCCATTCAATGGTAATATTTTCAGTTTTTTCAAAAATAGAATTGTCAAAATAGTTTTCACCTCCAAGACCATCTTTAGTGACTTGAAAATTTCTCCACACTGCCATGATTTTTTCGTTGTTATTAACTTCGTAAAACACTACTTCAGTTCCTTGTTGCCTTTTATTGGATTTGGTATTCCTGATAGAAACTTCTGACTTAAGCTTATTTGGAATAAAAAAAGCAATTAATTTTAATAAATTTTCTCTTTGATCTTTTTTATCTTTAACCATTCTTGTACGGCTATAGTGAGAAAGGTCGATATTTAGAAATATAAATGTTCCTTTACCATAATTATTTGAAACTAGGCCGACATTGTTTTTTGACCCTGCGTAATATAGAGCATTGGCTGAATACAACTTTACTGGGTTAAATCCTTTAGGTCTAGTGTTTAACTCTTTAAAGTGAAATTGATCGGCGAGAATTTTTAAAGCCTTATTTGTTTTGAGATCAGATGTAGTTTCTTTATGTTTACCATGTCTGGGATCACCCATTACTAAAGTTTGGTCGATTCCAAATGCTTCATCGAGAATACCTTTTTCCCTACGCTTACCTTGAAAATCATATAATCCTGTAAAATGGTCTGCAATTACGACACCTCCATTTTTTACAAATAACTTAATGGTATCAGCTTCGTTTTTATTCATAGCCCAAATTTCAGGTAAAATGAGTAGTTTTATTTCTTCCTTTTTTAAACGATTATTTAACAGTTGTTCTGGGCTTATGAATAAAAACTGTAGATGCAAATCTTCAATAATTTTAATCCAAGATGTTCTAAGAGTAGATCTGCCATCTTGTTTATATTCATGCCAGCTTTGCCGTTTGATCCAATGTCTTCCTAAATTAATAAATTGATGTATCCAATTAATTCTGGCAGAAGCTTGGGATTGATATATGGCAATGCCATTGTTGACACGCTTCGACTGAAATATAATTTGATCAAGTCCATTGGTAATTTCTTTTAACGTTTCAGCACCGTCTTTTCCTCTTTGTGTAAGTTTAAAATTTTTGCGATCAATTAATTTATTTTTTGTTTCATGATTATCCCAACTCAAGAGGCCACGACAATTATGAAAAAAATGGTACCAAATATCTCTTTTAAGTTTATTTCCTTTTTGCCAAGTTGGATTCATGAATAAGTAATTAGGATTTAAACCTCTCATTAACTCAAAGCTTTGCCCAATGTCATAGGGCATAATATAATCCAAATTTTTCATTAGTTTGGCATAATTGTGGCCACTAAAGACTCCTGGATGATGAGTTCCTGTAATTCCGAAAATCCCCTCAGGATCTTTCTCTTGACCTATTTTTCTTGCTCGGCCTAAACCATTGGCCATGTAATCATCCATATATTCTCGCCAGTCACACCACCATGACAGATTCCAATTTTTTGTATTAATAGAATCTTGCTTGTCAACCCAGCTTTCCCATTGCTTGATAAACTGTGACGCCGATTTAAACTCTTTGAAGTTGGATGAAAACACTTTATTAAAAGAACTTATGTTTTTAAATTTCTTGGTTAATCCTTCTGCACTTAGACTTGCATCATCAGTTCTGATTTTCCGGTAGGCCAATATGAATTCTTCAAATGATTGAACACCAACATTGAATTCTTTATTTAATTTTTTGATGTTTTTAAATTGAGCGGGTAATAAATGATTTAACCATAATTGATCATATAGATGGTGTGTAGATGGGAAGAATGCCCTGACTGAACGCCAGGTATCATGATTTGTACCCCATTGATTATTTAACTTATCTAATGATTTGTATTTATTCTCGAGCCAGTATCGCCAAGCTGTTCGTGATGAATATTCCCAGTCTAAATCAGAAACGGATGATTGATCTGTAATACCTATTTCATCTGCAATATTGTAAAACAGAGGTCGAAAGTCTTTTGATTTTTCAATGGTATGCCATAGACGAGTTCTTACTTTTTCGTATGAACCTTCATCTGTTAGTGATGGCCTTCTATGCTGGATAACTCTTCTGTTAGGCTTTTGTTCCCATAGTTTTTTTATGGCAATGTGTTCACCACGTCTTTTGTGATAATAGGCAAAGACTTCATAGCAAATATTATCCATATAAAAATCAAAGTCATTGTAGGTTACATTTTCTTTTCCGCTTATTGATCCATTAATTCCTGCTTCTCTGAGTAGGCTTCCATAAGCTTGATCATAATGAGCCCAAACGCATGCTTTATAATCAATCCATTTTTTATAAGGATATTTCACAATAAAATCATGTTTCGTGTTTTGCAGTATGTTATCAATTTTAACAGTAATTTGATGATGATATCCTATTGGCTTTGACAACATAAATTTAAAACTCATTCGAGAAGATTCTTCGGCAATGTTTTTTGTTAGCTCTTCGCATACTCTATTCTTGCTATCAATCCATTGGACGGTAACTTTTTTTCCAATGATTTTATTTGAAAATTTTAAATTAAGTTTTAATTTTTCTCCTAACAGAACTATTTTATTTCCCTGTATTTCTGCTAATAAACTTGAGGTTTCTGCAGAAATCAAAAAACTGTTTGTTAAAATCATTAAAAATAAAAATAAGATTGGTTTTTGCATGTTTGGCCCTAGGTAGGAATGGGTTATTTTGATTTCGCAAAGGATATGAATAATTAATTGGTATTCTATTAGAATATCATGTGGAAAGATTTAATTTTGAAAATATTAGCATTTAGGATTACTGGTAGATCATGAAGTTTGCATTATTCTTTTTATGTATAATTATGGTAATTGTTTATGGCATTATTCAGTTAACAAGTCCATTTAAATTCTTTTTAATATGGCCACTCATAAATATGTTTTTCATGATGTATGCTTATATTAGGAATAAACCTCAGCTTGTAATGGGTAAAAAATTAGATGGCTCATTTAATTTAAATTTGTTAAAAATAAATTTACCTTGGTTATTGTTTACATGGATAATTTTTCAAATTCAAATCCGTTTTAATAGAGAAGAATTTAGTCATAATATTATTGGTACCAATTTATGGATATCTAGAAAACCAGGAGGAAAAGATTCTTTAGATAAATTTGACACTCTTGTTGATTTGACTTGCGAGTTTCCTCGGGATCAATTTAATCTTAACTATATTTGTTGTCCTAATTTGGATGGTCACGAATTATCAGAACTTCCAGTAATTCAAGATTTACCAAAAGATAAAAACATTTTGATTCATTGTGCTAATGGTCATGGCAGGTCATCTTTATATGTTGCAATTGTTCTTGTTAATTGGAATGTCGTAGCTACGTATGAAGAAGCTCTCCAATTAATTTTAAAAAGTAGAGCTTTGGCTAAGCCAAATAGTTCTCAAAAAAAATGGTTATATTCATTTGATAAAAAGGATTAATTTTAATTATCTATGAGTGATTCAAACTAGGCTATTTGGCTTTATTGCTATTGGGAAACTTTTCAATCTAAATACGTTGTAATTTAACTTCATAGGTATATTAAAAATTGTTTTAACATTTATATGAGTTTATACTCTCATCATTAGTTCGTTAAAAATATTAATATTGTTTATGTAAAGGGGTTAATTATGGAGTTTTTAAAACAATCGTTTTTCTTACTTATTTTATGTTTTGGTCTTTTTTTTAGTCCAATATCTGCTGGTAATAAAGGTAAAGGAGGAGATGGATTTAGAAAAGCTGCAAAGAATTATGACAAAAAAGCTGAAGAAGCCAAAAAGGCTGGTAAAGGTGAATTAGCAAAACTTTATCATCAGCAAGCAGAAATTAAAAGAAAAAATGCAAAACTTGCTGATCAAGGAAAAGGTTGTGATTGGAAGGAATATTATAAAAATGATAAAGAGATTAAAAAACTAAGTGGTCATGAACACGGAAAAAAAGGTCATCACAAAAAGGGTCATGATCACAAGAAAAAAGATCATAAAAATAAGGAAGGTAAACCTGGTGATGGTTTTAGAGAAACTGCTAAAAAATATGATGCAAAATCAAAAGAAGCAGGAAAAGCTGGTAATAAAGATTTAGCAAAACTTTACAAACGTCAAGCCGAAATCAAACGTGCCGCTGCTGAACTAGGTGATGATGGTAAATGGAAAGAAATTGATTGGAAAGAATATCAAAAAAATGATATAAAGATTCAAGGTCATAATAAAGGTAAGAAGCATCACAAAAAGAAACATTAAATAATAATATTTTTATTTAATTTGAGGACTTCAGTTTATTCTCTCTCTAAATGATATGGGAGAGAATAAATTATTTATTTTGAAATATCAAATTGAAGAATCAGATTGCTTAAACAACTGTTAAGATTTTTAACCTCTTTCAGTTTATCTTGAAAAGTATCTAGTTCTTGACTTTCTACACCAGTATCTTGCATGTGGTCTAGTTTTTGTTGTATTCTTTCAACAAAGGCAATTGTAGAAGTTAATCTATTATCCAACATTGATTTCAATGCTTTTTGTATAAGTATGTTTACAGATTTTTCAGCAATGTAATAATCTTTTCTAGAACCTTTGACCCAATCTTTTTGAATAAATTCAAGCTTTAATAATTCTTTGACTGTACCGCAGATAGTGGCTTTAGAGGTTTCTAATTCTTCTGTAATATCATCTAACGATAACGGGCGGTTACTTAAAAATAATACGGAGAAAACCATTCCTGTTATTCGCTTATGTCCCATGGTGATAGCGGCTTTACCGAAACTGCTGACAAAATCTTCATAGATGTCTTTAAGTAAAACTTTATCAGATAGTATTGAGTTCTTGGCAATCAAAACGGACTCCTTTGGTTGGTAGTGCTTATTAAATATGAATATTCAGGTTATTCTGAATATTTCGAACGTACCTAATATTTCGGATGAAAATGGGCAGATCTTTACTGGAAAGACTTGTACGTTTTAAAAATTCGTAATCTTTATACTTATTGTGAATTAACCCTTAATAAGCTTAAGTTACTTAAGATTTGCAGTTATTATTCTTATGACTGAGTCATTAAATCATTTATAGATTGATTGAACAGGCAGAGTATTTTCTATTTGAAAACATTCTGATTGGTAGCCTTATTTGGTTTTTGGTGCTACAAGATTACCTTAGATTACCTTCCTCATCAGATGCATTGGTCTCTGTGAGTTTTCCATTTTTATAATTTCTAATTTCAAAATTTTCATTATCAAATACAGAACCTTTGTGAGGTATGCCCTCTTTATAAATACACTTTGCCGTTATCGTTTTATTTTTATTGTAAGAAACTCTTTCGCCGATTATTTTATTATCTTTCCATTCTAATATAACTTTTAGTTGACCAGTAACGTAATAAGCTTTCATCTTTCCATTTCGTTTATTATCTTTCCATTCATCTTCACTTTCCAAGATTCCTTTTTTAGTCCACATTTTTCGAATACCGTTTACTTTTTTATCGATAATGGTGAATTGTAATTTTTTAATTCCATTCTTATAAAAATGGGTCAAGTGTTTAACCCCTTTGACACCTGTAAAAGTACTTCTAGTTTTTAATATTCCATTTAAATGAAAGATTTCCTTTTTTGTGAGTTCTCCTTTTTTCCAATAAAGGATTTTGTCTGTTGTTTTATCTTCTCTCCAATATTTTTGCTCACCATCTTTTTTTCCATGGGAATAATTGATGATAATTTTTTTTGCTCCATTTTTGTAAAATGCCATAGATGGACCATGTTCAATATCCTGATCTCCTTTTTTATAGGTAGATATGGATGATCTAAGTATTTTTTTTGTATCTTTGTCGTGGTATGTTTTAGCAATGTCAATTTTTAATTCTTTTTTTACTTTTATGACTTTGTTAGGTTCTTGATCTGCAAATAAAGTTGAACTTATAATAACTAAAAAAAGTATTTGAAGTTGTTTGATCATATTAGTTCCCATTGTAAGTTTTAATTATTTTTTAAATTGAGAAGGATCAAGATTGCCAGCCATTTTAAGAGCTTGCTCTTGTGATTTTTCTTGAACTCTTTTTGTGGCTACATTATGTGCACCTTTAATCAATTTGATTAAAGTGTCTTTTTCTTCCACTTTCAACATTTCGTCATCAATTTCAATATTTTCGATTTCATGAGCGCCATTTACGGTAACTCGAACCATTCCAGCTGCAGCTTCGCCTGTAGCTTTAATTTCTTTTAAATTCTCATTCATTTGTTTAAACATATCACCAATGCCGGGCATGTTTTGTAGTAATTTATCAAACATTTAATTTTCCTTTTTTTTAATATTTATTACTTCACAATCGAATTGATCAATCACCTTTTTTATATCTGGATCGGATAATACTTTTTCTTCTTCCATACGAAGAGATTCGCCAATGGATATCTTCACGTCTTTTTTATCAGGCAAACTAATTCGGTCATCTATTTCAACCGTTTTTTTTTTATCTGAGATATTATTGAGAATGTATTGGATTTTAAGTGATTCGTTGAATCGATTAAATATTGCCGAAGTTACACTTTGTTTTCTTGTATCAGTATTGACAGAATTAATGATACGTTCGTTATCACCTGTGAGTTCTATGGTAATTTGGTTATCAATAACTTGGGTAACTTTTGATAAATTCTTTTTTAGAATACTTGCCAGAATAGGATCTTTTGAAGTTATATCTTCTACTATTGATGGCCAACCACTTATTAATTGGGATTCACTTGCTTTTGTATTTGTCGGTTTGGTTGCAATTTGACTTTGTGGTTCTTCATGAGTAATCGCTGGGTTGGGTGCCGCCGTTTCTGTTGAGGGTTTTCTCATCAAAGGATTCTCATTTCTAGATTGAGAAGTAGGAGCAGATTGAGTTTGAGTCGTTGACTCATTCGTATATTTATTTGATTTGATTTCTTTTGCTATATCAGCTAAAGCAATTAAGTCTGAGGAATGACACATGCGTATAAGTGTCATTTCCAAGAGAACCCTCGGAACATTGGAATATTTAATTTTATTGCGAGTATCGCTGAGCATTTGAATCATGTATTGAATGCCATCTCTTCTGACTTTTACGCTCAATGCTTTGATTTGATCAAAATAAAATGCATTTGAAATATAGTCTATAGATTCTTCTCCACATTCTTGGACAACAATAATATCTCTGAGTATTTCCATTAATCGCTCACAAATTTCACCGAGATCAAAACCTTTTTGAATAAATTGATGGACCTTGTTAAATAGTTGGTTGTGATCGGAAGAAAAAATATGATCAATTAATTCAATTAGTTCATTGTCAGCAATTGATCCAGTAATTTCAATGATTGTTTGAGTTGTGATATTACCATCAGCATAAGCAATCGCTTGATCTAATAGCGATTGCGAATCTCTATGAGCTCCTCTAGCTTTTGCGGCAATGAATTGAAGAGCATTTTCTTCAATGGTTATATTTTCTTTTTCGCAAATATATTTTAGACGTTTAATAATGTCGATCGCTTGGATTTGTTTGAATCCAAGAATTTGGCATCTTGATAGAATCGTTTCAGGTAGTTTTTGTATTTCTGTTGTTGCAAAAATAAATTTAACGTGTGGCGGCGGTTCTTCAAGGGTTTTTAATAAGGCATTGAATGCCTGCTGGGTAACCATGTGAACTTCATCAATGATATAAATTTTAAAAGTTGATTTCGTTGGTTGATAATCGACATTTGCAATAAGATCGCGAATATCTTCAACTTTATTATTTGAAGCTCCATCAAATTCAATGACATCCATATGAATACATTTTGAAACTTCAAAACATTGTTCGCAATTATTACATGAGTTCCCGTTGGCTGCATTGGGGCAAACTAAGGCTTTTGCAAATATTCTAGCTAAGGAAGTTTTGCCAACACCACGAGGACCCGTGAATAAATATGCATGACCAACGCGGTCTTGAGTAATAGAGTTTTTAAGGGTTTTGGCAACTTCTTCTTGACCAACACAATCGTCAAATGTTTGTGGTCGGTACTTTAACGCAAGTACTTCGTACCCCATGAGAAGTTACCTCTTTGAGCTGATGACCTAAGCTTTGATTCGAATATCAACACCTGCTGGCATGTCGATTTTATTTAGAGCATCCATTGTTTTACCGGTAGGCTCTATTATATCAATTAATCTCTTATGTGTTCTGATTTCAAATTGTTCACGTGCTTTTTTGTTAACATGTGGACTTCTAAGAACAGTATATCGTTCAATTTTTGTTGGAAGTGGAATTGGGCCATGTACTTTTGCCCCTGTACGTTTTGCCGCATCAATAATAGAGCTTGTACAGCCATCAATTACTTCAACATCGTATGCCATTAAACGAATTCTTACTTTTGGTTTTTCTTTTTTTGCCATCTAAATACTGTCTCTAGAAAATAGTTTACTTGAGTGTTCAAAAGGACGCGAAATTTTATAGAAAACTTGTCTAGAGTAAAGTAGAAAGGTAAAAAGACCCAAAATTTGCTCATTTGCTAGAATATAGAAAATTTGATTGAAAAGCCACTATTCAAAATCAACTAAGTTGCATTTTGAAAACTATCTGAATTGCTACCTTAAGCACTCTGATGAAAACAAGTATATAGAACTGAGAACCAATATATTTCCAAGTGATTTCAAACATTAGATTAGAAGGTTGGATATATGAATTTTTCAATATCAATATTACAGAATTTATACCAAAGTAAAAAGGTGTGTTAATTAATAATTATTTTTAAATCTTTGCGAACGTAAATAAGTCCTAATTCAAAAGGTGACATTCTTTTTAATAGTGTTGTTTTTCCTATTGTTGTCTAATCCAAGAATCGTTTTAGTTTAGTATCTAGGTGATGTACAAGTCGGTGAAATTTTGTGTCTATCTGATTTAAACTATTTAAAATGTTTCATTTCCTGGAGATAAGTATTTTATACCATCTCTTTAATAAATTGGATCTCATAATTTCAAATGTCAGAAGATTTACAAGAATCTGAAATCAGTTTAATTCGCAAAGCTCGAAAAAAGTTTGTAGCTTTGGCAACGGCCTATTTTCTAGGGGTCTTTAATGATAACTTTTATAAACAGGCAGCTTGTTTAATTGCTGTTGCTGCCGGGCAAAATGAATTTCAAGGCGAAGCAACTATTTTATTTGCCTTACCCTTTTTATTATTGGCCGCACCAGCAGGTTGGTTAGCCGATCATTATTCAAAACGAAATGTTATTGTTTGGGGAAAGTTTATTGAAATTCTAGCCATGTCAGCAGGTGCCTACGGTATCTACACAAACAATTGGACATTTATCTTCATTATGCTCGTGCTTATGGCAGCTCAATCAACGATAGTTTCGCCAGCACTTAATGGAACCATACCAGAATTATACCCTGAAAGTTATGTAACCAAAGCAAACTCACTTGTAAAATTAATATCTACGAGCGCTATTTTAATAGGTGTTTTGTTTGCAGGATTATCAATAGATCAAAAAGGGGGTGCCAAGGAGAAGCCACCTTTTTTATTGGAAAGTTTATTAAAACCAAAAGAGCTTATTGTTTATATAAAGAATGGTGATGATGCAGATATACAACGCTTAAGACCTTTTGTAAATGTCGGTCAAATGGCGACTATTTATGAATCTGATAAGAAAAAAGGTGCTATCTTCATTGTAGCTGAAATGAATCGGTTGATACAAAATGAAAAATTTCAGCAACTATTACAAAAGGATAAAAAGATAAATAAAAATTATTTTAATTTTGAAAATGAAGATAAGAAGAAAGCCACCAAAGATGATCTTACTTTGGCAACACGAAAATATGTAGAGTCTTTTTTATCGAGTGAAATTAAAGTAACAGCAATAACTAAAACGGGTCGATTGACAGTTTCAGTCGTAATTATTGTGATTGCTCTTATTGGTTTTATGATTTCATTGGCGGTGCCAAAATACAAAGCAGCGGCCCCTGATAAACCGTTTCCTTTTAGTGGACCATTTAACACTATCTCTGTTATTTATAATATACGAAAAGACTATTTATTATTCTTAACATTTTTTGGTAGCTTGATTTTTTACTTAATTGCATCGTTGCTGACATTGTTGATCAATAGTCTTGGTTTAGGTCAATTTCGATATAGTGCCTTTGATACATCCTTGTTAGTTTTTGCACTATTATTAGGAATTTGCATTGGATCTTTATTGGCCGGAATGATTGTTAAAGCAAATAGTTGGTATAAGCTAATACCTTGGGCCTTGTTGGTAATGGGTATTGGATTGTTGTTAATGGGTTGTGTGCCTTTATTGCCCAAAACATATGAATATACCAGCATCTTTATTTTTTTGGTTATTGCGGGTACAGGTGGGGGATTATTTATTATCCCAACCGAAAGTTTCATTCAAATTAGACCAAGCTCAGATAAAAAAGGTGAAGTAATTAGCGCGGGCAATTTTATGACCTTTGTTGGTGTTTTGATATCAGGTAAGTTGTACATATATATGGAAAGATCCGGTAATTTACCTACCATTAATATTGGGATGTTAGGTGGTGCTACTATTTTAATTGCAGGTATATCTTGGTTGTTATTAATAAAAGTTCCTCGGATTGAAGCAGAAAGAGAAAAATGATTATTAATTTTATTGCATTTATCACGCGAGTATTATTAAGACGGCGTTACAAAATAACGATTGAAGGTCTTGATAAAATAGACCCTAATAAAAATTATTTAATATTACCCAATCACCCTGCATTTATTGATCCTCTTATCACTTATACAACTTTTATGAAATTATTAAAACCTCGAGTTTTGATAGATGAAAAACAAAGTCAGCGGCCGGGTATGAATTATTTGTCTAAAAAAATTAATGCGTTAGCGATTCCAGATGTTTCAAAGGTAGGCACAAGTGGTAAGGCAAAAGTTAGAGCTGTACTGGATGAGATAATTAAAAGTTTAAAAAATGATGATAGTGTGCTTTTATATCCGGCTGGACAAGTCTATCGTAAAAAAGAAGAAGATTTAAAAGGTACCAGTGCCGTACATCAAATTCTTGAAGAATGCCCTGATGTGAATATTTTATTAGTTAGGACAACGGGTTTATGGGGGAGCCGATTCAGTTTTGGTTTTACAGGTCAAGAACCTGAAATGGGTAGTATGGCTCTAAAAGCAATGAAACATTTAATTTTAAATTTATTATTCTTTATGCCCAAAAGACCCGTTAATTTAGAATTAATGGTTGCTGATGATATACCTCGTAATGGTACTAGACCTGAACTTAACAAATATTTGGAAGCCTATTATAATAAAGATGTCCGTCCAAATATGACTTATCCAAATCATTTCATTTTAGGCAATAAACCAAAAGAAGTTGATGAGCCAGAAAATAAAAAAATAGAAGGTGATGTTAGCGACGTTAGTCAATCTGTTAAAGATCAAGTTTTTGAATATTTGGAAAAAGAAACCGGCGTTAAAGAAATTAATGCAAACCATCAATTAGCCCAAGATTTAAATATGGATAGTTTGACCAAAACGGATTTAGTCGTTTGGCTGGAAGGTGAGTTTGGTTGTCATTTAGGTAATGCAGAAAGTATTCATTCAGTTAAAGATGTGTTGTTGGCGGCTTCCGGAGTTGTATTGTCAGGAGTAACCGCTGAATTGAAGAAAGTTCCGACGAAGTGGTTTACAACGGGAAAGAAAAAAATTGCCGTTAAGCTGGATGATGGTGCTAATGTTGCCGAAGTGTTTTTAAAAAGAGCGAAGAAAAATATCAATCAAGTTGTTGTTGCAGATGAAATGCGTGGGGCAATGACTTATCGAAATTTGATAACGGCAATATTAGTTTTAAAGCCTGAAATTGAGAAATTAGAAGGAGAAAAAGTAGGTATCTTATTGCCGGCGTCGGTTGGTTCAGTAATCATTTACTTTGCAACGGTCTTTGCCGGTAAAGTGCCAGTTATGATCAATTGGACTGTTGGTAACCGCAATATGCGAAACTCCTTAGATGGTATTAATGTTGAAGCCATTTTGACATCTAGATTGTTAATTAGTAAATTAAAATCCCAAGGAACTAATTTTCGTGGACTTGAAGGTAAGCTTGTTTTCTTAGAAGATGTAGGCAAATCAATTTCTAAGTTTACTAAAATCAAAGCCTTAGTTAAAAGTTATATTAATTGGAGTGACCTTTATAAAGCAAAAATTCAAGAAACTTCCGTCATCTTATTTACCAGTGGATCTGAAAGTTTACCTAAAGCTGTACCGTTAAAGCATAAAAACCAATTAGAAAATATTAAAGGCGTTTTAGAATTAGTAGAAATGTATGAGTGTGATCGTTTCATTGCATTCTTACCTCCTTTTCATTCATTTGGGATCACAGTAACTACGTTGTTCACGGTACTGCTTGGACTTCAAACGGTGTATCATCCTAATCCAACCGATGCCGGACATATTGGAAAATTAATAGATGCCTATAAAGCAACTTTGTTGCCTGGAACACCAACCTTTTTAAGTGGGATAGTTAGAGCTACAGAAAAAGAGATGTTGAAGACTTTAAGAATTGCAGTTGCCGGAGCCGAAAAATGTACGGATGCCACCTATGACTTATTATTAAGTAAATGTCCTGATATGAAAGTACTTGAAGGATATGGTATTACTGAATGCAGCCCAGTTGTTTCTATTAATCCTGCTTCGAATCCTAAGAAAGGATCCATAGGAAAATTATTACCCTCCCTAGATTGGATGTTAGTTCATCCTGAAACAATGGAAGAATTGGACAAAAAATCTACCGGTATGCTTTTAGTTAGTGGGCCAACAATATTTTCTGGATATATCAATTATGAAGGTAAATCTCCTTTTCATAAAGTGGGGGATAAATTATGGTATAAAACTGGAGACCTTGTTAGCTTTGATGAAGATGGTTATTTGATATTTAAAGGTCGTCAAAAAAGGTTTATAAAATTAGGTGGCGAAATGGTTTCTTTGCCAGCTATTGAAACAGTATTAATAGAATCTTTTCATTCAGCGGATGATGACGGACCAACGATAGCTATAGAGGCTACACCTCACGAAGAAAAACCAGAGATTGTTTTGTTTACCACTAAAGATATTAGTCGAGAAGAAGTAAATCAATCAATTAAAGATCATGGGCTTAGTGGTTTGCATAATGTCAGACAAATAATCCAAATTGATGAGATACCAGTTTTAGGCACAGGAAAAACCGATTATAAATCGTTAAAAGCAAAATTAGATTCTTGAGATATAGTAATTATTTAGTCCAAACTTTTGGTGTAAATAATAAATAAAAGGCCATTAGTTCAAGGCGACCAATAACCATAGCAATCGTTAAAATGAATTTTGTAGGTAATGCTAAAGAGGCATAATTGTCTGTTGGGCCTATGATTCCAAAGCCAGGTCCCATGTTTGAAATACATGCCAATGCACCCGTAAAGCAAGTAATGACATCATTTTCAAAAACTGATAATAATAAACCGAAACCTAATATCGTCAATATATATAGAATGGTAAAGCTGACGGCAGCATCTAAAGTTTTATTTTCGATAGCGTTCTCTTTGATCAAAATTGGAAATACCCCATGTGGGTTAATCATGCGT
This sequence comes from Planctomycetota bacterium, assembly GCA_002746535.1. Classification (GTDB taxonomy): domain Bacteria; phylum Planctomycetota. The sequence continues at coordinate 21,190 of NVWA01000023.1, forward strand.
TTAAATTCCCGTTGAATCCATTTAAAAAATATAACGGCTCGAATTACTTTTAAGCCACCGGTGGTACTACCACCACAGCCTCCAATGATCATGATCATTATTAAGATTATTTTTGAATACGCCGACCATTGATCATAATCACCTGTGCTTAAGCCAGTTGATGTACCCATAGAAATTATATTAAAAGAGGTTTCTCTTAGTTCAGAAAGAAAAGAATTGTCTGTTCGGAAGAAATAATTTGCAATAGTAGCTGTTAGTACTGCAAATGTTAAGATGGAGATATAAACTTTAAATTCAGTATTGCTGATGACAGATTTAATTTTTCCATAAAACGCTTGGCGAATTAGCATATAGTTCATGCCATTGATCAACATAAATAAAATAATGATAATTTCAATGGGGATGCTATTGAAGTAACCAACACTTGCATTTTTTGATGAGAAACCGCCAGTAGCCATGGCTGAAAAAGTATGACAGATGGCGTCGAAGAATGTCATTCCACATATCAATAATAAAATTAAAAGTATTATGGAGAGACCGGAATAGAGTAGCCAAATCATTTTTGCCATATCTGCAATTTTCGGATAAGCACTTTGACTTTCTGAAACACTGAATGAAGCTTCAGACCGAAACAATTTTGAGCCTGCCGTTCCCAATGAAGGTAAAATAGCTACAAACAAGACAATAATTCCCATGCCTCCAAGCCAATTTTGAAAGCATCGCCAAAATAGTAATGCATCAGGTAGGGCTTCAATATCAGTTACAATAGTTGCTGCTGTTGCGGTAATTCCACTAATTGCTTCAAAATAACTATTTATAAATGCAACGATGAAGCTTGGGTCTTGGTCAGCATTATGAAATAATGCTTGGTACCCCATGACATCTGTTAAGACCATAGGTAAGCAGGAGAAAAAGCCGATAGAAAACCAAGCAAACACAGATATAGCAAATGCTTCTCGATAAGAGAAGTGTTTATTTTCTGGCGTAATCATATATCTTAAAAATAGACCGGTCAGAATAGTAATTATAAATGTGATTTCAAATGGTACAAAATCTACACCATCCTGAGCGTATGAAATACACAAAGGTATTACCATACAGCCACCAATAAGTAGAAGAAGCTTCCCAAGTGTATTTAAGACTAAGTTTAAATTCATAATTTTTTCGACAGGTTATTAAAAAGTGAGGTATTATATCGGTTCGAAATTAATTCATAAAAACTGTTTATGTATTGGTGATATTTAGTGATTTAATAAGTAACTATACGATTGAAAAGAGACTATATGTTTCAGTATGAAAATAGTTTTAAGCGTGTTTAATTCTAAATTTAATTTGATGATTTTTCAAATAAACTCGAAGTGATTCCTTCATTCAATCTCCTTCTAAATTAGTTTCCAAAAGATTTTGGATCAGAGAATTGTCTTTTTAATAATTTATTTTTATCTTGTCGGTGTTGAAAATAGGATTCGAGAAACTCGTGTTGAAACTTCATAAAGTTATTTTCTTCTATAGATACTCTAATATTTTTCATCATGTTTTGATAAAAATGAATATTATGAATACTTGCTAAAGTCATTCCCAATGGTTCTTTAGCTAAGAATAAATGTCTTAAATACAAACGTGAAAAATTTTGGCAGGTGTAACATTCGCAACTGGTATCGGGTGGGTATCGATCTTTTCGGTATCGATCTTCCATAATTCTTACTTTTCCAAATGACGTAAAAAAAGTACCCCCTCGACCAAATTTCGTAGGAATAATACAGTCAAACATATCCATTCCTTGTTGAACACTTGCAAAAATATCTTCTGGCAATCCAACTCCCATTAAATAACGTGGTTGATCAACAGGTAGTAGTGGAGCCGTATGATGAACAATATTCATTAACAATTCTAAACCTTCACCAACACTAACCCCACCTATGGCATAGCCATCAAAATCTAACTCAATTAATTGTTTGGCAGACTTAGCTCTTAAATCTAAATAAGTTCCGCCTTGAATGATACCAAATAAAAATTGATGCTCTTGAAGTTCAAAATCACGACAAACTTTTCCCCAACGGGTTGTTTTCTCAATTGATTTTTGGACATATTCTTTGGTGGTTGGGTATTCGACACATTCATCAAAAGCCATAACGATGTCGGCCCCTAATTTTTTTTGGATTTCCATGGATTCTTTGGGACCCAAAAAAAGTTTCTTGTTGTTATCTGCAGGAAAGAAAACACCTTCTTCGACTACTTCTTTATTTGGGATACTAAAAACTTGAAATCCACCTGAATCGGTCAAGATTGTCTTTTTCCAACCCATGAATTTATGTAATCCGCCAATACGTTTTACTAAATCGGATCGTCCTTCTAAATTTAAATGATACGTATTTGCTAAGACAACCTCTGATCCAGTTTTTTCAATATGATCTGGTGTGACAGTCTTGATTGCACCCTGCGTGCCGACTGGCATAAAGGCTGGAGTTTGAACAGTACCATGTGCGGTTGTGAATTGGCCTCTTCTTGCGGATGAATCTTTATCCTTGTGAAGTAGGTTATATTGTATGTTCTTTTTTTGATTCTTTGGCGATGATTTCATCTAAGTTATCTGGAACGGAGTTCTCGTAATCAGTTCTTTTATTTTCTCTGAAGGTGAAATTGTAAGGGATTTCGGGTGTTTTCATGCGTTTTCTAAATTCATTGGCTAGAAAGCGAACATAATTTCGATTAATATATTTTTTATGTCTGGTAAAGATCAATAATCGCGGAGGAGCAAATTTTATTTGAACCCCATAAAAAAGTTTTGGACGTATTCCGTGTGCGATAGGGTGTGGGTGTCGTTTTTGAGCATCTGAAAGGATTTCATTTATCTCTGATGTTGAGATTGAAAGCTGAGATTGACGATGAATTTCAAAAGTTAAATCAATCAATTTCCAAACATTTTCTCCCGTTTGACTTGAAATAAAGATGATAGGTGCAAATGTTAAGCCGGCTAAATGTTTATCAATATATTTCAGGTACCTTTTTCGATCTACATCTTTAGCTAAATCTATTTTAGTTGTAACAACTATGACTGGTTTTCCTTCTTCTTTGATTAGCTTACTTAGTTTGCCATCAACTGCGGATATACCTTCAACAGCATCTAAAAAGAATAATATGATGTCTGATCTTTTAATTGCTCGTTCTGTTCGACAAGCGGAATAAAACTCTACTGCAGATTCAAATTTTGTTTTTCTTCGCATGCCAGCAGTATCAGTTATAACAAATTTTTTGGATCCATTTTCTATGATAACATCTATAGAATCTCTAGTGGTTCCAGCATGACTTGAAACGATAACTCTTTCTTCATCGGCTATGAAATTTACAAAAGATGATTTGCCTACATTTCTTCTGCCTATGACGGCAATTTTTAATAGATCACTTGCTGGATCATCCCCTTGATCTTCAGGAACAAATTCAGCAATGGTGCTTTTTAAATCGCGTATACCACGGAATGCCTTCGCTGAAATTGCTATGGGTTCTCCTAATCCTAGAGAATGAAATTCGTGTGCATGTGCTTCGATAGATTCTTCATCAACTTTATTGGCAAGTAATAAAACTTTTTTATTCGCTTTTCTTAGTTCATTCGCGATTCGATGATCATCAGGAATTAAACCAGCTTTAGCATCTACAACTAATAAAACTAAATCGGCTTGTGAAATTGAAAGTTCCAATTGCAATTCAATTGCTTCAGAAAGATCCTGGTTATCAATAATTCCGATACCACCAGTGTCGATTAAATCCCACATTTTTTCTTCGTGATGTACGGTTCTTAAAACTCTATCTCTAGTTACACCAGGAGTTGGCTCAACAATAGAAATTTTTTCACCTACCATGGCATTAAATAGAGTGGATTTACCCACGTTAGGACGACCAATAATTGATATGGTGTAGAAGGACATAGTATCTTTTTGCTTGCGTTGTTAAATTATCTAAATCGGGGCAAACTTTATATGGATTCATAATAGAAAGTCCATTTAATAATAAAAATTCTCGAAATTAGACTTAATTTATGGTTGTATATTGTGCTGTTAAATCATAGTATAACTATTTCTGTTTTCATTGTGAAATGAACCACTTTTAATTGTCGCGTTAATGATTGAAAATATACAAGGTGTTATAGAAAATTATCCCGTAATTTGTGGTGTGGGATTAGGTGTATTGCTCCTCATTTTGTTAGCAATGCATGTGATTATTAAACAGCTTAAATTCATGATTAAATTCGGGATTTTTATTTTTCTAGTAATAGGAACAATGCTTGTTCTGGCCTATTTATACGAAACAAATGGAAGCACATTGCCCTTTCTAAATTAAGGTCGAATACTAAAGTCCATGATAATTGGCATGTGATCTGAAAGATTGGTCTTTTGGATTTCACATTGATGAAATATTATTTCTTTTGTCCCTAATATAAAATCAATTCTGCTATTTAAAAAGCTAAATCTAAAAGATGATATTGAGGATTCCTTGCCTTCATACCTATGCAGATGATGTCTTTTGATAAATGATTTTAACAATTCGCTTTCTATTTTTTCATTAAAATCGCCAGCTATGATGTAGGGTGTCTTGGTTTTTAAAATTAATTTCTCAACAATATTTAATTGTTTACGTCGTACGTCTATTGAGTTGTGCTGTAAATGTAAATTAAATATAGTCAATAGGTTTTCTTTTAGTTTAATTGTAATTTGGACAACACCTTTTCCACCAATTGATTTTTCTGAGAAAATTGTATTTGATGAATTAATCGGTTCAAATTTACTTAAAATTGAATTGCCATATTGATTGTTAAGGTATGAGTCTAGTACATTGTTGTTTCCTTCTCTTTTATGAGGGTATTCAGCTTTTTGATTTATGGCATTTAGGTGATTGAAGTTTCCGCTCCAAGTAGCATAAAAATCCGATTCTTGGAAAAGGATAAAATCCGCGTTACTCGCTTTGCAAAAAAGTCCGATTGTATTGCATATTTCTTTCCTTCTGAAATTTGGGACCATAAATTGATTTAGTGCTCTACCTCGTCCATGGGCGATATTAAAAGTTAGTATTCTATAGTGATTTTTTGCTTTAATGATTTTTGGTGAGCTAAAGTGTAAAGAATCAAATAGGCCCATAAGGTAAATTAGCCAGACCAATAAAATAGCTAAGCTAATCATTATTTTCTTATTGAATAAATATTGTTTGAATATCAACTTAAAGGCTAACGAAAAATTGGAATGGTTGTATAAGTGAAATTGACATTAATGTCCGCTTTAATAGAATTGTCGCCTTTATTTTACTAAGTGGATAGTGAATTTATATGTCACCGCTATTCCTAACTTATAAAAGATCAGAAATTGGAGGAATATATGTCATTATTTACATCTGAAAGTGTTTCAATGGGGCATCCAGATAAGGTATCAGATCAAATTTCTGATGCAATATTAGATGCAATGCTAGCCGTAGACCCAAATAGTAGGGTTGCTTGTGAAACATTAGTAAATACAGGTTTAGTTGTTATTGCAGGAGAAGTTACTTGTGATGGTTATGTAGACATTGCAGAGATTGCCAGGAATACCATTAGAGAAATAGGATATGATGATCCTAAACTTGGATTTGACGCTGATAGTTGTGCCGTAATGGTAACTTTGGATAAACAATCTCCTGATATTGCACAAGGTGTCAATAAAGGAGAAGGTTTGCACGAAGAGCAAGGTGCTGGAGATCAGGGAATGATGTTTGGTTTTGCTTGTAATGAAACTGAAGAATTAATGCCTTTCGCTGTTTATTATTCTCATCGATTAGTTGAAAAACATGCAGAAGTTAGAAAAGCTGGTGTATTACCTTACTTACGTCCAGATGCTAAATCTCAATTGACAGTTGAGTATGACGATGATGGTAAAATTATAAGAGTACATACAGTTGTGATCTCAACTCAACATTCGGATGATGTAACATTAGATGAAATCAAAGAAGGTATCATTAAAGAAGTGATCAATCCAATAATGCCAGCTGAATTAATGGATGAGAATACTATTATTCATGTGAACCCAACAGGTCGATTTGTGATTGGTGGACCAAAAGGAGATTGTGGTTTAACTGGAAGAAAGATTATTGTTGATACTTATGGTGGCATGGGGCGACATGGTGGCGGTGCATTTTCTGGAAAAGACCCTTCTAAGGTCGACCGATCAGCAGCATATATGGCACGTTATATTGCTAAAAATATTGTAGGTGCTGGCCTAGCAGATAAATGTGAAGTTCAATTGGCATATGCTATAGGTGTAGCTGAGCCTGTTTCCGTATTAGTAGATACCTTTCAGACTGGAACTGTAGACGAAAAGAAACTTTCTGATGTAGTTCAAGAATTGTTTTCTTTGACTCCTTCTGGAATCGTTAAATCTTTGGATTTGCTTAAACCAAAATATAAAATTACAGCAGCCCATGGTCACTTTGGTAGGAAAGAAGATTCTTTCACATGGGAAAAACTAGACAAAGTTGAAGATCTTAAATCTGCCTTTAACAAATAAATTTTAAATATTGATGGAGCAATTGTTTTAAATTTGCTCCTGATTATTTTAGTGAACTCATAATTGAATAAATTCTTGAAACCTGGTCGCGGTGAAATTTGGTTTTGTTTATTTGTAACAAACATTTTGTTAAAACCTTTATAGCTCCTGCAGGATCCTTACTATCAGCTAATTTCGTCGCATTCTTAACTTCATTGTCGACGAGTCTTTTAACCTCTTCTCTATGTTTATATAATAATTTGAAATAAAAGGTTCCTAATTTACTTAAAAATAAAGGATCATCCAAAGTTTTGCTGTATAGTGTGTTAAATGCAACTGAGGCATCTCCTAATTTATAAATAGACATTGTGATCTTATAAGAAACATTGACATCTTTAGCCAATTGTCCAATGAGATCAGCTAGTTGATCATCACTAATTTTTTTCCATGGGATCGTAATTGTACCCATTTTTGTTTTAACACTTACTGATCTATGATTGGCCCCAATGATAGAGCCTTTAAATTTAACACCAATTATACTAGCAGATAAATAATTGGATTTTTTATTTTCTATCAAATCATTGATGGCTAACATGGTGATTTTTAAATAATCATATTCTTTAATTAATTCACCCATAATGTGCTTTGTGATTTTGTCTTTTTCAATTTCAAACATGGCTGTTAATTCTTTTGTGATTAACGTAAACTTTCGATTTTTATAGTTTTGTTCAAAATTCATTATTTCATCAGTAATCTTTTTTATTCTTTTATTTTTATCAGCTTCAAAAATTTCAATTTTCGGAATTAATGAGTCCGCTAATTCTTTTGCAATTTCAGCAGTACTTGATTTAGGGAATTCAAGATATATGTCCCTATACATAAACTCACTTTCATAAAAAGCTTTAGGGTTATTTATTTCGTATTCCTTTATTTCACTAAAGGCCTGTTTTATATGCAGAGGTTCATTGCTAATTAAGTTTGAGAAGATGATGTTGTCTTCTTTTTCCTTTATTTCTTTTTTAATAGAAGGTGGGCCATTCGTTTTACCTAAAGTATTTTCTTCTTTGACAATTGGGTTAGATTTTTTTTTAGCGCCAAAAGAGCTAACTTGTCTCGATTTATTGGTCCAGAAATAAAGCATGTAAACTTCTTGTCTCAAATTATCATACTCTAAAGATTGCTCCTTTTTATTGCCCAAATCCTTTTTAGCTTCTTTAAGTATTACCAAAGCATTTTCTAATAGTTTAGGATTGCTGGTTTTATGCCATTTAGATAAAATTTCCTTAGCTGAGTCAACTTTTTGTTTAATTGCTTTAATATCTAAGGAATACACGAGTGACATTTGAAATATAAGTGTAAATAATGTCAGTAGAATGCTTTTCTTCATATTTTAAAACCCATTGGTAATAAATTCAGTTTTATAGTAATGTCCTATTAGACTGCAATTTTCGAATATATTTGTAGAATTTTGTGCACTAATTAAAAAAAATGACTTAATTTTGATAAATTAATTTTATTAATTCTCGTATTGAGAATTAATAGGATAGTACATTATATATATTAAATATTCAAGTAGGTATTTTGTAGGTAGTCTAGGGAAGAAATTTCAGCCAAATATGAAAAAAATACTTATTTATTTTCCATTAATATTTCTGATGGTCTTTGCTAGCCAATTTGCTGGAGAATGGCAAATTGGTAAATATTTTACCCCGATAATACTATTTCTTACTTTATTAATACCAGGTATATTATTTAAAGAAATATCTTTTGATTGGTTTCAGCTAGAGCTTTTTAAAGAAGGTTGTTTAAAAAGTTTGCTGCAGTCAATTTTAGCATCAATGGTCTTGTTATTGGCGTTTCACTATACCTGGTTATTTGCTAATAATTTATTTGAATCTATACCTAATCTATCCATAGGGTCTAATTTTATTAGTCGTTTGACACTAATAGTGGCATTGAATATTTTGGCTGGTTGTGTCATTGAAGAATTAATCTTTAGAGGTTTTATACAAGGAGAGATGGCAAAAAAGAATGAAGTGTCTCTTTTCAAAATATTAATGTTTCAAATTTTTATTCCATCTGTTTTATTTAGCATTATGCATATCTTTATTTTAGGACACATGTTCTGGATTTTAATTTTTCCAGGAATGTTTTTTTCATGTTTAAAATTTCGCACGAAGCATATCTCAGGTTCTATATTTGCACATCTACTATTTAATTTATATTATTTGTCCTTAATTAGTCCTAAACCATTTTAGAAATGGATCTCATTATTATAATATTCGCATTAATTGATAGTTTGTCATAATTATAGAAAGAGACATTTGGATAACGTTGTAGAAATAAAAGATTTAAAAAAAACATTTAAATCATTTTTTGGAAAACATAGGGTAGATGCCGTTAAAGGAATTACTTTTAATGTGCACGAAGGGGAGATTTTTGGACTTTTAGGTCCAAACGGATCTGGAAAAACGACCACAATAAAATTACTTTTAGGTTTATTGTTTCCTACGAGTGGATCAATTTCTTTAATGAACCATTCAGCTTCAAGTATGAAGTCCCATAAATTTATCGGCTATTTACCGGAAGAATCATATCTTTATCGTTTTTTAAATGCAGATGAGATTTTACATTTTTATGGAAAACTATTTAGTATTTCAAGAAACGATAGGAAAAAGAAAATCGATGAATTAATTTCTTTAGTTGGTTTAGAAAAGTCAAGAAAACGTCAATTAAAAGGTTATTCAAAAGGTATGATGCGAAGAATTGGGATTGCACAAGCCTTGATCAATGACCCTGAATTTATTATTCTTGATGAGCCGACATCAGGGTTAGACCCAATTGGTACAAGAGAAGTAAAAGATTTAATAATGATGTTGAAGGATAAAGGTAAAACTGTTTTGTTGTGTTCTCATTTATTAGCAGATGTCGAAGATGTCTGTAATCGTATTGCTATTATGTATGAAGGCTCACTAGAATGTCTTGGTGAAGTATCAGAGTTGTTAACAGATTTAGACTCTTGTGACATTGTTTTAAATAAATATGATGAAAAATTAAACAAGCGTATCCTTGCCATGGCAAAAGAGGAAAATATTACTTGCGAGATCTCTAGCCCTAGAAGAAAATTAGAAGATCTATTTTTAGAAATCGTTAATAAAAATAAGAACCAATGACTTTTCTCTCACCTGTTTTTGCTATTGCTTATAATTCTTTTCAAGAAGCGGTGAGATCAAAAGTATTTTTAATTTGTATTTTTATATTAGGTGTGCTTTGTCTAATGGCTCCGCTATTGCCATCAGTTGATACACCGATCTTGAAGTTAAAATTGGTCTTGAGTGTCTCAACATCTATATGTTATATTTTTGGTTTAATTATTTTAATATTTACATCATCAAATTTAATATCAGATGATATTTCTAGTAGAAGAATTTTTACTATTTTCCCCAAGCCTGTTTCAAGATTAAGTTATTTATGCGGAAAATTATTAGGTATAAGTTATCTTGCGGTAAGTTTGATGATAATCTTAGCAATTATTGTGATTTTTTTTGTTAGATTTACTTATTTTACATTTAATGAAGATGAAAAGTTAGAAGCAGCCTCATTTTTTCAAATGATTGAAACTGAGTCGGTAGATAAAATAGAACTTTTTCAAAATGGTTTGCCTTCCAAAATTAATAGACCTGCGACTAGCTTTAATGTTACATTCAATGGTGTTTCAGCCGGTAAAATTTTGAATTTAATGACAATTAGATTCCTAGCCTATTTTAGAAGTAAAAAAGATTTGTCACATGATGGTGTTGTTTATTTCGATATTAAAATTATGGACCAAAAAAGTCAAAAGATATTACAGAATATGAAGGAAGTGAAAATACAAGATGGTGAGTTTAGGACAATTGATTTGCCTGAAAATTTATTTTCATATTCTGGGAAAAAAGATCTTAAATTTATTTTTTCAATTTCAGAAAAATCGCAAGAATCTATTGGTGGAGTTTTAGTTAAACAAACAGATATATTATTGCGTAAACCTTCTAGTTCCTTTGAATTGAATGTTTTTAAAGCATTTATCTTACTGGCCGCACAATTTGTTTTATTGGGTTTTATTTGCATTATGGGCTCCACAAGACTTTCTAGCTTTGTCGCCATTATGTTGGCACTCACTTTATTTATTGCCGGATATTACTCGAATTTTTTTATGACTCAGGTTAAAAAACATGAAAGAATTCGGGCCCAACCAAATGCCAAAGCAATTACCTTTTTGGATAAAGTCGGTGAATTTTCAGATAAGTATGTTTCCGCAATTGTTTATTTAGCACCTGATTTTGGGAAATACTCTTTGCAAAATGAATTGGTTGATGGTTTTGCTATAAAAAACTCTCAAATTATTAAAATACTTATGTTGTATATGATATACTTTATAGGATATATGATAGTGGCTCTATTATTATTTTGGAGGCGAGAATTTACTTGAAGATTAAATTATTTTTTATCATTCTTATGTTATTTTGCCTTATTGCCGCAAAGCATATGGAGAAAGATTTACTTAAAAGTAGAAAACGCTTTTATCCTCCTACTAATATTGGTGTTAGACAGCAAGTGAAGCCGATTGAAATTATCGGCACAGTTTTATTAGGCGGTTTAAGGGTATTTATAGTAGATGCATTATGGATGAAAGTTATCGATCATCAAGAAAGTGGAGACTTTCACGAAGTTGTATTAACAGCAGAATTAATAGCTGATCTACAACCAACGTATGTTAACGTTTGGGAATACCTTAATTGGTTAATGTCTGTTCAAATTCCATCAGAAGAAAAAAATATTCAAACACAAATTCAATGGATAAAAGTAGGTTTATCCTATATTCAAAAAGGAATAATTCGAAACCCTGATTCGGCTAAGTTATACTTAGCATATGCTCGGACTGTTTATGAAAGAATGGGTTTGCATCATGAAAGAAATATTGAGCGGTATTATATTCTAAGAAGAAATGGAGAAGACCCATTGCCAATGGCTCGCGAATTTGTTCTCAAAGCGATAAAGGCTAACACTTACACTGTATTTTCTGAGCGACAATTGTTTATTGTAAATCAGTATAGAGTTAAAGAATCATTTTTTCATTTTCGCAGAACTTTTGAAAAAAAATTCAATTATTTGAAATATTTATTCGAAAAGTTTTTAAATGATGAGGCACATACCCAAGAAAAATTAAATCAAATTAGAGGAAAGTATATAAAATATAAAAAGGAGTTTGGAAGAGAAAGTTCCTTTAAGGCAATTCAAAAAAATATCGCTTTAGATTTACAAGATATTAGAGATTGCATTGGGCGATACCCAGAACAATTTGATTTTGAATTGACTTTAGAAACTCATGAAAATACATGGAAAGAAGATTTGTTTTTAATTAGAGATTTTTTAAATCTTGATGGATATTTAGAAGAAATGGTTAGAAAAAGAGTTGGTAAAAAATTAAAAAAATCTGAAAATGAAATTTGTTTGCTTTATATTGAAAAAGCAATGTTAGAATTTCAAATTTGGGATATTCGAAATAATTCAGATCTAAATGTCTTATATAAAGAAATGCAAAAAAAGTATAATGAATTAAGTTTAAAAATTATTAAGAAAAAAAAGGAAATGAAAGATGAGTGAAAGCCAAATTGGTAGTAATTTGAATGATGAAGAATTATCGATTGAAATTGCTAAATTAGCGGAAGATTTATTTGCCGAAGATGTCAAAGTCTTGAATATTAAGAAAATATCTACAGTAGCCGATTATATTATTTTAATGACAGGTAATAGTAGTACTCAAGTAAAAAGCTTATCCAGTAAAATTGATAAAGAAGTTAGAAGTGAACGATCAAGAATTGGTATGGAAGGACGTAATGATAATGCTGATTGGGTATTATTAGACTATGGCACAGTAGTGGTCCATATCTTTGATTCTACGGCTAGATTATATTATAACTTGGATGAACTATGGAAGGGTAATTTAGTTGTTTGGGAAGAAATTAAAAAAGGAAATGTAGTTAAGAAATCATGAACCTAAAACTTAAGTATGCTGAACTATTATCTAATCATGTTGATTTGGCATTAGATGAAATAAAAAATTTAATCGAAATACCACCAGATAGTAAAATGGGAGACTTGGCTTTCCCGTGTTTCTCTTTAGCTAAAAAATTAAAAAACTCACCAGTAAAAATTGCTGAATCTATATCTGGTTCGTTAGAGAAGTTGCCTTTATTTAAGGAAGTGAAAAATATTGGACCATACGTTAATGCTTTTGTCGATCCATCTTTTATCGCTCATGGTATTCTTTCTGAAATAGCTGAAAACGGTTCTGGTTATTCCTCTCAACCTGAAAATGGAAAAAATGTTGTAGTAGATTTTTCGTCTCCTAATATTGCCAAGCCGCTAGCAATTCATCATTTGCGATCAACAATGATTGGTAACAGCATTTCTCAACTTTATTCCAAAATGGGTTACAACGTTATAAAGCTCAATTATCTAGGTGATTGGGGAACACAATTTGGCAAATTAATTGTTGCCTATAATAAATGGGGTAGTGAAGTTGAAGGCGAATTAACGATTTCTAAAATTAATGAGTTGTATGTGAAATTTAGTAAAGAATCTTCAGAAGATAATGACCTTAATGATCAAGCTAGGAATTGGTTTAAGAAGTTAGAGGAAGGTAATGCTGAAGCTATAAAATTGTGGAAATGGTTTAAAGAGATTAGTTTAATTGAATTTGAAAAAATTTATAAGAAATTGGGAATCACTTTTGATGTGTATGGTGGTGAAAGCGAACATGCCGCATCATTTCTTACAGTCGTCGAAAAATGCGAAAGTTTAGGAATTTCTTCAATTAGTGACGGTGCTTTAATCGTTGAATCTGAAGATGAAAATGATCCTCCTTGCTTAATTCGAAAAAGTGATGGTGCCACAACCTATGAAGTTCGAGATATCGCAGCATTATTAGATCGGTTTGATAAGTATGAATTTGTAAAAATGTTTTACGTAGTTGGGCAAGAGCAAGCTCTTCATTTTAAAATGTTAAAGATGGTTGTTAAAAAAATGGGTCTTGCTTTTAGTAATGATTGTGAGCACATTTCATTTGGATTTATGAAGTTTCAAGGAAAGTCTGGTAGTACTCGAGAAGGTACTGCCATATTAATGGAAGACGTTTTGAATACTTCTGTGGCAGAAGTTAGAAAAAGAATTTCTGAAAGTGGTAGTAAAAGAAATATTTCTGAAGAAGCTATTCAGCAAATCGGAATTGGTGCTGTTGTCTTTGGTGATTTATCTAAGAAACGAGTAAAGGATAGTGAATTTATTTGGGAAGAAGTGACTAGTTTTGAAGGAGATACAGGACCATATCTTCAATATACTCAGGCAAGATGTTTAAGTATTGTGAGAAAAAGTAATCATGATTTTATGGAGCAAGCGGATTTTTCTGGCTTAACGGAAGATAGTGAGAAATTAGTATTATTAAAATTAAATCAATTTTCAGAAGCCATTATTAATTCTGCCAATAATTGCGAACCTTCATTGTTAGCGAATTATTTATTAGAATTGGCCAAGTTTACCAATCGATTTATTCATGGAGGTCGAGAAGAACATAGCAAACGCATTCTACAGGAATCAAATTTACCGCTTCAATCTGCAAGAACTGCTTTAGTGCACGGGATCGCTATTGTTTTAAAAGAAGGGCTCCGTTTATTAGGTATTAGCTCGCCAGAAGAGATGTAGGTTTATTTATCTTTAGATATTCACTTTTAGAAAAGTATTAATGCTTATATCAATTTTGAATGTTAGTTTTACATTTTTTTTACAATCAATTGATAGTCTTCTCGCCTTAAAATTATCAAATCAATAAAATATATTTTAAATGGTTAAGCACAACTTCATTTTATAAGAGCAGAAATAATGAAAATTTATTTAATGGTATGTATTTATTTTACTTTATTCTTGGTTACCTATTCGGACGAGAAAATTAATACAGATAAATCAGTGACATTACAAGTCGCACTAAGTCATGGTGTTCTAATAAATGGCAAGAAACAAAAAATTTATTTAAAAGTATCTTTGATTGGAATAAGAAAAACTATAGATGCTAAAAGAAATCCAATTAATTTATGTATTATATTAGATAAGTCCCGATCGATGATTGGTGCTAAATTAAAACAAGTAAAAAAGTCCTCTAGGATGATTTTAAATTTATTAGATGAGGATGATATTATTTCATTTGTAACTTATGATAGCAGAGTAATTACCTTGATACCTGCTACCATGGGGAGGGATAAAGGCGACTTAATTAAATTAATTGATGGCATTAAAGGACATGGATCTACAGCATTATTTGCGGGAGTAAGTAAGGGGTTATATGAAATAGAAAAAAATGCATCTACTAAATATGTAAATAGAATCATTTTATTGTCTGATGGGATGGCAAATGTTGGCTCTGTTTCTTTAAAAGATATGGGCGATTTAGGTTTTGCAGCTGCAAAAAATAATATTTCTATTTCTACAATAGGTATTGGGAAAGGATTTAATGAAGAATTGATGAGTTCTTTATCTGCTAATAGTGATGGTAGTTATGGATTTGCTGAAAGCCCTGAACAAATAGATGATTTACTGAAAAATGAGATGAAGCAGTTGATATCGGTAGCTGGTAAAAGATTGAAAATAAAAATTGAGTGTACTCAAGGGGTAAAGCCAATTAAAATTTTAGATAGGATAGGAACCATTAGAAAAGATACGATTACTTTTTCTATGAATCAAATTTACAATGAACAGAATAAATATATTTTAGTTGAACTAGAAGTAAACAATCCAATCGTTATTAAAGGTTATAGTAAATTAATCGATGTTCAGCTTAATTATATTTTGGCTAATTCAGATAAGAATTCCGTTTTACGGGCCAAGGCAGGCATATCGTGGACTGGTATTGAAGAAGTAAAAAAACGGAGCATTAATAACAATGTGATGGAGAAAGTCGTCTTATCAATGGCTGCGGATCAAAATAGAATGGCCATGCTTATGTTTAATGAAGGCAATTTAGAAAAAACGCTAGAAAACTTACAATTTACGTGTGGGTTTTTAATACGTAATAATGACTCAATACAATCAACCCAAATTGAGAAATTAGAAATCATTACCAAGCAAATTCAGGAAGATTTAAATAAGAACTATTCTAATCGTTCGAAAAAAGCTTGGAAGGCATATGATAACTTTAATAAAACCCAAAACTCATTGAATCAGGAATATAGATATAAGCAGTCAGCCAGTCAACAGAAAATTATTATAAAAAAATCTTCAAAGAAAAAAAAAGCTAGAACAAAATAGTGAAATATAGATTAACGATATTATTCATTTTTATTTTGTTTGTACCCATTAGCCTTATGTTGTGGTTTGGTCAAAAATCATTTATAAATGAACAAAAATTATTACAAGCTGAAAATGCAAAAAGGGGCGATGCCATTCTAGAAGAGTCTCATTTAAATATTGATATTTTCTTACGTGAAATTAAATCAGAAATTTCAACTCAATTATTAAAGATTAACTGGACCAATAATTCTAATTTTCACGAAAATTTACTGGGACAACCTTTGATCAAACAAGTTTTTATAACTGATAACAAAGGGAAGTTATTATTCCCCTTAAAAGATGATGAGTCAAATCCGGATGGGATTGAGTTTGTTAAAAGAACTAAAAATGTTTGGCTTAATAAATCATTTAAAACAGAAGTAATCAATAAATTGAGTGGAATAAATAGCGTAAAGAATAAATTATCGAATTCAATGTTTTATGCGAATCAAAAGGGTTCTAGAGGTAATATATCTAAGAGATTGGTAGATGGATTTTTGACCTGGTATTGGGAAGAAGGCTTAAATCTTTTGTATTGGTGTGAAAATCCTAAAGGATATATTGTTGGTGCCGAAATAAATTTTGCTTATTTAAAGGCACGATTAATAGGACGTTTGCCTAATCGATTAATTCATCCTGGAACAATAAAGTTGATTGATTCTCGTAGTGCCGTAATTTATCAATGGGGAGATTACGAAATTAATGAGAAGGCAAATCCGTTAGCTAAATTGCGGGTGCAGTATCCATTAGATTCATGGACACTTCAGTATTACACTCGAAGTCAAGAGTCATTAGGTCGATTGAAAAAGGTGTATGATCTAGCCTTAAATACAAACTTACTTTTTTTAGGATTATTCATTCTTTTTGTTGGTGGTTGGATCGGATTTTATTTATGGAGAGATATAAAAATTATAGAAAACCGAATGAGTTTTGTGACACAGGTTTCCCATGAATTGAGAACGCCTTTAACAAATATAAGGTTGTATTCTGAATTATTGGGCAGAATTGAATCTTCCAATGAAAAGCATAAAAAATATATTTCGGTGATTGTGCAAGAATCTGAACGTTTAAGTCGACTGATACAAAACGTATTAACTTTTAACAAAGATAAAAATAAAACAAAAGAAAATTTATCAATTGTATCCCTAGATATCAATGACTTGATTGAAAATATTATTTTGCAGGAGGAGCCGTACTTAATTCAATTAGGATTTAAGGTAGAATTAAATTTAACTACTGAATCAAATGCTTTTGCTGATAAAGATTCAATAATTCAAATTATAGGTAATGTGATTTCAAATGCTGAAAAATATGCTAAGGAAGGTAAATATATTGGGATTTCATCTAGTGAAGAAAAGGGCTTTATTTTAATCGATATTGTCGATTATGGTCCTGGTATACCATCAAGTCTATTAACCAAAGTCTTTTCACCATTTTTTAGAATACATAATAACTTATCTGATGGTGTTGCTGGTACAGGTATAGGCTTGACCATTTCAAAAGAATTGGCAATTTTAAATGGTGGAGATTTAATATGTATGAATGTTCCAAAGGGAAGTCGTTTTAGATTAAAATTAAAAAAATATAAAGAGGTATGAACTATGAAAATTCTTATTGCTGAAGATGATTTGAATATTAGAACAGGAATCAAAGCATTCTTGGAAGATGAATCTTATGATGTAGTTGAAGCAGCTAATGGTGTTGAGGCGGTTGAGCAATTTAATAATAGTGTGCCTGACATGGTGTTGTTGGATATTATGATGCCTTTAAAAAACGGTTATGATGTTTGTAAAGAAATTCGTGAAAATGATAAAATAGTTCCGATAATATTTTTAAGTGCGAAATCGGAAGAAATAGATAAAGTCTTAGGTCTTGAGTTAGGTGCTGATGATTATGTTATGAAGCCTTTTGGGATCCAAGAATTATTAGCTCGAATTCGTGCAGTGTATCGAAGATTTGAAAAAAGTTCATCTGATGACGTCGGTTTTTTTATGATGAATCACTTGAAAATTATTCCGTCGGAATATAAAGCTTATTTCGGAGATACCTTTAGTGAGTTAAGCAAAAGAGAACTATTATTGTTACAAAAACTTTTTGGTGAAGCTGGTAAGGTAGTTTCGCGAAATGAAATGATGAATGCTGGATGGGGGGTAAACCATTTTCCTAATAGTAGAACGTTAGATCAATTAATTTCACAATTAAGGAAAAGAATTGAGATTGATAATACATCTCCAAAAATAATTCAAACAGTTCATGGAAGAGGATTTAGATTCAGTAAAGATTAATTATAGGATAATTAATAAACTTTATTTTGATCTTCTTTTAAAGATTCAAATACTCGTAGATAACTATTGTATCTCAAAGAGGAGATCTGACCGGCTTCGACAAGATCTTTAACATTGCACTGTGGTTCATGATCATGGGTGCAATTAGAAAATTTGCATTGTTCGGCGGGCTCGTGAAACTCTGGGAAATACCAAGATAATTCTTCTGGTTTTATATCCCACACGCCTAATTCCCTAATGCCTGGGGTGTCAATGATCATCCCACCATTGTCCATTAAATACAATGTTGATTTTCTTGTCGTGTGTCTCCAGCAATGTTTTCCATCACCAACATCTTGCGTTTTTAAATTTAATTCTGGGGAAACAGCATTTAAAATAGAGCTTTTGCCAACGCCACTGTGGCCGGTAAAAACAGCAATTTTATTTGATAAGGTTTCTTTGATTTCTTTAATCCCTTTTTGTTCTGTAGCAATGGTATAAATAACTTTTATACCTAGCTTCTCATATTCAAAAATATCTTTAGGAGGTGAGTCAACTAGATCCATTTTATTCATTATTATGATTACACTTACACCGTTTTTTTCTGCTGTTAATAAAAATCTATCTATTAGCGCTGGTTTGAAGGCTGGTTTTAAAGTTGAAACTACTATGCATATTACATCTATGTTTGCTGCAATTACTTTTTCTTTTACAAGTGATAATTTGGTACCTTTTGCTGCTGGTCTTGAAAGTTTTGTTTTGCGTTCAAGTATTCTGCGTATTACCCAATTATTTTCGTCTATTTTTTCAACGAGAACTTGATCACCAGTAGCAATTAGGCTTTCTGTTTTTTCTTTAAATTGTCCGCCAATGACACAATCTTTTATATCGTCCTCTATAAGTACTTTTGCATTCTTTCTTGAAACCTCTACGATTAAACATTGAGTAAGATTTTCTGTATTGATAGTGTCTGTTTCGCTTAAGAGTAATTCTTTTTTATTTTTTTTTCTGCGATAATGACTTTGTTTATCAGGCTCATCAGCCACATTTAAATTTTGCCCATCTTCATCTACAAAATTTATCTGCTGTTTTCTCTTTGGATTGTTTTGATTTTGATTCATTGTCTGTTTAATGCCATTGATTATTTATATCTAATTGATTTCCATTTAGGAACTCTGCTGTTGACTGTTTCTTTTTTCCTTCACGTTGTAATTTAAAAATCCTAAGGCATCCATTACCTGTACCAATTAGGAAATTTAAAGGATTTAAATCTTTAATAATTCCGGGTTGCCCTTTTTCATCGGTTGATGTTGCTTTTAATATTTTTATTCTAGCATCTTTATTTTTAAGATTAACAAATGAGAACGAGCCTGGCCATGGATAAAAAGCTCTGATTTTTCTTTCAATAATATTGGCAGACTCATTCCAATTAATATGTCCCATTTGTTTGGTAAGTTTTTTAACAAAAGTTGCCTTAGATTCATCTTGAGGGATGGCATTAATTTTATTGGTTTCCACCATATTGCATGTTTCTAATAATAATGTTGAACTAAGTTCACTTAATTTATCGTGTAAAGTACTGGCATTATCTTCTTTTGATATAGATATAGTATCTGAATTTACAATATCGCCTGCATCAACTTTCAAAACCATTTTCTGAATAGTAACACCCGTAGTGGAATCTCCATTTAGTAGAGGAGCCGTTATGGGTGATGCACCTCTATATTGAGGTAATAAAGAACCATGCGCATTTATATAACCGTATTTTGGAATATTGAGAATTTTAGTTGAAAGAATATTGCCGTAAGCAATGACCACACCTAAATCAAATTCTAATTGATTTAATTGATTAAATGCCTCATCCGTTTTAAGTGAACTTGGTGTGTATACGGGGATGTTCAATTCATTTGCTAGGGATTTAATTGGAGTTGGATTTTCTTGGCTTCCTCTTCCTGAAGGTTTGTCAGGTTGAGTATAGATTGCAATAATTTCATGATGTGACTGGTAAAGTTTAGTGAGTGATGGTAGACTATATTCCGGACTACCAAAGAAAATGAGCTTCATTTATATTACATACCTTTAACTTCGAAATTATTTCATTATCGTTATTAAGGTTGAAATTCAATAAAGAAAGAAGTTGATGGTAGAAGTTTGAACTTACAATTTAAAATCTTTAAGTAATAGTGAAGTGAAATAGAGATAAAGGGTAGTTGTTTTCTACCCTTATAATTAATAAGAGTCTACTAATCTTTGGGCACTCTCTATATTAATTGAAAAATAATCTAATAAATCAGGATGATCAAAAAGACTTTCTAATTCAATAAGATGTGCGTTAAGAAACTCATCCGTGATTGGATTATCTTTTAATTTACTGGTTATACTGTCCAATTTAAAGGCTCTTATTACTTCATTTAACTTACTTGGATCATCAATGATCTTTTTTACAGCATCAGGGTTATCCTTTAAGAATTCAGCAAAGTTACCAGAAGATCCACCAGAAAATCCTATTACAGCTTGAGCGACTTTCGGATTTTGTGCTAAAAAGCTGATAGTAAACTCAGAAGGATGAGAAAGCGAATGAGCTTTCTCTGCTTGTTCTTGAAATGATTCTGACTTTTCTAAAACAGCATTTAATAGATCATCTGAAAGGTCTTTTGTTTTATCTAATAGTTTTATTTCCTGTGATAATTCTTCAATGCTCAATCGCTGATTTTGGTCTTTATCGATATTGTTGAAAAAATCTGAGCTTAAATTTGTTTCATCTATTGATAAATCATTTGATCCGTCTTTATCTAATTCAGTCATTTTCTCGGTGACTTTTTCGGTAACTTTTTCGTTGTAGGTTTTCTCTTCACCCAAAACAAATGCGGCTAATTTTTCGGTCACAATATCGTGAGTTTTTTGTATTTCGTTTGATACCTTGTCAGGTAATACACCCAGCACTGATAATGCATCTTCAAAACCTTCACCTATTGCTTCCCCTATGATATCGGCATATTCTTGTCTAGCTTCTTGGGTATCCTCTTTGCCCCCAAACTCAAGAAAAGTTTCATAAAAAGATGTAGCAAAATTATAGATTCGGTTTGCTGTATTTTCAGCATTAAAGTAATCTAGATCATTTTGATCTGGCAAATTGTTCTCTGTATTTGTTAACTCAAGTGCTTTTTTATGTAACGTTTCATTTATTTCATTCAGTTGTTGCTCTAAAATTAAATTTAGATCATCCCTGCTTCCAAAACTGGAAATAGCTTTTTGGTTAACAAATGCAAGAGATTCTGCCAAAATTAATGACGGATCACTTCCAAAATCTACTTTATCTGCAGATTGATTACCAGTGACGGATTTTCCTCCGGCACTATTAAAATTTTTCGTTTTCAGGTAATTTAAATTTAAATGTACCTGATTAATTGGTTTAGCTTCCATAATAAACCTTTAACCTCCTATCTTTATATATCGGTAAAATAGCAGGTGGTGATTAACTTCTTTAGGCAATTATTGCCGAATATAGTTGAAATTGTGGCAAATTTAGCCGGATAGAAAATAATATTTTCAAAAGGTAAATAATAATTACTTTACAGTGATCGTCACTTCTTTTGTTAAATTATTATTTACATCCTCAATTGTGACTTTGGTTATTCCTATTTTTAATAATTCAATGAGATTTGGATTGTTGGCTGCATCCAATATATTTGCTACGGAGGTATCATTTATTAAGAGCGTAAATTTCGCATCATTTTCAGGGTTGAGAGTTGTGATTTCTAATAATATAGATTGGCCTATAATTCCATCAATTGGATCAGGTGTGACTTCTAGTTTTGGAGGGTCTTTGACCGTAACTTCAATAGTTCTTGGCACGGCTGTTGGGTTGGCCTGATCGGTTATAGTAAATGTAGTTGAGCCAGCTTTTTGTCCTTTTATAACTATTTGGCCAGTAGGTAGCTTATTTACTTGAGCGATGCCTGTTGGTGAGGGTATGGCTGTGTATATAGGTTCACTGACTCCAAATTGAGTTTCAACGCCAATAGTAACTTCCTGGCCAACAATTACTGCATAAGGGCCACTAGTTAAATTTATTATGGGAGTTGTGCCTGAGCCATCAATTACTATAGGTTTACTATGGTCACCGCAACTAGTTAAGATGAATATTGAAATAATTAAAAAATACTTAATTAGCTGGTTCAATTGTGGCACTCATAGGTCCTTTAGAATTTTGCATTAATATATCTGGCCCAAAATTGGAAATTTGTTCTTGTTTTAATTCTGCTTTTTCGAGATGTGTTGTAATACATATCGTTCGTCCTTTTTTATCAACCTCTAAAGTGTGCTGATAAGCCTTTTCAAATGTCATTCTAAATAGAGACATAAGTAGTTTTATAACGTATTCATAAGTATGTGTATTGTCATCCCACAATATTACGTGATATAAGGGCGCAAACTTTGGTTTTTTTTCCAAAAGTGGGGTGGCTGTTTGACCTTTATCGTCCTCAGAACAATAAATCTTTATTTGGTTTTTGGAATACATATCTTCATACCAAAAAGAGCTTTATGTAAATTTTTATAAATTTAATACATCATACATAGTGTACAGACCGGGATCTTTATTTGCAAGCCATTTCCCAGCTTTAATAGCACCACTTGCAAAAGTATCTCGTGTATGCGCTCTGTGGGTGAGCTCAATAGTTTCTCCCAAAGCACCATATATAATTGTATGTTCACCTACGATATCACCTGCTCTAACAGAATGTAGGGCTATTTCTTTTTGTGTTCGTTCGCCAACTTGGCCTTCTCGACCATAAATACCGACTTCTTTTAAATCTCTTTTGATTCCTTCTGCAATAGATTCTGCTATGCTAAGAGCTGTTCCTGAGGGAGCGTCTTTTTTGAAACGGTGATGTTTTTCAATTATTTCAATATCATAGTCATCCCCGAGTGCTTTAGCAATTTGAGAGGCAAATCTAAATAATAAGTTAACGCCAATGCTCATGTTTGAGCCAATTAAAATCGGAATTTGTTCTGATAAGTCTTTTAATTCTTTTAGCTGTGCATCGTTTAAACCTGTGGTTCCAGTAACAAATGCTATCTTGTTCTTTTGGCAAACTTGGGCCATCTTTATGGTTGAATTTGGTTGACTGAAATCGATCAAACATTCTGCAGTGGTATCTAATTCATGGGATATTTTTACTCCCATTGATCCCTCACCATTTATGTCTCCGATGTCTTTTCCCAAGTCAGGACTTTCAGGATATTCAATTGCACTAACTAATTTACAGTTTTTATCTTGATTTATTAAGGCAGAAATTCTTTTGCCCATACGGCCAGACGCACCATTTAATCCTAATTTAATCATATATTTTCCATCATTTTTTATTTATAAATGCGCGTATTGTAGTGGGATTAGTGCCCTTGTCGAGCTTCTACGATGTGGGCTCTTTCTCGCATATCTTTAAGAGACATATTGATTTTTTGTAAAATTCTATCGTAACGACTTCTTTGGCCTTCCGGTAGATTATCAATTGCTTTGTGTAACATATCACGTCCTCTTTCGAGAGCTACTTTAGTTTTTGGAGCACTATCTCTATTTTTGCTAAATGCATTCATAGCGTCATTTGTGACTTGTAGGGCTGTGCCAACAGCATCTCGCTTAATGCCTGTAGGTTTGTTTTCAGGTGTTCCACTCATTTTCATAATTATCAGGACTATCACCACTAAAACAGCTAATCCTAAACCGGAAATAATGTGCATATTATTATTACTTGTGCTTCCTCGTTTAGCATTTTTACGACTTGATCTTCTTTGAGATCCAGATTTACTTTTGCTTTCTTCTCTTTCTGATGTTCGCTTACTTCTTTTAGAACTTGCAGGAGAGGACCTTTTCGACAATTTGGTAGTTTCTCTATCAGGTCTTGAAGTTAATCTAGTTGACTCTCTTTTAGGTCTTGGAATTGGCTTAGTAGATGCTTCTCTTTTTGACTTTGAAGCAGACCTTGTTGATTGAGTTGGTGAAACTTGTTTTCTACTAGAAGAATTTGCCTGTGTGATCGGACTTCTGGAAGTAGTGGTAGAACTCTTTGCTGCCACAATCTTTTTTGTAACCTTTTTAACTGCTGCTGATTTCTTTTTTTGAGTCGGCTTCGTATCTAATCTACTTGTTTTATTTGAATTAGAAGTTCTTTCAGAATTTGGTTTTGCAGGCTTTTTACTTACTGTAGCGGTAGATCTTTGGCTTCTATTTTTTGAAGGAATTTTTCTAGATCTTGATTCGCTCATATTTACTTCAAATTTAAAAGTTTATGCCTTCGCAAAGGCAGAAAATCCGAGTATAGGTTAGAATTCTATGGAATCAAGGAGGAAAGTTCTATACTAGATTGCGTAAATTTTATAGATAAATCTTGCAACAAATCATTTCCTTTATTTGGTAAGATATTCTTATTATTGAAGCATTTTAAAGTGTATATAAATTAGTTGTAAGTTGCTGAAAAATATGTGCTTATATTTTAATTAGAGCGAAGGAGTCGCATTGAAATAGTAATTGGGTTCCTCTCTTTAATTAAATTTTAAGTTTTATTTGATTAAAAAAAAGTAAATTTATTGAATAAATGGAAAGTAAAAGGGGTTGTTTTGTCATTAAACGGTTTAGCGATTAGAGCTATTTTATAATGTCATATTTAAATAAGGTTTGAATCATTATTTTTTTAAACTGTTCCGTTTACCATTAACTTGAGATTCTAAATATTTAGTGACAGCCATTACTGACTGATTTTTTAAAATCATATTTGCTTTGATGGCTTTTGCTTTGTTGATATGTTCATCAATTATACTTCTTGTTTTATCTGAGATCGTTTTTGAGTAGAACAGGTAATTTTTTGCAATTTGTAAATGGGCATAATGTTTAAATTGAGGGAATTTATCGGATTTATTTAATTCGTTTAAGGCTTTTTTGTAAGTATCTAAAGACTGTTTTATTAAAGAAACTTTATTCTTAACATCTTTGTTGGCTAGTTTTTCTAATATTTCCCCTTTTTTTAATTTCATTTCTATCTTTGCATCTATTAGAAGGATTTTAAATTTTTCCATCTTTAATTTCTTATTATTATAATCCTCTAAAGCTAACTTTTCATTCTGGCCAAATCTACCTTTACCAAATGTTTTAAATTGATTCTGGACATTTTGCGCTTGAAGAAAATCTTGATTAATTTTAATTTGCCTAAGCTCTAATTCTTTTTCTTGATACTCTAATGTACTAAGCGCACCTTTCCAATTATTTAGTGCCGTGTAAGATTTTGTTAAATTTTGTACCGCTTTAGGCAAACTGGTTATTGCTCTCAATAGTTTAGCTTTATAATTTTGATCTAAATTCATGAATTTTCGATTTGTACGCTGTTTGCCACTATCTTTATACAACGTCCATTTTTTATTAGCTGTGTCGTATTCATTTATAAATTTATTGATGACGTTTTCATAAATTAATGAGCATTCTTTGTATTTTTTTTCAGAGAATAATAGTCCAGCTTTGTTTAACTTAGCACTTGTTTCATATGGGTTTACGCTAATTGCTTTATCAAAAGCCGCTTTAGATTTGTCTAAATAAGAGTTCGCTAATTTTGGATTTTTTTGTCGATAGAATAAATATTGTTTTTGTCTAATGAAACCTATGTTGTTCCAAACATCGTAAAAATCGCTTCTTATACTTAAGGCATAGTCAAACCATTTCATCGCCCCAGCTACCGTTTCTTTGACTTCCTTTTCAGTTGTTTTCTTATTAGTTACCAATGCAGTTAGTTTTTTTGAATAGATGCTGCCAATCTGGCTTAAAGTATTTAAATCATTTGGGTAATACTTTAAACCTTTCTCCAGTTCCTCTATTGCTAAATCGTATTTGCCTAATTTTATATAGGCATACCCTAATAAAATGTTTGTTTTGCTTCTTAAGGGGTTCTTTTTTAAAGCCATTTTACCTGAAGAAATAACTTGATTTACGTCACCTTGATTTAAATTATCAAATGCCGTTTTAAAATATACATCAGCTGCAGCTCTTCTATTCTGAACGTATACAAGAAAAATAAAACCAAAGATAAAAACAATGATTCCAGCCATTGCAAAACTTTTGGATAATTTTATTTCCTTATTTTCTTTTGGAAAAGCTAAATCATGAAGAGCAACAATTATTGCCACCATGACGTAGAACATTAAAACAGGAACAGCTTTTTCAAAAGGAAAACTGGTTAAGGCTGATATCATCACTCCAATAATTGAAAGCATGGCAAATACGGCTTTTATTGATAAATGATGATCAACGCCAGTTTTCAAAGTGATGTGGAAGCCAAAATAAAATATACCAACTCCTAAGCCTAACATTAATAGAACTCCAGGAATTCCCAGATCTGCAAATATTTGTAGGTAATCATTGTGCACTCTTACAAGTTGCATACCTGGCCTATAAATGGGGTCGTTATAATAAATTCGTCGATATTCACCATAATGGATCTGCCAATTGTATAAGCCAAACCCCGTCCATTTTTTTGTTTTAGCCATCTCGTAGGTATTTCTCCATTGAACTTTCCGCATGTTTTTTGAATCCCCAATACCTGTATGGTCTTCATCTTTCAAATCTCGATTGTAGATCCAAGATTCTTCAGGACTTGTTCGGAAAATTGATAAAAACCTATCTAAATAATTAAATTTTGGAGTTTCATCAAGGGTGACTTCTTTCTTTTCTGCTTGTGTTGTAGATGATTTTGATTCTGGTTCATTTGTTGCTTTTTCTGCATTTGATACCATAAATATAAGAGCAAATAAAGAAAAAAGTCCAATAGATATATATCCTTTCATAGGAGTAAGATAATTTTTTGTAGTTTCCTTACCTTCTGCGATAAACATAATTGATAGAATAATGGTGGCAAGAATAACTTGGATCGATAGACCAAGCATACCGGTTCTCGTTTGGGTAAAGAAGATTAAATTACACGCTAATACAAAGAATAGACCCGCGAAGATGTTGATAATAATAAATTCATTGTCGACTTTGATAAAAAAGAAATATAGAAATATTGGAATGCTGATTAAAACAAAATGAATCATCATATTCTTATTTCCAAAAGTAGCTGAAGGAGAAACAACTTGAGGATACATGTTAAAGCCAGCATCTTTGTGTTGAAAAATTGCTATTAAAACAATGTAGGCGGCACTCAAAGCTATTGCCGTAAATAATATTGAAACATGTGTTTTGCTTTTTATAGAATTATAGATGACAAAAAAGATGATGGTGCAAGCTACCCATTGTGAATAAATCATTAAACCTTCATAGACATTTGTTGCCCATGTCAAAGATAAGCCAGACCATAAAATGAGACCTAAAATGGGTAAGTAGATAGCTGATTTTTTGATGATGATTTTGCCGTTGAGGTAAGAATCAAGAAACCATAATATTAGAAAAATAAAACTGATAGATTGTGTATAGATACATTGAGCTAAATTTGCAAAGTCATACCATTCAGCGCCCATGCACACTAAGGGTGCAATAAAAATAAGAAGACTGTAAATCAAAATAAATACATATGAGCGAGGTTGCTCTAATGTGTTTGTGATATTATTATTTGTTGAACCTAGAAGACCGATCGATTTTAGGTGCTCTAAAATGTCGTTTAATGGTATGTTTAAATCTTTACTTATTTCTTCTGGTGATCGTACTTTTATAAGTTTTCGGATTGCTTTACTTTTTTTATGGGATAAAGGCATGTATGTCTTTTTCTTAATCTTGAATGGGTAGAAAAAGGCGCACCATAGTACCTATATTTAGCTTTGAATCAACTGTGATTTTCCCATTATATGATTCTAACATGGTTTTGCAGGTAGGCATTCCAAGGCCGGTACCTATCGGTTCTTTAGAATTGCTTGGATCGCACGTTTTAGTTGTAAAAAACGGATCGAATATCTTGTTTTTTGTTTTTTTATCCATTCCGCAGCCAGTATCGAAGAATTCAACGATAATGTTGTGGTTCTCGAAGTTAGTTTTGATTGTCAATATTTTTTGTTTTGATTTGTACATTGATTGAATGGCGTTGCTGATTAAGTTTGAAAATACTTGGCTTAAATCTCCAGGATAACATTTAAATTCTCTATTTGTTTCATAGATTTCATTGAATTCAACTACTTGTCCAAATTTAGATAATTTATGCATTTTCACTTCATTTTCTAGCAAATGATTGATGCGTACCAGTTTGGCTTTATTCGATTTCTTTGAATCAGCTTTTCTCAAAATACTATAAATAATTTCTTGTAATTGTTTTGTTGAATCAGTTAGTGTTTCGATTAAAGATTCATCTTTATATTTCTTTTTGAGCAGATCACCGATACCTTTAATATTACATATCGGATTGTTCATATTGTGAATAAATCCAGCGGCATTTCTGCCAATGATTGCAAACTTTTCACTTTTTATTAATTGGGAAGTTTTAAGTTTCACTTGTTTTTCTAAATTTGTGACCAAATGAGATAGTTCATCTTCTGTTTTTTTTAATTTTAAAAGGATATTAATTTTTGTTTTGAGTTCTTCGGTATCAAAAGGTTTTATGATGTAGTCATCAGCACCTACTTTATAACCCGCTAATCTATCTTTGGTATTTTTTAATCCAGATAAGAGTAATACTTTTGTATTCCTTAAAGTTTCATTTTGTTTTACCCAAGCAGTTAATTCATAACCATTTAACTTCGGCATACGTATGTCTGCAATTATAATGTCAGGACTAAAATCTTTTAATATTGATTTTGCTTCCATACCATCTTCAGCAACTTCTGTAATAAATTCATTTGTGAAGACATCCTTTAAAAAACCTAAAGATTCTTTGTCGTCTTCAACAATTAATAATCTTGAAAAAGATTTCGTGGGCATTTGAATTACCGGCAAATTTATTAAATTGTGATTATAATATTTTTTGGTTATCCGGAAAGATATGTGTGACGAATGTAAATTTTAATTCCCTTATTTAATTAAATCAATGGTAAGTTCATTATGGTTTTAATGAACCTTGAAGTTGTCTCGCTAATCTATACAAGCTTTTATATTGTTTTATGTTTGTCCTTTTTGAAGTTGCCATATTTGGATTGCCTGATGCTAATCCGACTACTTTTATATTTGCATTTTTACCGGCATCTAAATCTGAAATAGAATCTCCTGCAAAAAAAATATCTTGTTTATCCATTTGATAAATTTGCATTAAGGTGTTTAGCATACCTGGTTTTGGTTTTCGACATGAACATAAATCTTCATTAATATGTGGGCAAATAATAATTTCTTCAATGTAGATTTTTTCCTTTAATAGTTGACGTCTTAATTGACTATTAATTGCGTTAATTGTTTTCCATGAAATAATTTTTCGGTTGATACAAGATTGATTGGAAACTATATAAATTTTGTAATTCAATTCTTTTAGAATTTTTAATCCTTTAATTGCATTTGGTATCCATACCCATTCTTGTGGAGATTTGACATAATCTTTTGAAAGGTATTCATTTAAAACACCATCTCTGTCAATAAATATATGAGGCATGAGTATTATGAATGCAAAAAAATGTTTTATTGTATAATATTGGAAATTATTATACATCTTCAATCGTAACTTAAAAGGATTGCAATGAGAACTCTAGTTGGTAATGAACTATCTGGTGGCAATAAATCGGATCAAAAAGGCTTTAAAGATTTAACCGTTACTTGCTTAAATGGTCAATTAATTGGATTTGTTGGAAGTGAAGCGTCAGGAATTGATGATATTATAAGCATCCTTGCAGGTCATATACCTGCCAGAAAAGGTCGCGTTTTATATGACGGTAGTGAGTTAGGTCAAAAAGGTGGTGAAGTAAATTTCGCCTTAGAAATGTTTTCTAAAGGAAGTATTTTTCCAACAGTTAATTTTTTTGAAAGAATTTTTTCGTCATCAAAATATACACGTAGTCGTGCGGATTTGATTCATCGCATAATGAATGAAATGGACCCTGATAAAATTAAAAAATTTTTAAAATCAGGTAGTGGTCCGGATGTTATATTACATAATCTTTGTCACTACTTATCATTTTCACATAAAGCATTTTTTCTTAATGATCCCTTGATTTCCGTTGACGATGACAAGAAAGTTAAAGTTTTGCAAATGATTAGGGAAATGGTAGATCGTTTTAAAGAATTTATTCTGATTGCTGATCCGAACCTAGAAATGCTAAAAGAAGTTTGTGATGTGGTTTATTCATTAGATGATGGGAAGGTGATTTTTGAGAAAAGCAACGATAGTGAAGAAATTAGTGTTGGTTAATACTTAGCAAACTGTTACTTCTTGAGTCATAAAAATTATCTAAATGGAAATTATTAATGTGAATAGAATTCATTTTTATTTGAGATGAATTCAATTAATAATCCATCTCGTTATCTCCTTTCCGGTTCTTGAAACCGTTGTAAATCATACCAAAATTGTTATATTGCCGACCTTAAAATTTAGCATAATCACAGATAGATTTTTAGCATATAAATTATTGGGGTAGTGTAATAATGAAAAAGACTTCGCTTTACGAAGAGCACACGAAACTTAGCGGAAAAATTGTAGATTTTGCAGGTTGGGCTCTACCAGTTCAATATTCAAGTATTTTAAATGAGCACTTGCATACGAGAGAAAAAGCTGGTATTTTTGATATTGGACATATGGGTGAATTCATAATTGAAGGCGAAAATGCTGGTGAGATTCTTAATACCTTAATTTCAAGTAACATAAGTAGTCTAAAAGAAAAAAAATGTCGTTATGGGTTGTTAACAAATGAAGAGGGTGGCGTCATCGATGATATGATAACTTATAGATTAGAAGAAAATAAATATATGGTTGTTTGCAATGCTTCTAGACAAGAAGCTGATTTTAATTGGTTTAAAAATCATTTGCCACCAGAGATTTCGTTGAAAGATATTTCTGAAGAAACTTCAAAAATTGATTTGCAAGGTCCACTTTCATTTGATGTACTACTTGAGACCTTAAGCATAGATGCCACTCACCTAAAATACTTTCAAATAGATTATTTTAATTTTAATAATCGTGAAATTACGGTAAGTCGAACAGGATATACTGGTGAGTTAGGTGTTGAGATTTATTGTCCTAATGAAGTAGCAGTTGAAATTTGGCAAAAACTTATTTCACATGAAAATGTTAAAGCTATAGGATTAGGTGCTCGTGATACATTAAGATTGGAAGTTGGATTAGCTTTGTATGGCCACGAATTGAATGAAGAGGTTTTGCCAAATGAGGCGAATTTGATGAGATTTGTATCATTAGATTCTGATTTTACGGGTAAAGAGAAAATTGTACAAAGTATTGAAAACCCAACTAAAGCTCTTGTTGGTTTGGCCTTAACGTCCAAAAGAGCTGCTAGAGATGGTATGCTAATACTTGATGAAAATGATATTGAGGTTGGTGCTGTTACTTCTGGTTCAGTTGCTCCTTCATTAGGGATCGCAATTGCATTAGGATATGTTACCCCAAATTGTCAGAAAATTGGCACTAAATTAAATATCGATAATGGACGAACAAAATTAGAAGCAACTGTCGTAGAATTACCTTTTTTTAAAGATGGAACAGCAAGGAGGAAATTACAATTATGAGTCAAGAAAATTTAAAGTACACAAAAGAACATGAATGGATTAAACTTGATGGAGAGATCTGTGTTATTGGAATTACATCTCACGCACAAGAAGCGCTTGGAGATATAACCTTTGTAGAATCACCGGCAGTTGGGGATCAACTGGCGCAAGATGATATTTGTGGTTCCATAGAATCAGTAAAAGCCGTATCGGAAATTTTTTGTCCGGTTTCTGGTGAAGTTACAGAAATAAATGAAGAACTTGAAGACAGTCCAGAATTTATTAATGAAGACCCTTTTGGTAAAGGTTGGATTTTTAAGTTAAAAATTGAAAAGGCCTCAGACTTAGATGAGCTACTTGATTTATCAGCTTATGAAGCATTAATTGAAAACGAATAGGGAAATAAAATGACAATTGAATTGGGTTATGAGCCAAAGGATTTACTTAGAGAGTTAGATAGGCATTATATTTGTGCGAGTGAAGACGATATTCTTGAAATGCTAAACTTTATAGGTTTAAATTCATTGGAAGAGTTATATTCTCATATTTCTGATGATATTAAATTTGGTGATAATTTTAATTTCCCCGATGAGCTTTCTTATGATGAGTTAGCTGAAAAGGTTACGGAATTATCCAATAATAATATAGCAACGCTTTCCTTTGTTGGTGATGGATTACAAAATTTTAAAGTACCGTCAATTACAAAAGATATTTTAAATATTCGTGGTCTAACGACGGCTTATACGCCTTATCAGCCTGAAAGATCTCAAGGCACATTAATTACTCATTGGATTTATGCTTCGCTGTTATCGCAATTAACAGGTTTTGAAGCTGTTAATGCATCAATGTATGATAGATCCACAGCTTTGTTTGAAGCTTTAAATACGGCACTTCGAATAAAAAAGAAAACAAATACAGTCATTGTATTTGAGACAATATATCCCGGTGACAAAGAAGTTTTAATAACCCAATCGATAGAAACAAAATTAAATATCGAATTCCTTGAATGTGATTGGAAAACTGGATGTGTAAATTTAGATGATTTGAAATTAAAAATAAGTGAATTGGGTGATTCTCTGGCTGCGGTTGCTTTCCCACAAATAAATCATTTTGGAATAATTGAAAATGTTGATGAAATTACAAATATCATTCATGAAAATAAATTATTAGCAATTGGTATTATTGATCCATTATTATTAGCAAAAGGCGGATTAAAACCTCCTGTAGACTTTGGTGAAAAGGGGTGTGATATCTTTGTAGGTGAGGGTCAACATTTAGCATTGCCACCTAGTTATGGCGGGCCAGGTTTAGGTGTATTTGGAATTAGATTTAATAAAGAAAATAAAAATGCTATTAGATCAACTGCTGGCCGATTTGTTGGAACGGCAAAAGATCTATTTGGGAAAACATCAAAAGTATTAGTGTTGTCTACAAGAGAACAACACATTAGGCGAGAAAAGGCAACATCGAATATATGCTCTAATCAAGCCTATATAGCAACATTGGCAGGCGCATCAATTTTAAGTCGTGGTGAAGAAGGTTTAGCCGATGCTATTCAAACAGCAATGAAAAATACAAAGAAAGCATTTGAAGGTTTGACCAGTATAAAAGGCGTTGAGCCTCTTTTTCCATCTGGAATATTTTTCAATGAATTCTCACTGAAGCTACCCATTGCTAGTAAAGAATTAATTTTAAAAGGCATTGATTCAAATATTGTTGTGGGTGTAGATATTTCATCTCGTTTTCCAAATGGTGGGAATTTATTATTAGTTTCTTGTTCTGATAAGCAGTCCATTGAAGAGATTGAAAATTTAATTGCGCTTTTCAAAAAAGTATTAAATAATTCCGCAACAGAAGGTTGTGTTGCTCCAGAAATTAAATCGGAAATGCAGCGACTTGTTTCTCCAGAAATACTAAAAGTAGATGATGAAGAAATAGTCTCTTATTACAATAAATTAGGCGAATTAAATGCTTCTCCAGATGATTCTTGTTACCCCTTAGGTTCTTGTACGATGAAATATAATCCGTACATAAATGATTATGCTGCGGGTTTAAAAGGATTTTTAGAAAATCATCCCGAAGATCCTGAAATGGTTTCACAAGGAAGTATGGAGATTTTATATAAAAATCAAGAATGGTTTAAAAATATTACTGGATTACCGGGGGTTACCATACAACCTTTGGCCGGGGCTCAAGGGGAACTTGTTGGTCTAAAAATGTTTCAAGCTTATCATAGAGATAGAGGTGATTTAAATAGAGATATTGTCTTAATTCCAAGTTCAGCACATGGTACCAATCCAGCAACAACAACTGTAGCCGGATATGAGACTAAAAAGATTGAAGGTATTCCTCATGGGATCATAACGATTGAGAGTGATCAAACGGGGCAGATATCTATGAATCATTTAAATGAAATTTTAAATGATTATGGGGATAGAATAGCAGGCATTATGGTTACTAATCCCAATACTTGTGGGGTTATGGAATCTAATTTTAAAGAATTTGCTAATAAAGTTCATGAAGTTGGTGGTTTAGTCTATATGGATGGGGCCAATATGAATGCAATTGCTGGTTGGCTAGATCTTGAGAAAATGGGAGTAGATGCGGTCCACCAAAATTTACATAAAACCTGGTCAATTCCCCATGGTGGTGGAGGTCCTGGAGATGGTATTGTTGCTGTTAGTGAAAAACTCATCGACTTTTTACCAGGTAAAAATATTGAACAAAATAGTGACGGTTCTTTTAAATATATAACTCAAGAAAAATCAATAGGTAGTGTCCACCGACATTTTGGAAATTTTGGTCATAAAGTTAGGTGT
This sequence comes from Planctomycetota bacterium, assembly GCA_002746535.1. Classification (GTDB taxonomy): domain Bacteria; phylum Planctomycetota. Next base: position 55,739 of record NVWA01000023.1, read on the forward strand.
TATACTTATCTTGCTAGATTAGGTAAAGAGGGCATTAAAAAAATGTCTGCAGTTGCTGTTCTATCAGCAAGATATTTACACAAAAAATTGTCAGCTGTATATCCAACATTACCGATGGGTGCTTCCGAATCTGTTAGAATGCATGAGTTTATTATTACATTATCTGAAGAAACATTTTCAAAAATTGTCAATGCAGGGGTTCCTAAACCATTGATTATTTCAAGGGTTGGAAAATTGTTTTTAGACTTTGGTTTTCACGCTCCAACAGTAGCTTTCCCAGAAGCTTTTGGTTTGATGATTGAGCCTACAGAATCTTATACAAAAAAAGAATTGGATAGGTTTTGTGATACCGCTATATCAATTCTTGAATTAATTGAAAAGAATCCAGAAGTTTTATTGACGGTGCCACATTTTACTCCTGTTGCTAGGATTGATGATGTTGCTGCAAATAAAGAGCTTTGTTTGCGAGAAAAATTAATATCACTGCCAGAACTTAACGAGAATGAGATTTCTACTTCAGAATTAAGATCGATGCCATTTGATAAAATTAAAGAACTTGTTTTGCAAAAGCATTTGACTAGAACCAAATAATTTCATTATTTAGTGAGATCCTATCTTCCATAAATTATCAATAGATACAATTTATTTGAATTTTTATGTAATAACTTAAATGAATTAATAATCGAATAAGATTATTTTTATTGTGTTAATCTGAAGCTTAACTGGGAATTTTGATAAAGAATTCATTATAAATTGTAAATACATACTTAATTACTTAGAAAGTGTGTCATTTAATGAATTTTCTTGATAATTGATTGATTTGAACGTACATTAATATTAATAAGTGTAGTTATAAATTCGTTTCACAGAGAGAATCTTTCATGTCATATATTAATAATAGATTATTAATTGTTGACGATAATCCTTCTATCCATGAAGATTTTCAAAAGGTGTTGGAGAAGTCTACGACACCAAAATCAGCCGAGCTCGACGAATTGTCCAAAGTCTTATTTGGTGAGGAAGAAGCTAAAGAAAAAAGCAAAAACATTGAGTATCGATTAGAATTTGCCTTGCAGGGAAAATTAGCCTTGGAAATGGTGATAAAATCAATTGAAGATGATGATCCCTATTCTCTTATTTTTATGGATGTTAGGATGCCACCTGGATGGGATGGTATTGAAACAGTTCAGCAAATCTGGTCTGTTGATTCAAGAGTACAAGTCGTTTTATGTACTGCTTATTCTGATTACAATTGGATAGATATTCGAAATAAATTAAAAAATGTACACAATCTTTTAATTTTGAAAAAGCCTTTTGAAGGAATTGAAGTTTTACAACTTGCTATTTCTTTAACATCAAGATGGGGTATGGCTAGGCAGATTGAAATGAAATCCTCTGAACTTGAGGAATTAATTCAAAAAAGAACCGCAGATTTAACAAACAAAACTTTAGCTCTGTATGATGCTGAAAAATTAACTTCCGTAGGTGTTCTAGCTGGTGGAGTTGCTCATGAGTTTAATAATATAAATGCATCTATTTTGGGTTATGCTGAAATTATTTTAATGGCAAAATCTAATAAGAGCGATTCGGAACATTATTTAAAAAGAATAAAATCCGCTGCATTAAAAGGAAAGCATATTACAAATAATTTGCTGATGTTTGCTGGAATGGGAAACTTTGAAAAGCAAGATTATGCAATTAGTAAGATAGTGGTTAATGTGCTCGAAATTTTACAACAAGATATTGAGAAATATTCCGTAAGTATCTCAAAAGATTTGAAACAGGTGCCTGATATAGTCATGGACCCAAGTATGGTTACCCAGGTAGTATTGCATTTAGTAGAAAACGCAATAGATTCAATGATAGAAATGGAAAAGAAAGAAGTTTACATAAAGCTTTTCAGTGATCGAGAATGGGTTTATTTATCAATTGAAGATTGTGGGTCAGGAATATCAAAAGAATTGATGAAATCTATTTTTGATCCGTTTTTTACAACTAAAGGTCCGAATACAGCTGTACCAGGTCCGAAATCGCTTACTTCTGGAACTGGCCTTGGTTTAAGTGTTAGTCAGGCAATTTTAGCCAATCATAATGGCGATATTCAAGTTTATAGTGATGAAGGTAAAGGGACTACTTTTACTGTAAAACTACCAAATGCACAAAAATAATGAATAAATGGTTGAAGAGGTCTAAAGGTTTTAAACCTCTTCCGTAATATTTGAAATTTAAGGTTGAGCTGGTCCTCCATTGCCTCCTCGATTAACATTTGGTCTTGCGGCCATTTGACTCATCCATATTTCAATTCCTTTTGCAACCATCGTGCCTATTGATTTGAAATCCATATACACCGAGTTTGATAATGTTTTGGAAAGTTTTGTAGAAATTCTGAATGGCTTTATATTTAAAGCTCTTATATCTTTTACCGTTATTGGTATTGCTCCTCCCATTGGAGTTTTTTTGATCATCATTAACGTTTGCAAGGCATAGCCTTTTAAATTGAAATCTGTATAGGCGTGATAACCTGATTTGAAATGCTTCATGCTTTCTAGCTTATCAGATTCAGTAGGTGACGTATTTGACTTTAAATTCATTTCTTTTACAAGATCAATAGTTTCTGCCATGAATAGAAAATCACCTTTGATCCCGAAAAAGTAGCCATCGATTCCAGGCATGCTGGAAATCATGTCAAAAGGACCCTGCATTTGCTCTTTTAATTTTTCTTTGTTAAATATATTCATTTTGTAAATGCTAACCCCATCTGTTGTTTCTTTTAATTCCAGTTTTAAATCCAAGCTACTTGTTAATGCTTTTGGAGCATTTTCCAATAAGACCTTAACTGCTGGACTTTTTATTAAATCGATTAATTTTTGAGTTAGTTTTATTGATCTAATTGCATCATAAATCTTCATGACTTGTTTAGTTTTAACTTTTTCGCCAATATTTATACTTGATGCTGCTTGCAACGTTTTTGAAATATTTAAATTTTCAAGAACTAATGCATAAACTTGGTCGATTAACTTTTGATGTTCGGTAGTTAATCCCGGTACTTCCTTAATAATTTTCACGATGTCTTTCGTTATCGCTTTAAATTTAGTGTAATCGATAGTGATTGTTTGTCGCATATAGTTTCCTTTTCCAGCAATATGATAAATTGTATTACTGGTATTTCCTGATTGATCAAATGCTTCTTCAAGATGACTGCCCGGAGTTGGATTGAAAGTTGTATTTAAATTTAGCCCTAAATCTGTAAAACCAATAGTGGCTGTTAATGATTGAGCCTGTTTAAGAAGCTCTTTTGCTGCTGCGAAAGGAATAAGTTCTTGTGCTAATGCTGAAATATTTTTTATATCTAAATAGCCTTCTATATCTTCATTAGAAGTTAGTTGATCGACTTCTTTTTTAATTCCTTTGAATCTTTCTAAAAATGCCGCCTTGTTGCTAATGATCATGGTATTGCCTACTGTAGCTTTATTTGGAATCCCATTGATGATCATATTGTTAAAGACGGTATTGTCAGTTGTTTCAATAAAATAACCAATGCCTGGATCATCTTGAATTTTATCAGCTGAATATAAAACAATGACAACCTTTACAGACTTGTCTAAAATGGGTTGAATCATAGCAATTTGTGCTTTAATTTGAGCCGAAGAACCTGGATAAATAGTATCACTAACTTTAATAATTTTTTGTATAAATTTAGCAGGGTCTTTTAATATTGCATACCCAATTATTTTATTATTTGTTTGTGATAATTTTTTTAATTTAGACTCATTTGAGAAAACTTGAGAACTAAACATACCCATAATTGTGATTAAAATAATCAGATTTTTCATTAATCTTCCTTTGCTTGCATTGTTAACTAAATGTTATAATAAGAAGGGCGATAGTTTATCGCCAGTCGTATTATTTCATATTACAAGTTTTGGTTTTTTCTGTAATTGAGTTTTACCAAATAGCCATATTTTCAAAATGAAAAGATCAACGAAAAAAGGCGAGCGCTGTTAATAGCATTGAGCTGATATGCCCATAGAGAGAACATTATTTTTTATATTTTCAAGTAATTCAATAGGTACTTTTTTAACTTTGTCCGTGGGAGTGCTTCTATCAATGGAATATATTTGAACAAAATTTGGAGCCAATAATTTAATTAGCGAAAACCATTCAGTTAGATGATCTTCTTCAATATTTGATATCGCTCCTTGTATAAACATAGTTTGTATATTAAAGTTTTTTAACGTTTTTATTTGTAAAATTAAATCATCGAAAGACCCACTAATTGGACCGTTAATTTTTTTATAAATCTTTTGATTGGCGGCATCTAGCTTCACATTTACACTGTGTATTTTTGTCAAACATTTTTTTATTTTATCATTATCAAGATGTAGCCCATTTGTTAATAAAACAAACTTCGCATCAGGGTAAAAGCAATCAACTATTTCTCTGATGTCATTAATGATATCAGGGAAATCTGGATGCATCGTCGGTTCTCCGTTTCCAGCCAAAGTGATGTGCTCAATACTAGGATTGTTGCTTGATTTATATTGTTGTAAACTAACGTTTAATGCCTTTTTAATATTATCTCTAGTAGGAAATTCTAAAGTGTTTGAGAGGGTTTTGCTTTCTGGAATATCTGTCCAGCCACATTCACAATAGGGACAATTAAAGGAGCAAATTTTATTATTCGCAGGTAAGAGATTAATTCCTAATGAAACGCCAAACCTTCTTGATTTTACTGGGCCAAATAAAATATTTTTAATTAACCCATCAACTTTATCAATTTTTTGTATGTTATTATTCATTCTCTTTTCTTAACCTTTTGGCATCTTCTTCCATAATAATTGATTTTCTGATAGCTAATATTTTATCAATTTCTTTTAAAGTATTTTCATCGAGATCTTTTTCTAATGCATTTACATTTTCTGTAAGTTGTTCTGGTGATGTTGCTCCTATTATGGGGGCAGCTACGGCATCTTTGCTGAATAACCATTGTAATGCTATATGACTTAGAGGTCGTTGTAGCTTATCAGCCAATAGATATAGTTCTTTTAAAGCATATTGATTATATTCCTGTGATATGTCGTCCTTAAGTTTAGGATTATCAGAAAAAGCACGGCTGTTTTCTGGAATTATATTTTCTCTGTATTTATCCGTAAGTATCCCTTGGTTAAGTGGGCTATAAACAATCATGCCAATATTATTTTTTTTGCAGAAAGGTTGGACATTTGTTTCGACTGGATGTGTGAAAAACATATTGTATTTTGGTTGATTTGAAATTAAAAATTCCCAACCTTCTTGATGACATATATCCTTGGCTTCTGCCATGGTGGTTCCAGACCAATTAGAAACACCCCAATGCAAAATTTTTCCTTGTCGAATTAATTGATTGAAGGCTGATAACGTTTCTCTTAGTGGTACGGATTCATCTTCCGAGTGGGCTTGATATAAATCAATGTGATCAGCTTGTAGTCTGTTTAGCGATGCTTCACAAGCTTCGATGATATGTTTTTTACTTAATCCGCTTTCGGTTGGACTTCCCCCCATATTTCCGCGACATTTTGTGGCAACTACTATTTCACTTCTTTTATGTTCGGCCATAAATTTACCAACTACTTCTTCAGCTTGGCCAGCGTTATATACATTTGCCGTATCAAAAAAATTGATACCTAATTCTAAGGCTTTGTTATGACATTCGATTGATCGTTTTTCTGCATTTTCGCCCACAGTTGTTCGCCATGAGCCATAAACTAACTTCGAAATTTTTAAACCCGATGTTCCTAAATTCAGATATTCCATTTTATTACCTATTCTTTAATGTTGTCTTTTTAGCTATTACTAATGCCATTTTAATTGTTTTTAATAAAGGAACTAATTATATTTTTAGTAGATGAAAATGCTAATTTTTCTAAATCTATTGCTGCTGGCCTTATCCAATGAAATTCTTGATTTTCATCACTTAAAGTTATGTTTAGGTCATTATCAAGTTTTGTATAAAAGACAATATCAACGGTTTGATAGGTCACGTTCTTATAAGGATACCTATTTGGTTTACTGACTAAATAGTCTAATTTGGCTATTGAGATATTCAGCTCTTCCATAATTTCTCGAATGATGGCTTCTTCAAGTGTTTCAAAAGGATCAACAAATCCACCCGGCAAATCTAACATACCTTTTTGAGGGTCTAGTGCTCTGGAAAGCAATAAGATTTCATTATTCCTGTTTTCAATAATGATGGCTACGGCTGCGGCAGGATTAAAATAAAATGTAAAGTTGCAATCTTGGCATATAAGAGTTTTTATTTCATCATTGCTAAGTTTATTTTGGCCACAATTAGGACAAAATTTAAAAGCTTCAATAGATGGGTGTTTATTTATTTGAGTCATAAGTTTTAACTAATATCTGAAATAATTTTTGGTAAAATATACAGTGATATTTAGCAATGCAAGGAGTTAATGAAACTCATGTCCAACGAGTTTAATAATTAATAGTGAGAATATATGTTTAGTAATTTGCAAAAGAAAATGGTTTGCTTTCCAATTGTTTTGGATCGTATTATGTGGGAAGGCAAGAACAAGCAAGATTTACAAGAAGAGCTTCAAAGTTTATTGAGTCATGCCAGTAAACCAAATAAAGAAACTTACCATGATTTTACAGAGACGAGTACTGACTTAGCCTCGTTGGCGAATGCTCTTTCCTATAATATTTTGGATGTTGTTTTTGGTGAACAGCAAGATCAAGAACTGATGAATTTATATATGATTCAACTAACGAATAAAATGTTGGAATATTATAAATCGGAATCCTTGTTGGCTCGTGCAATTAAAGTTTGTAAAAAATTAACGGAAAGCATTTATCCGTCATTTCAACTTACATGGTATAAAGCAATTATGTATGAAGTTAATCAAGAAATAGGTGATTTTCATTCTAAAAAACTTATTGACCGTGCAAAAATTATGCTTAATACTAAAGAATATAATCAACTAAACGATGTCCTTCAGAAAGCAATATCTATTAACCCTGGATGTATTGAAGAAGTAAATGCCTTATTTTCTTAAAGTCTTTTTTTTATTTAGCATTTTGTCAGCTTTGGTTTCGGCAAAATTATGTGCTGGTTGGTCAGATGCAAAAGTAAAAAAGAAAAGCCCAGTGGTTTCTCCTAAAATCGTAAACTCAATTAAAAAGATTGATATTGTTTCGACTTCTTGTTTAAACTTTTTTAAAATCACCAAAGATATAGAAGCTACTAAAATAGGTGACTGTTTTAAAGGAGCTGGCCTTAGTGTGCAAGATATAAAAGATACTCTAGTATATGTAAATAGTATCCAAGAAGAAGATAGAGTATTTATAAAAAGTGGAAAAAAGTTTAGTGATGGTAGGCCATGGGAATATAGATTATCAATGTTTTGGTTTCTAAAAAGTCACTTTGATATTTATAAAATTTCAGGTAATAAAAGAAGCGCCAAAAGAAAAAATGTTCAATTGCCAGAAGGTAAAATGAAAATTACTAAATACGCTTTCTTTGAAATCCCTATTAGTCGAAATTATAGCAAATCTAACAACACCGCTATATATGCATTGCCTGAATGGATAAATCCAAAGACGGGTAAAAAGAAATATCGTTTACGCTATACAAAACAGGATATTTATAATGGTGTTTATGGTAAATGGGGGCGAGCAAAAGGGAAAGCCAAAGCATTGGGATATGCCACAAGAAAAAATTTTGAAAATGTTATGCTTCAAGGAACGTTTGTAGGTAGGTTCAGTAATGGTACCAGGCAAATATTTGGGCCTTCTGGTACTAACGAAATCCCCTTTAATTCAAGAATAAAAGTAAGTAAACAAAAAAGATATATATATTACTCAATTAAAGATGGCTTCTATGGTTATGGTAAAACTAAAGAAGATAAAATCAAAGTTCAGACAGGGGTTACTTTTGCCGGTAATGTCAAACAATTTGGTATCGGTAAATTATTATTGATGACTTATAAAGATCCTAAATTAGGAATTCCTAAAGCAAGGTTAGGTATAATCGCCGATACGGGATCAGCTTTTGTCGATAATAACTTTCAACTAGATTTCCTTTTAGGTGCCTATTCAAGTAAAAAAGGCTTTTATTCGGCAGCAAATCAAATCCCTGAATATTGCGAAATTTTCCTATTGATAAAAAGGAAAAAATAATATGTCTTTTTATGGAATGATTGATCCCGAAAATTTAATTTCACTAGTTAGAAATACTGCTGCATTTATCTTTAGTGAAGAGAATGAAAAAGAAGAATCAATTAGTGAAATTTTTGAAAAATACCCTGAAATGGGATGGATGTATATTCTTAATTCCTATTTAAATAAAGATCACAGCATTAAAACAAAAGCTGAAAAATGGTACGAATACTATTTATTGTGCCTTTCGGCGCATTGGTGTACTGTTATGACTATTGTGCCAACTGATGTTGATAATAAAATTAGAATAAAATTATGGCAAGATATGTCCAAGAAAAGTGTTGTTGAAAAAATGATCAATGCTTCTATTAAAGTAAAGCAATGGAATGTCTCAGTAGTCTCTATAAGAACATTGGCAGATCTTGATTTCGGAAAATTATCAGGTCACGATGGTGAAAGATTTACTCTTTTAATGGGTGGGCTTGGTTGGTGTTTGAAAATGGGTTGGAAGGAATTATCCAATAAATTAGAAATGGAAATTGATCGAGAAATTGATCGCGAAAATAAAATATTTATAAAATATTTACATAAAAAAGGTGATGAACTAAATCTCTTAAAATCTAGTGCCATTATTGCTCATAACTTGGGTGATCTCAGCAGAGTACTAGCAACTTGGGTTGTCTCGCCAGATGTGTTGGACAAATATTCTTCAAAGTATTTTGAGCTGGGGTTGAAAAAAGTTGATGATAAAAAATTCTTTGAAATGGGATTAATAAATAAATATTTCACTGTTCATGATAATCATAGACATTTAGCGTTACGAGATGCTAAATGCTTAAAATCAGTGCAAGACTTTTTATTACCCTTAGGTCCATTTTTTGATTATTGGGGTGAGACATTGGCAAAGCATCCTCTTATAAAACAGAATGATATTGTAGAAATTGTAAATGCGTTACTTGATGGGTGTGAAAGGATTCCTGAGCAGAAAGGTTATAGTAGAGCATTAGCAAGTTTTCATAGAATGCTACCAAAAGGGTTAAAATCTATCGAAAAGAAAATCGCAAAAACCCATGTCAAAACTTTAAAAGGGCTAAAGATTGAAGAAGCCGCAAAGATTTCACCTCAATCATTTGAATCTAGAATTAGTAAGCAAGTGCGAATGTTTGTGGAATTAAATAAACTAATTTAACATTAATGAATTATTCATTAATTTTTGTAATAGTAAAAGTACCAATGTAGATCCCTGAATTAAAATGAATTCCATTTTCAAAATCAGTGTCTGATCGACTTGATGATAATATTGAAATATTTTCTTTGGTAGCGTTATCAATATTTGTGGAGCTAAATGTTGTGCCTTCATCTGTTCCAGCATCATACACAACTAGATTAATTACTTTCTCTTCAATCCAATTATTATTTTCAATCAATTGAATTCCTTGGATGCCTACAAACCAATCGGGGCTTGGTGCTACCATAGAAACTAAAGTTAACATTGAAAAGTCAGAAGAAGCCGAAATTTCAATTGTTACATTTTCAGTAGAGGAAGATATTCCACCTTCGCTAATGATAGATTCTAAATTCCCTTGCAATTGGATAGCTTCTAATTCTTGTAGAAGAATAGTTTTTGCACCTGTCTCAGCCATTTCTTCAATACCCGCACTTGCTAAACTTCCATTTGCCCATATGGTTGTTTCTTTGTTATGGGTTCCACCGATTAAACCTGAGAAATGGCGATTGGAGGGAAAATTTGTAGAAAAAGAATCAGTATCCCATTGAATTTGAAATACAATTTTATATTTAGCTTGTTTATCTAATTGACTTGAATCTTGTGTAGTGCTATTGCTTGAAGAACTACTACCACATCCGAATATTAAAATACTTATAATGATAAGTTTAAATTGTTGGATTAATTTATTCATACTTTCAAATTCCTTATTTTCAAAATTAAACCATTTTGCCGAAATATTTAATTGATCAATAGCCTAATTCTCAATATAGAATATTGTTTGATAGTTCTTTAAAAATATCTAATTTATATTCACCAAAGCAAGCATATATATAATATAGAACTATATTATATAGTTGTTATTAACAAATATATATGCCTATGTACCATTTAAAAGCAGTATATAAATGGATAATAACATTATAAATATTTTGAGGGTTTTAAATGACTTTTTCTACAAAAACAAATTATACCGAAGACGAATTTCAAAATGCCGTTAGGTTTGCCAACCAGTCTGATAATGGTCCAGATAATTTAAATCGAGCTAAGATGATTGGACTGAAGGGCAAGGATATTACCGTTTCTCCAGGTGCCATTATTAGATTGAGAGATTTAGGTTCTATTGGTGATTATTCTCACATTGGGTTGTATACCTACATTAATGGTAATGTCATTATTGGTAGTAGAGTCTTAATAGGACCACATTGTTCGATTACCTCTGGCAATCATAAATTTTGCACTAAGACTAAGAGTTTTCAAGGAGGCCATGTTGATAGTCCTGTTTTAATTAAGGATGGTGCTTGGCTTAGTGCTGGTGTAATAGTAACTTCTGGTGTTACTGTTGGTCGAGGATGTTTACTTTGTGCTAATGCAACGGTTACCAAAGATACCGATGACTTTAGTCTTATGGCCGGTAGCCCTGCTAAAAAAATTGGTGAAATTAATCCTGAAACAGGAGAATATATTTGGTATGGGAGAAATAAATAATGGTTTTTGATCAAACAAGAAAATCACCTCGCGATATTTTTCCTGGTCCGGAGAATAAATCTACTGTTAAAACAAATCCACTCTCATTTTATTGGCTGCCTGTCCAAGGTGTTAATTCATATACTTTCATTTTAAAAAATTCTGCAAATGTAGTTTTGCAGGAAGTAGTAACAGCTGAAAATATATTTCATTTAAAAGAGAAATTGCCCGTTGGTACCTATTCATGGGATTTAATATGTTCTGAAGGTCAAAGAGGTTGGTATGAATTTACGATTGATCAAGAGGCCGAAGATTGGTTGGTCCCTTCTGCTAAAGATATCTTGTCAAAAGTCTCGATAGATGGTTACAAACACCTTTGGGGAGAAAAAGAAAAAGATTCAAATCAATATAAAAGTTTAAACTTAGAAATTTTAAATGCCAATGTGAAGATCGCGTTAAAAGATGGTATACCTCCTAAGCCAAAATTTCATTTGCCAGATATTGAAGAAAATGGTGAAAATGATTATACGCCATATTTTAAAAAATTACGTCACTATATAGATAGAAATTTAGTTTCATGTTCAATAGCCTATTTTTTGTATCAAGATGAAGAAGTCAAAAATTATATTAGAACAGTGCTGTTGGAAGTTTGTTCTTGGAATCCAGAAGGGCCTTGTGCGGTTGATGGGCCTTGGGGAGATGAAGTTGGCCTAAGTTTTTCTAGATGCTTATTCTCAGTATATGATTTGACTAAAGATTGTTTTAGCGATGTCGAAAAACAATTTATTGAAAATACGTTGATTCAGTATGCTAGGCAAATCTATAGACGATTACTCAATACAAATTTTAAGAGTGAGCCAGGCAAAAGTCATGTCGGTAGAATATCAGCTTATCTTGGTGAAGCGTCTATTGTTCTAAAAGGCATAGTTGAAGATGAAGAAGCCGAGGAGTGGTTGCAATATTCATTGGATATTTATGGTTCATTTTTTCCATTTTTTGGAGGAGAAGATGGTGGGTGGGCTGAAGGTTCCTTTTATGCGTCATCATATACAAAATGGTTTATGCCATTTTTTCTACTTGTAGAAAAATATTCAGGATTTACCTTTTTAAATAAACCTTTTTATCAAAATTTCTGTCATTATTTATTTCATTTTATGCAACCCCATTATGAAGTGCATTCTTTTTGTGATGGGTTTTGGACCTATTGTATTCGTGAGGAATGGCAAGGTTTTTGGGCTCAAGACCCGTTCTCTGTTTATGCAGATCGATTTGGAGATGAGTATGTTTCAAGTTCTAGAGAAAGATTAGAGCATCCATCTCATTTTGACTTACATGTTTTTGAACATTTTTTTCCTAAAATATATTTAGAGAAACATCCAACAAAACAGGTCAAAATAACAAACGATAAACATTTTAGAGATGCTGGTTTTGTGGCTATGCAATCAAATATCAAAAATATGGATCAGGGTGATAGCTTGTTAATTAGATGTTCTAAATATGGTAGTAGCAGTCATCAACATGCTGATCAAGGGAATTTTACTTTACTAAAAAAGGGGAAAGCTTTAATTTGTTCATCAGGTTATTTTGGACGTGGTTATGGAGATCGACTTCATACTGAGTGGACCAAGCACTCTATTGCTCATAATGTTCCTTTAATTAATGGCGTTGGGCAAGAAACTAATAGTCATAGTAGTGTAGGTAAAGTAATTGATGTCATCTCAAAAGATTTATACAGCACTTGTGTACTTGATCTATCAGAATCATATCAGAATGTTGATGTGTATATTCGGAAAATAATCTTTATACGAGATGGCTTAGTCGTTATAAAAGATTATATAAGTAGTGAAAATTCTATTTCTATTGATTGGAATCTTCATAGTTTATATAAACCAACAATGGAAGATAATCTATTTGTTCTTGAAGGAGATGAGTCCTTTACTGGTAAGGTATATCATGATCAGTTTTCTGCACATGGTGAATTTACGGATCAATATAAACTTAAAGAATCAAGAGATGAATATAATACTTTAAGAAAACAATATCACTTGACTTGGAAGTTTGAAAAAGCTAATCAGCATAAAATAGTTGGGATATTTGATTTGTATTGTAATAATATCGAATTTGATATCTTGGCAAATAGATTTTCAGGAAATGATCAATATTCAATTTTGTTGAATCAAATATTTGAATAAATTGAATCAATTAAGAGATTTAATTTATTTAAGTAATTGATATTAAATAATCCTCAATTATTGTAAAATCAAAATTAATGAATCTTAAGAGGGGAGCTCCCATGAAAAAAATCACATTAGCTGCGGGCCAATTTGTTGTTAAAAATGACATGGTTAGTAATAAAAAAATAATTTTGAAGCAAATAGAACAAGCAAAGAAAAAGAGAGCTAAGATTATATTATTTCCAGAGTGTGGTTTGACAGGTTATACAAGTGGTGATCAAGGCCCAATGGAAAACCTAACAGTAAAAGAGGTAGATGATGCCTTAAAAGAAATTGGTGACTCGGCAAAAAAAAATAAAATATATGTTGCTGTTGGTAGTTGTTATTTTGATAAAAAGAAGAAGAAATTATTTAATTCTGTAATCGTGTATAACGATAAAGGCAAAAAAGTATGTGTCTTTAGCAAAATGGGATTATGTAAAGGCGAAATGAAATATTTTGAGCGGGGCACTGAATTGCCAACGTTTGTAATTGATGGTGTTCGATTTGGGTTGCAAATTTGTTTTGATGTGCGATTTGCAGAAAACTACCGTTCCTATTTTAAAAAGGATGTTCACGTTGTTTTGCATGCTTATCACCAAGCTGGAATACCTGAAATTGCTGCGCAACGTCGTGATCTTATTGAAGCATTTCAAAGAGTTAGGTCGAGTGAAAATGCTATTTATACCATTACAAGTAATACCATTGGACTAAATAAGGGTAAAGACCAATGGATACCTACCATGGTTGTTAATGCAAGGGGTGATGTTATCAGAAAATCAGCTCCTGGAAGAACTGGCATAATCGTTGAGACAATCCAAGCCGATGATATTTTGGAAAATATAGAAATGGAAATACGTGATTATTCCAAAAAATTATTAGGCATGAAGACGCTTGGGAAAAGAAAGATTAAAGGCAATTAGTAATTCTGTTTTGTTCCCTCTTGATTTAGCTTTACTGTAGCTTTATAATCATCTCAGCTCTAATCTCTCAGATTACCATCATTGATAGCATGAAGGCTAAATGCCCATTTGAAAATTATATTTAAGATTTAAGACCTTAGATCCGATAAACAAAGTATCAGATCTTGGGCACTTTAATGACTTTCGAATCCACAAAAATTCCAACAATTGCTGATCATTCAGAATTCAATTTTATTCAACCGTTCCTAGTTTTTATAACGTGTATTTATTATTTATTTGTCTCTTTGGGTCACGATTTTGTCACTCAATTATATGTGGGAATTTTTAATAATTTTGGTCGTTCTAAAATGGAATCCGGAATGTTATTTGGATTTATATTTTTGAGCATCTTTATTGCGGTGGCTTTAACTTTTTATATTTCAAAACATAAATCTGATTTCAAATTATCATCTAGCATCCTTTGGTTGATCGGTGGTATCTCATTGATTATTTGCTATCAATTATTGATTGTAACTAATATTGAAATGATCCATTTTGTGCAATATGCAATTTTTGGAACTTTGCTATGTCTATTTATAAAAGACCATATCTTGGTATTAGGGATTGTATTTATCGGTGGAGTCTTAGATGAGTTCATCCAATTTTATCTGCATCCTTCCAACACGATGTATTTGGACTTCAATGACTTTATATTGGATGGTAGTGGGGGGCTTATTGGAATCTTAATTTATAGTAGTGTCTTGAGTAAATTTTATTTTTCTATGAACTCTATGGAGAAACAATTAAAAGTCACTTTGAAGATGGTCTATATTATTTTAATCTTCGCTTATTTTATTTCATTATATACAGGGTATTCAGTCATGTATTATAAATTGGCAGAACCAGAATCTATTGTGCAATTGATTGATGGAAAAAATACATTTGTATTCTCTTATTTTCGAGCCGAAAGCTTTTGGTCGGTATCCAATTATGGTCGAGAATACCATATCCTTACACCTGTCTGGGGTACAATTGCAGTAATCACACAATTCTGCCTATATTCGTTGTGTTTTAAATTCATATCTTCTAAATCGAATTAAAATATAATTAATCTGTCCAGTAATTATTTGTTAACGATTAATTTTTTAAAGCGATAATTTTTTGAGCTTAAAGTTTTTTTTCTTTTGGTGCCTTTGGGCGTTTACTTTTTGTATTGGTATTTGGGTTATACCAATTATGTCTCATCAATATTACCCTTCAGATTTAGAAATTAACTTAATTGAACCTGTGCTTTGGACAGGTTTTGCTATGCTAGCTGGTTGTTGCTACGGTTTATTGATTTGGCTTGAATGTAAAAACTCTGAATACACAGAATCTACCATAAAAGTATCTAGTGGATGGTTGTTATTATTAGTTCTGATTGTTCATACATCATTAATTTTTACAAAACCAATTTTAGAAGATGATTATTTTCGTTATAGTTGGGATGGGAAATCCATTCGCGATGGAGTGCACCCATATCTATATACACCAGCAGAAGTCATAAACAAAAGCTCTCCCGAATATGCAAAGAATATAAACTTTCCGGAATATAGAAGTGTTTATCCACCGCTGGTAGAAGTGCTCTTTATATCAGAATTTCTATATCCAAATACAATATACGGTTGGTGGATATTTATTTTTTTAACAGATATCGGTCTAGTTATTTGTTGGTGGTATTTTCATAAAAAAGAACGAGGTCATAAAGATTATCTTTATTTGGCCCTTTGGCTAAATCCCATATTTTTAAAAGAAGTTTTGAATTCTGGCCACTTAGATTTTTTTGCTGGTGCACTTTTGTTATTGTCATTAATTTATGTCTTGAAATTTAATAGCAAAAGAACAGAGTTTATTTTCTATGGTCTTATGGTTGGAATTAGACCTTGGTATGCGGCAATAATAGGCTGGAAAATTTTAGAATGGCATAAAAAAGAAATAATATATTTCTTATTGATCATCTTGATTCCTTGGTTGATATTCTTGAACTGGCCTGGGTTACCTTCAGTTAATGATACCATGAGTAGTTGGCAAGCATTTGTCAGAGAATGGGAATTTAATGCGTTGTTTTATGACTGGTTAAATCGCATGAATTTAACTTTTGGTTGGGACTTGAGTAACGCTACACGACGTTACATTTGTTTATTCTTTGGATTTTTCTTTTTAGGGTGCATCTTTGTTTGTTCTTATAAAAAAGAAAATTCATTACAATGGAGTCTACTAGGAATCATGTTTTGGTTAATGTGTCAGCCAACAGTGAACACTTGGTATTTTATTCCTATCATCATGGGTTTTGGTGGACAATATTTGTTGGAGTCACATGGCAATTTTAAATCATTGTCGAATGGTATGTTAGTGGGCATGTCAGTAGCGCTTCCAATGTCCTATTTAAATTATTTGGATCTGGATGGAAGATTATTGAACTATCAATGGTCATTAGCTGAATTTTTATTACTGATTCTGATTCCATTTTTATTTTTCCGTAGAGGCGCCCGTCCGTGCGTTTAAACTAGATGAGAAAAATTATTCAAATTATAAAATAGACGAAATGGCTTTACCTGAAGGCGAATTATATACCAGTCTATTTACTAGTATCCTCCAATATCTCTTAAGAGTAGTATTAAATCTATTGATAATTTAAATGTGCCTATATAATGAAAGTGAATTAGTAATCTATAGCCCGCCTGAATAATCATTCAAATAAAATTCATACATACGTAAAGGTACCCTTATGAAATCTAAATTTATAGTTTTATCGCTATTTTTAATAACAACTTCACTAGTGATTAATGCCGAAGATGCTTTTCAAGAATTTAAGGTTAAACGAAAAAACGTTTTTGAATTTACCAAAAAACCAGAAATGAAAGAAGAGAAAAATCTAAGTACCATCTCTTTTGAAGTCAAAGATTTTTGTGATGTGACTATCGCTGTTGAAAACTCACAAGGAAAAATAATCAGGCACCTTGCTAGTGGAGTATTAGGAGTTAATGCTCCAGCACCATTTCAAAAAAACTCCCTTAAACAAGTAATTAAATGGGACAACAAAGATGATCTTGGTCGGTACGTTGATAATTTAAAGGATACAAAGGTTAGGGTATCTCTTGGTTTGCAAGCGGAATATGAAAAGGATTTGTATTATAGCCCTTACAAAAGAATCGCTAAATTACCAATTATGGCAGCATCCCCAGAAGGTATTTATGTGTTTGAAGGTATGGGGCGAGATCACGTTAGATTGTTTGATCATGATGGTAAATATGTGAAAACAGTTTATCCATTTCCGGCCTCGCAATTAAAAAATGTCAAAGGTCTAAAATGGTGGAAAGCTCCTGATGGCCATAAAGTTCCTGATAAAGAAGGGCTTTACCACAATACACTTTTAACATCAGGAAATAATGATGTAAGAACAGATCAAAAAGGGCGCCAAGGTGGTCGTGCAGCTACTGGATTAGCTGTAAAAGGGAAAAGAATAGCGCTGTTATATGAGCATTTAAATCGTCTCTCGACCGATGGTAGTACGGGTGGTTTTCCACTTAAAGGTGAAGAGGTGGGGATTAAAATATCTAAAGGTGGCTATGGCGGTCAAGGAACCGGCAAACAAATGGTTGGTCCAACTAGTGCGGCTTTTTCACCAGATCAAAAAATATTATACATGACCGGTTATTCGTGGAGACAAAGGCATGGCACACGAACTAGTAGTATCATGGGTGTCTTTAAAATGAACTACGAAACTAACGAGCCTGCAACTATTTTTGCCGGTAAAAAATCTGATAAAGAATATGGTAATGATGACAAACATTTAACGGTACCAACTTCCGTAGATACGGATACTAAAGGTAATGTTTATGTATCCGACTTTGCGAATCATCGTGTTCAAGTTTATGATCCATCAGGCAAAGTATTAAAAACAATAAAAGCTAAGTATCCTGCGAAAGTAAGTGTTCATCAAGTAACAGGAGAAGTGTATGTTTTCTCTTGGGGTATAATAGGTCTTCCAAAAGAAGTTGAGAGAAAAGATGATTTTAATCCTAAAAAGATTCCTCAAAAAATTACGGTGTTTTCAGCCTATCCTGAGTGTAAGCAAATACGACAAGATAAGTTTTCTTTTGGGGCAACTGATTATGGCTATATCGCCATCTTTGGACAAACCTATCAGTTAACATTAGACTCATGGACTAAAGAGCCATCCTTTTGGGTAGTAGGAAGAAAATATATTCCGGGTCCTGATGATAGAGCTGCCGGTGGCATTAAAAGTATGGATTTTCGAAAACTTTGGGATGGTGGTGCTCGAAAAGTTCAACTTGTAGACGGGAAGTGGAAGGTTGTATTTGATGTAACCGAAAGAGCTAAAAAGGATATCATTCGTTTAGCACCTCCGCATTATAATATTCAGCAATTATATTTTAATCCAAAATCAGAAAAACTTTATGTAGGAGAGCCTGATAGCGCACCGACAGGTAAAGCCTGGTGTGAATTAATCGAAATAGATCCAAATACCATGAAGACTCGTATTGTTAAACTTCCTATTAATCCGCAAGATATGGCCTTTGATTTAAATGGTTTAATCTATTTAAGAACAATGAATGTCGTTTCAAGATTTGATATGTCTACCATGAAAGAAGTTCCATTTGATTATGGAATTGAGAAGGCGAGTGTTGGCAAAGATGGTGGGATTGGTGGCGTCTCATCACCCGTTATTTCCGCCATCATGTTGCCGTCAAAAAACGTTGTATGTTATCATCAAGGAGGTATGAGTATTAATGTTAATGGTGATATTGCTGTGACTTGCGGTAATAATCTAAAAAAATCTGTTAACACTGAATTTAAATTTAATGACATTAAAGAAACCGCAACTTATAAAGAACCAGAGTATCCTGGTCGTGCGGCTCATTCCATTTCTATGTGTCTCCATATTTGGGATAAATTTGGAAAAATAAAAAGCCAAAATGTTATCAAAGGTTCTCCGCAAACAGATGGAGTTGCTATTGATAAAGATTGTAATGTCTTTATGTTAGCCACACCGCCTAGGTTAATTAAGGGCAAACCCTTTGATTATGGAATGTCTTCGACGCTAATCAAATTTTCGAAAACTGCTGAAGGTAGGTTTTTGTCAAAAAATAAAAAAAGGACTGCCATTCCATTAGATCCCAGTAGTTACCCTAAGAGACCTACAGAATTGCGTGGGCTATGGGTAAATAATTACGAGTGGATGTATGGCGGTGTTGGCTTTGGTGGATTTAATGGTAAGAGCACTGGTTGCGCCTGCTGGTTTGTTAGATTTAAATTAGATTATTTTGCAAGATCTTTTGTGCCAGAGCCAATGCAGTATAGTGTCGCTGTTTTAGACTCAGCCGGTAATTTAATTTTAAAAATTGGACAATACGGTAATGAAGATTCTAAAGGTAAAAACAGTAAAGAACCTTTAGGTGGTGATGAAGTCGGCTTATTTCACCCATGTTTTGTAGCCACTCATAGCGATCGTCGATTATTCATTGCTGATATAGGCAATGAAAATATTTTAAGTGTAAAATTGAAATATGTTGTAAATGAGTTTCTAACGTTTAAAAATTCGAAATAGAGTAGTCGGTATTATCAAAATAAAATATATCTCTGGGAGCGCCGGCAGCTTGCCGGCTTAAATTGCTGATGTCTTTTTGTGAAGAAATTGATTGTATATAGTGTTTTAATTTTTGAAAAAATACGTCGATAGTTTTTTTAATAATTTATTTAATTTTATTGATGAAGAAGTTTAAAGCCGGCAAGCTGCCGGCGCTCCCAGGTATTATTTTTTATGTCGATAAACCATGACACCGCTTTTCGATTTCCCGTATAAAACAAATACTTGATGCGTTGGTTCATAGTAGCCTGCATAGCAATTTCCAAATTGTTTCCATTTGGCGCCGGTATTGTCTTTTAATAAAGGCATTTCTGTTTTTTGCCACTTGTTTGTTTTGATGTCATAAGAGTACATGGCTAATAATGATTTTGCCCATTGGTTTGTTCCCTTGCGAGCTAACAGTAAAAATTGATCAGTGCTACTGTCATAATCAAAAGTACTTTTTGCATCATGGCCAAAAGATTCTCTTTGGGCACCTCGGGACCATGTATTGGTTTTGAAGTCATAAATGAACGTGCTATTTTTTTGAACAGCAACTAATTTCTTATCAACTGAACTATAAGCGACTTGTAATTCTTCGCCAGGGGCAACTTTATCTTTGTGTACTAAATTTCTGACTTTTGAACCTACTATAAGGTTCTCCCACTTATTAGTTTTAGAGTCATATGTCCACATGCCTTCGGTATAACCTCCGGGCATATTTCCTGCACATATGTAAAAAATTGTTTTATCAATGTCAGGTATATAATGAATCGTGCCACCCATTGAGCGCATCAAAGGGAAAGGTCCTTCACCTTGTTGACGTTTCCAACGCTTTTTTTCTGGATCGTAAATATACATGGAGCTGGCTGGCTTAAGTCTTTTGATGAGTTCGTTACTGTCTTGATTGCTGTATTTCGCAAATGTTCGAATTTTCTTTTGATGAATATTATTTTTTTGGTTTTTACCAGTGAAGTTTTGTGTATCTAATACATTCCAATAAAGAGTTTTTGCTCTTACATCATAAGTGATACCGTCCCAAGTATGCCATGGTCTGACAGGGCCACCATTGGCTTTATCTTGTAAATAGCCATCTTTCATTACTACACCTGTGTACCAAACTTTTATTTTCTCCATCGACTCCTTGTCTTCAGGATTCTTTTTTAATTTGTTAGCATGTCCACGTAATTTTGTAGCATTCTTACCTGGTGGGCAAATTAAATTCCATGTATTGCTACCCAGATGAAATTCCCAAACATCATTGAGGCGATGGGGTACACCATGATTGGCACCACAGTACATCCCTGATTTTCTATCGGGCGCATAGACAATTTTATTGCAATAGTCTCTAACGCCAGGACCATTTTTGAAAGTGGGATGATATTTTAATGCTTCGGCAGGAGCAATATCAAATTTTGGTAACTGAATCATTTCACCAGGTTTGATGGCTTTGATCAATTTGATGATTTCCGGATTGTCTTTGTAAAGTGTGCTGTTAGTTTCTTGCGTTATCGCATAGGATGAGATGAGCGTCAAGATTACTAATGTTAAAACCGTATGTTTCATTTTCTGTACTCCTTTTTAATTTTTTGGATGTTTTATTTTTGTTCCCATTAAAATTCTTTGCGTGGGCAAATCTTTGTTGTTTGAATGTTCGGTTAGACGACTTATTGTTGCGACTGCCATGTCCTCTGGTTGCCAAATAATAGTAGGTGGTATTTCATTTGGTTTAAATGCATTGGAAAATAGCTCATAGCGATCTTCTGTGGTCCAACCAATCATATGAATGTCAGTACCAATTTTGATATTTAATTCTTTGGCAACTCTGGCTACTGTGATTGAAGTTTCATGCCACATGGAAATAATAGCATCAGGTCTATTTTTTTTTGTAAGTAATTTCTTGACTGTATCTGTTGCATGATAGGGGTGGCATTCATAACACATATTTGGTTGTAAACATGAACCATTGCTCGCTAAGGCGGAACTAGCACCTCCAAAACGTTCTCGACTAATAGCAGATTGTTTAATGGGTCCTAGCCAAGCAATATTTTTAAACCCTTTTTTAATAAGATAGTCTGCTGCTTTGTAGCCACCTTGGTAATTATCTTGCAAAACAACATCAAAAGGCGCATCCTCTACCCAAGCATCCATCATCACCGCTGGGATCCCAATCTCTTTAATGCGTTTAAGTAAATCTAGATTAACAGTATCTAAAATCACGCCCCATACTCGCGCCATTTTTAGTTGCTCGACGATTTCATCGATAGACATTTTAAGACTAAATATACACAAAACAGGACAAGACTTTTCGGCTAATTTTTTTTCTAACAAAGACCGTAAGGCAAAGTGCAAAGGGGAGTCAATCGTTAATTCATTGCTATCTAATATGAAAGCTACTGGACGACCCTTGATAGAATTATTTGTCGTTGATAAAACCCTTGAGCCAATTCTAGGTTCTATACTGATGAGACCTTCGGACTCTAATGACTTCATGGCTCGATTAACTGTTTTGGGTGCAAGTTTATATTCAATGCTGAGTTCTCTAACGCTGGGAAGTAGTTCGCCAACGACTAAATCACCTGAAAAAATCATTGTCCTTAACAAAGTTTGAAGAACAGATGAAGGTCGTTTAGTAGATGTGTTCAAAACAATAGACATATTATTGATATCCTATCTGATATATAACTGTGTCATTATAGGAGTGATTCGCAATAGTCAAATGTAGAATAGGCAAAATCTTGGTAAAACATTAAATGTTTACTTCTTTACGAGAAGAACTGAAAACAGACAGTCGGATAGAGGCAAGACCGTGTCTCGGCATTACGTAATATTTATAAAATATTCCTGGAGTTTTTAGGGTGGCTGGGCTTTAATTATTTTTACACTTACGGATATTTATTAAGTTCTGATTGATAATAATTATGTTTCATGTTCTTTTCTAAATGAAATCCAGCAGAAAAATAAATTAATTTTGTAATAAATATCGAAACTTAAACTTTTTGACGGCATCTATATGGTTAGGGCGAATTAATGAAACGTTACTCTTAAGATAATTTTTATTAACAAAAAAGAATGTGGATTTTAAAATGAGAAATCGTAATTGCATTGTATTTTAGTGTTCATTAAATTTTCAAAAAGTAATTTTAAGTTTAGTTAAAATTTAAATGTCAGAAAAATTAATTTTACCACCTTACTAATGTGATGTAATGTTTTCTACTACTTATTTAAAAGGATTAAAATTATGATTGAAGAAAACAATGTATTGCCTTCTTCCGCTTTATTAATGGATAAGGTGAAAGAGTTAATATTAATAGTGGACAATATTAATGATGGCATCGACCCTGAGAGCGAATGGTTGAAAAAGGATGTGTTATTTTTTAAGTCTAGTTTAATGAAAGATACAAAGAATCTGATTTATTATCTCAACAGCAATAGAGATCAGTGCTGATCAAAAATATTATTTATTGATGAGAGAATTGTTTTTAAAAGCTTATTTATAGTCTTTAAGATCTGTCCCTTAAAATATATTAGTTTCATTTTCGTAGGGATGCCCACAAAGGGGCATCCTCGCTAGATATTTATTTTGTGAAGATAAAATGGCAGTGATCATTATCAATGCAGTGAATCGTAATTACTCAGTAACGATAACTTTAATGGGGTTGGATTTTGATGTGCCTACCCATTCTTTTCCTTTGCGTTTAAATTTGGCGGTATCATCGTCACTGGCATTATGTATTACCCAACGAAGTGTGTATTATACTGGTTCGAAAACAGGCCAAGAAATTTTTGTGGATTTTTTTTTTAACCTGGGTGTACTCCTATGCGTCCGTCGCCAATCCAATTTTTAGATTCATTGCCTGCAACCCCAGTAAAGTTGCGACTAGATTTTTTCTTTTTAAAAGTACGTTCGATGCCGCTTCCAGGTTTCTTCTTAACTTCAGCGACCTTTCGGCTAGACGGCCTGAAAACACCATTTAGATTAACAAAAGATTATTACTCATTGTTAGTGGCAAGCTGTTGCCAAAAATCACTGTCGGCCACCTTCTTGCATGCATAAAATATCAGGGTCATGTTTCCGTATAACATCTGCAATGAGATCCCAACGATTCCCGGCACAATAAATACCTGGGGCTCCTTGATCTGGACCATCGATAAGTATATTATAGCACATAATTTTTAAGGCCTTTGTTTTCATTTTAAGTTAACGTGCATATCTTTTTTATTTTTGTATCGGTAAACTTGCCAAAATGCTCCAGAATTCCATCTAGCGTTCGCTGATTGAGCCGCGTAAAAATAGTGAACATTGTATTTTTTACTATAAAAGCTAGTATGCGGGTTGCGCGCCCATCTCTTTTTACCAGGAAAATGGGTTGCACCTTGAGTCCATTTATTGCTATCTGGATTATAGATTATAAGTGTCTTTCCTGTGAAAAAAATTATTACGCCACTTGCCGTATCGAATGTCATTGGTTTTGACTTAAACTGTTCTTTTTGATTCTTGCCTTTAACTTTTACCCAAACCTCCAATTTTAAATCAAAATAACCAAAAAAGGTACCTTTAGCAATATATATTCGTTCACGCTTACTATCATAACAACCAACCGAATCATAAGCATAACTTATACGCTTAATTTTTGGTTTAAACCATTCGTTTTTAAATGGATCAAAATATACAACACTACCTTGAGCTATGTAAACTAATTTTTTCATTTTAGGGATGTATTCTAGAACGCCCATTCCAGGTGGCGCAATGTCTTTGCCTTCTGTTTGGCTTTTGATAAATCGACGCTCCCACTTCGCTTCTTTCACATTATAAAATATAGGGTGTCTTGTGCTAATGTTTAATTTGCCAAAATCATTGGAGCCTCGTTTTTTTCTTTCAAGCCATTTTTCTCGTTGAGGAAGATTTTTTGTCCACCATGGGTTAGGACGATAGAGAATCATATATTGATTAGTATCCGGTATGAAGGTCACTTGATTATAGGCATGTGATAAATAAGCCACTGGTTGAGACTCCTCTTCTTTGGTTACTTCAAAACCATGTTCATTTAGTTTAAGATCTAATGTTTTAACATTTGCACCTGGATATAAACAGACCCATTCATGATTATTTACATCATAAGCCCATAAATCATCCATGTGATGTTGACTTGTTTTATCTACAGAAGTAACCCTAGCACCGTGGACGCCAGTACCACAAAAAAAAGCAGCTTCAAGATTACCGGAATAGGCCATTTTAGTAGAATACCCACGACCTCGTGCCGTGCCCCATTTCGGATCAGCTTTTGCTTGACCAATATTCAGCCATGTATTGTTACCCATGGCTTTAATTTTTTTAATATGAGGGCCAGGTTTAGTTGGCAAATGGTGGAGAGAATTGACCGTTACTTTAGATTTATTTATAAAGACATCCTCTTTTTTTTCTTGGCAGAATACCAAAGATTGAAGCATAAACAAAAATAATTCTAATAATAATGTTATCTTCAAATTTTGTTTCATAGAATTCCCCTGTAATAAAATTAATTAATTTAATTTTAAAATTTTCAAAATAACAACAACCATTCTTTATTTAATTATTCAATCACATTTATTTCAATGGTATTTGATTTTATCAAACCAATCCATTCTTTTTCTTTTAATTTAAAGGTGGCTGCATCATCCGTACTTTTGTTCAGATAAACCCAACGAACTTTATATTTTCCGGCAGGGAAGTCTGGCCATTTTATTTCGGTACCGGGCACTTTTTTTCCAGGATGCACAATTAATAATCCCGTTTCTCTTGGATGAATAAATGTTAATCCACGTTTTCCCCAGGTGGCAAGATTTCCATTTGGGACAGATAAATAATCTCGCTTTGTTTTCTTATTTTTAAATTTTCTCTCAATTTCAGAACCTAGTTCTTTCGATGCATCTTTTTCAACTCTGTTAGGGGGCCAAACTGGTCCACTTGGGCCATCAATTTCTAAATAGCTGTCTCCATCTCGGTAATCCAAAGCTACAGGCTTATTCCCCTTATTAAATAATTGATAGTCAAGACGCCAGGAAGAACCTTTCTTAAACTCTGTCTGAATATTTAACAAAGAAAGTTGAAGTCCTTCCACTTCCTGACCACGGGCTGCAGGTTTAGGAACCTTGCCTTTTGTTTCCGATGTTTTTTCGGAAGAGACCCTTTTATAGCGATAGGCCAGCCAGTTCGAATCTGTATTTCCGCTATCCCCTGCAAGATAAAGAAAATGAGCGTTCAACTCCTGATTATAAAAGGCATGATTGCCCATGTAGGAAAGATAAGCTCTTTTGATGGGGTAATTTGGTCTTGAATTCCCCATGTTACTCCATGTTTTTGATGTTGGATCGTAAATGAAGATGGGTCCATGGCCACCTTTCCAGAGAAGGACATCATTGGCTGAATCATAATGCAGGAATGTTCCATTGGTATTTCCAAGGTATGAAGGTTGCCCTTCGGTTTTCAAATCATGCCAAGTATTTGTCTTTAAATCGAAACACTTGAAATAATTTCCTTGAGCAACATATACTCTTTCTCGTTTTGAATCGTAGCAGGAGTTTGCGTCAAATCCACTAGGCCCTTTTTTGGCTCCAGTTGAATTCCATTTTTTGTTGGCGAAATCATAGAGGAAAGTCTTCCCGTAGTAAATACTCAAAACAGTATTTTTTGAAGGGATATATTCAATGACTCCGCAAAAGCTTTTTTCAGGTCCACCTGGTTCTTTTACAAAATCTCTTTCCCAGCTATTTTTATTTACATCCCAGTAGATCGGATGGCGGGTATTTCTATTTAGTTTACCATAATTATAACTGATTTTTGCCCCATCGGGAATTTGAAGCCATTTAATTCTTTTTGGCAGAGCTTTCGACCACCAAGGGCATGGGCGATGAATGATCATATAGCGGTTTAGATGAGAAACATACGTAACATTTGAATAGGCATGCGAAAGATAGGAAACAGGATTTTGTTTTCCATCAAGGGTCACTTCAAAACCATGTTCATCTAGTTTTAACTGTGTTTCTTTTGTGGCCCCGGGATATAAACAAACCCACTTATGGGCATTGGCGTCATAAAACCATAGATCGTCCATGTAGTAGCCTTCAGGTGTAGCACCATGCTGTCCGGTCCCACAAAAAAAAGCGCCACTTAGTTTTTTTGCATAAGCCATTTTGGATGCCCAGGCTCGGCCCCGTGCAAGTTTCTTTCTTGGAAAACGATCGCAAGCTGCTGCCTGACCCAGGATTACCCATTCATTATCACCTAGCGCTTTTATTTTTGCTAGATGAGCGTCGTTAGGTTTTGTTGGTAGGTTGGCTAGGGGGTTCTCTGTTTTTTTGTCTTGGCTAGATAGGCTTAAGGTGGTTAGTAATAATGAAATAAATATGATGGCTCGCATTTTTTTCTCCAGTTAGAAGGTTTAATACTTAAATGGTATCGATAGATTTTGGTAGGGATAGGTCGAGGATAACAGTGCTTTCGGATCATAAAAAAAATCTAATACAATTCTACTACTAAATTTAAAATATTTTTAATGTACACTAATAAAGGACATTTATAGCCATATAATTATTAAATAGAAAATTATATATGATACAATCTTTATAATAATTAGATTATGTATTAAAAATAGCATGTAAAAATATTAAATTGTATTATAAATGTATCATATATAAAAACGAGAAAACAATGAACAATCAAAATTTAGCTAAGACGAATCTAACCCAAATGGTGGAAGATAAGATCCGTTATCAAATAGAAGGTGGTCTGTTAAAACCAGGTGGTTTTGTCGCAGCCGAAAGAATTTTATGTGAAGATTTAAGTGTCTCGCGTGTGACTGTTCGCCGAGGATTAGAACGATTAGTGGATAATGGTTTTTTAGAAAGAGTACATAACAGAGGTTATCGGTTACCTAGTCTTGAAATATCTACAAACAAAGCAACAGCAATTCTTCTATTACATGCGTATGAAAATAATGAGTTTTTATCTGATAAAGATCACTTGCAAATTTTCAAAGGTGCTCGTACAGAATCAGTAAAATGTGGCCGTAGTATTTTAATTTATCCGGTTGGCCCTGAAGAATTAAATGAAAGTAAACTCAATGAATTAAAAAAAATAGCAGGCGGTATATTGGTTGATCATCCTGAGGATTCATTTTTAAATACAATTGAATTAGCGGGTATCCCGGTTGTTCAGTTTCACAACGATGGCTTTGCTCCTAACTTTGATAGAGTTTCCCAAGATGATATGGGTGGTATCCTGCAATCAGTTGAATACTTTTACAATCAAGGTTATCGTAAAATTGGTTATTTAGATTCTTCTAAAAAACTACTCGAAGTAAGTTTGGCTGGCAATAGTCTTAGACGAAAGTCAGGTTACTTGATGGGTTGTGATCAAAATGGTTTGCAACCTATTATAGCAAATATGGATTTATCTAGTTTAGATGCTGAAAGTGGTATGAAAGAATTGCTTGAACAAAATATGGATGCTTTAATCGTTCCTCACCGTGAGATTGCGCAAAAGGTGAGTAGAGTATTAACGGAAGAAAATTCAAAGATGCCTGTTATCATTTGGGGAAAATATAATGATAAACCCATAGAAAACGAAATCGGTTATATCAATTGGAATAAAAAGAAGATGGGTGAAGAAGCGGTTAAAAGACTTCACGAAAAAATATTAACGCCCGAATTAGAGTCGAGAACAATATTAATTCAAGCAGAATTAGTATTAAATAATTAGTTTTCTAAATCAGTTGTTTGTAGTTCAGACATAGTAGTAAACCTGCCATATAGTTATTCAATATCTATTACAAATATAAAGGAGTGTTTTATGAAAAAAAAGTTATTAATGGTAATGTTGTCTTTGATATTTATGACAACATTGCACGCAGAGAATAAAAAAGACGAATCATCAAAAATTAAATATGTGGTGAAAGGTCCTCTTGAAACGTTGGCAAAAGAACCAGGACCTCATATAAAAAAAATTGAAGCTTTAGCCGATGAGACGTGGCTTAACTTAGGGAAACCAGGTGCTGATCCTAAATGGGGTACGGCTCGTGGTCGTGCCTGGACACCTAAAATGGTTTACTCAGAAAAGGTGAAAGCTGTAATTCTCTGTGCAACAGGAGTGCATGGTTTTGTAAAACCAGATGGACACTACATGGATGACCTCTGGGCCTATGATGTTCAGGGACATAAGTGGATTTGTCTTTATCCCGGTGCCAATGCTAAAACGCTTAAATTAAAACTGGATAAAAATAATTTTGAAGTCAATGCTAAGGGTGAAAGTATACCCGTTAGTTATCTTTCTCATGGTTATCATAATTTGACTTTTAATCCAGACTTGAATAAATACATGATAATTTATACGGCATGTCCATGGTGGAAAAAAGTGATACCCCAGAGAGCCAAATGGCTAGGCATGAAGCCAGGTGAAAAATCTGGGATTACTAAAGCTGGAAAATTAAATATGAATACAAAGCATCCAATTTTTTATGATATGAATACAGGGAAATGGGAAAGGCGTTTTGTAGCAGGTAAAGGTCCAGGACCAAGACGTTTTTCAGGGATACTGGAATATATTCCCTCATTGAAAAAGACATTTTATTTGTACAAAAGCGGAGTCTGGTTTTATGAATACAAAAACAGCAGCTGGGAAAAGGTAGAAGCGAAGGGCTTACCAAAGCATATGGCCAAGGGGGATTCTATTTCGTGTTTTGATCCTTTTAAGAAACTTATATATGTTCTCAGGGGCCCAGAACTCTGGAGTTATTCTATTCAGGCTAAAAGTTGGACGCAGCATAAAGGTAAAAATGCCCCTGCTACAATCGGTTCGGCAAGGTATGGAGCTGGAAACAGTGCTTCCGTGACTTTTGATACACAGAATAAAGTGCTGGTAGTTTGTCTTAAGTCATACTTCAGGGATAATAAAGAAAAAAAGGATCCTCTAGGAATTCATGTTTATGATCCTGAAACAAATGTCTGGTCTAAAAATGTTGTTCCTCTACCTCCTAAAACAAAAGCCCTGAATAACCCGAGATGGACGGCTTGCTATCTACCCGATTTAAATGTGCATCTTTATCATGCAGCTAATGACAGTAGAGACAATGGTCAGATGTTTGTCTGGCGTTATAAAAAGAAATCAAAATAAAGGAGTAATGTATGTTTGTTAAATATTGTGTTCTGGTTTTAAGTCTGCTGTTTTTTTATGGGTGCTTAAGTGCCGAAGGGAAAAAAGAGCTTGTCGTAAAGGGTCCCCTCGAAACTTTAGCTAAGAAGCCAGGGGCGCATATAAAAAAGATTGAAGCTATGGGAGACCATTCATGGTTAAACCTAGGTAAGCCGGTGGCTGATCCGAAGTGGGGTGTGGCTCGCGGGCGAGCTTGGGCACCTAAAATGACTTTTGCTGAAAATGTTAATGTCGCTTTTTTTGTTGGAACCGGGAGACATGGTTATATGAAACCGAATGGACATTTTATGGATGATCTTTGGGCTTATGATGTGAACGGAAATAAATGGATTTGCTTATATCCAGGGACGAGTAAAAAAACTAAATTAAAATTGGATGAGCATGGATTTGAGGTTACTCTTGATGGTATCGCTAATCCCGTATCGTTTTGTTCCCATGCATACAATAACTTGACCTATTTGCCAGATACTGGGCGGTTCATGTTGACGTATCGTTGTTCACCTTGGTGGACCAAGGCCTTGCCACAAAGAGGTGAATGGCTTGGAATTCCAAAAGATAAATTGAAAGCGTATGCAGTTGGGAAATTGAATAATAACGCTAGACATCCTATATACTATAATGTGACAAAGGGGACATGGGAGAGAAGTTATGTTGAGAATAAAAAAGTAATGAGAAAAGGTGGTATGAGCTCTTCTTTTATGGGGGTCCTTGAATATATTCCTTCGAAAAAGAAAATCTTTTATTTGTATGGTGGAAAAGTTGTTTATTTTGATCCTGCTAAAAATGAATGGAGTAACGTTAGCCCAAGTTCGAAGCATAAAATTACATATGATATGAATGGTTGTTTAGATACTAAGCGTAATCGCATGTTGATTTTTAAAGGTAATGGTTTCTGGGCTTATAACCTTGAAAAGGATTCCTGGGAAACACCAAAGTCTGAGAATCAACCTAAATACTTGCCTACTTGTGTCAAGGGTTCGACTTTTTATGATAAAACGAATGATGCTGTAATTGTATTTTACAAGATTAAAAATATTTATAAACTACATATTTACATCTGCGAAAGTGGAAAATGGGAAGAGAAAGAAATTAAGTTTCCTGACAATTTTCGATCGGCTTATAAATTAATTCATGGTTTCTATCATCCAGGACTCAATGCTTGTTTTTACTACATGGCAGGTGACAGTGATAACAAACAGGCCCGTATGTTAGTGTATCGATATAAAAAATAATTTTTGTTAATAGGGTAAATCTATGAAATCAAATCCTTTTCACCTTGCTATACCGGTAAGAGATATTGCAGAAGCGCGTGAATTTTATGGAAATAAATTAGGGCTTGAAGAAGGCCGTAGTGATGAGTTTTGGGTTGATTATAATTTTTATGGTCATCAGCTTGTTGTTCACCTCAATGATAATATGGAAAAGGATGGTAAGAGTCAGCAGTGCACAAATCCGGTAGATTCGCATTATGTGCCAGTTCCTCATTTTGGTGTTGTACTAAGCATGGATGATTGGAAATCCCTTGCTGCAAAATTAGAAGCGATGGAAATGGAATTTGTCGTTAAGCCTTATATCCGTTTTGAAGGTGAGATTGGTGAGCAAGCTACTCTTTTCTTTCTTGATCCAAGTGGTAATGCTCTAGAATTTAAATCATTTAAGAATATAGACAAAGAGCTTTTTAAAAAATAATTCTGGGACTGTTAGCAGCCTTGCTAATCACAAATCAGAGTAGTGTTGCAAGTATAATCAATGCATATGGTAGCTGTAAGATATTAAATCTTCGATTTAATTTGTCAGCAAGGCTGCTGACAGTCCCAGATTTTAGTATTATTTTTACAAATATGACTGATATCACTACAGTCTAAGCTGGCATGAATCTGACGTTATTGTCTTAAAGCACTATAACAATAGTGCTATCTGATTTTATTTACAAAAATAACCACAAAAAATGTACTTGTACTTCTTGTCTTCTTAAATCTTTAAATTATGATACCAATAAAGTAATACCAGATAAGACTATGATCCTAAAACAAAACCTAACCCAAAAAGTACAAGCCTTCATTAAAGAAAAGATAGGAAGCGGTCTTTATAAGCCAGGTGCTTTGATTCCATCCGAGAGAGAAATGTCTGAATTACTAGAAGTCTCTCGAGTAACTGTTAGGCGTGCCATGAAACAATTGATTGAAGAAAACCTTTTGCAGGCAGAATCAAAAAAAGGTTATATGGTTCCGTTTTTAATTTCTTCAGTTACTAAAAAATCTAGAGTGGGTCCTATTTTATTTATCCATGGCTTTTCTGAAGAGGAAATGTCAGATGATCGAGAGCATTTAGATTTATGGGCTGGTGCAAGAATGGAATGTGCCAAACAAGGGCAAATGATTCTTATTTGTTCTTTGCCGGATTTGGATAGAAAAATTTCTAAGATAGATGATTTGTTAAAAACAGCCGGAGGGGTTATTTGTGATATTACGGATGATGCCTTTATTAAAAAAATACAAAAAAGAGGTTTACCGGTTTTACAAATTCATAGTGCCGGTAAAAGTGATGAGATTGATCGTGTGATACAAGATGATTATATGGGCATAGAAAAATCATATTCATACTTATATGATAAGGGCTATCGAAAAATCGCTTATTTTGATTGTTCGAAAAGTTTAAGAGAACAGAAGCGTGAAGGTAATAGTGAAAAAAGATTAGCTTCCTATTTATTGAATTGCCAAAAGGATTCTCAAGCTCCGTTAATTATTGATATCGATTTTTTTAATATTCCCACCATGACTAAAGCCTTATTGCCAGAAAAAATGGATGCCGTTATTGTGCCACATATGGAACTATGGGAATCATTTCATCCCTATTTCAAAAAAAATAAAAAATTAGGTATTGTATTATGGGGTTTTGAAGAAGGGCTTAATGAAGGTGTTTCAGCTAATATCTTATGGAGCAAAAAAGAAATGGGCGCAACAGCAGTTCGACGTTTATTTGCTCGTATGAAGCAACCACAATTATTACCTGGAAAAATTATTATTTCTACAAAATTAGTTGAAGTAAATCTACGTTAATCTTTTTAAAAGAAAGTTTTAAGATGAAACTAAACCGATTATTATTATTTCCATGTATTGCTATTTTATTAAACTCTTCATTGTTTGCTGAAGATGAAAAAGAAAAAAAGTTTCCTGCCAATCAATGGGTTGCTTTGGCAAAGACAAAAGTTGTTATTCCTGAGATATGGAATAAAGGGCGACATAAAGGGATTAATAGTTTTGGTAGTGAAGTTTACTGCGAAAAGCTTGGCTTAGTTCTATCATTGGATGGCTATACAACAGCCCCTGCCGGGAAATCTACTCCCAATAATTACTCTGAAAGTATGTATGGATTTAATCCTATCACAACAGAGCTAACTTTAATCAAGCGAAATAATTGGCAAGGTGGTGCGCGAAGTACAGACCCTAAAAAATGTTCTTATCCTTTAGACGAAAATAAAACGGAGCCTACTCCTTGTCCTCGACATACCTACAATGGTATTTGTTATAGTAATGATAGCGGTAAATTTTATTTAATTAATGGAGCCAATGCTGGCGTTCCAAATGCTCATCCAAAATTTAAAATTAATGGAGGCACTGGCGTATATACTTTTTGGGAATATGACGTTGAAACAAAAAAATGGAAAGAATTAGATTACCCGGGAGTAAAACGTAAAGAACCTTATGATACATTGTTGCGTCCAATGCTTGGTGATAATTCTCTATATTTAATACAAGTATGGTCATTGTGGAAATACGATCTCAAAACTAACAAATGGACAGGCTTGAAGAAACATACAGGAAGACCTCTCAACAGTGGAAGTAAGGGGTGTCATTCCACTGTTGATCCCATTAGAAAACGAATCTTAATATTTAATAGTGCGGCAAGATTGCGAAAGGGGAAGACTGAAACGGAAGCTCATAAAATGGTCAACCTGCGATATTACGATGTTGCTACTGATGCATTTGTACAAATACCTTTAAAAGGTGCCGTAGAAGGAAAAATTAAAGCGGGCATTGCCTACGTTGATCACATGGATTGTTATGCCGTACGAACGGAGAAAGGTCTTTTCCTTTATTTTCCTAAAGAGAAAAAATGGAAAAAACCTGAGATCAAACAGTTTATACCAAAAGCCAGAAAGCCATTTTCTTGGACCTATTTGAATTATGATAGTAAAAGAAAACTATTGATTCTTAATAGGTATGCCGTTTTAAATCTTGATCCTAAAACTTTGAAATTAACAGATTTAAAAGTTGAACCCGTCACTAAATAATTCAGAAATTAAAAATATTGTGGAGATAAAAATGAAGAATGAATTTATTTTAATGGGATTATTCTATTTTCTAATGCTGTGTTCAGTCAATATTTTTTCAGGTGACGATAAAAAGGATTCGGTTGCTTTTACTACGATGCCGCAAGTAAAGAAAGTGAATGAAAAATATGAAATTTCTTTTGAGGTATCTGCTGCGACCGATGTTGAAGTTTCTGTTTTAAATTCAAAAGAAAAAGTCATTAAGCATTTAGCTGCAGGCGTATTAGGTGGAAAGAAAAATCCACCTAGTCCATTAATAGTTGGTTTCAAGCAAAGACTCATTTGGGATGGGATGACTGATTTTGGCAAAAAGGCTGAAGGTGGTCCTTTTCAAGTGAGGGTAAGACTTGGAATGCATGTGAAGTTAGATGGATTTCTTGATGAAAAAAAAGAATGGATTGGTGACCTGCATGGTTTGGCGACCGATAAGACGGGGAAATTATATGTTTATAGCTCTATAGTTCATGAACATCGTGGTCATAGTCGCTTGATGCAGGAGTTTGATCGTGATGGGAAATATATCAAAACTATTATGCCCATGCCGGCAAATTTAAAAAAAGAAGAATGGAAGGGTTTTAATACTTATGTTGGTTGGAAGAAAAAAGTATATGTGTTTGATGTGCCTGGTGGTTATTACTACCCTCGAAATTACTATGGTACTTGGCCTGAGTTTTATAGTGGGAGTATCGGTAAATTATTACCAAGGGTCGATGTTAATGGAATTCTTACCATTTCTGATGGGAATGTTAACCTAGCTAGGATTAATGGAAAGGGTGCTTGTGTTGGATCATATTTCTTTCAAAAATTTATAGCCAATGCCCGTTGGAACTGGAGGCAAACTCGTGGTACAAGATGTATTATTTCATCCCCTGATGGTAAAAATATGTTTCTTTCTGGTTTTAGTGGCTTTGATAAAAAGAAGAAAACGTTTTATGATAACTTTCCCATGGGACGTATCTATAAAAAATCATCAGAAACAGGGACGCTATTTAAACAATGGATTGATTTGCCCAAAGGGGATAAACCAGCTGAAGCTGGTGCTGCGGATTTTGATGCAGTAGGTAATTTAATTATATTTAATTGTGGTACAGGAAAATGTCATGTGATTGATTCCTCAGGCAAGACGATTGCTACTTTTGATGTGATGACGAGTGTAGCCGGCAAAGCAGCTAAACCTTATCAAATTCTTTGTAATCGCAAAACGGGTGACATCTATATAGATTATCTTCAACAGCGTCATGGTGGTGCTGGGCGTAGCCATTATTATGCTGACCGAAAGATCATTAAATATTCTTCATGGAAAGCAGGTGCTAAACCTGTGTTTGAATATACTCCGCCGCCAATATATAGACACAGTGGTTTTAACAATTGTATGGCCCTTGATGATTCGGTAACTCCTGCCATTTTATGGGTTGGTTTTGCAAGCACCAGTGAGCGTAAATTGAGTTATATTTATAAGTTAATTGATCAGGGGAATCAATTCAAAAAAGAATTTGATTTAATTGACAAGCTTCGCACAGGATTGATTTTAAAAACACGATTGGCTGTTCATCCTGAAACAGATGATATTGTTTATAACGATGGTTATTCTGGCATTGGGGTTATCAATGGACTTAGTGGTAAAGCGGGGAAGCTACCATTCGGTAATGGCGTTGATATGACGGTTGGTCTTGATGGTAACTGGTATATTCAAACGGGAGAAAATTATTCTGGCCCTATACGCCGTTTTGACAAAAATTTTAAACCTATTCCTGTAGCTAATAAAGAGAAGGCGTCCAACGCTTTAGGTAGTGTTTACGGTCGTAAAGGTGCGGGGTATTGTACCGTTGGAATTGCAGCTGATAAAAATGGTCGAGTATTTTCTTCCCAGATGTATGAGTGGGCTCGATACGCTGTTGCTATTTTTGGGCCGGATGGTAAGCCAGAAAATCCTGGGCGTATGAAAGAAGACGAGAATATGAAGAAATCAAAAAGCTTTAATAGTGCCGTGATTGGACCGATCGGAGCAAGACCAGGAGGATTGCAGCTCGATTACAAAGGTAATATTTATATGGGTGCCAAATTAACAAAGCCTGATTCAAAAACACCTATAGGTTTTGAAAGTGATAATGGTTACAAGAACCTTACCGGAAGCATTATTAAGTTTGGTCCTAAAGGTGGTGCCATCTATAGTGGTAGAATAAAGAAAACCTTAAAGATATCAAAAGAGAATGAGAAAATTCAACAACCAGCTCATCTGCCGCCTAAGAAAACCAAAGCGGTGATTGAAGGTGCCCTGAAAGTTTATTTAGGGATAGGTGGAATGTCTGGAAATTTTGGTGATGGCTGTATGTGTCGTCAACCCATGTTTCAAGTGGATGGTTGGGGAAGAATATTTTATCCGAATGTAGCTAGTTGTAATTTCACCATCATTGATAATGTCGGTAATATAATAGGTACCTATGGGCATTACGGTAATATTGACTCTAAGGGTCCTGGTGAAGATTCATTGATTAAAACACCTAGCATACCTTTAGGTTGGCCTTTAGCTGTTGGGGTCAGTAATCAGAATATATATATCGCTGATGCTGTTAATCGAAGAATCGTAAGATTGAATAAAGTATATGCTGCTACAGAAAGCATTGCTTTACCATAAAATAATAAGCATATTTTATAAAGGATTATTGATAATGATGAAAATATTGAAATTATCTGTATTGCTGTGTTTACTCTCTTCAGTAATATTTACTCAAGAAAAGAAGAATGTTGAATTAAAAGTTCCTGATATTAAAGCGAATACTTGGGTAGATGCTAAGTTGAATTATATCATTCCTGAAAAATACCATTCAAAAAATTGGAGTACGACAGATGGATTTTGTGATTCGCTTTATAGAAGTAAAACAGGTTCAATTTTAATACGTACGGGAATCATCTCAAAAAAATTAGGGATTTATCCCGGTTATTATTCGAACACTCAAATGGAATGGAATTTAGCAACCAATAAAGTTGAAGTCATTGATGTATTTAATTGGGGTGGTGGATCTGGTGGTAAGGGTAAATTGTTACCTGGTTTTAAAGAAAATCCGTCTCCTGGGCCTCGGCATACTTATGATGGTATGGCCTATGATTCCGATGAAGATGCTATGTATCTAATGTTAGGTGCTTACTATAAAACAGGTGGAGTTAAAGCAGAGGAAGAAGCCAAAAAACAATTAGCCCTTGATGCCAAGAGTACTTGGAAGTTTACTTTTAAAGATAGAAAATGGCATCGAATTGAGGGGAATGTCAATCAACTTTGGAAAGGTCTATCTCCCTTTGAACTTCATCTTGAGTATTGGCCCAGCGCAAAAAAAATATTGTACTTAGGTGGAAATGGAAAAAGTTATGCTGAATTTGATACTAAAACTCAAAAGTGGACGAAAGTTAAATTGAAAAATAGATTACCTGTAGGTACATTCGGTGCTAGATCTACTTGGGATTCAAAAAGAGAACATTGGGTTTTTAGATTGGGAAGTAGCGTTGGATATATAGATCCAAAAACGAAAAGTTGTTCATCCTTGCCGAAATTACCGGATAAATTTTCTGTGGTAAAAGAAGGTAGAAAATCTTGGCATAGATATAAAAGTATTGCGTATATTTCCAAGCATGACGTATTTATTGTCACTGGAGAAACAGGTAATGATACTTATGTCTATGATCACAAAACAAAAAAGTGGGAACAAGTTTTAGGTGATGAGCTAAAATTGCCGAATGGATATATTGAATACGATGTAAAAACGGACTTGATTGGTTTAGTCTCGAATAAGGTTGCATATAAATTTCGTTATGTTCCCGTTATAAAAAATGTAAGAAACGAATAAAAATAAACAATTAACTCG
Organism: Planctomycetota bacterium; assembly: GCA_002746535.1. GTDB lineage: Bacteria > Planctomycetota. The sequence continues at coordinate 93,708 of NVWA01000023.1, forward strand.
GAGAATGAACTATGAGGATAAAAGATATCTTTATTACGATATGCATCTGTTTATCTTTAAGTGTATTAATTGCAGAAGAAAAGAAAGAAGCGGATTCAAAAGTTCCTGTGATCAAGGCCAATACTTGGGTTGATGCAAAATTAAAATATGAAATGCCGGCTAAGTATGTGCGAGGTTCTAAAACTTATTGGAAAAAATCGGATGGCTTTTGTGATTCTATTTATAGAAGCAAAACAGGAAGCATCATTGTTCGGACGGGTATTCGTTGTCAAATGGCTGGTCTTAAGCCAGGCTATTATTCGAATGCATCCATGGAATGGAATTTAAAAACTAATAAAATTGAAGTGATCGATGTTTTTAATTGGGGTGGCGSTTCTGGTGGCAATGGAACTTTATTAGCAGGATTTAAAGACAACCCAACGCCATCTCCTCGCCATACTTATGATGGTTTAGCGTATGATTCTGACGAAGATGTAATGTATTTGATGTTAGGAGCTTTTCATAAAGCGGGTTACAGTATGACTGATGAGAAAGCAAAGAAACAATTTGCCTTAGATGCTAATAGTACATGGAAATATTCTTTTAAAGATAATAAATGGACACAAATCGAAGGAAATATCAGACAGTTTTGGAATAAAAACAGTGTGCAGGCTTTTGAACAACATCTTGAATATTGGCCAGGAGGTAAGAAGCTACTCTTTCATAGTGGGACTGGGAAATATTATGCTGAGTTCGATATTAAAACTCAAAAATGGGCGAAGGTAAAATTGAAAAATACATTGCCCGTAAGGACTTTTGGAGCTAGATCAGCCTGGGATTCAAAAAGAGAACACTGGGTGTTTAGATTGGGTGAAAAGGTAGGATATATTAGTCCGAAATTAAAAAGTTGTTCGGCTTTGCCAGATTTGCCCAAGGAATTTTCGATTATTCCTAAAGGTCGTAAATCCTGGCATCTCTATAAAAGTATTGCCTACATTTCTAAACACGATGTTTATATAATTTCCGGGGCCACTGGTAATGACACTTATGTTTATGATCATAAAACAAAAAAATGGGTGAAAATTTTAGGTGGAGAAATTAAGTTACCCAATGGCTACATTGAATATGATGAAAAAACAGATTTATGCGGATTAGTCTATCAGCATAAAGCATTTAAATTTCGTTATGTTCCTGTTTTAAAAAAAACAATTAAAAATTAATTACTAACAAGGATTATAAATTATGAATTTTTTAAATATTATTATTACGATCAGTTTTAGCATATCATTATGTTCACTTTTTGCAGATGATAAGGTAGAAGCAAAGGAAACCTCTCTTGAGTTTAAACCCAACACTTGGGTAAATGCTAATTTAAAATGTGAATTACCCAAAAGATTTAAAAGAGGTTCCAGTACCTATTTTAGCAAAACAGATGGCTATTGCGATTCTGTTTATAGAAGCAAAGCAGGCAGCATTATCATTCGTACCGGCATTCGTTGTAAAGTAAATAACCTTAACCCTGGTTATTATTCAAACACTTCCATGGAATGGAATTTAGGAACCAATAAAATTGAAGCCATCGATGTGTTTAATTGGGCTGGTGGATCAGGCGGTGGTGGTAAATTGTTAACTGGTTTTAAAGATAACCCTACCCCATCCCCTAGGCACACCTATGATGGCATGGCATATGTAGCAGAAGAAGATGCCATGTACATGATGGCAGGAGCAAACTGGAAAATTTGTTTGAACAAAAAAAAGACGAATGAAGAAGCTATTGCCCAATTAAAATTAGATGGCAATAGTACTTGGAAATTTACCTTTGCGGATAAAAAATGGACTCGTATTGATGGTAGTATTCGTCAGTTTTGGAATGGTAATAGAGCAAGCCCTTATGAAAGTCATATGGAGTATTGGCCGGAAGGTAAAAAACTTTTATATTTTGATGCTCGCGCACAATGTTATGCTGAATTTGATTTGAAAACTCAAAAATGGGCTAAGGTTGAGCGTAAAAAAGGAAAAACGGGTGTTAGCTTATATGGGGCAAGATCTTCGTGGGATACTAAACGAGGATTATGGATATTTAGAAATGGCGTTAATGTAAGTGTTTTTAATCCTAAAGACAAATCGTTTACAAAATTACCCAATTGTTGGGAGCTACCTCCTTATCCTTCTAAAGAAAAACTCAAAGAAATGAAAAAAAATAAACAAAAACCAGATGTGCGTTATCATTGGAAAAGCATTGCCTACAATGCTAAACATGATGTCTATGTAATTACCGGCCCCACTGGAAATGATACAAGAGTTTATAATGTTGAAAAGAAAACATGGAGCGAAGTAAAAGGTGGTGAAATCAAATTATCAAACGGTTACCTCGAGTACGATGAAAAATCCGATTTATTTGGTTTGGTCGTTCAGCATAGTGCTTTTAAATTTAGATATGTGCCAGGAGCAATGAAGTAATTCTTTGGCGCTTAAATATTTTGACTAAATGCTTTTTGATTGAAGTAATTTTTTAGCTGAAAGCCATACAGAAGATAGCCCAGGGTTTTAACCCTGGGTAAGTTGTATATATAAATGAGCCCTGTAAGGGCGTTCTTGATAACGCTATAAGTATATCCATTTAATGGAATAGTTTCTGCTTCCTATTTCAATACTAATAGTATCGCCCTTACAGGGCTAATTTTTATTATTAATTTTCCCAAGGTTAAAACCCTGGGCTATCTTCTGTATGGCTTTCAGCCAATAAAAATCTTAGGATTTGAAAAGGGTGTTGTATGAGATGTGATAAGAACACCTTGTAACATGATCTCGCGTACAATTTAATATAAATAAATTTGAGGTTCAATATTATCGGGTGCGTGTATTTGTTGTTAAAAATAATTTTGATATTTATTGCAAATGGGTTTTGGGCTTAAATAATTCAAGTTTATTTGATATTGAATTGGTGGATGTTTCATTTGGAGTAAAAAAGATCTTCTTTGAATTATATCATCTTTATTCTTTTGGCTGAAAGCCATACAGTATATAGCCCAGGGTTTTAACCCTGGGTCATTTGTTTAGACAAAAGAGCCCTGTAAGGGCGTTCGTGGAATTAGATTAAGATTTAATAGAAGAATATTTAAATAATTATTTTGTAATTTTAAGAATATTC